>JBAQNP010000020.1:0-142368 GCA_049303905.1 Candidatus Moraniibacteriota bacterium
TCGGCGCGCACTTCCATGGGAAGCACTTGAAAATTTGTTTTTGTTTGCATACGGCATTTTTGTGTTTATTTTGTTATGCCGTAATTATATCATAAATGGAGCGATAATGCTCGGCTGGTTAATAATAGGAGAATTTTAGCTGTGGAAAAACAACTAAAGCTTGGTGTCTTTTTGAAGGCAGTCAGTTTTGGTTGTTTTTTTGTTTTTTAAATTTTTAATAAAATAAATTGTTTAATTCAAATCTATGAAAATTATAAAAAAGATCACGAAAAAATCCAAAGGAGTTGCAGAAAAAATTCTGTATTCTTTCATGGTTATGATGATGGCGTTGCAACCTGTGAGTGCCCCAGGAATTTTGCGAGCTATTGCAACTGACGAAGTAACTGAAGAAGCCGTTCCGGCTCCAGCTTCGGATTCGACTTCAGATTCAAGAGAAGAGCCAAAAGAAGAAATGAAAGAAGATCCAAAGACGGAAGTGGCAGAAAAATCAATTCCAGCGCCAAAAGAAGAATCGGCAGTGGAAGCTGTTGTTCCAGTTGAAGAAGCGACTCCGATAGTGGAAGAAACTACTGCTGTGCCAACAGAAACAACGGAAACAACTGATACTGATACTGATACTGAAAAAATTGAAATCACAGGTGAAGGTCAAATAACTCCAGAGGCAGCCTCAATTGTTGTACCAGAAAAAGAAACCCCAATAGGGGAAGGTTCTGAGAATGATACAACAAAGGGTGAAGAAGTGAAAAAAGATATTTGGTCTGTTGATGGCGACAAGGCCACTACTAATGATTCAGTGGAGAAAGATGTAAAGTATGTGGCTCCACAAAATGAAGAAGTGAGCGTTACTTTCACAAAATTACCAGAAAATCCCGGAAAACTTTCGATTGAGGAGATAGAATTAACTGACGAGCAAGTTGCATCATTAAATGCGCTTTCAAACAAAGCTTATGACATTACATCTGATATGGAGGATGGAACTTTTGAATATGATCTAACTTTGCCAAAACCAGCTGATCGAGATGATGTGCAAATTAGATATGCGGAAAAAGAATCAGAATTGGAAGATGCGAAAACGGTTTCCAAGGATGACACAAAAATTGAAGATGAAAAAATATCAGCAAATTTGGATCATTTTACAATTTTTTATGTAGGAATGAATCCATCCACTTCTGTTAATAGTTGGGCTGGTGAAGATTTTATTTGGATGAATGCTGGTAATGCTAAGATTTCTGATAATCAATATGCGACTACTATTATTACAAACACTGGACATGTCTCTAATCATCTTAAAGTTTCAAATTTTGGTTTTTCTGTGCCAGCGGAAGCAACCATTATGGGAATTCAGGTCTCAATAGAACGGAAAGCTTCTGCGTCAATTGTGCAAGATTATTTAGTTAAACTTGTTGATGATGACGGTACAATAGTTGGATCTAATCACGCCCATGGTGAATATTGGCCAACATCCGATGCGGTTGCTACTTATGGAGGACCGGCGGATTTGTGGGGGACAGCATGGACACCAGAACAGGTAAATGATGATGATTTTGGTGTTATTTTATCTGTCAAGAGATCTAATGGTGGTAGCCAAATAGCTTACGTTGATAGTATACGAGTAGAAATTGCTTACGCGGTGACTTCTCCTGCTTGCAGTCCTGATAATTTTATTTATACAAAAGACAGTGATTTTTCTGATGATAAGGTGGATATAAATTTTAGCAATGGCAACACCAGAATAAGTGTTTTGGCGGGCAGTGGATATGAAGTTACTAAAGTTGAATTAGATGTTAATGGTGATGGTTATGGAGGATATCACACCTATGCTACTGGGCCAGTAAATAATTATAATCCTCCTGGTGGCAATATTGATAATGCTCGAATTACTATTCAGAGAGTTTGCAATGTGCCTTCTGACACAACTCCTCCAGTTCTAAATTTGCCGGCAGATATGATTTCTGAAGCCACAAGTTCAAGTGGCGCTGTTGTTTCTTTTAGCGTTACTGCTACTGATACTGATCCTGCAAATCCTGTGGTGACTTGTGTTCCGGCATCTGGTTCGACTTTTCCGATGGGAGCAACGACAGTTAACTGCAGTGCTACTGATACAGCTGGAAATACTTCAACTGGATCATTTGTTGTGACAGTTCGAGATACAACTCCTCCTGCTATTTCCGGAGTGCCGGCTAATATAACTACAAAAACTAATGATTCAAATGGCAAAAGTGTCTCATACGCACTTCCGACAGCAAATGACGCAGTGGATGGAACTGTTGAAGTGACTTGTGACCCAGCCTCTGATTCAATTTTTCCAGTTGGAACAACAACAGTGAATTGTAGCGCAAGTGATGTCGCGGGGAACACTTCAAATAGATCATTTAATGTCAAAGTTGAATTGGCAACTGGGACTATAAAAGTTATTAAAGATTTGCGTTCAAATTTAGGTTTTGATTCTGGCAGATTTAATTTATTAATCGATGAAACAATTAAAGGAATAAATAAGGGAGATAATGGAACAACTGGAACACAAACAGTAATAGTTGGAACACATAGCGTTTCAGAGGAAGCTTATGGCGCAACAGACTTGGCAGATTATACATCTTCGATAAGATGCACTCGTCAAGAAATTGACTATTGCCATTATGGTCATTGTCATTATGAAACAGTGGAAGTTTCTTCAGGACTTGGAACCAGTCTTTCTAGAATCAATGTTGGGGAGGACGAAGATGTTACTTGCACAATTCAAAACATCAGAAACACAGGAACAATTAAGGTTGTGAAAAATCTCAATCCATCTGACGATGAAGGTAAATTCAACTTGAAGATTGATGGTGACATTGAAAGATTGCTTGCCGGTGATGGTGATTCGACTTGGAAAAAAACAGTAAAAGCTGGAACGCACTCTGTCTCCGAAACTGGCAGTGGCGCTTGGTGGTGGGGACATTGGCACCCAGCCACAAGTCTTTCCAACTATGCTTCATCAATTGAATGTAAAAATGGCGATGCAATTATAGCTTCTGGCGTTGGCACGAGTCTTTCTGACATCACAGTCAACAAAGATGAAGATATTATTTGCACAATTACTAATACCCGATACGGTTCAATTAATGTGCATAAATTTAATGACTTAAATAATAATAGGGAAAATGATGACGAACCTTCATTGGAAGGTTGGCAAATGGGAATTTATGCTGGATCTGATTGTCAGGGCCAAGTTATTTCAGATGGAATGAAATATACTAATTCTAATGGAAACGCTCTATTTGAAAAGCTTGTGCCAGGAGATTATTCTATAAAAGAAGAAAATGTTTTTGCTGGTTGGAAAAATACCACGGGAATTTGCCAAAATAAAACGATAGCAGCTGGAGAAAATGCAAATGTTGAAGTTGGGAATGTGGAGCTTAGTGATATCCATGGAATGAAATGGAGTGATGCTGATGGAGATGGGATAAAAGATGAAACAGAATCTTTACTTTCCGGCTGGACAATTAATCTTTACAAGTCAAACGGGGAAGGATATGACAGTGAACCAATAGAAACAATGAATACAGATAGTAGTGAACAGCATTTCGGCTGGTATTGGTTTGAGAATCTTGTACCAGGAAAATATAAAGTTTGTGAAGTTCAAAAAGAAGGTTGGAAGCAAACTTTTCCAAATGACAATTCTTGTCATGAGATAATTCTTCCTGATTCTAATCCGAATAGTTATGAAAAAATGGAAAATTACATAGAAGAACCTGAGCCAGTATATAATTTTGGTAATCAGCAATTAGGAAAAATTACAATCATCAAAAGAACTGAGCGCGATACACACAGGAAATTTCCGTTTAGCTCAAGTTTTGCCGGCTCCTTTAGCTTAGGGCAAAATGATGTATGGAGCAGTGAATTTTTGGCACCTGGAACATATTCAGTTTCTGAAGGGTCATTACACAGCGATCACTGGTCTTTTGACAAAATTAGATGCAGTGATTCAACTAATTTAGCAACATTCGTTAAAAACAAAAAAACTGTGACTATAAATTTAGCTCCTGGTTCGCTTGTCACATGCAAATATGACAATGATTATTCACGAAATGAAGATGAAAATGATAATGAAGATGCGGGGGTTGTGGCTGTGGTCAGTGGGATAATTCCTGGCGGGACAACTCAAACTAATCAAGAAACGCAAGAAAATTCTAATCAGGAGAGTGATGGCGAAGAAGTGAAAGGCGCGCAATCTAATCCGGAAGTGGCAGGAACAGAAAAGAAATGTAGTGAGTGGCCTCTGTGGGTTTGGATTCTTCTTTTGCTAGCATATGTTGGAATATTCAGTTTTTCTACTTTCAATAAGTATAAAGAAAGAAAAAATCTACCATGGGTGTCTCAAGCGATAGAATTGGCTGTAATTTTGGCTATCTGGTATTTCTATGAAACATGTCGACTATATAAATGGTTTCCTTGGACAGCGATAGCTTTGGGGGCGATTATTTATGCAATTCTCTATTTCGCAAAGAAAAAAGCGACAAAACAACCAGAAATCAAGTAGAATATTAGGCTTATAAAAGGCAAAAACTCCATTAAACTGGAGTTTTTGTTTGACTAAAATTTCAAAATATGCTTAAATAAACGGAAGTCTAGAATCTTAGACTTTTGTTGTCTTTAAAAATTAAATCAAACATTCTTGGATATAAGAGGTGAAATATGGATAAAATAATAGTCGTAGTCGATGACAATAATTTAATTCTATCCACACTTTCTCTATATTTAGAAGAGTTGGGATATGAAGTTTTTAGTTTTTCATTTCCACTTTTTGTTTTAGGTTTCATGGAAAATATGAAATTGGAAGGTAAAAAAATTGATCTTCTGATTTCAGATAGCCAAATGCCAAAAATGAACGGGGCAAGGTTAATAAAAAAAGCAAAAGAGATTATGCCAAATGTGGGAGTTATTTATATGTCTGGTTCAGAAAACGAAGAGGATATTTCCGTTGGATACGATGTGTTTTTATTGAAACCGTTTAAATTGGAAATTATTAAGGAAACAGTGGAAAATCTAATTTCTTCATTGGATGCATAAGTCCTAGTTATTTTCATCAATTAAAACCTTTAAAACTAAGGAGAAAAAAGATGTCTGGAGAAGTTTTGATTCTTTGCAAGCCTTGCCTCAATGAGAAATTGAAAAAACGCTTCAAGCTGGAAGATGAGGCGGTGCGATTTTTTTCAGTGATCTCAGAGGCGATTGAATCGTTTAAAAAGAAAAAACCAAATTTTATTGTTGTAGATACAGAAAATTTTGAAAGGGGGAGAATAATATTTTCTCGCTTGATTAAGAAAATGGAAACAAGAACAACAACAATAGTGGATTATAACGAATCTTAAAAAAAGAGGAATGGAAAAATGCGAAAAAAAGTGATAGTGGTGGATGATGAAATGAGTATTGTTAACTTGGTGTCGTCCTTTTTGAGAACAATGGGTTGGGAAGTTTTTGAATTCTCTGATACCAATGATGTTATTGATGTCGTAAGTGAGATCAATCCACGGGTTGATTTTCTGATAACGGATTTTGTTATGCCTGGAAAAAATGGGGCGGAATTGATCAAAATAATAAAAGAAAAAAAGCCCCAAATAAAAGCGATGTGTATGTCCGGTTTTAATAAAGAAGCTGAAAGTGGTTTTGATGAATTTATTTCAAAGCCGTTTACTTTCAAAGAATTTAAAGCGAAGGTGGATAAATTATTTCCACCACTGTTGAAATAAAAAAATCTTGAAAAAGAGAGGCGTCTCGTTGCAGATTCATTGCGACGGGCGCCTTTTTGTTTTTGGGGAAAGATAGTAGAATGGATATATGGAATATAAATATAATGCGATTGTGCTAAATAAGATTGATACTGGCGAAACTGACCGAGTATATGTGGTGTATACCAAGGAAGCTGGGCGGATTTTGGCGCGAGCGATTGGGGTCAAAAAGCCCAATGCGAAATTGGCAGGCAATTTGGAATCAATAACGCAGTGTGAGATTTTCTTGGCGAAAGGTAAAGGGCGAGGCAATGTGACGGGTGTGATCGGGGTGGAAAATTTCTTGGCAATCAAAGAAGACATTGATGCTCTGGAAAAAGTTTTTGGGGCGTTGAAAATTTTCAATCGTTTGATGACGCAAGAGGAAAAAGACGAAAAAACTTTCCAACTACTGTTGGATTATTTATCCGCGATGAACGAGGGGGCTGGAAAAACCGAGGGGGATTTTTTTAAATTCGATATTTATACTCTAGGATTTATTTTTAAGCTTTTGCAAAATTTAGGCTACAAGCAAGAAGTCAAAAAATGCTCTGCTTGCGCAGGCAAATTGGTTTCAGGAGAAAATTATTTTAGCGCCCAGAGAGGCGGGATAATTTGTCCAAATTGTGCCAAGCTTGAAATGAGAAAAATAAGAGTAATGGATGAGGCGGTAAAATTCATTCGAATTGTGCTGGATAATAAGATTGAAAATCTTGGCAAGATAAAGTTGGGAAAAAAGAGTTTGAATAATTTGAAGATTGTCGCACAGGAGGCGGTGAGGTGGATAACGGGGTAGCTCTTCGCCACTTTCTTTTTGCCCAAAAAGAAAGTGGCAGAAAGAAAAAAGGCCACCCTAATAAAATAAAGAAATAAATTTTCGATTTTATCGCTAAATTTACTAACTCCCCTTAGGCACAGAATGAGTAAATTCTTAACGCTCTAAAATCTCAATTTATAATTCTTTATTTTATGGGGTGGATTTAAAAGACAAAAAACAATATTGAAAAACTCAATGTTAGGGAAATGTTATCCTTATTGTTAAAAATCAAAAAATCTAGTATTATAGTAGTATAAAAAACAAAGATAATCCTATGTCATTACGAGATATTAAGAATAATTTATACAAGAAAGATGCGCCGGAGAATTTGTCGGAGCATGAGATTAGCAAATACGATCCAGCTGTTGCTAAAGACACCGGAGAGATGAATAAGGGTGAGAGCGATCTTTGGGCAAAAAAAACAGGACTGGATCAAACCGAAAAAAAAGCCATCAAAAAAGGCGTGATTGCTTTTGCAATTGTTATCGGGATAATTATCGCTTTGGCTATTTTTGCGATAGTTCGACAAATTATTTTTCAATCGGGCAATGCCACTATTGAAATTTCTGGCCCTATGCAAGTAAACAGCGGGAAACTTTTGACTTATGAGATAAATTATAAAAATGACAATCGACTCACGATAAAAAATGCAGTTTTGCGTATCAATTATCCGGAAAATTTCAAACCGGAAAACAATCCAAATTTCAAGTCTGATAACCTTACTTCAGGAAGTTTCAATATCGGAACGATCAAGGGTAAAACTCAGGGAAAAATTATTCTAAATGGAAAAGCTTATAGTCCTAAGGGCGCGCTAATTTACCTTAAAGCTTCAATGTCGTATAATCCTTCGGGCTATTCCAGTCAATTTCAAACCAATGGACAGTTAGGTGTGAATATTAATTCTGCGCCAATTATTTTGGAAGTATTGGCTCCTCAAAACGCTTCAAATGGTGATGCAGTTGACTATCAGATAAACTATAAAAACGATGGAGCAGAGGTAATAGAAAATTTGTCAGTTAAGATAAAATATCCTGATGGGTTCACTTTTTCTTCCGCTAGCCCCAAGACTTCGACGGATAATAATATTTGGAATATTGGAAATATCCCCGCTGGGCATAGCGGAAAAATAGTTGTGAGTGGAAAACTGGAGGGAGAAAGGGAGAATGTCAAGATGGTTGAGGCAGAAATTGGCGTAATGGAACAAAATGAATTCGTGGCCTATAACAGTGAAAGCGCTGAAACTAAAATTATTTTTTCTCCATTGACAATTATACAGAGAGTTAACAAAAAAGATAATCTTGTTGTGAATGCGGGAGAGACATTGGAATTTGAAGTTGCTTATAAAAACAATGGTAGTGTGGGACTACGCGATGTTATTATCACGGAAAAAATAGATAGCGCACTATTGGATTATTCATCACTAAGATTGAAAAATGGAAGTTTTGATACTGACAACAAGACGATTACCTGGAAAGCTTCAGATATAAAAGAGTTAGCCAATTTGGGGGCTAATCAAAGTGGGATGTTAAATTTTACTATTAAAGTCTCAAATACTTTTCCAGTAGGAGAAGAAAAAGACAAAAATTTTATCATAAAAAGTGTGGCTAAAATTGACAGTCCAGATGTGCCAACGCCAATTTCTATGAACAAGATAATTTCAAGCAATGAGATTAATATGAAAGTTAACTCAAAAGTGGCGGTGAGTGTCAAGGGATATTATGCCGATAAGAGTATTCCAAACTCTGGTCCAATCCCGCCAAAAGTCGGTCAAGAAACAACCTATACAATTCATTGGAAAGCATTGAATATTTCTAATGATGTTTCTGGTGCTAAGGTTGTTGCGACTTTGCCAACTAATGCGCAAATGACTGGAAAATTTTTCCCAGAGGGCGCAAATTTGAATTATAATTCCAGAACCAATGAAATGGTTTGGACAATTGGGAATATGAAATCTGGCACAGGACTACTTTTTGATTCGCCAGAAGTATCTTTCCAAGTGAAAATAAAACCATCGCCGGATCAAGTCGGCAGAGAGGTGGGGCTTCTGGAAAAAACAAACATATTTGCCAAAGATCTTTTTACCGGAGAGGATATCAAAGGAGAATATGAGGCAAAAAATACCAACCTCACAGAAGATAGTTCAATCGTAGGCGGAAATCGGGTAGAGGGTTAGGATGATTTAGTTTCTTTATTTTTCTAAATTAACTCACGGTCTAATTTTCTGGCTAAAAATTTTCCTCAATCGACGGCTGGAGGAAGGGACTGAAGATTGTTATTAAAAATTAAAAAATAACTCGAAAGCGTATTTTAATAATCAGAAATTTTCCCTCAATCGACGGCGGATAAGGAAAATTTCTGAATAAAATACACTTTCTCAAACAGGATTTTTTAAATTTTAATAACAATCTTCTTGTAAGTATAGATAGAAAAAGTATGTTTGAGATAATTTCAAAAAATCCCGCCTCGACTCGCGGAGACGGTCACTCGTCGATGCGAGGCGGGAGCAATAGTCGAGTTGGAAAAATTAGACTTAAAAACGGAGAAGTTAACACTCCGTTTTTTATGCCTGATGCGACGCGTGGTTTTGTGCGATCAATTGACAATGAAATTTTAAATTCCATAGGTCTCGAAGCGATTCTCATTAACACCTATCATTTGTTTTTAAATCCTGGAATGAAAATAATCAAAGAAGCGGGTGATGCTCATGGCTTTATGAATTGGTCGCGTCCACTGCTTTCTGATTCGGGTGGATATCAGGTTTTTTCGCTTATTCATAAAAATCCGCGTCTTGGGAAGATTACTGATAATGAGGTGATTTTTAAATCTCCCCATAGTGGAGAAAAACATATTTTAACACCAGAAATTGCCATTCAAATTCAGTTTGATTTGGGGGTGGACATGATGGTTTGTTTGGATGATCCACCACCGAATGATTATTCAAAAGATAAAATTGAAAAAGCAGTTTTGCGGACTATTCGTTGGGCAAAGAGGTGTAAAGATGAATATGAAAAACAAATTCAAGAAAGAAAAATATCTGAAAAAAATCGACCGTTAATTTTTGGGGTTATTCAGGGCGGGGAATATTTAGATCTTAGAAAACATTGTACCGAGGAACTAGTGAAAATCGGGTTCGATGGTTATGGTTTTGGAGCGAGACATATCGATGTTGATGGAAATTTCATGGAAGAAGTGGTGCGAGAAACCGCTGGCTTTATCCCAGAAAATTCATTGCGTTTTGCTTTGGGAGTTGGTACACCGGAGGATATTGTGAAATGTTTTTCATATGGCTGGGATATGTTTGATTGTGTGATTCCTACTAGAGAAGGGCGACATGGGCGTTTGTTTTTGCGAAAAGGAAAGAGTCTCACTGAATATGAAACAATTAATATTAATAACGGAAAATATAAAAATGATTTTTCGCGAATTGACGAGAATTGTGATTGTATGTTATGTAAGAATCACACTCGAGCCTATTTGCACCATCTTTTTTCTTCCAAAGAAATGCTTGGGATGAGACTCTCTGCAATTCATAATTTGAAGTTTTATGTGGATTTACTGGCGTCACTCCGAAATGGCGTAAATTCAAAAAAAATTGAACTCAAACCTTAAATTTTCTTGCCAAAATTTTTTTGACAAGCAACGGCGGAACAAAATAATTTTGGAGAAAATTTAGGTTTTCAAACAGTAATTTTTCTCGAATTTACGCCATTTCTCCGTTTTATAAAAAAATAATGAAAAATTCAATTAATAATAAAAAAATAGAATTACTGGCTCCAGCTGGCTTGCCTCGCCAAAGCAAAAAAAAGACAAAAGTCGAATTGCTTGCGCCGGCGGGCAGTATTGAAAAAATGAAATATGCCTTTGCCTATGGCGCGGACGCGGTTTATTTTGGTGTGCCGGATTTTTCTCTTCGTGTAAGGATTAATAAATTTAGCGAAAAAGATATTTTGGAAGCTGTCTCCTATGCTCATAAGTTAGGCAAAAAAATATATGTGACACTTAATATTTATGCGCATAATCAACATTTGGAAAAAGTAGAAAAACATTTGAAGTTTCTTAGGAATATAAAAATCGACGGAATTATCGCTAGTGATCCGGGGATAATAAATTTGGTCAAAAAATATTTGCCGAAAGTGGACATCCATCTTTCCACTCAAGCTAATGCGACCAATTTTGAGGCGGTGAAATTTTGGAAAAGTTTGGGAGTGAAAAGAATAATTTTGGCGCGCGAAGTGACGCTCAAGGAAATTGAAGAAATCGGAAAAAAAGTGAAAGGTATTGAGCTGGAGTATTTTGTTCACGGGGCAATGTGTATGAGTTATTCCGGTAGGTGTATTCTTTCTAAATGGATAAATGACAAGAGTGCAAACCTTGGAGATTGTACTCAGCCTTGCAGGTGGAAATATCATGAAGCATGTAGCATGAAACATGAAACAAAAGAAATATCTTTGATAGACAATCAAAAAAGATTCGAGATGGATATTGAAGAGGATCAGCACGGGACATATTTTTTTAATAGTTACGATATGAATCTGATTTCTCACATGGAAGAATTGGTGAAGGCCGGAATAAGTTCAATGAAAATTGAAGGACGAGCCAAAAGCGTCTATTATGTTGCGGTAGTGACACGGGCATATAGAAAAGTTTTGGACGCAATTTTGAATAAAAAAAATAGCTCAAAGGAAATTAGGAAAATAATTTCAGAACAAAAGAAAGAGTTGGATAATTTGGTTCATCGCGGTTATTCCACAGGTTTTCTTTTAGGCAACGAGCCGGCGCATAATTTTGAAGGAAAAATACAAAAGGGAAATTGGGAATTTGTTGGAGAGGTCATGGGCGTAAATGCAGGGACAGGTTTAAAACCTGTCCGTACTAATATTATGAAAATTCATAATGCAGTTTTGAGGCAGGATAAAATCGAAGCTATTACGCCGGAGAAAAATATTACACTCAAAATTAAAAAGATATTTAACGATCAGAAAAAAGAAATTTCTGAGGCTCACGGTGGGCATGAAAAATTATATTACTTTGAGTTTGATAAGGTTTTGCCGGAGGGGAGTTTGATTAGGAAAAAAATAATTCTACAAAATACAAATTAATTACAAATTTACAAATATACAAAACTCTATGAATAATGATGGGGTAATTTATAAAGAATTGAGTTATAAAATAATGGGTGCTATATTTGAAGTATATAATGAGTTGGGGTATGGCTTTAAAGAAAGATATTATGAAGATGCTATTGCAAAGGAGTTTGATAGGATAAAGTTGGTTTATAAAAGACAATTACCATATAAATTAAAATATAAAAATGAAATAATTGGTATTTATAGATTTGATTTTTTGGTTGACGATAAAATTATTATAGAATTAAAACAAGGCGATTTTTATTCAAAGCAAAATTTCACGCAAGCTTTGCAATATCTGAAGGCAACAAAATTAAAATTAGCAATTTTGATAAATATAACACAAAAAGGAGTAAAATTTAAAAGAATATTAAACATTAAATAGAATTGCAAAAATTTGTACATTGGTAAATTTGTATAAATTTGTAATTTGTAGGAAAGTATGGAAAAAGAACAATCGATGATGGAAAAAATAGTGTCGCTTGCCAAGCGCCGAGGTTTCGTTTACCCAAGCTCGGAAATTTATGGGGGTATGAGTGCGATTTATGATTATGGGCATTATGGAACACTTTTGAAAAATAATATTCGCGACGCTTGGTGGAAAGAGATGGTGCAAAAACGAATGGATGTTGTTGGGCTTGATAGCGCAATTTTCATGCATCCAAAAACCTGGGTGGCCTCAGGACACGTGAGTGGTTTTAATGATCCACAAGTCGATTGCAAAAAATGCAAATCTCGTTATCGAGCCGATCATTTACTAGAAGAATTCGGAATTATTATTGATGACAAAACTCCGATTGAGGAGATAAACAAGAATCTGGATAAATTGCGAGAAGAAAAGAAACTAAAATGTCCTAACTGTGGCTCGATTGAATTGACCGAAGCGAAAGTTTTTTCTTTGATGGCGAAATCTAATATAGGTTCGCCAACTGACGAACTTAGCGAGGAAAATGTGGTGTATCTTCGGCCGGAAACTTGCGGAGGAATTTATTTGGAATATAAAAATACGCTTGATTCTCTTCATCCGAAATTGCCGTTTGGCATTGCGCAAGTTGGCAAAGCTTTTAGAAACGAAATTGTGGCGCGTCAATTTGTTTTCCGCACGCGAGAATTTGAACAAATGGAAATGCAATATTTTTTGCGTCCCGAAATGATGAAGGAAAAATATGAAATGTGGAAAGGGGAACGTTGGAAATGGTATTTGGAATATGGAATTTCCGAGGAAAATATTCAATGGCACAAACATGAGAAACTAGCGCATTATGCTTCAGAAGCTTATGACATTGAATTTAATTTCAAAAGCCTTGGTGGATTTCGTGAAGTGGAAGGAATTCATGCGCGGGGCGATTGGGATTTGTC
Organism: Candidatus Moraniibacteriota bacterium; assembly: GCA_049303905.1. Lineage (GTDB taxonomy): Bacteria > Patescibacteriota > Minisyncoccia > Moranbacterales > UBA2206 > UBA2206. Next base: position 13,050 of record JBAQNP010000020.1, read on the forward strand.
TCAGCACTCCAAATTTTCTGGCGCTGATCTAACTTATTTTGATCAAGAAAAAAATGAAAGATTAATCCCACATATCATGGAAACTTCAGTTGGATTGGGTCGGTTATTTTTAATGTTTTTGGATAACGCGTACACAGAAGAAGAAGTGAATGGAGAACTGCGAACAGTTTTGAAAATTGACAAGAGACTTGCTCCAATTAAGGTTGCAATTTTGCCCCTATCCAAAAAAGAAGAATTGACCATGCCAGCCAAAGAAATTTGGGAAACACTCAAAGAAAATTTTATGGTTGAATATGACGAAACACAATCAATCGGCAAGCGCTATCGTCGACAAGATGAAATTGGTACGCCCTATTGTGTGACGGTAGATTTCGAAACATTAAATGATCAAGCTGTCACAGTTCGTGATCGTGATACGATGACGCAAGAAAGAATTACTATCTCGGAACTTTCAAAGTATTTTGAGGAAAAGTTAAAATAGTTGATAAGGCTAAAAAGTTCATAAAAAGCAAGGAATCAATCCTTGCTTTTTTCTTGCAAAATTTATCCCCCACCACTTTATTTAGTTTATTTAATCAAGCATTATATTTATTTTTAACACCCTCAAAGCAAAGCGAAAAGTGGTGAGGGAGTTATCCACAACTACCAAGATTTTTTCTTGAATTTGTGATATAATAAAAACGTGAAAAGACAGTATGGGAAATCAAAAGCAAAATCTTAAAACAAAGATAATATTTTATCTTAATTTTTAGTGTTGAAGTAAAAACAATAAAATGAAAAATAAAAAAACTATACCAAAACAAAAATCACTTTCAATTATTCCGGACGAAAGAATTGTAGGAAAAATATATCTGATTCGAGGAGAAAAGGTGATGTTTGATCGTGATTTAGCGGAGCTTTATGAAGTGGAAACAAAAGCATTGAACAGAGCGGTTAAAAGAAATATAAAAAGATTCCCAGCTGATTTTATGTTTCAGTTGGATAAAAATGAATCTGAAATATTTTCAAGGTACCATTCTGGCACCTTGAAAGAGGATGCTAACTTGAAGTCACAAATTGTGACTTCAAGAGATGACAAAAACTTGAGGTACCAAATTGGCACTTCAAGGTCACAAATTGTGACCTTGAAGAAAGGGCAGAATATAAAGTATCGCCCTTATGTTTTTACCGAACAAGGTGTAGCCATGCTGTCAGCTGTTTTGAAGAGTGAGAGAGCAATTGAAGTAAGCATCCAAATTGTTCGAGTTTTTATAAAAATGAAAAAATTATTGACTACTCATAAAGAACTGCGAGAAAAAATTGAGAAAATGGAAAAATCGAACAAAGAAAATTTCACCCCGTTAGAAATTTTTAAAAATAAATATTATGAAATGGTGGTACATTTATGTTTTGCTTAGTCTAAAGGATAATAAATGGTATACTGGATATACTGGTAATCTAAAAAATAGAATTGCAAAACATAATTCTGGAGAAGTATTTTCTACAAAAAACAGGAAGCCATTTAAACTGATATATTCAGAAGCTTGTTTAAATAAATTAGACGCCCAAGCTCGAGAAAGATATTTAAAATCAGGAATGGGCAAAAGATATCTTAGGAATAGATTAAGATGTTATTTTGATAAAAATGATTAAAATTTCTAACGGGGTCCAATCATATTTAAGGTTATTGCGAAATTTATGACAACTAACCCGAAGAATGAAAAAGAAACTGAACGCATTGGGTTTAGAGATAAAGATTAAAATTAAAAATTACTCCAGAATGTTTCTAAAATCAAAAATAAAATTACTAATATTTTTCTTCTCAATAACTGTGTTATTGGTTTTGACGTCGAATGATGCAAGTGCTTATACCTGTACTTGGACCGGAACAACTTCTACTGCTTGGGCGATAGCCACCAACTGGTCTGGGTGTAATTCAACTATTCCACAAACGACGGATGATGTGGTGATTAATGTTGCTTCAGCCAATCAACCAATCCTTGATCTCATAGGAGGGAAAACAATAAATTCTCTTTCGATCGGATCGACACTAGCTTCAACCCTTACTCTTTCCAATGGTTTAGTAGATGTTAATGTTAATAAATTAACCATCACTAATAATCTAACTATTGGAGGTTCTGGCACAATTACCAGCACCGCCAACACCACCGCCCAAACTCACAGTGTGAATATGTCGGTGGGAGGGAATGTGGGTATTGAGAGTGGGGGGAAGATTGATGTGACGGGGAAGGGGTTGAGTGGAGGAGCGGGGGGGGCTGTATATACTAGTGGTTCACCCGGTTACCTTATTAATGGTGGCGGTGGCAGCGGTGGCGGTTATGGCGGTTATGGTGGCAGTTGCGGTGGCGGTGGCGGTTATGGAGGGGCAGGAGGAGGTGGCACTGGCGGAGCAGGCGGAATAGTACATGATCAAGTTGATAATTCTCACCCAACTGTTCTTGGCTCTGGAGGTGGTGGTGGGTCAGGAGATGGAGCTGGTCATGCTGGGAGTGCAGGTGGCAAAGGGGGTGGATCAATAAAATTAAATGTGCTAGGAATACTAACTTTGAATTCCGGTAGTGGGATATACTCCAATGGAAGCAATGGAATCAACGGAGGAGCTAGTGGCGGAGGCGGAGGAGGCGCTGGCTCTGGTGGTTCAATTTGGATCCAAGCCGGAACAATTACTGGCACAGGAACGGTTCGGGCTAATGGAGGAACAGGAGGAACTGTCACTGCTTTTAGTATAACAGCAATAGGTGGTGGTGGAGGAGCAGGTGGAAGAATTGCAATTTCAAGCACGAGAGGATTAACAATAACAGCTGCTGGTGGTCTCGGATACGATAGTCTATATGGCGGAACCGGCACAATATACTACAACGCTTCCGGAATATACACTTCCGAAGTTTTGGATTTTTCTGGAGCTAGAGATTTTACTACATCTGACATTACTAAATCAGAACCTGGGACTTCTACAGTAGTAGTTTCACTTCACGGTGGTGACACCGATAATCCAAATGACTGGGCAGACAATTGGACAGTTATAAATGACAACGACGACATCTCAGTTTTTGATAATTTCAGATATTTGCAATACAAAGTAGAATTTTCCTTTACTGGTTTGTCGACTGAAGATAAACCTAGTTTGCAAGATATTTCAATAAACTATAACGCTTATCTTGACAAAACCCTCACCTCCTCAGTATACAATTCCAATTCCGACGCTAACTTAATCGGAGGAATATCTTGGGATGAAACTCTAAGCTCAAACACTAACATTAAATTCCAAATCCAAACTTCCGCCGACGGAGTCACTAATTGGTCAGGATGGTTTGGACCAGACGAAACTGACACTACATATTTTGACGAAACTGATTCCCCTGACTTTTGCACAAAAACTGATTCAATTGTCACTTGCACAGTAGACGCTATCCCCTCAGCTTTCAAAGACGGAGCCAATGATCAATACTACCAATACAAAGCCTATCTAGATACTACCGATGGACTGGCTACTCCAACTCTAAATTCTGTCACCGTCACCTACGTAGTCAACGCCAACCCGGAAATTGAAGCCAGTCAAACTACCGCTGTCCCGGATGCCAATCAAAGAGTTAATGTTTCATATAACGTCCGAGACACCGACTCAGTTTCCGGCACCATCACTCCAAGTTTTGAATATTCCCTAGATGGCGGATCTAGTTGGGTATCCATAACTTCCGGTTGTCTTGGTGCTACTGACTTAGCTGCTAAAACAGTCAATACCACCGAAGAAACTAAAAACAATTATATAACTTACACTGCCGTTTGGACTCCTGCTTGTGAAGCTGGTATCTCCACCACTACTTATGAAATCGACGTTCAAATCCGAGTGAGAGCTGATGATGGTCAAGCCGCTAATCGCTATGGGTATGGAACAACAGAAAATTTCACCCTCGACACCAAAGCACCAATTCCCGACACCAAATCCATTATTATCTCCGCCAGAAAAACTACTGACAACCTCGCTCTCAATGCTGTCGATGATTCAACCAAACAAATGCGAGTAGGATTAGAATCAGATCTATCTGACGGAACTTGGATAGACTACAACACTCTAGCTACAATTGATATTACCGACAACCCTGAAACTGCCTATGTTCAATTTCGAGATATCTTTGGCAACACTTCCGAAATTGAGAGTGTCACTGCTCCTGTTGCTCCTCAAAGCCTGATGATTCAAGACACTTCCAACACTCTTCTTGCCGAACCCGAATACCGACTCTTCATAGCTTGGCAAGTACTCGACAATGACCAATACGGAGCATTATTTGATAAATATGTCATCTACCGCAGTGCCGACAATGGGGCTACCTATACAGAAGTTCACACTATTTCCGACATCAGCACCAACTATTGGGCTGACAATACTGTAGTAGGAGAAGCCACTTACTATTATCGCGTCACTCACAAAAACGACTACGGCATTGAAAGTTTTGGCAATGAATCCGCCTACAGCGACCCAGTCTATGGCAATGCCAACGGAGTTGAAGATGCCGGCGAAGGTGGAGGAGGAACATCATCTGTTCCACCGGTTATTTCCAATGTTGCTATTCCCGAAGATTCCATCTATTCCACCCAAGCCACTATCACTTGGGACACTGACACTCTCTCTGACTCAACAGTCAAATACAGCGCTGATGCCGGAGTCTTTACTACCGGTAAAGTGATAACCACTTTACGAAACAACGGCACTCCCTACGGACCGCACACGGTTACTCTTACCAATCTCAGTCCTAATACTACCTACTATTTCCAAGTTCAATCGGCTGATCAAAATGACAACGAAGCTACTAAACCCCAATCTGGTGATGATGAGTATCCAGACGGCTACAGTTTCACTACCGATCCTGGGCCACCAATTCATAGTGCTTGGACCACTCGAGTGACCAATCATAGCGCCACCATTGCTTGGAGCACTGCCGGCACTCCTCCGGAAACATCCGTACCTTCTAATTCTGTGGTCACTTATTCCAAAAACTTTGACTTAGGCGAACCAACCACCATTGGAGGTTCTGATGACTTAGTGACTTATCACGAAGTAACTATTAATGATCTTGATCAAGGAACTCTCTATTATTACCAAGTTCAATCCAGTGACGGCAACTATACTTCAATTGGAAAAAATGGTGACAGCTATTTCAGTTTCACCACCGACATTGACAACGTCGCCCCAACAATTACTTTCGATCCCGACACCGATATTACTAAAACTGACACTACCGCCAGAGTTTCTTGGACAACCTCTAGTGAATCAGCTAGATCAACTCTGGAATATGGTACTGATACTGATTATGATTTAGGTACGCTCACCAATGCTAATTACAATACTAATCACATTTTTGATTTAGAAGATCTTACTCCAGAAACTACTTACTATATCCGACTTACCTCGACTGATATTAATGACAATGCGACTGTAGTAAGTGGAAATAGTTTTACTACTTTGGCGATAGCTGATGAGAGTGGGCCGACTATTTCAGACGTGGTAGTGAGTGATCTTAAGTATAATGAAGCGACAGTTAGTTGGGAGACAGACACAGCCAGTGATTCTCGAGTGGAATATATTACAGCTACAGGCGGGGATTTTAGTGAGGCACCCTTTGCGGGAATAGCTACATCAAAAAACAACGCATCCGATCTTGGTCTTCACTCTGTAATTCTCTCTGGCCTCAACTCCATCACCACCTACTATTTCCAAGTTAAATCCACTGATCAAGATGGTAACACTTCTACATTAAAAGAAGGAACCAATGGCTACACCTTCACCACCACCTCCCCAACCACCGACTCTGACTCCAACGGCGAAGGAGATCAACTCACCGACATCATGTCTCAAATCCAAGATATGATCGACAACTACTATTTCACCGAAGCCGAAATCCAAGACGCTCTCTCCGGACTCTATTCCATCTCCATAACCAGTAGTGGCCCATCTGTAGATATCACTGACACCACCGCTACTTTCACCTGGACCACTAACCGACCAGCTATCGGCAAGATTTACTATTGGCAAGACACTGACAACGAGGACACGGCCGTAAGCCAAGCCGAAAACATCACTGCGGCTAGAACTGACCATGAAATCATAATTAAAAACCTCAACGCTAACACCAAGTATAATTTCTACGCTTACTCCGAAGGACTCCTAGGTACCACCACCCAATCAGAAAACAAATCTTTCTCCACGGAAGACACCGCCAGTCTCTCTGGCATCTCCATTTCCAACCTTACTCTTAACTCCGCCGATATCTCTTGGACCACCACTGGCTCCATTGACTCTTCCCAACTTGAATACGGCGAATCAATTAAATATGGCAACGAAAACAAAGGTAAAACAGACGGCAATCTCCATACTGTCAATTTAACCAACCTCAAAGAAAACACCACTTACCACCTAAGAGTCACTGCTACCGACTCTGACGGTCAAACCCTCACCAGTGACGACTACTCCTTCACCACCACTTCTCTCCCCGTAATCTCCAACGTTACCATCAAAGATATCCAAATCGAATCCGCCACCATTAATTGGCAAACTAACGTCAAAACAGACTCCCGAGTAGAATTCAAAAAAGAAAACCAAGACCAAGGGACTACCACCGGTAAACTCGAAGCAGTGACTGACCACTCCTTCACTCTTACCAACCTTTTCCCTGGAACTAGATATACTTTCAAAGTCTCTTCCAAAGACACCTTCAACAATGAATCTAGTAGTGAAGAACAATCTTTCACTACCAACGAAGATCTCAACGCTCCCCAAATCACCAACGTTAAATCTGACACCACCGTCTTTCCTGGTAAAGAAGCTCAAATCCAAACCATCATTAGTTGGAATACTGACAAAGATTCTAATTCTATCCTGGCTTACCGCGAAGGAGTCGAAAAAGACCCTAACCTAATTGACCAACTTAAAAACCCTGACATAACTAAAATTGATAACTGGAAACTAATCAAAAAACAAGATCTCACCAAAAACCATCTCTTTGTCCTGACTGATCTAAAACCTGCCAGTGTCTATCAATTCAGAACTGCTTCATATGACAAACACAACAATGTCTCAGTCTCAGAAAACTATTCCTTACTCACCCCCACTAAACAACAATCCGTCCTAGATCTCATCATCCAAAACTTTGAATCTACCTTTGGATGGGTGAAGAGGATTGGGAATTAAGGAGAGAACTAAAAACAAAAAAATATTCTTGAAATTAACTCGCCCTTGATTTTTATAGCTAAAAATATCCCTCAATCAACGGCGGGAAAGGATATTTTAAGATAAAAATCTAGGGCTCAAACAAGAATTTCGGCGAATATTTTTTGTTTTTAGTGGAGAGGAGGGAGAGAGGCGAGATATGAAGCATGAAAAAAGAGGGGTTCAATTTTATCGATAAAATTACAAAAAGGCTTATATAAAGCAAAATAGAATAACGGCTATTGCGTAAAAAACTGCCACATGGTAGGATATTTAGGTCGTTTTGAAAACTGGGTGGCAGGGAGGTTTAGCAAAAGCTTAGGCTAAAAAGGGGACATTCCAGACAAACTGAAAATAATGAGCGGACAACTTCGGCTCGGGGGGATAAGGAGGATAAAAAAACATAATATTCTAGTACTAATAATTCTCGCGGTAGTCGTGAGGTTGTTTTTTTCTATCTTTTTAGGCGATAATGCTTTGGCAAAAAAGCCAGAAGACATTTCTAATAGTCAAAAATTCAGTTCAATTGATCCATTAAAAAACATTAATCCTGAAAATCTTTTTGAAAAAAGTGATGTAAAAGCTAGCTATAATAAATCAACCCTTAAAAAAGATAAAGAATCTAATAATAAACAAGAAGAGATCTATGATGAGCTAGTAAAAGGCTATCCTTTGGCTGTTATGACTTTGGAAATTTCTAAACAGGACAAATCAGTAGCAGCCTTTCTCATCGCCATCGCCAAAAAAGAAAGTGATTGGGGGAAACATTCTCCAAAAAAGAATGGTGAAGATTGTTATAATTATTGGGGGTATCGTGGAGGTTATAATGCCACTGAATCAGGATATAGTTGTTTTGACAGTCCAAGTCAAGCTATTGCAGTCGTGGGAGGAAGAATTGAAAATTTAATTGATCAAGGAATTAATACGCCAGAGAGAATGATTGTTTGGAAATGCGGGCGGGATTGTTCTTGGGATAATCCAGTAGCCGTCAAAAAATGGGTGAGTGATGTGAGTGCCTATTATCATAAATTGAATTCATAGTGGGTGAAACTTATTCAATTAAATATGCCGAACGCGCTTCGGCGCGGAAGCATTCTAGTGATAAAAAGTCTCGACATGCTTGTAATAAATAATCTATGTGAATAATTTTTAAGCGCCTCCGTAAGCTCTCGACATATTTAATTGAATAAGTTCCAGATAAAAAATAAACCTCAGTGGTTTATTTTTTAATTTTAGTGTAAAATAATAGTATGAATTGGATAGGTATTGCTATTATTGCATATTTTCTTTTGGCACTGGAAATTGTTCTGGACAAATTTTTGCTTTCTTCCAAGCGCGTTTCTCATCCTGCTATCTATGCTTTCTATTCTGGAACGATGGGGATGTTTGTAATTCTTCTAATTCCTTTTGGTTTTCATTGGATAGGTTTATCCAAAATTATCTTGAGTTTTATCGCAGGAATCGTTTTCATTTACGGGATGCTTTCCCTTTTTTGGGCAATTAAAAGAGGAGAGGCGAGTCGAGTACTCCCTATTGTGGGCGCGGTTGTGCCGATTGTATCCTTTTTTCTAGCTATAATTTTTCTGGGAGAAAATTTAGGTCTCAGAGGTATTCTTGGTATCAGTGCTTTGATTTTTGGTGGAATATTAATTTCTTTTAATTTAGCTAAGAATAGAGCAAGAATATTTTTTGAGGGTTTTCGTGCTTCAATTTTAGCTGGATTTCTTTTAGCTGTTTCAACAATTATTATCAAAGCACTTTATAATGAAGACAGTTTTATAAATGTTTTTGTCTGGACAAGAACAGGCGCATTTTTGGGAGTATTGAGTTTTTTCTTGATTCCTATTTGGCGAAAACCAATTTTAGAGTCGCTATTAAAATTTAAAAAATCTGAAAAAGAAGAAAAAAAATCTGGCGCTTCTTTTGTTCTAGCTAAAACACTCGGCGGAAGCGGATCATTTCTCAAAGAAAATGCAGTGTCAACATCCTTGGCAAGTGTGACCGTAGTGAATGCCTTGGTCTCAGTAGAGTATGTTTTTATTTTTATTTTGAGTATTATCTTCTCTGCCTGGATGCCAAAAATAATGCGAGAAGAAAAAGATTTTAAGATAATAGTTCAAAAAATTATAGCTATTGCTATTATTACTCTCGGATTAATTTTAGTTTCTTCACCCTATGGAGTACGGGCATAGTGATAAATAAGAATTTAAATTAGATTTATTTTTTTAACATTAACTGTGGTTTATCGTGAAATTACTCCATGGGGTAAAGTCCTTAAATATGAAATATATAAAAAAATTTTTAAGAATTCTTGGTAAAACAGTCGTGATTATTTTTGTTGTGATTCTAGGTTTTTTTGTTTATTTTAATATTCCTGTGAGCGATCAAAATGATCGGGCGAAATTGGGCGTAACTTTTTCTAGTCGTTATGCGACAAATATTGGGTTGGATTGGAAAGAAGCCTATCTGGCAATGTTGGATGATCTGGAAGTGAGAAGTGTGCGGTTGCCGGTTTATTGGGATTTAGTGGAAAAAAAGGAAGGTAATTTTGATTTTTCTGAAGTGGACTGGCAACTGGAGGAAGCGCAAAAAAGAAATGTAGATGTTATTTTGACAATTGGACAAAAAGTTCCGCGTTGGCCAGAATGTGCTATTCCGGATTGGGCGATGACCAGTGATCAAAAAAGAAAAGACTCTCTTTTGAATTTTATTTCAGTGGTGATGGAGCGGTATAAAAATAATCCGGAGATAAAATATTGGCAAATTGAAAATGAACCATTTTTGCTTTTTGGCATTTGTCCGGCGCCGGATGCAGATTTGCTTGACAGCGAAATTTCACTGGCTCGAAAAATTGATGATAGTCGGAAAATAATTGTTTCAGATAGTGGAGAATTGAGTTTGTGGGTGCGAGCAGCCAGAAGAGCGGATGTTTTTGGCACGACGATGTATCGCAATGTTTATAAAGAAGGTTGGGGTTATTATTCCTATCCAATCGGACCACGCTTCTTTCGTTTCAAATACGGTCTTATTAGTCTTTTCGCGGAACAAAAAAATGCCATTGTGGCGGAACTGCAAGCTGAACCGTGGATTGCCGGTTGGACAGTGGATGCAACACTCGAAGAACAATTCAAATCAATGAATGAGGAAAAATTGAGAGGGAATGTGACTTATGCTCGGCAAGTTGGTTTTCCGGAAATTTATCTGTGGGGTGTGGAATGGTGGTATTGGCTGAAAGTAGAAAAAAATTATCCGGCAGTTTGGGATACCGCTAGAGAATTATTCAATGAAGTTAAATAAATTTGAGGATAATAAATGATAAGACATCACATCGGTGTGCATCATATTAACACGCCACAAAAATTCATTCTAATTTTAGCAGTTATAACGCTGGGAGTTTTTGGTATTGTTTTTAGCATAAGAGCTTACCCGGAAGTTTTTAAAACTAGTGTGACCTTGGGAAATTCCAAAGAGATTCGTCCTGAGGAATCGATCGTGATTAATTTTTCTTTTCCAGTATTTACCGAAGATTATAGTTCGAAAATTAGGATTAGTCCGAGTGTGGGGTATAAGGTCCAGTGGAAAGATTCCAATAAAAAATTGGAAATAATCCCACAAAAATTTTGGCAACCAGGGACACAATACGAAATAATTTTGCCAATAGGAGAGAATATAATGTTTTCTGATGTGGAAAAACAAACACTAAGTTTTTCCACCGAAAAATATCCGCAAGTTAGAAAAATAATTCCGGAAAATGGAACACAAAATGTGGCCATTGATATTGAGGATCCGATAATAGTAAATTTTTCCAAATCCACCGCAGATTTTTCTTTGAAATTTATGCTAAATCATGCGGGTGAAACTTTTTTTGAAACCAATTTCAATCGAGACGAATTTAAATTAATGCCCAAAGATGGCATGAAATACGGTGAAGAATATATTTTGGAAATTTATGCTAAATATAAAAATGCTAAAGATGAGGAGTATAAGAAAATTTTTGCAAGTTCTTTCGAGACAATTATGCCACCAAAAATTGTTTGGGATAAGGATAAAAATATCAGATTAGAACAAGCTAAAAGATATACGACGGCTAAAATAAAAACCGGAAAATATATCGATATAAATTTGTCCGCTCAAGTTATGAGTATTTTTCAAGATGGAAAAATTCTAGATTCCTTTATGGTTTCCAGTGGGAAAAAAGGAATGGATACGCCCAAAATGGAAACAAAAATTTATAACAAATTTCCTCGACCATTTTCCAAAGCCTATGGACTGTTTATGCCCAATTGGATGGCATTGGTATCGGATGGAAAATACGGCATTCACGAGCTTCCTGAGTGGCCGGGAGGTTACAAGGAAGGGGCGAATCATCTTGGAATTCCGGTTTCTCACGGTTGCGTGAGACTTGGCGTGGGTTCAGCTAAGCGAGTTTATGATTTTGCCGAAGTTGGTACGCCGGTGGTGATATATTAAGATTTAAGAAATCAGTAAAAAGGAAAAAAGAGATTGGTTTAAGAAAGTGGAAAATAGAAAAAGGTTATTAATATTAAACTCTACTTTCTGATTTCAAATTTCCTGAACTATTTTCTAATTTCCAATAATTATTCTCCAAAAACTTGCGGTTTATAAATCATATTCTTCATCTTTTTTCTATTATGTTTAAAAAATTTATAAAATATTATCTGCCAGCAATAATTTGGGCTGGCATTATTTTCTATCTTTCTTCTATCCCTGGGCTCAGGTATTCCAAAAGTGCAACCGAAGAGATAATTTTGCGCAAAGGCGCGCATTTTATGGAATTCTCTATTCTGGTTATTCTTTTGTGGAGAATCGTCTATTTGGCGCATAATATAAAAATAAAAAAAGCGTATTGGCTAGCATTACTTTTGGCGATAGTCTATAGCATTAGCGACGAATTCCATCAATCTTTAGTTTTAGGAAGAGCAGGGAAGATAATCGATGTTATTTTTGATAGTTTTAGTGTAATTTTTAGTGCAGAGATAATTTTAATTTCAAATCTGAAAAAGATAAAAATAAAAAATATTTTAATTTTATTTTTATCTGCGCTGGCTTTGATTGGCCTTGGAACAAAAATGATTCATGATGGAAAAAGTGAAGATAAAAAATCGGTGAGTGTTATCTTGGAAAATGAGGCAAAAAAGGTGAAAGAAGATTTGGAAAATAGAATCGGTACCTCGAAAAAAGAAATTATTTTAAATAATGATAAAACAGAAGATGAGGCAGTAGTGAAGTCGGAAGAAATAGTGGAGGAAATTCCTGAAAAAATTCTCATGGAAGTTCCATTTACAACTCAAGCGCCTTTTGCTAAGTGGGACGAAATTCATGAGGAGGCTTGCGAGGAAGCCTCAATAATCATGCTTCGATATTATTTTTCCAAAGAAAAGTTGACGCCGGAAATTGCTGAAGCTGAAATTCAAGCTTTGGTGAAATTTCAAAATAAAAATTCTGGGGATTATAAGGATACGACGGCAGAACAAACCGCGGATTTATTTTTAGATTTTTATGGGGAGCTTCCTGAGGGAAAAAAACTCAAGGTGGTTTATGATTTTGATAAAGCAGACTTAAGAAAATATTTAGCAAAAGGCAGTCCTATTATTATTCCAGCTGCTGGCAGAGAATTAGACAATCCAAATTTCACCGCTCCGGGGCCACTCTATCACAATTTAGTTTTAACTGGTTATGACGGCGACACAATTATCACTAACGATCCTGGAACGCGAAAAGGGGAAGGATATAGATATAATATTGACGTTTTGTATAGCGCCATTCATGATTTCCCTGGGACACTAGAAAAAATAAAACAAGGCAGAAGATCGATGATTGTGGTGGAGTAAAATTTGTTATAAGGCATAAAACGTGATATTATAAAAATGTTAAAAAGTATAAAATTATGCGTATAACGAAAGAACAAAAAGCGAATACGGCTAAAATTGCCAAAAAGCATAAACTAAAATTGGTCGTCATTTTTGGTTCTTTTGCCAGTGGAAAAAACAGAAAAGACAGTGATTTGGATATGGGCGTGATTGGGGAAAAAGAAATTTCTTTTGAAAAGCAAATTGTCTTGACAAATGAATTATCTCAAATTTTCAAAAAGGATATCGATCTTTCAGTTTTAAATAGAGCTAATCCGCTATTACTTTTTGAGGCCAGTAGAAATGCTGTTTTAGTCTATGGCGAGAATAGTGAATTGGCCAAATTCAAGTTGTATGCTTTTCGAGTATACAATGACTATGCACCATATTTCAAAATTGAAAATGAATTGAATAAAAGATTAATAAAATCTTATGCCAGTTGATAAAAATATTATCATTAGAAAAATAACTTTGATAAACAAGGATTTAAAAAGTTTGGAAAAACTTAGTAAGCTTTCATTGAAAACTTATCTGAGCAAATCGGAATACGAAGCAATGGCGGAAAGATATCTGGAGAGAATAATTGGTCGGATGATTGATATTAATTATCATATTTTGTCAGAAAAAGAGAATAAAACTGCGGTAGATTTCTATAATTCCTTTATTGAAATGGGTAAGAAAAAATATTTGCCATCAAAGCTAGCACTTGTTATGGCTAATTCAGCAGGACTTAGGAATAGGTTAGCTCATGAATATGATGAAATTGATGAGAAAAAAGTTTTTGAAGCGATAGCTTCATGCTTGCGAGATGTTCCGAAATATTTAAAAAGTATTATGAAAGTTTTGAATTTGTAAGGAGATAAAAAAATAAAAATAGATTGGAGGTGTTAATATGATGAAAAATTATAGTGATATTTTGGTGGGGCTTTCAGTTTTAGCAGTATTGATTTCTGGTTATGATTCTCTTTACCAAACAAATGTTTTGAATTTGGCGGGAACACAATGGATGTTGATTGCTTTGGTTTTGGGCGTGTATGGAATTTACGCTAAAATGCGAATGAACTAACGCGATGCGAATTTTGCGAACTGACATGCGAATCTACGAATAAAATAAATACAATGCATATGAAAAATAAGATTGCTGTTTTTGATATTGACGGAACAATCTTTAGAAAAAACTTAGCTTTTGAACTGATCAATGAATTAGCTTGGATGAAAGTTTTTAGGCGTGAAGTGCGCAATGAGTTGGTGCAACTTTATACAAAATGGCTAGATCATCATGGCACATATGAAGAATATAGAAAGGCTTTGGTCAAGCTTTATGTAGAAAACATTAAAGGTTGTACGCGAGAGCAGATAATAGAAGCTAGCAAAATTGTGGTGCCTTTTTTCAAGGATCGTACCTATATTTTTGCCAATAATTTAATAACAGAACTAAAAAAGAAAGGTTATCATCTCATTGCCGTTTCTGGTTCGCCAATTGAAATTGTGGAAGAATATAACAAACACTTGAAGTTTGACGCAGTTTTCGGCACGGTTTATGAGCTTGATGACAAGGGTCTCTATACAGGCAAAGAAGCTTTTGCGCCAACAGCGCATAAGGGTCATGTTGTTCGTCAATATGCAACTGAAAATAAACTTACCCTAGAAGATTCCTATGGCGTGGGCGATACAGAATCAGATGCGAAATTTTTGGAAATAGTGGATAACCCCATTGCATTTAATCCTAATTTGAATTTGAAAAATATCGCAGAGGAACATGGTTGGCGAATCGTGGTTGAGAAAAAAGATGTGATTTATGATATTACCAGTTGCGCAAAAATAATTTAATATCTTAATATAAAAAATATGGAAGCGTATATAATTATTGGAGCGATTGCATTTATCTTTTTCTTTGTCATTTATTTGCTTTTGGATTTTGCAATGATAAAAGGAGGCGCTAATGCTTTTTGGGATAAGTGGGTAAGAAAAACTCTTTGGATCTGGTTGCCATTTTATGCGCTTCAAAGACTGATTAAAGAGGTGATACTAAAGAAGTAGAAAGCTTGCCTGCCGATGAGGCATGGTAGAAATTAGAAAGCGATAAATAGTAAGCGAATATAAAAAAATCCTCTTACGAGGATTTTTTGCTTTCTACTTACTACATAATACTTTCTACTTTTTTATTTAGCGCTTTCGACGAATTTCTTGAATACTTCAGGATTTTCCATAGCCATTTGTGAGAGAACCTTTCGGTCCACTTCAATTTTTTTGTCAGTTAGAATTTTGATAAACGAGCTGTATTTTTGGCCAACTTCACGAAGAGCGATGTTGAGGCGGGTGATCCAAAGCGCTCGCATAGTTCTTTTTTTCACTCGACGGTCGCGATAAGCATAAGCGCCAGCCTTAATCACAGCTTGTTTAGCTGCAGCGTAGTGAGATTTTCTTTTCCAGCGATAACCCTTGGCGTCTTCTAATAGATTCTTTCTCCTTTTTGAGGCGGAAACTCCGCGTTTTACTCGTGTCATTTTTTTTGTGATTAGTGATTATAAGGTAAACCTTTCAAAATATTATGTTCATCAGCTTTAAACAATCTTGTGTCACCCTTTTTCGCTCGACCAACTTTGCCATTTTCTTTGGAATTATAATGGTTTTGTCCAGTTTTTCGACGAGTGACTTTCTTGTTCTTGGTAATTTTGATTTTCTTAATCAAAGCTTTCTTGGTTTTTAGTTTAGGCATATTATTGTGATGTTATTATTATATTAAATCCTCCAGGAAATCTTTTTATTTCTTGTTCTATTTTATTAGGTACGGAAATGCTTTTTACAAATTCAATCAGATTTTGTCTAGCTAGATCACCATGGGCTTTTTCCCGACCCTTTAGAATTATTTCAATTTTTACTTTATTGCCTTTGGTGAGAAATTTTTCCGTTTGATCTTTCTTGAAATTCAAATCATGTTCATCAGTTCTAACGCTCAAGCGAATGCCTTTAGTTTCAAATTTTTTCTGTTTGGATTTATTCTGTCTTTCTTCTTTGGATTTTTGGTATTGAAATTTTCCAAAATCCATAATCTTGCAAACAGGTGGTACGGCCTTGGGGGATATTTCAACCAAATCAAGCATTTTTTCTTTTGAAAGAATCAAAGCTTCCGGCACAGTCATTACTCCAAGCAACCCTCCATCCTCGTCAATGACGCGAATTTCTTTAGCCCAGATACCTTCATTTATTCTTGTTTTTGATGCCTTTTGTACAAAAGGCTTGCGATATATTCTTCTAATGGTTTTTTTGTTAATAATTATTATTTACGAAAATACGAATTTAGCGAAAGTACGAATAAAATTCAAAAAGGATTAGTAATTTCGTTCGATTCGTATTTTCGTAAATTTGTGGAGATGATGGGAATTGAACCCATGTCCAAAGCTATTCATCTAAAATCCTCTACAAGCTTAGTTAGTTTGTTTAGGTTGGAAGTTATGAACTAACAAAATATTCCAACCTTTTTTCTAGTTTAATTTTACTAAATTTGCCTAGAAAATGCAATTTTAGCTATCCTAATGTATAACACCGAGCTCTATCTATTAGGAGTGGATAGTTCGATGGCCTCGGCAATTAAGCCAAAGCGTAGGCAAAGTTAGCTGAGAAAGCTTGCGCAATCGCAGTTTTTGCTTTTGAAAATAAGTTTGCACTTATTGATTTGGTAAAATTTTAACGAGTGATTACCATTCTCGGCTTGCATATTTTAAACGTACAACTTGTCGAAACCAAACATCCCCATTTATAAATTTTTGAGGATTCGTCTCATTCCTCTCTCGTCTTCTCTTTTCTTGATTTTATCTCGTTTGTCGTATTCCTTTTTGCCTTTTCCGAGACCAAATTCCAGCTTGATGAGACGTCTTTTAGTATATAATTTAATTGGCACTAATGTCAAGCCTTGGGTGCGAGCTTTGCCAATTAAATGCTTTATTTCTGATTTCTTGAGCAGAAGCTTTCTTGGGCGAGTCGGATTATGATTGTCGAGCTTGCCAGCGTGAATATAGGGCGGAACATGGGCATTAGTTAAATACAATTCATTGCCATGGATTGTCACAAAAGACTCTTTGAGGCTCACATGCTTGGTTTTTATCGATTTTACCTCATGACCAAAAAGCTCAATCCCGGCTTCATAGTTTTCCAGAATCGCATAATCGAAATTCGCGCGCTTGTTTATAGCTAAAATACTCATGTGTATAGTCTAGCATTTCCTGTTTATTTTTGCTAGAATTAATGTACTAAGTCTTAAGTTAATATTTATGGAACAAACAGGACAACAAATTTTTCAATTTCTTTCACATTATGGTTATGCTATAATGTTGCCTTTGATGATTATTGAAGGACCGGTAGTGACAATTATCTCGGCTATGTTGGCGAGCCTCGGAGCGTTCAATGTTTTTGTGGTTTTGATTTTGTCGATAATTGGCGATATGGGTGGGGATATAATTTTTTATGGGTTAGGTTATAAATATGGAATGGGGTTTGTGCGACGAGTGGGAAAATATATGGGCATCACAGAAAGTTTGGTTCTTCGGATGGAGAAATATTTTTTGAGTCATGGAGGAAAAACAATTTTTGCCGTCAAATCTACTACGGGACTTTGCTGGGCAACATTTACGGCAGCGGGAATTGTGAAAATGGATTTCAAGAAATTTGTGAAATATTCTTTTCTTGGCGGAATAATTTGGAGCGGATTTTTGGTGGCGATGGGATATTTTTATGGTTATCTTTGGCGGGAAATTCAAGTCTATATCAAATGGATCGGCTGGATTATTTTTACTCTAGCTATTGGTTCTTTTATTTTTATGAATATTTATAAGGGCTATCAAGCAAAAAAACTTTTAGAAAAAAACGGTAATAATGGAAAATAAAAATAATATATTAAGGACCTTGTGTTTATAAATGGATTGATTTTGTGTGAAATATGTAGTAAGATATGATATATGGTAAATAAGATATATCATAAGGTTAAAAGCGTTCTATTTTCAGACCCTAAAGAATTATACAAAGAAGAGCATGGTTTATTAAAAGAACCTTTTTATTTTCCTGGCACTAATGGCAAGGCGGTTTTGCTTATCCATGGCTGGACATCTGTGCCATATGAGCTTCGACGACTTGGAAAATATCTCAACGAAAATGGCTATACTGTTTTTGGGCCGATGCTTCGTGGACACGGGACAACTTCAAAAGATTTGGAAAATGTTTACTGGGAAGATTGGATGTGCGATGCCAATAAGGCCTATGAAGAGTTGGCTAAAAATCACAAAGATATTTATGTGTCAGGAACTTCCATCGGAGCTAATCTCACAGTGATGTTGGCAAAAAATAAGCCAAAAATTTCAGGGATTATCCTTATGGCGATGCCGTATAAAGTTAGGCTTGAGAAATTGGGAGAAATTATTTTGAAATTTTTTAATATTTTTATAAAATATGGACGGAAATTTTATCCACCTTTCTTTGGAAGTCCGCGTCTAATTACTAGAAGAATTTCCTATCGAACATATCCGATTAAGAGCGTCTTGGAAGTCGCTAAGCTTATAAAAATTTCTCGGCAGGAAATTCCCAAAATTACACAGCCTTGTTTCGTGATGCAATCAAGCAGTGATAGTGTTGTTTCGGGAAATAGTTTAGAAAAAATTTATGAAAAAATAAGTTCTAAAGTCAAAGAAAAAAAATATATTCACAAAGCTTACCATACTTTTATTTCTGACATTAGAAACGAGCATATTTTTCAAGATATCCTTGATTTTATAAACAATAACTAGCGATGCCAATCTACGAATGCATGCGAATGCCACGAATAATTTCGCATCATTCGCATGAAATTCGCATTGTTCGTATCGCTTATGCGTATTGCAATTTTTACTAATAACTATTTACCTAATCCCTATGGCGTGACGCGGTCGATTGAAACATTTCGACGCGAGATGGAAAAACAGGGGAATGAGGTCTTTATTTTTGCTCCGTACTGGAAAAATTATAAGGATGTCAATAAAAATGTTTTTCGTTTTCCTTCATTTGATATTGAAATTAAATTTCGCTTTCCTTTGGCGATTCCATATTCCTGGAAAATTGATAAGATAATAAAGAATCTTGATCTGGATGTGATTCATGCTCAGCATCCCAATCTTCTTGGAAGCGTGGCAATGAAATGGGCGAAGAGGAAAAAGATTCCCTTGATTTTTACTTGGCACACTCTTTATGATCAATATACTAATTTTGTGCCGTTTGTCCCAGCAAAAATTTCGGCCGGATATATTATCAAAAAAGCGGTTAAATTTGCTAACTTGGCGGACGCCGTAATTGTGCCGACAGATTCAATCATTCCAATTATTCGAAAATGGGGGGTGAAAAATTGTCATCCTGAATTTACCTTGCCTACCGGCAGGCAGGTTTCAGGATCTAAAAAAGAGATGCTGAAACAAGTTCAGCATGACAGAATATATGCTATCCCGACAGGAGTTCTTGAGGAAGAATTTGAAAATCCTGATAGAAATAAAATAAGAAAAAAATATAATATAAAAGATGATGAAACTGTTCTGTTTATGGTTTCCCGATTAACTGCGGAAAAAAATGTTGAATTTATTTTTCGATCAATTAAGAATATTCTAGCGGACAGTCCGCTAGAGGGCGGACTGTCCGCGCTTAATGTTAAATTTCTAGTTGTAGGAGATGGGTATCTCAGGAATAATTTAGAAGAATATTGCCGACGGGAAAATATTTCAGAAAAAATAATTTTTTGCGGAGAAGTAGAAAGGCAAGAAATTAAAAATTATTTTGCTTCTGCGGATATTTTTGTCTATGGCTCAAAATCAGAAACGCAAGGAATGATAATCACCGAGGCGATGTATATGGGGCTCCCAATCGTGGCAGTTTCGGCGACCGGGATAAATAGTTTAGTTTTGAATAATGGCAATGGATTTTTAGTAGAAGAAAATTCACCCTGTGGAATACCGCTACGCGGTAGCGACAAAGTCGCTATTCCACAGGGCGAGAAAGAATTTGAAAAAGCAGTTTTTAAATTGATTAACGACAAAGATTTACGAAAAAAATTTGGCGAAACTTCCGCGCGTATCGCTAGAATTAATTTCACCTCTTCGATTTGCGCCGAGAAAATTTTGAAAGTTTATAATAACCTTATTGAAAGTAAAAAAAGACATTATTCTAGATGAATTTTTTCTGAAAACTTTTTAAGGGAATCAGCTATTAGCGGATGCTCTTTTAACTTGGGATCGTTTTCTAATAAATATGCGGCTTCGGCACGGGCGAATTTAATGAGTTTTGTATTGCCTAAATTTTCCATAGCAATATCAGGCAAGCCTGATTGAATGGTGCCAAAGAATTGTCCTGGACCACGTAATTTCAAATCATGCTCAGAAATTTCAAAACCATCATTGGTTTTTTCCATTATTCTTAAACGCGTAGGGACTAAGCCCCCAATTGGGGACTTAGTCCCTGAATTGGCAAACAAAAAACAATAAGATTGCTCTTTTCCTCGTCCAACTCGTCCGCGAAACTGATGCAATTGGGTGAGACCAAATCTCTCGGCGTTTTCAATGACTATTACAGTTGCATTGGGAATATCGATGCCAACTTCTACTACAGATGTAGAAACTAAAATATCAAAATTTTTATTTTTAAAATCTTCCATCACTTCTTCTTTTTCTTTAGCTTTCATTTTCCCATGAAGAAGCCCAAGCTTAAATTCAGAAAATATAACTTGGGATAATCTCTCGTGTTCCTCTTTGACGGCTTTGACATCGATCATACTTTCAGAAAGTGATTCCTCGACTAATGGCAAAATAACAAAAGCTTGTCGACCTTTTTTTATTTCACTGCGAATGAAATCATAGACTTTTTCTCGATCATTCGGGGTAATTATTTTAGTAATAATATTTTTTCTATTTTTAGGCATTTCATCTAAAATTGACAAATCTAAACTGCCAAAATAGGCGATGGCCAGCGTTCGTGGAATTGGCGTAGCGGTCATAGTTAAAAGATGGGGGATAACTTTTTTATTCCCATCATCGATATTCATAGTTTCACTTTGGAGTGTTGCGCGTTGATTGACGCCAAAACGATGCTGTTCATCGATAATCACCAGTGCTAGATTTTTAAATCGAACATCTTTTTGAATTAGCGCGTGAGTGCCGATAACTAACTGCACTTCATCTGTTTGGATAGATGATAGCAACTCAGAGCGAGTTGTGTTTTTTATAGTTCGAGTATAATTTTTAATTTTCAATTTGCAATTTTCAATCAATTTTAAATTTTCAATTTTCAAATCTTGATTTACTTTTGGTTCTGAAATTAATTTATATGAGCTAGTTAACAAAGCTATTTTTATATTGTAATTTTTAAAAATATCACAAAAACTTTCAAAATGTTGGCGAGCCAAGACTTCTGTTGGCGCCATAAGAGCCGTTTGATATCCGGCGGAAATTGTTTGTAGTGCGGAAATGGCGGAAACAATTGTTTTTCCAGAACCAACATCACCATTAAGCAGTCGATTCATGGGGCATGGTCTTTCTAAATCTTTCAAAATTTCGAAAGTTGCCTTTCTTTGAACGTCAGTGAGCTTGAAGGGTAATTCGAGCGTGAATTTCTTAATTAATTTTTCATCAAATTTTATTTTGTTAGAATCTTTTTCTTTCCAGTTTTTTCTAATTTCCAAAGTTCTGATTTGCACTAGAAACATTTCTTGAAAGGCCATTCTTTTTTGGGCGCGAATAAGCTTTTCCATATCATCAGGGAAATGAATTTGCGAGAGGGTAGTATAGATATCGGATAGATTATATTTTTTTCGAATTTCAATAGACAAAATATCAGGTATATTTTTAGCTAAAGGCAAGAGGGTTTTTATCTGCCAGCGAATCCATTTGGAAGTTATGCCGGAAGTTTCACTGTAGATTGGGACGAGTCTTCCAGTGTTAGTGGCATCGCGAGTGGATTTTTCAAAGGCAGGATTACTCATAGAAAAATATTTCCCGCCTCGCGCCTGCCTCGCCGAGTCAAGGCGGGTCGACGAGCAGTTGTCTCCGCGAGTCGAGGCGGGCCCACTCATTCCAAGTTTTCCAGAAAATCTTGCGGTGGAGCCAATGGGAAAATTTTCTAATATATAAGGCTGATTAAACCATACAGCCTTGAGAAGATTTCCATTTTGATCCTCGAGGACGATTTCCGTGATGGTCATTTTTCGACGAAAGAGTCGATTGTTTTTGGCTTTGATAATTTTGCCTTCGACTGTAATAGCTTGCCCAACGAAATCATTTGAAAGCGAAACGGTTTTGGAAAAATCATCATAACGAAAAGGAAGATATAATAAAAGATCTTTGATTGTAAGAAGTCCGAGTTTTTCCAAAACACGGATATATTTAGGTGTAATGCGGGGGACAGATTTTAGTGAAGTGTTTATGTCTAGCATAAACTAAGTATAAGATAAAAAGGGAAAAGGAGAAAGTTTGAATAGAATAGTTGTAAAAAAACATTATTTATAGTAGTGTAAATCTATGTCCTTATAGCTCAGTGGATAGAGCGTCTGGTTGCGGTCCAGAAGGTCGCAGGTTCGATTCCTGCTAAGGACACATTTATTATATAAAAATACGTAATTAATCACGTATTCTTTTTTATTAAAAACGCGAAACAGCGATCAGGATAATCGCCGATAAAATCAAAAGTATAATTGTGAAAGCATATCTTTTCATAAAACATAATACAATCAGAACCGGCTTTTGTTTCTTGAAAAATACTAGGGGGCGTGATAGACTCGAATTATAAGCAATCTAAATTAAAAATTATGAAAATTCAAGAAATATTTAATGAAGCGGTTAAAATAGGAATTGAAAATGATTTTCGTAACCAAGAGGAGATCCAAAACTATTTAAAAAGACAAAAAGAGCTATATGAAAAAATGCCCAAAGAGGAAAAGGACTATTTTGACAAGGAAAAACTGACCAATCCCTATTCTGATACCAGAATTCATAATGATAATGGAGTAAAAAATATCAAAAAAGCAATAGTCGGAATTGACCTTTCAATGGGCGGATTGCTTTTGGCCAAAGAATTGGGCGTGGATTTGGTTATCAATCATCATCCAATCGGGCTGGCTTTGACAGGCCTAGATGATGTGATGAATTATCAAATTGATTTTTTGGAAAAATTCGGCATTCCAGTTAACATCGCGGAAAAATTATTGCACAAAAGAATTTCTGAAGTAGCGCGTGGGATAAATCCGGCTAATCATTATGTGACGGTGGACGCAGCCAGGCTTTTGAAAATAAATTTGATGAATATACATACTCCGGGGGATAATTGTGGGGCGATGTACCTGACAAAACTTATTGAAAAAAATAACCCGCGTTATGTGAGTGATATTTTGGAAATTCTTATGAAAATTCCAGAATACCAAGAAGCCAAAAGACAAGGCGCAGGGCCAATGCTTTTTGCTGGTACGCCTAATAATCGGGCGGGAAAAGTTGTAGTTTCTGAATTTACCGGCGGGACAGAAGGCTCCAAAGAAATATATCAAGCCATGGCTAATGTTGGCATTGGAACAATAATTGCCATGCATCTGAGCGAAGATCACAAGAAAGAAGCCGAAAAAGCTAATATCAATGTGGTAGTGGCTGGGCATATCTCCAGTGATTCATTGGGAATGAATATTATTTTGGATAAATTAGAAAAGAAAGGACTTGAGATAATTCCATTTAGTGGACTAATCAGAATAAAACGCAATAAGAAAAAATGACACGCAAGTGTCATCCTGAATTTATTTCAGGATCTAAACAATAGAGATGCTGAAAGCAAGTTCAGCATGACAATATTATGAAACATAAAAAAACTACTCTCAAAAATGGTCTCAAGATAATCACGGCCCCAATGCGGGAAACTCAAACAGTGACAGTAATGGTGATGATTGGTGTGGGGTCGCGCTACGAAAGTGAAAAAGAAGCGGGACTTTCGCATTTTATCGAACATATGTTTTTTAAGGGTACCAAAAAAAGACCAACGACTCTTATGATTTCAGAAGAGTTGGAATCAATCGGTGGAGAATTCAACGCTTTTACTGCCAAAGACAAAACAATGTATTATGTCAAAGTTGATGCTAAGCACATTGAAACGGCAATGGATGTGTTGAGTGATATGTATCTAAATTCCAAATTAGAAACGGTGGAAATTGAAAAAGAAAAAGGCACAATTGTTCAGGAGCTCAATATGTATGAGGATTTGCCGATGAGAAAAGTAGAAGAAGTTTTTGAAGAGATGCTTTATCCAAAAAACAGCTTAGGGCGAGAAATTGTAGGTAGTAAAAAAACAATCAATTCATTCAAGCGTCAAGATTTTGTTGGATTTATGAAAAAGTTCTATGTGGCTAATGATACGGCTGTATCAGTAGCCGGAAATTTTAATGAAAAGAAAATAGTTGAAAGGATTGGAAAATATTTTTCCAAAATGCCAAAAGGAAAGAAGATAAAAATTTCTAGCGTTAAGGAGGAACAAAAAAAACCAGAAGTGAAAATTAAATTTAAAAAAACCGACCAGACGCATTTGGTTTTGGGAGTGCGAGCTTACAAAAGAAATCACAAGGATCGATATGCTTTGGCGTTAATGTCAATTATTCTTGGCGGTGGAATGTCTAGTCGACTTTTCATTGAAGTACGAGAAAAAAGAGGTTTGACCTATTATGTGCGAACAGGCATTGAAACTTATGAAGATGCGGGTTATGTTTCAACTAGCGCTGGAGTGGAACACAAAAATTTAGAAGAAGCTGTTCGAGTTATTCTTACTGAATATAAAAAAATCGCCGAGGAGAAGGTGAGCGAAAAAGAATTGCAAAAAGCCAAGGATTTTGTCAAAGGCCGAGCGGTTATGGGCATGGAATCATCGGACGAAGTGGCAATGTTTTTTGTTGATCAAGAAGTTTCTAATGGAAAGATTTCCACCCTGGAAGAGAAATTCAAGCTTATTGATAAAGTCAGTATAGATGATATACTAAGAGTAGCAAAAGATGTTTTTCGCCAAAATAGGCTTAATTTAGCAGTTATTGGACCGCACAAAAATAGTGAAAAGTTGAAAAAGGAATTAGAGAAATTGGTCTGAGATGAGGACTTGCATATTTAAAAATACTGAACGCGCTACGGCGCGAAAAATATTTTTAAAAATAAAGTCCCGACATATTCGTAAAGATTAAATTAATGCTAGAATTTCTTAAGCGCCTCCGTAAGCTCTCAATATTTTTAAATATACAAGTCCTAAAAGAAAGGAAATAAAATTTCATGGAAACACAATCAAAAAAAGTAGAAATTTCAACTAGTATTGTGCTCAAAACTATAGTGATTCTTTTGGGTCTGTGGTTTTTGTTTTTGGTGCGGGATATTATAATCTTGGTTTTTATCGCGGTTATTATCGCAGCCTCAATTGATCCGGGGGTGGATCTTCTTCAAAGAAAAAAAATTCCGCGTTCGGCTGGAGCAATGCTCATTTATGTGCTTTTGTTTTCCGTTCTAGCACTTATCGTGTCTTTTATGGTGCCGTCTATCGTCAGTCAATTTAATGATTTTTCTCATAATTCTTCACAATATTTTGGAGACTTTGGAAGTATCATTAATTCTTCACAAAATTCTGGTATCAATAGAATCATCCAAGGTCTGGCTAATAATATTGAAAGTAGTTTTACTAACATTTCAACAAATATTTTTTCCAAAACCCTCGGAGTATTTTCTGGTTTGCTTTCGGTAGTGGTAGTTTTTTCAATGGCTTTCTATATGGTGATGGAAGAAAGCGGGATCAAAAAATTTATCGTTTCGATTATGCCGGAAAAAAACAAAACTTACGCCGCTAGTCTCACTGATAGAATTGAAGGTAAGATTGGAAAGTGGATGCTCGGGCAACTTTTTTTGATGCTCGTAATTTTTGTTTTGGATTTTATCGGGCTATATTTAGTTGGCGTGCCCTATCCTTTGCTTTTGGCGCTTTTTGCTGGAATTTTAGAAGTGGTGCCATATGTCGGACCGATAATCTCTGCCGTTCCGGGGATAATTTTGGGATTTTTGGTTTCTCCAACTGTGGGAATGATGGCTTTTGTGGTCTATCTTATTGCACAACAATTCGAGAGTCATGTGGTTATTCCGCTTACGATGAAAAAAGCAGTCGGACTCAATCCTGTGGTGACAATTGTCGCAATTCTAATCGGTTTCAAATTGGCGGGAGTGCTCGGCGCCATTATCTCTGTGCCGGCGGCTACAGCAGTCAGCTTGGTAGTTTCTGATTTAATGGAAAAATAGATTATAAATAAATTTAATTTATGGATAAAAATGCTCTGTATATAGTGGCAACTCCAATTGGGAATTTAGCGGATATGACTTTTCGCGCTGTTGAGGTTTTGAAAAAAGTTGATTTGATTGTGTGTGAGGATACGCGAAACTCCAGAAAACTTCTAGATCACTACGAAATCAAAACTCCAACAATGTCATTCTATCAGAATATCAGGAAAGGTGGCGCGACCAAGCCAGTGCCAAAGTTAGATTTGATAATTCATGAGTTGAAAAATGGGAAAAATGTGGCGCTCATAACTGACGCTGGAACCCCCGGAATTTCTGATCCAGGCAATCAACTGGTGGCAAGTGCTGTGGAAAATGATATTGTAATTGTGCCAATTCCAGGAGCGTCTACTATTTCTGCTATGATAAGTGTAGCCGGAATTGATTTGACGCAATTTGTTTTTTTAGGTTTTCCGCCCCACAAAAAAGGCCGAGAAACTTTTTTCAAAAAAGTTGTGGCTTTTGAGATGCCAGTTATTTATTTTGAATCTCCTCATCGCGTGATTAAGAATTTAAAGCTTTTAACAAGCTTATCAGGAGCTTGCCTGTCGATGAGGCAGGAAAAGAAAATTATTCTCGGCAGAGAACTCACAAAAATATTTGAAGAAATTGTGCGAGGAAGTTCGCAAGAAGTTTTGGAATATTTTCAAAACAATCAGGATAAGGTTAGAGGGGAATTTGTTGTAATAGTGCATTAAGAATCTTAAGTTACTTAAGTATCTTAGAAAATATGCAACCGTATAAAAAACTTTTTACATATTGGTTTTCAGTTGTTATTTATGATCATACTGTGGAATTTTGCAATCGGTGGATAAAAAGCTATAAATTAAAAGAGCAAATGAATGGTGCAGCTAGGAGCGGAAAACAAAACATCGTCGAAGGATCTGATGATATGGGAACCTCACTTAAAATTGCTATAAAACTTTCTGGCACATCTAAAGGTTCCTTAGAGGAATTAACTGGCGATTTAGAGGATTTTTTAAGGCAAAATAATCTTCGAAAATGGGATAAAAATAATCCAGGGACGCAAAAATTTCGCCAAGAAAGTTCAAAGTTGATAAAATATTTAGCAGAAACAAGAAATGAGGAAATTTTGAAAACGGTCAAATTACCGAAAGATCAGGAGAGAGCTACTAATTGGCTTTTGACTCTCTGTCATCAAGCAACATATCTTTTGAGTCGACAGATAAAAGCTCTTGAAGAAAAACATATGAAAGAAGGTGGCTTTACGGAGAAATTATATAGCAAGAGAATAGAATATCGTGAAAAGCAAAGAAATAATTATTTAGAAGCTTAAAATACTTAAGAAACCTATGAAACAGAATAAATTTTATATTACAACTCCTATATATTACGCTAATGCATCGCCTCACATTGGGCATGCTTATACCACAATTGCGGCGGATGTTTTGGCTCGATGGCATAGATTACAGGGCGATGAAACTTTTCTCCTGACTGGAATGGATGAGCATGGAGCAAAAATTCAAAAAAAAGCGGCAGAAGTTAAAAAAGATCCTCAAAAATTTGTGGATGAAATTTCCGTGGAATTTGAAGATATCTGGAAAAAATTAAATGTTCAATACAATGGTTTTATCAGAACTACTAGTGAAAAACACAAAAAAGCCGTGCAAAAAGTTTTGCAAACGCTATATGATAAAGGTGCAATTTATAAAGGTGAATATGAAGGATTGTATTGCGTTGGCTGCGAGCAATTTCTAAATGAAAGCGATTTGGTGGATGGAAAATGCCCTGATCACAATACAGTTCCGGAAAAAATGAAAGAAGAATGCTACCTTTTGAAAATGACCGAAATGCAAGAAAAGCTTATTGAAAAAATAAAAAAAGATGAGATGAAAATTTCTCCGGAAAGATATAAGAATGAAATTTTGTCTTTCTTGGAGAATCAAGAATTAAAAGATATTTCAATTTCTAGAAAAAATGTTTCTTGGGGAATATCATTGCCATTTGATGATCAGCATACAACCTATGTTTGGGTGGATGCTTTCTTAAATTATCTTACCGGTCTTGGCTGGGATGGAGATGAAAAAAATATTCCGAAGGAGTGGCCAGTCGACATAAATTTAATTGGCAAAGATATTTTGCGAGTGCATGCCACAATTTGGCCAGCAATCTTACTTCATCTCGGCATAGAATTGCCAAAAATGATTTTTACTCATGGACATATTCTTTCGGGTGGAAAGAAAATGAGCAAAACTTTGGGTAATGTAATTTCTCCTCAAGAAATGATAGAAAAATTTGGCACAGACGGAACGCGATATTTGCTTTTAAGCGCTGGAACTTTTGGTGAAGATGTTGATATGACGATGGAAAGAATGGTTGAAAAATATAATGCGGATTTAGCGAATGGATTGGGAAATTTAGTTTCAAGAGTTTTGAAACTTAGTGAAAAATCTGAAATTTCTTACAATAAATTTGAATATAAGATTGATCCTGATATAGCCCACAGAATAAACAAAATGGGATTAGGAGTGGAATTAAATAAAATTATAAAAATGGTTTCAGATGCTAATAAATATATGGGAGACACAAAACCATGGGAATTAGTAAAGGATAATCAAGAATCTTTTAATGAAGTAATGAAAAAACTTTTTATTGATTTATTTTCTATAGCTTTTCAGTTGGAGTATTTTATGCCAGAAACTTCAGAAAAAATTAAAAAAGCAATAGATTCAAAAAAACTAGAAGAAGTTTTATTTCAAAGGATAAAATAAATTTCATATAATCTATAGCATGTAGCATAAAACATATTTTGTTTCATGCTTCATGTTTCATGCTTCATGTTGATCGATACCCATGCTCATCTAAATTTCTCTGCATATAAAAATGATGCGGAAGAAGTAATTGGAAAAACTCTCGCGGAGGGTGTTTTTGTGATTAATGTGGGGTCGCAATATTCGACTAGTGTGCGGGCGGTGAAGTATGCCAAGAAGTATAATGGGCTATATGCGGCAATTGGAATTCATCCGCTTCATCTTCAGGCGCAAAAATTTTCCTATCATGACCCAGATGAAATTGAAGAGGTGGAAATTGAAACAGCTGGAGAAATTTTTGAAAAAGAAAAATATTTGGAATTGGCTAAGAATTCAAAGGTGGTGGCGATTGGAGAAGTTGGTTTAGATTATCATCATTTCGACCCGCCTCGCGTCGACGAAGCGTCTCCACGAGTCGAGGCGGGTGCCGAGGATAACATTGAAAAATTAAAAGAAAAGCAGAAAGAAATATTTTTAGAATTTATCAAACTGGCGAATGCTGTGGAAAAACCGATCATGATTCATTGTTGGGACGCCTATGACGATCTATATGAAATGCTGGAAAAAAATCCAGTAGAGAAAAGAGGTGTGATTCATAGTTTTGTAGGAAGCTATAAAACTGCTAAGAAATTTATCGAGCTTGGCTATTTAATTGGACTTAACGGTATAGTGACTTATGGGATAAGTTATGATAAGCTTATTCGCGAAGTTGATTTACGAAATATCATTTTAGAAACGGACTGCCCCTATCTTACTCCTGTGCCAAAAAAAGGTGAGAGGAATGAGCCGATGTATGTGAAATATGTTGCAATGAAGATAGCGGAAGTTAAGGGAATTCCATTAGAAGAAGTGGAGAAAATAACAACAGAAAATGCTAAAAAATTATTTGGAATATAAAAATATGGAGGAATACCCTATGCGAATAAATAAATATCTGGCGCTAAAAAACATTTGCTCTCGGCGAGAAGCGGATGGGCTGATTGAGGCCGGAAAAATCAAGATAAACAACAAGCGAGCAGTTTTGGGCGACAAAGTTCAGGAAAATGATGTGGTTAAAGTAGCGCAAAATTGTCAAAAAAAACTTTTCTACTATGCCTATAACAAGCCGATGGGGATAATCACACATAGTCCCCAAGGCGAGAAGGAAAAAAGTATTATGGATATAGTGAAAATCCCTCAAAAAGTTTATCCGATTGGAAGACTCGACAAAGATTCTTGGGGACTCATAATTCTCACAAATGATGGTCGGATAACTGACAAAGTTTTGAATCCGGAAAAGAAGCATGAAAAAGAATATGCTGTGAGAGTTAACAAAATTATGAAAGACAGCTTTATTGATAAAATGGCGCGCGGAGTAAGATTGGATGATGGGTATAAAACCAAGGAATGCAAAGTGCAAAAAATCAATGAAGGGATGTTTTCTATCATCCTTACGGAAGGAAAAAAGCGACAAATTAGGCGGATGTGTTCCGCTTTGGGATATAATGTGGTTGATCTAAAAAGAGTGAGAATTATGAGTATTAAAATTAAAGGCCTAAAACCGGGTGAATTTCGGGAAATTAAGGGTGATGAACTCAAGAATTTCCTACTGGAATTGGGGTTAAGTTAATCAAAATTTCCAACTCTTGACTTTTTTTCAAAAACACATAAGAATATATAGTGGCTCCTAAAAAGAAAGTTTTTTATTTAAATATGGAAAAAGAAAAAAACAATTCGAAGGCGCCTTGGTGGCAGCCGGGTTTATTGCTTTTTTATCGGCTTTCTGGTTGGATTGCGGGACCGATAATTCTGGCAATTTTTGTCGGCAGATGGCTAGATAAGAAATATCAAACTGAACCTTGGCTTTTTCTTCTCTCTGTTGGCATTGCCTTTATCATTTCAACAATAGGCATAACTAAAGATGCAATGCGTGAACTAAAAAGAATAGAAAACGAAGATAAAAAAGAAGCGCAGGATAAAATAGCAAAAAAATAGCATATGGCAGAACACGAAATACAAACGAATAGTCATGAGTCTAATCAGGAATTTTCCCACGAAGCAACTTTGTTTGCTGAGCCGATTTTTCATTTCGGTAGTTTTACTGTCACCAACTCTTTGATTATGAGTTGGATAACAGTTCTAATTCTGGTCGCTTTTTTTGTTATGACTGGAAAGAAAATTAAAAAAATTCCAAAAGGTTTGCAGAATGTTTTTGAAATTTTACTCGAGAAGGCTTTGGAATTGGGCGACAGTATCACGGGAGAAAGAAAAAGAACAGAAAAGTTCCTGCCAATCTCAATGGCTCTTTTTTTGTTTATACTGGTGAATAATTGGCTCGGGCTTTTGCCGGGTGTGGGAACAATCGGATTTAATGAAGTTGACGGCGCGCATAGAGTTTTTGTGCCGATTCTTCGTGGTGGAACAGCTGACATCAACACCACCTTGGCACTGGCACTTTTTGCAGTAGTGGCTTCACATGTTATGGGAGTACTTGCGATTGGTGTTTGGAGTCATTTGAATAAATTTATAAATATAGAAGCATTTTTGGAAATTCCGAGTAAGATAAAAAAAGATGTAACCATTGTCTTAGTCAATCCAATCAAAGCCTTTGTGGGAATAGTGGAAGTGATTGGAGAAATTGCCAAGGTAGCCTCGCTCACCTTCCGGCTTTTTGGGAATATTTTTGCTGGGGAAGTGCTGTTGGCTTCGATGATGGCGCTGTTTGCCTATTTTCTGCCACTACCATTTATGTTTTTGGAAATGATTGTAGGGATAATTCAGGCGCTCATATTTGCAATACTCACCATGGTTTTTATGACAATAGCTACCGAAAAACATGCTGAGCATTAATTTATAGTTAATTAATTTTTTAAATTTTATTTTTCAAGCGACTTTAAAAACATAAAAACAAGTCGACTTCAAAAGTAGAAGAATAATTTTATGGATCTAACAATGTTGGCCAAGGGATTGGCTATCGGAATTGGCTCAATCGCTCCAGCACTTGCGATTGGAAAAATTGGTGCAAAAGCTATGGAATCAATCGGAAGAAACCCAGAATCAGCCGGAAAAATTCTCGTGCCGATGCTTTTGGCTTCAGCTTTCGCCGAAGCGGTGGCTATTTATGCTTTGGTTATTGCTTTCTCGATCAAATAATTTCAGATGCTCCATCTAACGAGGTGGGGCAAAATGAGATTGTTAAAAATTCCAAGATACAAGAAACAAGAAACAAACAAATCACAATTTTAAAAATTCAATAATCAAACAGTGTTAATTTGTAAGTTGATTATTGAAAATTATTTGTATCTTGTAGCTTGTTTCTTGATTATTATAATTTTATGGATGAACTAATAAAAACATTTCACATTGAAGTTAACTTACTCTTAGCGCAGATGGTCAATTTTGTCATCGTGCTTTTGGTGCTGTATAAATTTGCCTACAAACCGATTTTGAAAACATTAAATGACAGGACGAAAAAAATTGAAAAAGGTTTGAAAGATAGTGCTGATGCTTCACAAAAATTGGAGGAAATAACTGAAAAAGAAAAAGAAGTTTTACTAAACGCCAAAAAAGAAGCCCAAGAAATTATCAAAAAATCTGAAAATGAAGCTAGGAAAAATGCTGAAAACATCACGACCGAAATGAAAGAAAAAAATGCCAAAATGCTTGAAGACGCCAAGGCAATGATTGAAGAAGAGAAAAAGAAAATGCTTTCTGAGATAAAATCAGAAGTGGCTGATCTTGTGGTGATGGCGACGGAAAAAGTGATTGCGGAGAAATTAGATTTAAATAAGGACAAAGAAATAATTGAAAAAGCGATAAAATAAATGAAAATCACAGCCACGCAATACGCGAAAAGTTTATATGAAGTGACACGGGAAAAATCTCAAAACGAGATTGGTGTTGTGATAGAAAATTTTGTGAAAATTTTGACGAAAAATAGGCAAACTAAATTGGTTGTGAAAATTATCAAGAAATTTGAAGAGTTATATAACAGAGAAAGTGGTATTGCGGAAGTGGAAATAATAACAAGATACAAGATACAAGATACAAGATACAAACAAATTGAGGAATTTATTAAGAAGAAATACGGGGCGAAAGAAGTTGTGATTGAAAATAAAATTGACGAAAGCATCAAGGGTGGAATAATTTTGAAAATCGGCGATGAAATTTTGGACGCGAGCGTGGAGAGACAGTTAGTAGAGTTGAAGAAAAGTCTGAACCACTGATTATCACGTGAGCTCACATGATTTCACTGAATTAAAAATAGAAAAAATTGTCATCCTGAACTTGTTTCAGGATCTCCGAAACTAAGTACGAGATTCCGAAACAAGTTCGGAATGACATAATAGAGATAGAAGTTCTTTGGAAAATTAAAAATAAAAAAGCCACGTCATCCTAATAATACAGGAATCAGTGGCTTTCGGCTGGCGAGGCGACGATAATTAAGGGGCTGTCTTGATGGCTTGGGCAAGTTCCTCGTATGTTTTGTACATACTTGGCACCATATTAACCAAGGTCATTGCCCAGCCACCATCAGATATGCAGTTCTCAAGAGAGTGTCCATTGGTTTTCACGAAATTTATTTTCTCTTTGGGCGTGCAACCCGCTTCTTTCATTGCCTTTTCGTATGCTTGCAATTTTTCTGCTAAACTGTCCATATTCTTCACCTCCTTTATAAAAAAGTTTTAAGGTTATTGAGATGATTACATTGAATCAAATCGTATAAATATAGTATGAAATTAATAAAAAGTCAAATTTTTACTAACATACGAATCTTTCTAAAATACTAATTCGTACTTTCGCTAGATTCGTACTTTCGTAAATTATAATCTAACTAAAATTTATAAAAACATTATGAGCAAAGACTACATCATCGAACAACTAAAAAAGCAAATTGAAAATTTTGAGACTAAAACTCAGACTGAAAAAGTCGGAACCGTATTGGAAGTTGGGGACGGCGTGGCGAAAGTTTCCAGCCTCTCTGACGTGATGGCTTCGGAGATGTTGGAATTCTTGCCTCGCCAAAGTGAAGCGAAGGCGGGTTCTAATGGAATTTATGGCGTGGCGCTCAACTTGGAAGAAGGCCAAATCGGAGCCATGATTTTGGGTGAATTTTCTGGTATCAAAGAAGGTGATCAAGTCAAATCAACGGGAAAAATTTTGTCGATTCCAGTGGGGGAGAATATGATTGGCCGAGTAATCAATCCGCTTGGACAAGCGATTGATGGCAAAGGCGAAATCGTCTCCGAAAAATTCTATCCAATTGAAAAAATTGCTCCGGGAGTTATCACTCGTCAATCCGTCAATCAACCGGTGCAAACAGGAATTAAAGCGATTGATGCAATGATCCCAGTGGGGCGAGGTCAAAGAGAGCTTATCATTGGCGACCGCCAAACTGGAAAAACTGCCATTGCGATTGATGCCATCATCAATCAGAAAGGTCAAAACATGAAATGCATCTATGTCGCCATTGGACAAAAAGAATCCAAGATTGCTCGAATTGTAGCAGAACTTGAAAAGAAAGGGGCGATGGAATATACCACGATTGTTTTGGCGGGTGCATCTGATCCAGCTGCTTTTTCTTTTATCGCTCCCTATTCTGGTTGCGCGCTGGGAGAATATTTTATGGATAAAGGTGAAGATGTTTTGGTGATTTACGATGATCTTTCCAAACACGCTTGGGCTTATCGCCAAATTTCTTTAATTCTCAAGCGTCCACCAGGGCGTGAAGCTTATCCGGGAGATGTTTTCTATTTGCATTCTCGACTTTTGGAGAGAAGTGCAAAACTTAACAAGGATTTCGGTAGTGGATCAATCACAGCCTTGCCGATCATTGAAACGCAAGCAGGTGATGTGTCAGCTTACATTCCAACTAATGTTATCTCAATTACTGACGGACAAATTTATTTGGAATCGGATCTTTTCTACAAAGGAATTCGTCCAGCCTTGAACGTGGGACTTTCTGTGTCTCGCGTGGGATCAGCAGCGCAAACTAAGGCGATGAAAAAAGTGGCCGGAAAACTTCGTTTGGACTTGGCTCAATTTCGAGAATTGGAAGCTTTTGCACAATTTGGATCTGATTTGGATGAAAACACTCGTCGTCAAATCGAACGGGGACGAAGAACAGTGGAAATTTTAAAACAAGATCAATACGCACCGATGCTAATGGAAAACCAAGTCGCGATTCTTTATGCTCTCACTAATGGATTCATAGATGATGTAGCAGTAGAAAAAATTCGAACATGGGAAACTGATTTTCAAAAATATCTAAATTCTAGCGCGAAAGAAGTGTTGACTCTGATTGCCGAAAAGAAAGAATTGACGGAAGACGTGATTGAAAAATTAGAAAAAGCGATCAAAGATTTTAAGGATATATATCAAAACGGGGTATAATCTTTACTAATTACGAATCAAGTACGAACATAACTAATAAAAAAATTCGTAATTCGTATATTAGTAAATAATTAGTAATTCGTAAAGAAAAGCTATGGCTTCAGGTAAAGAAATTAAAAGACGAATAAAATCCATTCAGAACACCGGAAAAATTACTCGGGCAATGGAAATGGTGAGTGCGGCTAAAATGCGCCGAGCTATTTCAAGTGTGCTCGCAATCAGACCATATGCTCATAGCGCTTGGAGTGTGCTTACGAATTTAGCGCGTTCATTTAGGGAGAAGCAAGACGGTTTATTAGCTGTGCGTGAAGTGAGGAGTGTTTTGGCAATCGCAATCACATCGAACCGCGGACTTTGCGGATCATTCAATTCTCAATTGACAAAAAAAATCAGAGAGGAATTGGCGAGTCCGAAAAATTTGAAAATAAATCGAATCGGTAACAAAAAAATAGAATCAAAAATCACTGATGAAGAATTGAAAATCGATTTTATTACTGTCGGTAGAAAAGGTGAGAATGTTGTGAAGAGAACCGGCAAGGAAATCATCGCCTCATTTAATGATTTGACCTATTTGCCAAAATTTGAAGCCGTGCGAGCAGTAGGAAAGGTCGTAATTGATGATTATTTGGGCAAAAAATATGACAAGGTAGTTATTTTCTATACTGATTATGTTTCCGCTATCAAGCAAGAAACAAAAGTGCGCCAAATTTTGCCACTTTCAAAGATTGATTTGGAAAAACAATTAGCTGAAATGGATGTTTTGGCGGAAGAATACGGACTTAAAAAGCCAAAATCTGAATATAAAGTTGAGCCGAGTCCGGAGGAAGTTTTGGATCATATTATCCCGCGTCTCATTGAAATGCAGATCTATCATGCAATTTTGGAATCGAATGCTTCCAAAGAATCCGCCCGAATGGTTGCTATGAGAAATGCCACCGATGCTGCCAAAGAAATGGCCGATGATTTCACTCTGGCCTATAATCAAATTAGACAGATGAAAATTACTCAAGAGATAGCGGAGATTAGTGCGGGGATGGCGGCATTAGAACAATGACCAATAACCAAGATACAATAACCAAAAAAATTCCAATACTCAAAATCCAAATTGGTAATTGTATCTTGTGTCCTTGGTGATTGCGAAGACTGTTCTTTGGAAAATTTAAAATAAAAAAGCCATCAAATCTAGAAGTAGATGATGACTTTAAGTTTAAATTACCGCCTTTTGGTGATTTAGTGGGATGAGTTATTAATGACTGCGCCCGCAATATAACTTACAGCTATGATAATAGGCGCTGCTATACCCACAACATAGTAGCCTATCCAGCCAACAACGCAGGATAGAATAACGAAGACTAGTCGTTCCCCAGGTCTCAATGTTTGCATATGTACCTCCTTTTAAGGTTAAAAAATACGTTGATTTTCACTAACCTAATATTATACTCCAAATCAACTAAAAAGTCAACCCTTAAATCCTAATCAGTGAATAATTGGCTAAAATAAAGCAAAGAATAACTTTTTTACGAATTACGAATTTTATACGAATATACTAATAATATTTTTTTAAAGATTAGTATATTAGTAAAGAGATTAGTAATTAGTAAAGACATAACTTAAAATTAATTCTAAATTAACATTATGAAAAATCTAGGAAAAATCTCACAAGTAATCGGGCCGGTTGTGGATGTTGAATTCGGTGAAGAATTGCCGAATATTTATGACGCGTTGGAAATTGTTCTTGAGGTTTCACCTCGAGATACTCGAGGTGAAACCTCGAATGCTAAATTAGTTCTCGAGACTGCGCAACATTTAGGTGGAAACAGAGTGCGAACAGTGGCGATGGGTTCGACGGATGGACTGAGACGTGGAATGGAAGTTGTTTCGACTGGCGCTCCAATTAGCGTGCCGGTTGGACAAGGAACACTTGGAAGAATGTTTAATCTTCTTGGCGAAACAATTGACGGACTCGGAGAGTTAAACACGAAAGGAACTAATAAAGACACTAAGGAAACTAAATATTATCCAATTCACAGAGATGCGCCAAAATTTGAAGACCAATCAACAAAAGCCGAAATCTTGGAAACTGGAATCAAAGTTATCGACCTCATTTGCCCATTTATCAAAGGAGGAAAAGTGGGGCTTTTTGGTGGCGCGGGTGTGGGAAAGACCGTGGTGATTCAGGAACTTATCCGAAACATTGCCCAAGAACATGGTGGTTATTCAATTTTTGCCGGTGTGGGAGAAAGAACACGAGAAGGAAATGACCTCTATCATGAAATGAAAGAATCAGGAGTTTTGGATAAAACTGCTTTGGTGTTTGGACAAATGAATGAACCACCAGGAGCACGTCAACGCGTAGCCTTGTCTGCTCTTGCGATGGCGGAATATTTCCGTGACGACGAAGGCCGAGATGTTTTGTTTTTTATTGACAATATTTTCCGTTTTACACAAGCCGGCTCAGAAGTGTCCGCTCTCCTTGGACGAATTCCGTCAGCCGTGGGATATCAACCAACACTCGCGGAAGAAATGGGACGGTTGCAAGAGCGAATCACTTCTACCAAGAAAGGGTCCATTACATCTGTGCAAGCCGTGTATGTGCCAGCCGACGACCTAACTGACCCAGCGCCAGCGACGACTTTTGGTCATCTTGATTCAACCGTAGTGCTTTCGCGATCACTTTCCGAACTTGGAATCTATCCAGCGGTTGATCCATTGGATTCCAGTTCGACAATTTTGGATCCAAATATTGTGGGACAAGAACACTATGAAGTTGCCCGAGGAGTGCAGAGAGTTTTGCAAAGATATAAGGATCTTCAAGACATCATTGCAATTTTGGGAATGGAAGAATTGTCTGATGATGACAAGGTGACAGTTTCCCGCGCACGAAAAATTCAAAAATTTCTTTCCCAACCATTCTTCGTGGCTGAACAATTTACTGGAACTGCGGGACAATACGTGAAACTTTCAGACACAATCAAAGGTTTCAAAATGATTTTGGATGGACAGATGGATGAGGTGGCGGAACAAGACTTTTATATGAAAGGCAGTATAACTGAAGTTAAAAAATAATTTTTTAACTTCAGAATTTCTAATTTCTAATTTCTAATTTCTAATTTCTAATTTCTAAATGGAGAATTTACAAATAAAATTTAAGATAGTCACTCCCGAAAAAACTGTCTTCGAAGATATCGTCGATCAGGCGACTTTGCCGACCACGGATGGGGAAATAACAATCCTGCCAAATCATCGTAGTTATATTTCCAGTTTGAAAGCTGGAGAATTGATGCTTCGAAAAGGTGAGGAAGAAATTTTGCTTTCTATTTCTGGTGGATTTATTGAATTTCATGAAAATGAATTGATTATTTTGGCAGATACAGCGGAACGAGCCGAGGAAATTGATCTAGCTCGCGCCGAAGAAGGCCGAAAGAAGGCTGAGGAGCTGAAAACTCAAAGAGTTTCGATGGATGAAAATGAATATGCTCGCGTAGCGGCTGCCATTCAAAAAGAATCCGCCCGAATTCGCGTAGCGAGAAAGCATTATACAAAAAGAGGAATGAAGATTGATTAGATTTATTTTTACTAATTATTAATTTATTTTTTTATGGAATTTATGGAAACAAAAATACAAACAACCACCGTTGGGGAAGGAGAAAAAGAAAAAATGATTATTGAAAAAGCTCACGAAATTTTTGCCAACTGGAATGAATCTTTACAAACTAAAGATCCGCAAAAAGTTGCGGCACTTTATTCCAAAGATTGCACATTTTTGCCAACAGTTTCACCTGAATTTAAAAGGGGTCAGGATGGAGCGGAAGAATACTTTCATCATTTTCTTGAAAAAGATCCCAATGGGACAATTGTAGAAGATGCAGTTCAAGTTATCCCCGCAGGATCAATTCTTCATTCTGGACGATATGATTTTGAAGTTGGCCCAGAAAATGAAAGACAAATCGTAGAGGCCAGATTTTCTTTCGTATATAAACCAGATGGTGAAATTATGCATCATCATTCATCAAAAAAACCAGTAGCCTAAGGGTCGCTGGATTACACTTTCTAAGACGGCGTTTTTCGGGTATCATTCCGGAAAACGCTGTTTTTGTTTTTCTTGAAATAAATGAAAAAATAGGATAGAATAGGAAAGTATTAAAACTTTACTTTATGGAAAAATACGAACCTAAAGAAATCGAGCCTAAATGGCAAAAAAAGTGGGCAGAAAACCCGGATAATTTTAGCGCTAAAAATGACTCTGACAAGGAAAAAGCCTTTATATTAGACATGTTTCCCTATCCGTCAGGGGCGGGGCTACACGTGGGGCATGTGGAAAGCTATACGGCGACGGACATATATTCTCGCTATCTTCGAATGAATGGGAAAAATGTGCTTCATCCGCAGGGTTTTGACGCTTTTGGTCTTC
The DNA here is from genome assembly GCA_049303905.1 of Candidatus Moraniibacteriota bacterium. Classification (GTDB taxonomy): domain Bacteria; phylum Patescibacteriota; class Minisyncoccia; order Moranbacterales; family UBA2206; genus UBA2206. The sequence goes on from JBAQNP010000020.1 coordinate 53,009, forward strand.
CAGCGGAAAATTATGCGATAAAGACGGGAATTCATCCAAAAGAAACAATTTCCAACGCGGTAGAAGTTTTCAAGCGTCAAATTGATTCACTTGGTTTTTCTTATGATTGGTCGCGCGAAGTTAATTCATCAGTACCTGAATATTATAAATGGACACAGTGGTTGTTTCTTTTGTTTTATAAAAATGGTTTGGCGTACAAGAAAAAAGCCAAGGTGAATTGGTGTCCAAAATGTCAAACGGTTCTGGCAAATGAGCAGGCGGAAAATGGCAAATGCGAAAGATGCGAATCGGAAGTTATTCAAAAAGATCTCGAGCAATGGTTTTTCAAAATTACTGATTTCATTGAAGACAAAGGAAAAACTTCTGGGCTATTAAACGGCTTAGAAAAAATTGATTGGCCAAATTCAACAAAGCTTTTGCAAAAAAATTGGATTGGAAAATCAGAGGGCGCAGAAGTTTATTTTAAATTTGAGAATAGCGATGAAGTGGTTTCTGTTTATACTACTCGAGTGGACACTATTTTTTCTTGTACTTATATAATTCTAGCTCCTGAGCTTGAGCTAGTTGAAAAAATAACAACAAAAGAACAAAAAGAGGAAGTTGATGCATATATTAAACAAGCTAATTCCAAAACTGATTTAGAGCGAACTGGAACACAAAAAAATAAAACTGGAGTTTTCACGGGAGCCTTTGTTATTAATCCAGCTACAAATGAAAAAATTCCTGTTTGGATTTCTGATTTTGTTTTGGCTGGATATGGAACTGGTTCTGTTTTTGCTGATGCTCATGATGAAAGAGATTTCGAAATGGCAAAAAAATATAATATTCCACTTAAAGTTTCTATTAAGCCAGCGGACGAAAGTTTATGGGAAAAAGTAAAAAATCTTGAAGAGTGTTATCCGGATGATGGCGTCCTAGTAAATTCCGAGCAATTTGATGGCTTGACTTCATCTGAAGCAAGAGCCGAAATTACAAAATGGCTAGAAGAAAATAATTCAGGTAAAAGAGCGATAAAATATAAACTTCGAGATTGGCTAGTTAGCCGACAAAGATATTGGGGCGCGCCTATTCCAATTATATATTGTGAAAAATGCGGTGAGGTGCCAGTGCCAGAAATTGATTTGCCAGTTGAATTGCCGGATGATGTGGATTTCAAACCGACCGGGGAATCTCCTCTAAAATATTCCAAAAAATTTCAAGAAGTGAAATGTCCAAAATGTGGAGGGGAAGCAAGAAGAGAATCGGACACGATGGACACTTTTGTTTGCTCTAGCTGGTACTATTTACGCTACGCTGACCCAAAAAATGAAAAAGAATTTGCTTCCAAAGAAAAACTGGAAAAATGGCTTCCGGTGGATCTTTATGTCGGCGGAGCGGAGCACAGTGTGCTTCATCTTCTTTACGCCCGATTTTTCACGAAAGTTTTGCATAATTTGGGGTACCTAAATTTCGATGAACCATTTTTGAAACTGCGTCACCAAGGAACAATTCTGGCGGAAGACGGAACGAAAATGTCAAAATCAAAAGGCAATGTGGTCAATCCGGATGATGTTGTGAAAGAATTTGGCGCGGATGCTCTTCGATTTTTTGAAATGTTTATGGGGCCTTTGGAAGATATGAAGCCGTGGCAGACAAAAGGTATTGTGGGAGTGAGGAGATTTTTGGAAAAAATATGGAAAATTCAGTATAAAGTATCAAGTATAAAGTATCAGGTATCAAATAAAAAGCTAGAATCCCTGATGCATAAAACAATTAAAAAGGTTAGTGGGGATATTGAAGAAATGAAATTTAATACTGCAATAAGTCAATTAATGATTTTGGCTAATGTTTTTGATAAAGAAGATGAAATAAACTTAATACATTATACTTTATACTTACTACTGCTTAGTCCTTTCGCACCGCATCTAGCTGAAGAACTCTGGGAAAAATTAGGGCACAATGAGTCGATATTTTTGCAAAAATGGCCTGTGTATGATCCGGAAATGATTAAGGACGAAGAAATAGAACTTATTATTCAAATCAATGGAAAAGTGCGCGATAAGATAACTGTGAATGCAGATATTTCAGAAGACGAAGCAAAAATGATTGTGCTTGAAAGAGAAAAAGTTAAGATTCATATCGCAGAAAAAGAGATAAAAAAAATTATATTTGTTAAGGGGAGATTAATAAACATAGTAGTTTGAATCATTTTAACATCCTAGCATTTTAACATATTAGCATCGCTAAAGTAGCATTATTTGATAAAATGCTAAAATGTTAATATGTTAATATGTTAATATGTTAAATGAACTTTTATGCAAGCAGTCATACTCGCGGCGGGTCGGGGGAAGAGAATGGGAAATTTGACAACGGCAACAACCAAGCCAATGCTTAAAATCAAAGGCAAACCGATCTTGGAACATAAAATAAATGCTTTGCCAAAAAAAATCAAAGAGATTATTTTTATCGTGGGTTATCGAAGCGAGGATATAATTCGTCACTTCAAAAGATATTACAATGGTCGAAAAATTATTTATGTTTTTCAAACTAATCTAAATGGTACTGGTGGCGCGATTCATTTGGCGAAAAGTATTTTGCGGGATAAATTCTTAGTAATGATGGGCGATGATTTATACACTAAAAAAGATTTGAACAATCTCCTGAAACATGATTTGGCAATTTTGGGTTTTGAAGTTGACAATCCGAGTGCTTTTGGAGTGATTAAGGTTAATAAAAATAAACATATGATAGACGTGGTTGAAAAACCTAAGAATATGAAAAAAGCCTTAGCTAACACTGGAGTATATGTTTTGAATCGTAATTTTTTTGATTATGAATTAGTTTCTGTGGGTAATGGAGAATTTGGACTGCCACAAACTATGGCTAAAATGGCGAAGGATCATAAAATAAAAGTGGAAAAAGCGACATATTGGCATGCGATTGGTAATCCTGAAAACCTAAAAGAAGCCGAAAAAGTTTTGAATAAATTTATTTAATTTTATGAAATTATTTGGTACTGATGGAATTCGAGCTTTGGTAAATGAAGAAATGATGAGTCCGGAAATGGGAGTTAAAATGGGAATAGCTCTGGTTTCATATTGTCAAAAAAGAAATGCGCCATTGAAAATTGTCATTGGGCGAGACACACGAGAGTCGGGCGTGATGTTGGAAGAAGCGATTGTTTGTGGAATAATTTCTATGGGTGGGACGGCGGTTTTGGCTGGAATAATTCCAACTCCTGGTGTGGCATATTTAGTCGGCGAACAAAAAGCTGGGGCGGGGATAGTAATTTCTGCTTCACATAATTCTTTTGAATATAATGGACTAAAGCCTTTCAATGCTGACGGCACAAAACTTAATGATGAACAAGAATTGGAGTTGCAAAAATATATCCTAGAAGGAGTGACAAAAAAAACAGGAAAGGATTTTGTTTTGGGGCAAAAAACAGTTTTGCCTGATGCTAAAGAAAAATATACTAATTTTCTCCTAAACAAAGTTTCTAATTTAGAATTGGTAAGCTTAAAAATAGTTTTGGATTGCGCTAATGGAGCGACTTTTGAAACGGCTCCGATGGTATTTGAAAAAAAAGCCAGTGAAGTGGAAATTTTTTTTGCCAGTCCAAATGGGAAAAATATTAACAGTGATTGCGGTTCTCAGCACGTTGAAGCGCTCAAGAAAAAAGTTTTGGAAAAAAAAGCTGATCTTGGATTGGCTTTCGATGGTGATGGAGACAGACTAATTGTAGTTGACGAAAAAGGTAATGTGCTAAATGGCGATCAGATAATTTATATTATCGCTAAGATGATGCATGAAAAAGGAGAATTGAAAAATGAGGCCGTTGTTACGACAGTTATGAGTAATATTGGGTTTATTAGTAGTTTGAAAAAAATTGGAATCAAACATTTTGTGGTTGGCGTGGGCGATCGGCAAGTGTCTCAGGAGATGAAAAAAAGAGAGATTGTTCTTGGCGGGGAAGAATCTGGCCATATTATTATGTCTAATTTTCAACCAACAGGCGACGGAATGGCTTCGGGATTGATGTTGATTTCGGCTATTAATTATTTCAAGAAAAATTTGTCAGAATTAGTTCGTGAGATAACACTGTTTCCAAAAATTTTGGTCAATGTTTCGGTGAAAAAAAAGCCAGAATTAGAAACCATTCCAGAAATTATGGAGATTATAAAAAAAATTGAAAATATCTTAGGAGAGAACGGACGCGTGCTTGTGAGATATTCTGGTACGGAAAGTTTGTGTCGAGTTATGATTGAAGGCAGAGACAAAGAAGAAATTAAAAATTATGCCGATCAAATAGTGGAAATTATAAATAATTATTTGGGCTGAAAATTCACCCCAGTGGAATACGGACTTATAAAATAATCAAAATTAAATTAAATTTATTTTTTAATATCGCTTCGGGTTTAATATATTATTATTCCACGGGGTAAAAATATTATGTGTGGAATAATTGCTTATATTGGAAAACAAAAAGCGGTGCCAATTCTTCTGGAAGGACTAAAGCAACTTGAATATCGAGGCTATGATAGCGCTGGAATTTCTGTTATTCAAAATGAGAAAATAACTACCATAAAAGCGGTAGGAAAAGTGGTGGAATTGCAAAATAAAATTGGTAGCCTAGAATTTATTGGAAATATTGGTATTGCTCATACGCGGTGGGCAACACATGGGAAGCCAAGCGATGTGAATTCTCATCCGCATGGAGATTGTCAGGGAAATATTTTTTTGGTGCATAATGGGATAATTGAAAATTATCAAGAACTTAAAAAATTGCTTCAAAAGAAAAAACATAAATTTGTTTCAGAAACCGACTCGGAAGTTTTGGCGCATCTCATTGAAGAATTTAATAAGAAGTTTGATTTTAAAAAATCTGTTTTGGAAGCTTTGAAACTTATTCGTGGAACTTATGGTTTAGCGATAATTTCTGCGCGAGAGCCGGACAAAATAATTATCGCTAGAAATGGTTCACCCTTGATACTTGGAATTGGCAAAGATGAATTTATTGTAGCATCCGACGCCAGCGCCATTGTGCGCCACACTGACAAAGTGATTTATTTGGATGATGGAGAAATGGCCGAGATTAGTGCGGATGATTTTGAAATTAGCAATATTAAAAACAAGGTCGTGAGCAAGGAAATTTCTAAATTAAATTGGACATTAGAGGAGTCAAAAAAAGGTGGATTCTCGCACTTTATGCTCAAAGAAATTTTCGAACAACCAGAGGTGATTGCAAACGGTCTGCGTGGCAGAGTAGAGCATTTCTTGTCGGAAGATAATTTTCCGATTCTTGGTGGACTTCGTCCGATAGAAAAAAGACTTCGGCGTATCAAAAAAATTATCATCGTCGCTTGTGGTACTTCATATTATTCCGGATTAGTCGGAGAATATATGCTCGAAGAATATGCCGGAATTCCAACGGAAGTGGAATATGCCTCTGAGTTTCGCTATCGGAAACCAATTTTAGATTCTTCAACAGCTGTTGTGGCAATTTCTCAATCAGGTGAAACAGCCGATACATTGGCGGCCATTCGTGAAGCTAAAAACAAAGGAGCGCTGACACTGGGAATTGTGAATGTGGTTGGTTCAACCATTGCACGCGAAACAGATGCAGGAACTCACACACTATCTGGTCCGGAAATTGGGGTAGCTTCAACCAAGGCTTTCACTACGCAACTTGTAGTTTTGGCGCTGTGGACAATGATGCTTGGGCGACAAAGAGACATGTCAAATGTGATGAATAAACGAATTGCAATGGAGCTAAAAAATATGCCAAAAATCATTGAAGGAATTTTAAAAAAATCTAAGGAGATAAAAAAGATTGCTAAAAAATATTCGAGCGCTAAAGATTTTTTGTATCTAGGTAGAAAATATAATTTTCCGATTGCACTTGAAGGAGCGCTAAAGATAAAAGAAATTTCCTATGTGCACGCTGAAGGCTATGCGACAGGAGAAATGAAACACGGTCCAATTGCACTAATTGACGAAAACTTCCCTTCAATTTTCATTTGCCCGAAAGACAGTGTCTATGAAAAAAATATTTCTGGCATGCAAGAAATCAAAGCGCGTGGTGGAAAAATAATTGCCATTGCTACGATGGGCGACAAAGAAATTGCGCGCATTGCCGACGACGTAATTTATATTCCAAAAACTTTGGAAATGCTTACGCCCTTTATTTCAGTTATTCCTTTGCAACTCTTTGCCTATTATTTTGGCGTGGCCAAAGGTTATGATGTGGACAAGCCAAGGAATTTAGCTAAGAGTGTGACGGTAGAATAAATATTCTTGTCATCCTGAATTTATTTCAGGATCTTCTAAGGGCGCTTAATTGAGATGCTGAAAACAAGTTCAGTATGACAGACCTTTTAATTTTATGGATATTAGCTCAATCAAAAACACCCGAGAATTTTTTTGGACGAATCATTCTAAAATGAAACTTCTTCAGTATGGCTTGAGTCCGAGTTCTGTCAAAAGTGTGATCAGGCGACCTGATCGAACTGAAACTGGCATCGCGCCCAAAACTACGGCGGTGATGAAAAGAAAAGATTCGAAGAAAACTAAAAAAGAGGTTTGGGTGATGATACAGAAACATAAAGCATATAACATGAAACATGAAACAAATAAAAAAGAAAAAATGCTTCATGGAGTTAGTTCAAAAACAAAAATAATTTCTGCGTGGATTTATCCGGGGGTGAGTCCGAAAGGGAAGGATATTTATGTGCCGGAGGATGTGTGGGGTGCTTTGAATGAATAGAAAAGTTGTTTGGCTTTTTTCCTTACGAATTACGAATTTATTACAAATATACGAATGTACGAATAATTAAAAGAATGGGAATGGGTTATTATTTTAAGGTCAAAACTTTATCGATAAAATTGAAATAGGCTTTATTTAAGGCAAAAAATATATAGAATAATTATGAATATTGAGAAAATCGAACAAATATTAAAAGATCAAAAACAGCCGAAATTTCGCTTGGGGCAGATTAAAAAAGCCGTCTATCAAGACGGGATTTCGAGTTTTTCTGAAATTTCGACGATTCCGAAAGAGTTGAGAAGTGTTTTGGAAAAAGAAAGAATACTTTCTTTTGAAGTGGAAAAAGTTTTAGTTTCAAAGGATGGAAATTCAGCCAAGGCGCTTTTGAAACTAGATGATGGAAACAAAATTGAAACAGTTTTGATTTCTCCGAAAGCGGATATCTGGTCAGTCTGCATTTCTTGTCAGGTTGGCTGTCCGATGAATTGCGCTTTTTGCGCGACGGGGCAGACGGGATTTAAAAGAAATCTAACAGCAGAAGAAATAACGGATCAGGTTTTGTTTTGGAAACAATACCTCATGAAGCATGAAACATATAACATGAAACAAAAAACAAATTCAAAATTAAAATTATCCAATGTTGTCTATATGGGGATGGGGGAACCATTTTTGAATTGGGGGGAAGTTTTGGAAAGCTTGAAAATTTTGTCAGATCCTAAAGGTATGGCTTTTGGTTCGCGTTCAATTTCGATTTCGACCGTGGGAATTCCTGGTGGAATAGAAAAATTAACCGAAGATTTCCCACAAGTGAATTTGGCAGTGTCACTTCATTTTTCCCAAGATAAAAACAGAAATGAATTTATGCCGGCGAACAAAAATCTAAATTTAGAAAAACTGAAAGTTGAGTTGGAAAAATATTTCGAAAAATCTAGTCGAAAAATTTTTTTGGAATATATTATGTTTTCCGGGCTCAATGACAGCGAGAAAGATGCAAAAAATCTATTAGAATATATTAAATCTTTCAAAAAACCGCAACTCTTGCATGTGAATTTGATTCGATACAACTCTTCGAGCAATAATCAAGAAACAAGAGCCAAGAAACAAAAAATAACAAAAGCAGATAAATTCGTTTCTTCTAGTGCAGAGCAAGCAGTGAAATTTAGAAATTATCTTCTAGAGAACAAAATTAACTGCACAATCAGAAGAAGTCTTGGTACGGACATCGAAGGAGCTTGTGGACAGTTGGCAGGAAAAAAATAATTTTTCATACTACCGTATTCTAGTATACGGTAGTGTTCTTGAGACTCTAAGGGTTTATAAATTCTTGACCCTTAGGGTCTGAAAAATTGGATTGCCTAATTCCCTTTTTTGACGTAGAATAAAGATTGCAAAATATGGAAGAAAAAAAGGCTAAAAAAATATTAGATGATATTAACTTTCCGGCGGATTTGAAAAAAATTCCAGCTGAGAAATTACCGGAACTTTGCGACGAAGTCCGCAGTTTTTTGATTGAGAGCGTTTCAAAGTCTGGTGGACATTTTGGTTCAAATCTTGGGGTGGTGGAGCTCACAGTGGCTTTGCATTATATTTTCGATACCCCGAGAGATATTTTAATTTGGGATGTGGGTCATCAAGCTTATCCTCATAAAATTTTAACTGGACGAAAAGATAGGTTGCATACGATCAGAAAAAAGGGAGGACTAGCACCTTTTCCAAAAAAAACTGAAAGTGAATACGATGCTTGTAGCGTTGGGCATACTAGCACCTCAATATCTTCAGCAGTTGGTATGGCAATTGCTAATCGAAACAAGAAAAATGCTCCGCAAATTGTGGCGGTGATTGGCGATGGGGCACTGGCGGGAGGAATGGCATTTGAAGCTTTGAATCACGCAGGAGATGTTGGCGCTGATATGTTAGTAGTTTTGAATGATAATAAGATGTCGATTTCGCCTAATGTGGGAGGCTTGGAAAAATATCTCACAAAAATAATTTCCTCTTCTTCTTTTGTGAGGGTGCGCGAAAAAGGGCGGAAATTTTTTAGTCGGGTGCCCATTTTGGAAAAATTTTTGCGTCGAGCAGAAAAACAAGCTAAGGGAATGTTGGTGCCTTCCACGCTTTTTGAACAATTAGGTTTTGAATATTATGGTCCAATTGATGGGCATGATGTGAAAAATTTGGTGGAGGTTTTATCTAATCTAAAAAAGATTAAAGGTCCAAAATTTTTGCATGTAGTGACGACAAAAGGCAAGGGATATACGCACGCGGAAAAGGATGAATTTTCTTTGCATGCAGTGGCGCCTTTTGATTTGGAGACTGGCAAAAAAAATGGTGCTAGTGCCAAAAAAATAACTTTCTCGGATGTTTTTTCTGATTGGATTTGTGAGAAAGCCAGAAAAGATGAAAAGCTTCAGGCGATCACGCCGGCAATGTGCGAAGGTTCCGGTCTTTCGCAATTTCGCAAAATTTTTCCCAAGCGTTTTCATGATGTGGGAATTGCCGAACAACACGCTGTCACTTTTTCTGCGGGGCTTTCTGCTCAGGGCGCCAAACCAGTAGTTTCAATTTATTCTTCGTTTTTACAAAGAGCCTATGATCAAATCATTCATGACGTGGCTTTGGAAAATCTGGATGTGCTTTTTGCCATTGACAGAGCGGGCGTTGTCGGACCAGATGGCGCCACACACAATGGAAGTTTCGATCTTTCCTTTCTTCGCGCGGTTCCAAATTTGGTCCTTATGACGCCATCCTGCGAAAATGAATGTTTTGCCATGCTCAGTGCCGGATACAAACATAAGGGGCCAGCCGTGGTGCGTTATCCAAGAGGGGGTGGAAGCGGAAAATATAATCAAGAAAAATATAATGCTCTTGAAATTGGCAAAGCAAAAATTGTTCGCGCTGGAAAAGACATTGCAATTTTGTCTTTTGGAATACTCTTAGAAAATTGCAAAAAAACTGCAGAAGTTTTGGATGCGACTTTGGTGGATATGCGATTTGTGAAGCCACTAGATGAAGAAACGCTGAAAAATTTATCCGAGACGCATAAATATTTTGTCACTATTGAAGACAATGTAATTGCCGGCGGAGCAGGTAGTGCGGTCAATGAATTTATCTTAAAAGAAAATTTGCAAGTTTCAGTTAGAAATTTAGGACTGCCCGACAAATTCCTAGAACACGGAACCCGCGAAGAGCTTCTCAAAGAAATTGGGCTCGACGAAGAGGGGATTTTAGAAGCGGTTAGAATTTTTATTTTATAAACCCAAAATGTTTTAGGGCTGGTAAGATATTTGGTGCAAGGTCTTGGGGAAGATTTTCAATATCTAAATAATCCCATTTTCGAATGTCCTCTCCTGGTGTTATTTCTCCAATTCTCTTGGCTAAAAAGTGAACTAGAATGACATCAAGATTTCCTTCCAGAGTTTCTTTTTTTGTATGGAGCAAGAATGGTTTTTCATCCAAAATTTCAATATCAATTCCCATTTCTTCTTTAACTTCGCGTCTGGCATTTTCAATTAAATCAGTTTCAAAATTTTCTACTTTTCCCCCGCAAAATTTCCAGAAAGTCGTGTCGCCGTGTTGATTGAGAAGTACTTTATTATTTTCCACGATTACTGGACCGGAAGCGATAATTATTTTTTGCATATTGTTTTTGTTAATTATTTTTTAAAATATAATTCTCTAATAGATTCTTCAATTGCCTCTCTGATTATTTTTTCTAATTTTAAATAATTATGATCATCCGCGAGTTGCAAGGCCTTGATATAATTATTTCTTCCAGAAATTGTTTCGACTTTCAACTCAACTGGTGGTAAATTTAGATTAAGCAAAATGACATTGTTTAGCAATCTGCCGAGTCTGCCATTGTAATCTTGAAATGGATGAATCCAAGAAAATCTATGATGTGCCCAAGCGATCAAAAAAATCAGTTCATCGAAAAATTTATTGTCATCAATTTTTGGTAGATGTTTTATCCTTATTTGCAGGTCTTGAGTAAATTCAAGCATGAGTTGCGGTACTAAATAAAATTTCGGCGGAATATGTTTTGAAACCTTGACCTCAATGTTCCGATATCGGCCACCCATTTTTGGGAAAATCCAACCGAAGCCAATTTTGTGAATTTGTTTTATAAATTCCGGTGTGAGGGGCAAATTGCCTTTCTCGTTTTTTTGCAAAACAAAATCCCACGCCTTTTTTATCCCTTCAATTTCTAAAGGAATTAATTTAGAGCGCGGGATGATGCCGAAGGCTGTTTCTTTGTAACTAGTTTCGCCTCTGCGTTTTTTCATTATATTTAAGTTAGGCTTTTTGCAGAACTTTTTTTACCATTTTTTGCGTTACTTCTGGATTCTCGCTTTTAGTTGTTCGATAAACCATTTTATTTATAAACATACCAAAATAATCCTGACGCATCTTGCTTTTCGCCGGTGATTTTTGAAAACTTTTTAAAATTTGAATCATTTGTTGTTTTGACATATTCTAAGATTAGCATAATTAGCTTGTTTTGTCCACTTTCGGGAGGTCATAAATTTTTCACCATATAGCTATCTTTCAACTTATATCCTAATTTTCGATAATATCCACGCACGCCGACGCCTGAAATTACTACAATTTTATCAAGACGGAATTCTTTTTTGGCTATTTTTTCAGCCTCTAGGATTAGTTTTTTTCCAAGGCCGATGTGTTGAGGAGAGAGCGTATCTTTTTGATTGATCTGATTCATTTTGCCATAAGTATGTACTTCCCTTATTATGGCAGAATTTTTCAGAACATTCGGGACTATACTTTTTTCGTTATTTATTCTTAGGCGTAAAAGCGCAAAAAGTTTAGACCTCACCCCAGCCCTCTCCTTATTAAGGAGAGGGAGCGTTGAATACTCCAGGAATATTTCTTGGCCATCGCTAGCAGGATAATCAATACGATTTAGAATTATTTTTTCTTTGAGATTATAATCCGAACGAACTTCGCGACAACGAATGCAAGGACAGGTGGATTTTTTGGCAATTAGTTGGCGAAGATTAGAAATCTTTGGTCCGGCGATGATGGAACTTTCTGGCACATCGCGCACTAGGCGAGAGATGCGAACATAAGGTGGAATGATTTCATTTTTGACACGCAGGATAAATTTTTCAAAACTTTTGTCGGTGAGGGCTTTATATTTTCCAGCTTTCCATATTTTATACAGTGGACTTTGACGGATAACGACAGTCGGATAAATCTTGAGCATATCTGGTTGGAAAGAGGAACTACTAAAAAGTTCTTGAAACATTTGAAAATCTTTTTTGATGCTAGAGCCAAGTAGCCCTGGCATAATATGATAGTTAATTTTGAAACCAAAATCTTTGAGCAGTTTTGTAGCTGTGACAGTTTTTTGAACGTTGTGTCCGCGTTTATTTTTTTCTAATACATCATTAAAAATACTTTGCACGCCAAGTTCAACTCGAGTGCATCCAAGATTTCTAAAATTAATTAGTTCCTCTACATTGATATAATCCGGTCGCGTTTCTAGTGTTAGCCCAACTATTCTATGCTTAGCCGTCTCATTCTTCCTTTGCTCTGTTTTTAAATTTTTTTCGGTTTTGTTATATGTTTCATGTTTCATGTTGCATGACTTAGGGTAGTCATTGCAAGCCCGAAAACAGTCTAAGATAAATTTATTCTGGTAGGCTTTTGGCAAATAGGAAAAGGTTCCGCCCATTACGATTAATTCAATCTTGTCAGTTTTGTGACCATTAAGTTCGAGAGCGTGAATTCTTCTTTGTACTTGAAGATAGGGATCAAACTTTGCGGAAATGGCGCGCATCACAGCTGGTTCATTTGAAAGATAGCTTTTAGGCATTTCTTTTTCGGTGGGGCAATAGATGCATTTTCCTGGACAAGGATAACTTTTAGTAAGCACTGCCACCACGGCTACACCAGAATCAGTGCGAATTTTTTTGCTAAAAAGACAATTTTCTAAATCCGGATTACGTTTGATTTTTTTCTCGAGAATCATTTTTTCATAAAGTTCGCGAATATCAGCATTGGTTGGAAGGGGTAATCCCAGCTCCTTGCAAATCTCTTTTTTCCGTTTCAAAAAAAGCGCAGGACTGGAAATCTTGGTTTGGGTTGCTAGTTTTATGAAATTGTCATAGGATTTAAGCATGGGGGTGGGGTGGGTGAATTTAATTTTTGTAATTTGGAAAAAATAAACTTGAACGCGCATTTTTTTGCTAAAATTTTTCTAAGTCAACGGCTGGTACGAAAAATTTTAGAAAAAATCCGCATTCTTCGAACAACAATTTTTTCCAAATTACAAAAATTAAATTAACAATAGAGAGGGAGAGGAGAAAATTTTAATCATTCAATTTATTTATTATGGAAATGGAAGATAAAATTTTAAAAGATATTGAGAATGGCTATAATATGATGGCGGATAAATTTTCCGGTACTCGGAAGCATTTTTGGCCGGGTTTTGATTTTATTTTAGAAAATATTAAAAATGGGGATAAAATTTTGGATTTTGGCTGTGGCAACGGACGTTTTTTGGAAATGATTAAAGATAGTAATCTTGAATATTTTGGCGTGGATGTTTCACAAAAACTGATTGATATCGCCAAGGAGAAATATGCAAAAAATGGGGTCAGTTTTCAAAAAATATCCAGTTCGGACAGTCTACCATTTCCTGACAATTTTTTCAACAGTGTCGTGTCTATTTCAGTTTTTCATCATTTTCCTTCTGGGCACGCGCAAAAGATGGCCAAAGAAATTTATCGCGTGACGGCGCCGGGAGGAATAATCATAATCAGCGTTTGGAATTTATGGCAAAATAAATATTGGAAATATTGGATAAGTCTAAAAGCCATTTGGAAAAAAGATATTATTATCCCTTTTAGAAACAATCAAGGCGAAATTTTCAATCGCTTTCATCATATGTTTAGAAAAAAAGAACTGGAAAAGCTTTTTGGGCAAGTCGGTTTCCAAATTGAAAAATCTCTTGTGCTTAACAAGAAGAACATTATTATAATAGGTAAGAAAATATAACTTTTGTGCCTCGAGAGAGACTCGAACTCTCAAGGGATTGCTCCCACGCGATTTTGAGTCGCGCGCGTATACCAATTCCGCCATCGAGGCTTATTTATATTATTTTGTATTTGTCTACCTTTTATAGTATAATAGACCTATAGATTATGGCAAAGATTATTTCATTAGTCAACCAAAAAGGCGGAGTGGGTAAAACCACCTCAGCCATCAACCTTGCGACCTATTTGGCGGAGCTGGGTAAGTTTGTTTTGCTTGTGGATCTTGACCCGCAAGGCAATGCTTCTTCGGGGTTAGGATTGAATGTCAGAGAAATTGAAAAAAGTCTCTATCATTCAATGATACTTGGAGAGCATCCGTCGAAAATAATTATGCGTACTGAAACTTTCGGCCATGATTTGATTCCTGCTTCACAAGATTTGGCCGGAGCGGGAATTGAGTTGGTTCATTTGGATAATAGAGAATTTCGACTGTATAATGTTCTGCGAGAAATTAGAACTAATTATGACTACATTATAATTGATTCTCCACCTAGTCTTGGACTTCTCACAATTAATGGTCTAGTAGCGAGCGACGAAATAATTATTCCTGTGCAAACTGAATATTTTGCTCTCGAGGGACTTAGTCAACTTTTAAACACAATTAATCTAATCAGAGAAAATCTTCAACCGCAACTCAAAATCATGGGAGCGCTTCTCACTATGTATGACAAGAGAAATCGTTTAGCGCGCCAAGTAGTCAAAGAAGTGCAAGATCATTTTCCGGGACATGTTTTTGATAGTGTTATTCCTCGTTCAATTCGTTTAGCAGAAGCACCAGGATTCGGAAAATCAATTCTTAGTTTTGATTCGCTTTCCAAAGGTGCGCGGGCTTACAAGAATTTAGCCAGAGAAATTATTGAATTGGATAAAAATAATAATAAAAAAGATTTTTCAGTTTAAGCTTTACGAATTACCCGCCTCGCGTCGACGAGCGTCTCCGCGAGTTGAGGCGGGCGAATTTATACGAATTTACAAATAATTTGGTAATTAAAATATTTTAAAATAAAAATTATGGTTCAGAATTATGGCTTAGGTCGAGGATTGTCATCACTCATTCCTCAAAAATCAAAAAAAATCGATAAGCCAGCGGAAGATTTCAATTATTTTGGCGCTTCTGGCAAACCAATTTCAAATGTTTCGCAGGAGAAAAATGAAATCTCCGAAATTGAAATTTCAAAAATTGTGCCCAATCCCTACCAACCGCGAACGGTTTTTGATGAAATAAAACTTCAAGAATTAGCTGATTCAATAAAAGAGCATGGAATCATCCAACCGATTGTGGTGAGTAAATCTGGTGGACAATACCAAATTATCGCTGGAGAAAGACGATTTCAAGCGGCTAAAATTGCCGGGCTTAATGTTGTGCCGGTAATTTTTCGAGAAACAAATGATCAACAAAAATTGGAATTAGCAATTATCGAAAATATTCAACGTCAAGATCTAAATTCAATTGAAGAAGCAAAGTCATACTTGAAACTTACCAATGAATTTAGTCTCACTCAAGAAGAGGTTGCCAAAAAATTAGGAAAAAATCGAAGTTCAGTAGCCAATAAAGTTCGACTTTTGAATTTGCCAATTGAAATTCAAAAAGCTCTAATAGAGGGAAAAATTACGGAAGGGCATTGTAAGTTGCTCTTGGCTATTCCTAATCCAGAAAAACAAAGAGCTTTTTATGAGCTCATAATTAAAAATGGTTTGACTGTGCGTCAAACGGAAGACAAGACCAAAGAAGTGACCGTTCACTCTCACAAAAGGAATATTATTGTTGATCCGGAAACCAAGAGTCTGGAAGATGAGCTCATTGGAATTCTTGGCACTAAGGTAAAAATCAAAAAATCCGGTGGCGGTGGGCAGATTGTGATTGAATATTATTCCAAAGAAGAATTGAATAATATTTTAGGGAAGATAAAATAATTTGATGTTTGAAAAAATTATTCAAGTAGGTGTTGAATTTTATGAAAAAGTTATTGGTGTATATTGGCCGGCTTATTTTTCGTGGCTGACAAAAAAATTAAGTGGAGTAGAACCATTTTTTGTGCTTTCCGTTTCAATTTTTTTGATTTTCGCTCTAGTAATTTATGCTTGGTTTCGCAATCGCGACGCTTGAATTTTTAATTACATATTTAATTACGTAATTAAATGATAATTATAAAATCCGCTTTGGGGCGGATTTTTTTGAAAATTGAAAATTAGAAATTGAAAATTTTTCTAAATCATCCCTTCTTTCTTCATGAACTTCTTAATATGTGATTTAGCGGCGGAGGTTTTGACGAAGGTGAGCCAACCTCGGCTGGGATTTTTGTGATCTTTAGTGGTAATTATTTCTATAACCTCGCCATTTCTAACTTTATAATCCAAAGGAACCATTTTACCATTGACTTTGGCGCTTATGGCGCGATCGCCAATTTCACTGTGAACTCGATAGGCAAAATCAATAGGAGTGGATTCTTCAGGTAGATCAATCACATCGCCTTTTGGCGTGAAGGCAAAAATATGATTTTTAAAAAAATCAATTTTAAGACTTTCTATAAATTCTTTATCATCCTTGCCAAGCTCATTTTGCCATTCGCGTAGTTGCTTTACCCAAGCAATTTCTTTTTCCGGAATTTTTGCTTTTTCACGAAAAAAGAAATTTCTAAATCCTTTTTTCTTTTCCGAATATATCCAATGGGCGGCAATTCCAAATTCAGCTTCGTCGTGCATTTTTTTGGTACGAATTTGAATTTCCAAAAAATTTCTCTCTGGTCCAAAAATTGTAGTATGAATGGATTGGTATCCATTAGGTTTTGGAAGGGAGATGTAATCTTTGATACGTCCAACTAAGGGACGATATTTTTTATGTACAATGCCTAATGTTTCATAGCAGTTTACAATTTCTGGCACTATAATTCGAATTCCAGCCAAATCATAAATTTTATCAATATTCATATCATGCTTTTTTAGTTTTTGAAAAAGGCTATAATAATGTTTGGAGCGACCATAAATATCAATAACTGTTATTTTTTCTTTAGCTAATTCTTTTTTAATATCAGTAATCATTACATCGATATATTTTTTCATTTCTTCTTTTTCTTCGGCCAATATTCCAGAAACATATGCATAATTCTCTTCGTCTAAAAATTTGAAAGCCAAATCTTCTAAGCGAACTTTCATTTCTCCGATTCCCAAGCGATTGGCAATTGGCGCAAAAACATCTAATGTTTCTCTGGCAATTCGCTCCTGTTTCTCTGGTGGCAAACTTTCGAGAGTTTCCATATTATGCAATCGATCCGCTAATTTAATGATCACAACGCGAATATCTTCAGCCATAGCCAAAAACATTTTACGTAGATTTTCCAGATAATTCTCTTCTTTTGCTCCGCGTAATTTTATTTTTCCAAGCTTAGTTACTCCATCAACCATTTTGGCAATTTCTGATCCAAATTTTTTTTCTATTTCTTCTGATGTAACTTCTGTGTCTTCCGGAACATCATGCAAAAGCCCAGCCGAAATTGTTTTTGAGCCCATTCCCATTCTAGCTAAATTCAAGGCAGTGTGCAGAGAATGTTGAATATAGTCTTCGCCGGATCTTCTTTTTTGGCCAGCATGGGCGGACAGAGCTGTCTGGTAAGCACTTCTAATCAACGCTTCTCTTCGTGCGTCAATGTTTAGTTTGGCATTTTTTATTACATCTTCAATGGTTATAGGCATAAAATTTATACGAAGTATATGACTTATATGTCATATTACATTTAACTGGGGTTTTCTTTTTCAAAATCACATTCCTTAGTGGAGCATTTGATTTTATTTTTTGCGGCAAAAACCAAAAGACCTTTGCATTTAGGACAAATTTCTCCATTGGGTTTATTCCAAATAGCAAAATCACATTTAGGATAGGTGTTGCAACCATAGAAACTGCGTCCGCGTTTAGATTTTCGCTCGACAATCTCTCCCACACTGCACTTGGGACAATTTACGCCAGTTTTATTTTCAATTTTTTTGATATTTTTGCAATTAGGGTAAGCGCTACAACCCAGAAACATTCCAAATTTACCTCTTTTTATCACCATTGGCGCACCACACAATTCGCAAGCCTCTTTGCCATTTTCTTTTTCAATACCCTCTTCAATCTTTTTTTCATCTTCTGTTTTTTCAGTATGCTTGCAATTAGGATAATTGGAACAAGCGACAAATTTTCCAAAACGACCAAATTTCACGATCAAATCTCCGCCACACTCTGGACAGCTTGTCCCGAGTTTTTCTTGAAAACTTTCCTTAGTCACTTCCTTGGTTTTTTCTTTGAGATTTTTGTGAAAGGGCACATAAAAATTTTTGATCACCGGTACCCATTCTTTTTTTCCTTCAGCAATTTCATCTAAATCTTCTTCCATTTTGGCAGTGAATTTATAATCAACAATTTGAGAAAAATGCTCAGCTAAAAGATCGCTAACTACAAAACCAATTTCTTGCGGAAAGAGTTTCCGGTTTTCATCTTTTTCCACATATTTTCTATCAATTATAGTAGAAATGGTTGGAGCATAAGTTGAAGGCCGACCAATCCCATTTTCTTCCATTACCTTAATAAGAGTGGCTTCACTATAGCGAGCGGGCGGAGTGGTGAATTTTTGCTCATCCTTAATTTCAACTAAATCAACAATTTCTTTTTCTTTTAATTCTGGTAAAATATTTTCGCTCACTGGCATTTTGTCGCCAAAAACTTTTAAATATCCATCAAATTTAATAGTGGAGCCATTAGCGCGAAGAGTATAATTATCCTTGAAATTTTTTTGAAAAGCTTTGATATCTATTGTGACATTATCAAGGATTGCGCTTGTCATTTGGGAACCAATCATTCTTTGCCAAATTAACTTGTAAAGACGATATTGTTTTGAGTCTAAATATTCCTTTATCGATTCTGGATCATACTCTGGAAAAGTTGGGCGAATAGCTTCATGAGCTTCTTGGGCACCCTTGGATTTATTTTTGAAAAAACGAGGGCTGGAAAGAGAATATTCTTTTCCGAAAAGTGTTTTAATTTTTTTGCTTGCAGAAATCAGAGATTCCATAGAAAGATTTAGACTGTCAGTCCTCATGTATGTGATGAGTCCAACTGAACCAGGCGCTCCGATATTGATTCCTTCATAAAGTTTTTGAGCAATGCTCATTGTTTGCTTGGCGCTATATCCGAGCTTGCTATTAGCGTCTTGTTGTAAAGTGGAAGTAGTATAAGGAGGGAGCGGATTTTTTTGAACTTCTTTTTTAGAAATTGAATCTATTTCAAAATTAGCTTTTTCTAAAAAACTTTTTATCACTCCAGCTTGTTTTCTGTTCTTTATTCCCATCTTGCCGAAAGCCTTGTCATTTTCTTTGGAGAGCCTAGCTTCAAAAGTTTCGTTGGCGCTAGCTTTTTGTTTTTTCAAATTAGCTGTAAGGGTCCAATATTCTTCTGGTTTGAAAGCTTTAATTTCTTTTTCTCGTTCAACAATTAGACGAAGTGCCACTGATTGAACACGACCAGCACTGAGACCTCGCCTAATTTTTTTCCATAGAAATGGAGAGAGTTCATATCCAACTAAACGATCAAGAACTCTTCTGGCTTGTTGAGCATCGACTAAATTCAAATCAATTGAGCGAGGATTTTCGAGTGCTTTTTCAACGGCGTTTTTTGTTATTTCATGAAAAACAATGCGCTGAATATTTTTTTCAGAAAGATTTAGTGCTTCTTGAAGATGCCAAGAAATAGCTTCTCCTTCGCGGTCTTCGTCAGTTGCCAAAATTACTGAGTCAGCTCTTTTGGCTAATTTTTGGAGTTCGGAAACTCTAGGCAGGGCCTTGGATGGAATAGTATATTTGGGAGTAAAATCATTCTTAATATCAATGCCCATTTCTTTTTGGGGTAAATCACGAACATGACCATAGGATGATTTTACGATAAAACTTTTTCCTAAAAATTTAGAAATAGTCTTGGCTTTTGTTGGAGACTCTACAATGACTAACTTCATGAAGCATGAAACATGAAGCATGAAACAAAATTACTTGTTACATGTTAAATGTTATGTGTTATATGATTATATAGTTCTGTCCACCGATGTTTTTTACCCAGCCCTTGATTTCCATCATTGAAAGTGTGCCGGAACACATCGCTGTTTGCAGTTTAGCTAGTTTCGCGATATTGTCAATGTGAAGCGGATCGGAAGATAGAATTTTTAGCAATATTTTTTCTTCATCGGTGGTTGGATTTTTTGGTAGAAGCTCTTTTGACAAATTTTCTTTAGATAAATCTAATTCTTCTAAAATATCTTTTATTCCGGTGACAACGCGTGCGCCAGATTTAATGAGATTATTAGTGCCATATGACAGAGGAGAGAAAATTGATCCAGGAACGGAGAAAACCTCTCGATTATATTCCAAGGCCATATTGGCTGTTATAAGAGAACCACTTTTTTCTCCAGCTTCAATTACTATTGTGCCAAGTGTTAGCCCGGCAACTATCCTATTTCTTGCTGGAAAAGTTAATTTGCCTGCCTTCATTTCGATGGGGTATTCGCTGATGAGTGCTCCATCAATCATTATTTCACGAGATAAATTGAAATTATTTACCGGATAGATATTTTTATCATCTAAACTATTTCCTAAAACAGCAATAGTTTTGCCATGATTTTCTAGAGCACCCTGATGAGCAAAAGTGTCAATTCCAAGCGCCATTCCGCTTACAATAATAACTCCAGCGTTAGAAAGATCTCTGGCTAAGCTTTGAGCAATTTGTGAACCATAGGAACTATATTTTCTAGAGCCAACAATAGAAATCATTGGAGAGTAGTTCAAATCGAGCGCCCCTTTTTTATAAAGGATGAAAGGAGGATTGGGAATTTCCTTAAGAAGTGTTGGGTAGGCATAATCAGAAAAAGTTAACATTTGAATGTTTTCCTCTTGCATTCTTTCCCATTCGAAATCAGGATTGATGCTTGCTTTTTCGAGGAATATTTTTTCGGCTAATTTTTCTCCGACACCACTGTTTTTTAGACTATTTAAATCAGATTGCCAGATATTTTCACTATTTTCAAAAAAGTTAAGAAGCATCTGCATTTTTTTTGCTCCGACTCCGGTGATTTTGTTTAGGGCGTTTAGATATTTCATAAATCTTTTTTTAATGTAGCATAATTTCAAGACCCTTGACAAATATCTAATCTATGCTAGAATACTTTGAATTAAAAGTATGCGAATGGCGCGCTATGAATGCGCACATGCGAATAATTTAAAAATGATTAATAATAAAGAAAAGGCAAAAAATTCAAAAAGCTTAAATGGTAATAAGAAGCCATTATTTTTAAGTTTGTCAGATGACTTACTTTCTGGTCTAAATCAACGCTCGAAAGAAATCGTACAAAAAAGATTCGGTCTTTTAAGCGGCAAGCGAGAAACACTGGATAAAATTGGACGTCATTATGGGATAACCAGAGAAAGAGTGCGTCAGATAATTTCCGAAGCGCTTAAAAATATCTCAACAAAAACAGAGCATGAAAGTTTTGTGAGTGCTGAAGAAAAAATAATTTTTACAATTAACAAAAACGATGGTATAATAAAAGTAAGTGAAGTTATTGAAAAATTTAATTCTGATGGACAGGCGGAGGCAAACGCTATAAAGTTTTTTGCGCTATGCTCAAAAAATATTTTAGAAGCTGAAGAAAAAAATGTTTTTGAAAAAATTTGGGCGGTTTCTGAAAGTATACTTTCTGAAGTGAAGAAAACTTTGACTGAAGCGGAAAAAATTGTCAGAGAAGAAAAAAGATTATTTAGTGATAATGAAATTATCGAGAAACTTTTTGTTGCTTTGCCACACTTGCCGAAAGGAAAAATTCTAAATTTTCTCAAAACCTCAGCTAACATCAAGAAAAATAAATTCGGCAAGAGAGGGATGAAAAATTGGGCGGAAGTTTCACCAAAAGGAACGCGAGAAAGAGTGCATCTAGTTCTCAAGGAACATAAAAAGCCTTTGCATTTTGTGGAGATAGCCAATCTTATTGATAAATTTGAATTAGGCAAAAGAAAAGCTCATCCACAGACAGTGCACAATGAACTAATCAAAGACGAAAGATTTGTTCTCATCGGCCGAGGAATTTATGCGCTCAAGGAGTGGGGATATTCTGAGGGGACAATTCAAGAAGTGATCAAGAATATTTTACAAGAAAAGAAAAAACCGCTCAAGAAAGAAGAAATAATTGAAGAGGTTTTGAGAATTCGAAAAGTGAAGAAAACTACAATTAGTATTAATTTGAACAATACTAAGATTTTCGAAAGGGAAAATGACTGTTATTATATAAAAAAATAGAATAATTGTTTCGGTTTTAGTTATTCGTACATTCGTATATTTGTATAGATTCGTAATTCGTAAAAGTTAATGTCATGAACAACGCTTCGGACATCTTTGCAATATTTATAGTCTTGTGGCAAGCCATTAGTTTTTTTTGGTGGATTATCTTGCCGATAATGTTTTGGCATATTTTTAGAATTCTTTGGATAGATTTTACTCTTGTTAAATCTGCCAATTCTTGGCGCAGACTGCAAAAATGGACACTTTTAGAAATTATCCCTCCGCGAGAAATTGAGAAAGGTCCAAAGATGATGGAAACTATTTTTTCCAGTATGGCTGGAGTTTTGTCTACATATAATACTTTTGATGAATATTTAAAAGGAGCTTGGCATCATGACCGATTTAGCTTGGAAATTGTAGGAGAGGAGGGAAAACTTCATTTTTATATTCGCACACAAAAAAGACTAGTGGGTCTTGTAGAAGCTAATATCTATTCTCAATATCCAGACGCAGAAGTTTTGGAGGTGCCAGATTATACACAAAAATTTCCCAAAATTATTCCTAATAAAAATTGGGATCTCTGGGGAACTGATTTTGAATTTGTAGCGAAAGGTCCAATCCCAATTAAGACTTATGACAAATTTGAAGAAACAGTAACAGGCGAAATGAACGATCCTATGTCAGCTATTGCTGAAATAATTGGATTGCTTGGTCCGGGGCAACATATTTGGCTTCAGTATGTTTTGCAACCCTTGCCAGAGCCAGAAGCAAAAAAGAAGGAGCATCTTGATGTGATAAAGAAACTCAAAGGGGAAAAAGTAGTTGAGCCAATGGGACTCGGGGGGCATCTAATCGACGTTTTTTCTAATATAGCCAAGGGATTGTCAGCTCCAGTAGAATTTTCTAAGGCAGAAAAAAAAGAAGAAATGCCGCTTGAATTCCGACTTTCTCCAGGAGAGAAGGAGTTATTGAAAGCCACTGAAGAAAATTTAGGGAGAAATCTTTTCAAAACTAAAATGCGCTATATTTATTTGGCAAAAAAAGAAAATTGGGACGGATCCTTTAAGTCTTCTTTTATCGGAGCGCTAAAGCAATTTAATGATATAAATTTCAATCAGTTTAAGCCAGAAGATATTTCTAAGACTTATGGAAAAATATTTTTCACCGAACCTCGCGCTGATTTTCGCAAAAGAAAATTATTAAATCGCTATATATTTCGTAATATGGATGGAGTTAATATGGTTTTTTCTACCAAAGAATTGGCGACAGTTTTCCATTTTCCTGATATGGGAGTGAAATCTCCTGCGGTGCAAAGAACTGCGGGAAGACTGGGTAGCGCGCCGGCTAATTTACCCATAGAATAACATAATGAGTATGCCTTCCCGTACTAAATTCCAACAGAGCTTGATTTTACGGAAAAGTTTGTGTGCGTTGTCGCCTGCGGCTTAAATTTTTAAATAACAGAAAAATTAAATTGTGAATTGGTACGGGATGCTCATTTTTTTAGCTTCTCGCTATCGCTCAAAGAAAAAAATGGCAGAGATAAATCTTTTTGCTAAAACTAATTTTAGAAACCAAGAAAGAAGTTTTGGGATAAAAACAGATGACCGCAGGCGTCATATGTATGTTATTGGAAAAACTGGAATGGGAAAATCCAATATGTTGGAAAATATGGCGATTCAAGATATCCGCTCAGGACATGGAATGTGTTATGTTGATCCGCACGGTGAAGGAGCAGAAAAAATGCTTCGCGCCGTTCCGGCTAATCGCATAAACGACGTAGTATATTTCAACCCGGCCGACAAAGAATTTCCCATTGCTTTTAACATTCTGGAATCAGTCGAGGAAGACAAGAAACATTTAGTGGCTTCTGGTATGATGGGCGTTTTTAAAAAAATCTGGCCGGATGTTTGGAGTCCGAGAATGGAATACATCTTGAATAATACTATCTTGGCTCTTTTGGATTATCCCGGGTCAACAATGTTAGGAGTGAATCGAATGATGAGTGATAGCAACTATCGAAAAAGAGTTTATCTAAAAATAAAAGACCCAGTGGTGAAATCTTTTTGGCTCAATGAATTTGACAAATGGGAAGACAAGTTTAGAAAAGAAGCTGTGGCGGCTATCCAAAACAAAGTCGGACAATTTCTGTCATCTTTTGTTATCCGTCATATTGTTGGCCAACCAAAATCTTCCATTGATATGCGAGACATCATGGACAATCAAAAGATTTTAATTGTAAATCTTTCCAAGGGAAGAATTGGCGAAGATGCTATGCGACTTTTGGGTGGTATGATTGTGACTAAAATTCAGTTGGCAGCCATGGGACGAGTGGAAATTCCGGAAGCAGAGAGAAAAGATTTCTATTTGTATGTGGATGAATTTCAAAATTTTGCCACTGAATCTTTTGCTAATATTTTGTCTGAAGCGAGAAAATATAGGCTAGCTTTGATTTTAGCCCATCAATATGTCAATCAGTTAATTTTTGATGGAAACACTACGGTGCGAGATGCAATTTTTGGAAACGTCGGAACAATAGTTTCTTTTCGAGTAGGTGCGGAAGATGCGGAAGTCTTGGAAAAAGAATTTGATCCGGTTTTTTTGATGAACGATATTGTGAATCTTTCCAAATATCAAATGTACCTTAAACTCATGATTGATGGAATCGCCGGGGATGCTTTTAGCGCCACTTCTCTTCCGCCGATAAGCCTGACTGACACTGAAAATAATGAGGAGAAAGTAATCGCTGTTTCGCGTGAACGCTATGGCAAATCTAGAGCGGAAGTGGAAGAAAAAATTGCTCGCTGGAGCGGAATGTTTGATTTTGAAGAATTTGAAAATGAAAGTTCTGGAAAGAAAAATATAATTATTCCTAATCCACAAGCGAAAAAAACAATTTTAAATAAGAATATTAGTATAGAAAAAAATAATATTATCACAGAAAGTGAAGATGTTGCTGTTAAGCCTGAAATTTCTAAGGCTATTATTTCTGCACCTGTTCAAAAAAATGTTGTTGTGAATGAGCCCGCCTCGACTCGCGAGGACGATCGCTCGTCGACGCGAGGCGGGGAAGAGAAAAAAATGTATGATGCTATTTGCAGTAGTTGTGATGAAAAAATTCAAGTTCCATTTGAACCTGATCCAAAGCGACCAACTTTTTGCAAGGAATGTCTCAAGGAATATCAAAGAGCTAGAGCGATAAATCAAAAAGAAAAACTCGCCTCGACTCGCGGAGACGCTACGTCGACGCGAAGCGGGGAAGAAAAACAAAACTACATTACACAAAGAAATGCTATTTTAAAATATTCACAAAATGAAGAGAGGCAGCAAAATTCAAAGCCGGACGTCATTGTTTCTTCTGATCGGCCAATGAGCCTTTCTCAGATGTCCCACATTGCGCCAAAAAAATTCAAATCTCTGCGAAAAAAACCCGAAGTTAATTTGAACGATGTGAGAGAGTTGATAAATCAAACAAAAAATAATTAGAATGACGAGAAAAATAAATTTCAATCAAAAAATTCCCACTTCTCATGCATTTCTTGTGATTTTTGTTTTAGGTTTTTTGCTTTCTTGGTTTACAATTTCAGAAGGAAAAAAAATAGTAGAAGATGGAAAAAATTCTCCAGCCTTTAATGTTTCTAAAAGAATGCAGATTAATGATTTAGCAGATGATAAAAAAAAGTAAAAAAGTATTACTTGGAATGTCAGGTGGTGTCGATTCCTGTGTGTCAGCAGTCCTGCTCAAAAAGCAGGGTTTTGATGTTAGGGGGGTGTATTTGTGGATGTGGAAAGTTGACGGGAAAAAAAGTAATACAAAAGCAATTGAAGACGCGCAGAAAATTGCCAAAATCTTGGATATCCCTTTGGAAATTATCGATGTGCAAAAAAAATTCAAAAAAGAAGTGGTGGGATATTTTCTGAAAGAATACTCAGCTGGACGCACACCTAATCCCTGTATTTTTTGCAATGAAAATTTGAAATTTAAAACGTTGTTTGAAGTGGCGGATAAGTTGGGAATAGATTATGTAGCGACGGGACATTACGCGCTGGCGCGCAAAGTCAAAAGTCAAAAGTCAAAAGTCAAACTTGAGGAAAAATTTCAATACAAATTATTAGAAGCTAAGGACAAGAATAAAGATCAGTCATATTTTTTATATCGGCTGAAGCAGAAACAGTTGGCGAGAATTATTTTTCCGTTAGGGGAATATCAAAAAGAAGAAGTCAAGACATTGGCGAAAAAATTCAAACTGCCGGTTTTTGACAAAGCGGAATCGCAAGATATTTGTTTTTTAGCGAATATATCAGTGGAGGAATTTTTAGCAGAAAACATAAAATTGAAAAAAGGGAAAATAGTCAACACGGACGGAAAAGTTATCGGAGAACATTTAGGCCTTCCTCTTTACACGCTCGGTCAGAGAAAAGGCATAAATATCGGAGGAACTGGGCCGTACTATGTGGCTAAGAGAGATGCTAAAAGAAATTGCCTTACTGTGACTAACAAAAAAGAGGATTTGTTTTTATTCTCTAAATTTGCTAATATAAATGAGGTAAATTGGATTTCGACTGCGCCTAAATTGCCAGTCAAGGTTTTGGCGAGAATTAGGTATCGAAGCTCATTAATTCCGGCGACGATAGTCATGAGACGCAAAAAATATGAAATACAATTCGATATCGCACAGCGTGCGGTGACGGCGGGGCAGTCGGTGGTGTTTTATAATAAAAAAGAAGAGGTGGTGGGGGGAGGGGTAGTGTTTTAATTTTTTAAATTTTTCAAAAATAAAAACCAAAAGGAAGATGGGGAAAAGGGTTTAATTAATATTCACCCTATGGAATAAATTTTGATTACAAAATTATCACGCTGAGGCGTGATATTCCACAGGGTAAAATTTTATGTACGGAAATAATGATGCGAGCGATGAGGACAAAAAAAGACAGCTGAATGCTTTGAATATGCAACTGAGTATGCTCGATAGTGATCAGAAGAAATTTTCCAATGAAAAAAATATTCTGGAAGCAGAGATTAGAAAAAACAAAATGGACACTGAAAGATTGCGGATTGATTTGAGCGAAAAGCAAAAAAGATTTGATAAGATAACTTTTCAATTTTTGCAAAATGAAGAGGAGATCAAGAGAATAAAAAGAAAATTAACATCATTATAATATGGCAATATCAAAATTAACAAGCATTGTGATTAGGGCGATTAAGGAAGAAAGGATGAAAGAAATAGAATCACAAAAAGGAATTTTCAATTCCGAAAGTAAAATAAAAAATATCGAAAGAGAACTAGATAATAAAGGTGTAAATTATATTCCTGAAGCAATACAAAAACTGAAGGAATTATTTGGATCATATGTTAAGGATTGGGAATATAATAATATTGAACAGCAAATTAGATATAATGTGAAATAATTTTTAATTTATGAACGCAAATGAACTTCGTCAAAAATATTTGGAATTTTTCAAAGAACGAGGACATCAAATTGTGCCGAGTGGTTCTTTGATTCCGGAAAATGATCCGACAACGCTTTTTACTGGCTCAGGAATGCAACCAATGCTTCCCTATCTCATGGGAGAAAAACATCCTCTAGGAGGCAGGATTGCCGATTCGCAAAAAAGTTTTCGCGCAGGCGACATTGAAGAGGTGGGCGACAATCGACACACGACTTTTTTTGAGATGCTAGGTAATTGGTCACTGGGAGATTATTTCAAAAAAGAACAAATTGGTTGGATGTTTGAATTTCTCACTAAAGAAATTGGTCTTAATCCAGAAAAAATTTATGTGACAGTTTTTCGCGGAGATGAAAAACTAAATATTTCCAAAGACGATGAATCAGTGGCGCTTTGGCAAGAACTTTTCAAAGGCGCAGGAATTGAAGCTAAGGCAGTTGATTTTGCCGAAAAAAATGGAATGCAAAACGGGCGAATCTTCTATTATCCAGTCGAAAAAAATTGGTGGAGTCGCGCTGGCGTGCCGGACAATATGCCGTTTGGTGAACCGGGAGGACCGGACAGTGAAATGTTTTGGGATTTTGGAGCAGAACTTGGTCTTCATGAAAAATCCATCTGGAAAAATGAGCCGTGTCATGTTAATTGCGATTGTGGAAGATTTTTGGAAATTGGGAATAATGTTTTTATGCAATATATCAAAACTCAAACAGGTTTCGAACTTTTAAAACAACAGAACGTTGATTTTGGCGGAGGATTGGAAAGAATCATGGCGGCGCTAAATGGCAACCCAGATATATTCCTCACAGATATTTTTGCTGGTGCAAGAAGTGAAATTGAAAAATTATCCACAAAAAAATATGAAGATAATAAAGAAGCTTTTCGAGTAGTTATGGATCATCTTCGCGCTGCGACATTCTTGATTGCAGATGGTGCTTATCCTAGCAACAAAGATCAGGGATATTTTGTGCGTCGGCTTATTCGACGAGCAGTTAGATTTGCTCATAAACTTGGAGTAGAAAAAAACTTCTGTTCTGATATTGCTAAAATTTACATTGAGTATTATCAAGATGCTTATTCGGATTTATTGGAGAAGTCGGAAAATATTTTTGAAGAATTGGAAAAAGAGGAAGATAAATTTAGAAAGACACTAGAAAAAGGATTATCAGAAATCAATAAATTTAAAATAGACGATGTTGTTTCTAAGTCGTCAATAGATAATATTGAACTTATCCCAGGAGATGACAACACTAAGGCGGATAAATTATTTGAATTATATACTACTCATGGTTTTCCAGTTGAGCTTGCAATAGAGGAGCTTAAGAAAAAAAATATCTTAATAAATCAAAATACTATTAGCTTATTCGAGGATAGAGTAAAACAACATCAGGAACTTTCTCGTACAGCGAGTGCTGGAAAATTCAAGGGCGGACTAGCTGATCACAGTGAAAAAATAACCGCACTTCATACCGCGACGCATTTGATGCTGGCGGGATTGCGAAAGGTCCTTGGTGAGAATGTTCATCAAAAAGGATCTAATATTACGGAAGAGAGAATCAGATTTGATTTTTCCTATTCGGACAAAATGACTGACGAACAAAAAAAAGCCGTGGAGGAATATGTAAACGAAGCGATCAATTCCAAGACTGATGTTGTGATGGAGGAAATGACACTGGAAGAGGCACGCGAAAAGGGAGCCGAAGGGGCATTTGAAAATAAATATGGTGAGAGAGTGAAGGTGTATTCAATTGCTGGATTTTCCAAAGAAATTTGTGGCGGTCCGCACGTTGCCAACACCGGCGATATCAAGGGCGTTTTCAAAATCAAAAAAGAAGAAAGTTCTTCTGCTGGTGTGCGAAGGATTAAGGCGGTGGTGGAGTAATTTCTCTTTACTTTTTCTTTCCGCAAGAAAAAGTAACAAAAAGAACTCTCAGCTGAGCTCACGTGCCAATAAATTCTTTGTTTGTCGGCTAAAATTTATAATTCGGTCCGACCAAATGCGTCGGGCCTCAAACAAAATAAATTTCTTAACTCAGACTCACTCGAATTTATAGTGGCACGTTTCGCAAGGCTGAAATTTAATATAAAATATAAGATACAAAAGTTTAAATAAGAGGTTGAAGTTTATTGATAAAATTTGAAGAGTGGATAAAAAAGGCTAAACTAAGCCTTTCCTGAATTCAACAATCTAACGCAACACCTGTCTTCTGATAAAATACCTCATACGGAGTAAAACCGCAATGTCTTTTTCGTGGACGACTATTGATTAAATATTCAACCTGAGAAATTTCCTGAGCGGATATTTTTTCAAAATCAGTTTTCTTAGGAAAGTATCTGCGAAACAACCCATTGGCATTTTCATTAGAGCCTCTTTCTTGCGAACAATACGGATGAGCGAAAAAACAGGAAAGATTAAGTTTTTCTTCAACTGTTTCATAATCAAGATTTTCTGTTCCTCTGTCGCGTGTTAAAGTTTTTCTAAACTCTACGGGAATATTTTTTAAACGATCAATCAAAACCTTATCACATTCCTTGGTAGTTCCATTGATTGCTTTTCCGAAAAATACAAGACCGCTCACTCTTTCATTAACACTCTTTATTCTGAATTTACTTTCACGAGAAACTAAGGTGTCATCTTCCCAATGACCGATAGTTTTTCTTTCTAAGACTTCCTCTGGTCGTATCTCTATGGAAGGCAAGGTTGAATTTCTTTCTAATTTTTGGGCTTTACGCAAGCCCTTTTTCTGTCTACGCTTATGTCGACGAGTTAAATATTTTCTTAAATCTTCACAGCCTCTCTTAATCGCTCCATTGCCTCGTCTGTGTATTTTAGAATAAACGAATTGATAAATAGCTTCATAAGAAATTCTCATTTTCTTATCATTTGGATAATCAATTGGCAAACGCAATTTTATTTGTTCGGGAGACCAACCCAATTTTAGTTTTTTAGTAGTGTAATCTTTCAGCGGTTCGTAATTGAATTTACTTTCCCTTCCTTGATTCTTGCGATTATTTTCAGATTTTTTCTGGGCTCTATCGGCATTGTATTTTCCTCTGCCAATTCTTGGCTTCCCATCTATCTCTCGACTGACTGCGGACTTGGGTCTGTTTAGCTCCTCAGCTATCTCTGACATCAATTTTTTGTCTATACAGTACCTATTTTCAATGATTACTCTTTCTTTGTAAACTATACGTTTGAATGTTTTGAGTCCGCCGGCTCTTTTTTGTAATTTATTCATACACTTCATTTTATATTATTTTTAATGAAGTGTTGCAATTATTTCTTGAACTCGGGTTTTTTCGGTTTGACAAAAGCCTAATTCTATGCTACAATTTATAGTCAAGAATCGTACATTAAAAATCCAACCAAAACTCGATTGCCCGGTTTTTGCCTTTAGTTAGTGATCTAATTTGAGGCAGAAATCGGGTAATTGAATTAATTTTATAAATTTATATTTTGGAGGAATTTGAATATGAGGAAAATATGGCTTATTATTATTCTGTCGATTTTTGTTTCTGGGTGTGCAATGAGTATTGGCACCCAGAAACTGGATAAATTTTCTGGTGTCGCTATGAATATCGGTGACCAGGAAATTTCTGATTCTAATGGTGTCGCCTGTAATATTGGGCGGCAAAAAATTAAAAAGCTTAAGGGAGTTGCTCTGAACATTGGGCAACAGGAGGTTAAAAAATGAAATTATTAAGAGGGTTCGCGTTGTCGTATCGCGTGGGCCCTCTTTTTGCGTCTCGATTCTTGCAAACAACTAATAATAATGCTAAATTTAGGATAATAGTAGTGATGCGCCTGCTTGCCGGTAGGCAGGAATATACGAATAAAAATTAAAAATAGTTTATGAAAATAGTCGAAGAAAAAATAACATTGGAAGAATTGAAAGAAATGTCTGGGAAAATGTTTGGAAATCTGGTGAAAGCGGTGGTGGATATTGAAAAGGGAGTTATGGCAGTAGACGCTGGTTTGCATGCTGATGAAGAAACATTACTTCTTGAAAATGGTTCCGAACAAAAAAATCTCTGGGGAATAAATCTTTATCCAGATTTGATCGGGGATGATTTTGTGGAGTTTGATTCAATGATAAATTTGCGACCATCGCAAAATAATCGCAGTCGCGGAGTAGATGACGCGGAAATTCAAAAGAAGATAATAGAAATAGTTGATAAATTAGTAAAAAAATAAATCAATATGCAACATACTGACTTAACAAACGAACGATGGCAAAATTTTTCTTTTTTTGAACAAATGGCAAATGTCGGCAGTGAGGTTGAACGAACTATAAAATGGAAAAATAAGGAAAATTTGGAATATAGCCGAATGGCCTTTGAGCGAGCGCTGGAACTCCTAGATCTCACAATTTCTGATCCAAAAAACAAAAAAAGATTGAAAGAGATATTGCGAGTGCGAGAAGTTTTGGCGGATTATTTTGCATTTCAAAATGAATATAAATCGACTGACAAAAGCTGGCAAAACTATTTTTATTCTTTTAATTTCGCAGCACGCTTGGGAATTTAATAAAAATTAAAAATTTAATTTTATGGCAAAAGTTATAACTGATGAAAAGTTGGTGGATGAATTATTAGAAAGAGGAACAGAAGAAGTGATAGTGAAAGAGCATTTGAAAAAAAGAATGATGGCGGGAGAAAAATTGAGAATAAAATTGGGAATAGACCCAACCGGTTCTGTTTTGCATTTAGGACACGCGGTTGTTTTGAAAAAAATGAAACAATTTCAAGATTTGGGACACCAAGTGATTTTTTTGATTGGTGATTTCACGGCAAAAATTGGTGATCCGACGGGACGCTCATCAGCCAGAAAACCTCTCACCGATGAGGATGTAAAGAAAAATATGGAGAGTTATCAAAAACAAGCGGGCATCATGTTGGATATGGAAAAAGTAGAAGTGCGATATAATTCGGAGTGGCTGGCAAAACTAAGTTTCAAAGAATTAATTGTGCTAACTTCAAAAATCACTTATGCGCAAATGGCACAACGTGCGGATTTTAAGGAAAGGATAAAAAATGATATCGATCTTAGTATGCAAGAATTTATGTATCCGGCAATGCAAGGATATGACAGTGTAGTTCTCAGGGCGGATGTTGAATTAGGAGGCACTGATCAAAAATTTAATTTACTCATGGGGCGACAATTACAAAAAAGATATGATCAAGAGCCACAAGATGTCCTTACTTGTCCACTTTTGGAAGGTCTTGGCGGAATAGATAAAATGAGCAAGAGCTTGAATAATTATATTTCTCTCACGGAAGAATCTAATTCCATGTTTGGAAAAATAATGTCATTAGCTGATGAATTGATTATAAGATATTTTGAATTGTGCACGGAGATTTCAATGGATGAAATTGAAAAAATAAAGAAAGATTTGAAAGATGGTAAAGTCAATCCACGAGATGTGAAAATAAAACTTGCACATGAAATAACCAAGATTTATCACGGGGAAGAAAAAGCCAATGAAGCTAAAGAATATTTTGAAAAAGTTATTTCTAGAAAAGAAACGCCAGATGAAGTTGCTCCATCTCCAGCACCACCAGAAACTAAACTTATTGATTTAATGATTAAGGAGGGCTTAGCTGAGAGTAATGGCGATGCTAAAAGAAAAATTGAACAAGGGGGAGTTTCACTGAATGGAGAAATCATAAAAGATATTCAAACCAAAATTTCCAAAGTTATGGATGGAAAAATTTTGAAAGTTGGGAAAAGAGAATTTCGAAAGATTGTTGTGAGATAGAAAGGCCTTGCATTTTTTTCAAATTTGTGTAAAATTATCTTAGTTAATTAATAATTAAAAAGCTGGATAGTATTTTAGGTTTTTTTTCACTTCATATTAACTTTTATATGGGGTTTACTATTTGGCTAAATATGAAAAGAAGAGATGGCAGAGAAAAAAAAATCAGTCGGTAAGAAAAATGCCAAGACAATTAATTTTGGATTGCATCTCACTCTTGACGGCTACGGTGGAAATCCGGACAAGTTAAATGATGGGAAGCTCGTGAAAAAAATTCTCGATGAGCTCCCAGGAAAAGTAGGCATGCATAAAATTTATGGACCAGTGACGATGGATTGTCCCGAATTCAATGAAAAGGATTCTGGTGGACACAGCGGTTTCGTGATGATCGCCGAGAGTCACATCAGTTGTCACACTTTCCCGTGGCGGAAATTTGTGAGCATAGATGTGTATACTTGCGGAAGTTCAATGGATAAAAAGTTTATCGTGAACTATTTCAAAAAAGCGTTTGAACTCAAAAAAGTGGAATTGAACTTCATAAAACGCGGAACAAAATTTCCAGCCAAGGATTTGGTAGCGAAAGAAAAATAAGCTTGAATATATAAAAAAAGCGAGGTTGCTCTTAAGCAAGACCTCGCTTTTTGTTTTTGAAAATATATCCCTATCTTTTAATTTCTAAGCGGACATCGGATAAAACGATGAAGGGGCTTAGGATGATTAGGATAGATAAAAAACAAAGCAAAAAAAATATAAAAAAGACAAACATAGCTATTGGTTCCAGTATGTTAATTAAAACCATTAAAACGAAACCAATAATTTGGATAAATAACCATAGATAAGAAAAAAACTTCTTTATTTTTTTCATAAATCCCCCTCCTTTTTTAAAGAGCCGTTTTCATTATTTATGTGAAATAGTGAGTCTGATTGATAATAATGAAATAGTATATGACTTTTCTTGTTTTAGCAAATAAAATACTTCAATAATATGGCTTTTTTATTTTTACAATCTATGGTATAATTTCAGTAGTTAATAAAAACAAAATTATTTTTTTTCAATGTCTATTTTTTCAAAAATTGCAGGATTAGGAAAGTCTTCTTCGGAATTTATTGTATCTTTGGATATTGGCACGGAAGTGGTCAAAGTTTTGGTTTTCAAAATTGATCCAGAAACCGGAGCGGGAATAGTTCGAGGTGTTGGCAGGTCGCGTCAAGGTTTGAAAGACATGCATAGTGGAGCTGTCTCCGATATTTCTGGCGTGATTACCAATTGTCGAGAAGCCATCGCAATGGCGCAAAATATGGCCGGCGCGAAAAAAGTTGAAAAAGCGATTATTGGTATTGCGGGGGAGCTGGTCAAGGGCACAACGACTACGGTGCATTATGAAAGAATCAATCCAGAAATTCGAATCGATTTGCCAGAGCTAAAAAACATTATTCAAAAAGTTCAAAGAAAAGCTTTTGATAGAATTAGAAGTCAGTTGTCTTGGGAAACAGGACACAGCGAAATAGAAATCGAACTAATAAACGCGGTGATTGTAGATGTTCGAATTGATGGCTACAAAGTTTCTAATCCAGTCGGATTTCAAGGGCGCGATGTGTCAATGTCAATTTTCAATGCTTATGCGCCAATGATGCATCTTGGGGCGCTCACCAAAATTGCAGAAGAACTTGATCTTAATCTTTTGAATATCGCAGCCGAACCATATGCTGTGGCGCGTTCTATGGGCGTGGAAGATTCTCTGGATTTTAGCGCAATTTTCATTGATATTGGCGGAGGAACAACCGATGTTGCAGTGGTACGAAATGGCGGACTAGAAGGCACGAAAATGTTTGGTTTGGGTGGACGAGCCTTCACTAAAAGATTGGCACAAGAGCTCAATATTGGTTTTGAAGAAGCAGAAATGCTCAAGATTAAATATGCCGAAGGAAAATTAGGGAGGGATGTGAGTGTGAAAATTGAAAAAATTCTAGCTGATGATTGCGATGTGTGGCTTCGCGGAATCGAACTAACACTGTCGGAATTTTCTGAATCAGATATTTTGCCACATCGCTTTTTTCTGTGTGGCGGAGGATCGGGATTGCCGGGGATAAAAAAAGCTTTGATGAGTACGCATTGGAGAAAAAATTTACCATTTGCTAAATCAATTGAAGTTGGGTATCTGCAACCAAAGGATGTGGTAAACATTATTGATGAAACAGGACAGCTCAAAGATCCACAAGATATTACCCCGATGGGGCTAGCTAATTTAGCGCTAGATTTAGCCGGAGAAGAAAAAGTAATTGCCGGAATTCTCCGACGAACAGTGAAAATGATGCAGAAGTAAATCAGAACCACTGATTATCTCTGATTTGCACATGATTGCACGTGAAATAATATAAATAATTTAAAACTGCAGATTAGTTTTTATTTGATAAGATTTTGATTCAGTGAAATCAGAATAATCAAATGCTAATCAGTGGTTCTGAACAGTATGGCCCATCAGACATTTTATATCGATATTGACGAGGAAATAACTTCTATTGTAGAACGGCTTAAAAAAGCGCGGGCCAGTGAAATTATTATCGTCGCGCCCAAAAGAGCGTTACTTATTCAAAGTATCGTAAATTTGCGCATTCTCAAAAAAGAAGCGGATGAAAATGATATTCAATTGATGATGGTGACGCAAGATAAGCTTGGAAAAATTCTCATAGAAAAAGCGGGAATTTTTGTTCAGCAAAAAATGGACAATATCTCTGATGAGGAAATTGATTTGGGTGAAAGGGAAATGGCCGGCACTCAGAATTATTCTAATGAAAATGAGATAGCTGAAATACGGGAAAGTCAAGGTCGACTAAATAATATTGGTTCAGAAAGTTATTTTGACGAAAAAGAAGGAGCCCAGCATTTGCAAGCTAATTTAGAAAAAAATAAAAAAATTAGAGTGACTAAGAAAAATGAAGCAGAGCAGGAAAAACTAGTTAATAGAGAATTGGTCTCGGGCGTGGGAAATATCCTTGGGAAAAAAGAGAAAAAAGTGAATTTAGATATCGCTTCTCGATCAAATATCATTCCGCCCGAACCAAGAATTTCTAAAAATTATACAGAAAATGATGAGATCCAAGAGAAAAAAATAGATAATTTTTTCTTTCAAAAAAATAATTTTGAAAATAAGCCGAGAAAACCCCACGTCGAAGAATTTAGAAA
This sequence comes from Candidatus Moraniibacteriota bacterium, assembly GCA_049303905.1. GTDB lineage: Bacteria > Patescibacteriota > Minisyncoccia > Moranbacterales > UBA2206 > UBA2206. The sequence goes on from JBAQNP010000020.1 coordinate 89,485, forward strand.
TTACGATTTATCCAAAAAGGATCACAAAGGATTTTTGATTTTTGGCTTGATTTCACTTTTGGCAGTCTTGGCTATAGTTGCCTATCTATTTTTGCCGAAAGCTACTTTGAAGATTAGCGCCAAAACGAAAACTCAATCAGTGGACTCCAATATAACTGGCAGTACCAACGCCGTTTCTTCTGATTTTGAAAAAGAAATTATCCCAGCCAAAATAGTATCAATTGAAAATTCTGTTTCTGAAAGTTTCAAATCTTCTGGCGATAAGGCAGTTTCTAATCAGAAAGCGCGAGGGAAGATAACAATTTATAATGAATACAGCACAAGTTCACAACCACTGGTGGCAACTACCAGATTTCTAAGTAGCAATGGAAAAATTTTCCGATTGGTAAATGGAGTGACGATTCCTGGAATGGAAACATCTGGTGGGGAAACAAAGCCTGGGACAGTGGAAGCGCAAGTGATTGCTGATGAAGCGGGAGAGAGTTTTAACATTGCTCCAGACAAGTTTACTATTCCTGGGTTTGAAGGTAGTGGAGCGGAAAAATATACGAAATTTTATGCTAAATCAGATACGACAATGTCAGGTGGAGGAAGCGGAAATCAAACAGCCAATTATATAACTGACAGTGATATAGCCGAAGCTAAAGCTAAATCGCTCACAAAACTGAATGAAGAAATTGAGAAAAAATTAAAAGAATCTGCGGGAGAAGATGTGGTCATCTTAGACGACGCGACGCAAAGCGATGAACCAATTTATAAATTGTCTAATTCAAGCGGGGACGTGGTGGACACATTTCAAATTACTATGCAAACTAAAGTTAAGGCGATTGTGGTTAGCAAGAAAGATCTAAATGAAATGGTGGCAAAAATGATTTCCAAAGCAGGTGATGGCAAGGCGAATATAGATGATAATTCTATAAAATTGGATTTTGGAAAATCCAGTGTTGATTTTGAGGCGGGAACAATTGATATAAAATTTCATGCCGTTGGCGAAATTATCCCAGATCTTAATTTAGAGGCCATGAAAAAAGAGATTTTAGGGAAAAACAACGAGGATTTAACGGCTTATCTAAGCACATTTTCTGATATCAAGGATGCGAATGTGGAATATCAGCCGTCATTTATGAATAGTCGTATTCCGCAAATAAAAAGTCGAGTGGAGATAATACTTGACAAATAATTGAGGAAGCGATATTATAGTAGGGAAGTTAAAAATAAAGTTTCAATATATAGAGGGAATTTTTCAGTTTTCAGGAATTTGGATTGACAAAACAGTCCCAAGGCACAAGTGAAATTCTTCACTGGTCTTGTGAGATTCCGTCTATTTTTTGTTTTATAATGAATAATAAAGAATTAGTTAAATTAGAAGGAGAAGTTGTGGAAAATTTGCCTAGCACAACATTCAAAGTGAAATTGGATAATGGGCATGAGATTTTGGCTCATATTTCTGGAAGAATGCGAGTAAACTATATTCGCCTTATTCCCGGAGACAGAGTCATTGTTGAAATGAGCCCGTACGACCTAACTAAGGGCAGAATTACGCAAAGATTAAAATAGTAAATTTATTATGAAAGTAAGAGCATCAGTGAAAAAAATTTGTGATAAATGTAAAATTGTTAAACGAAACAAAAAGATTTTTGTTATTTGTTCTAATCCAAAGCATAAACAACGTCAAGGGTAGATCTTTACTAATTACGAATTAAGTACGAATATACTAATAAGAAATTCGTACATTCGTATATTAGTAAGTGATTCGTAATTCGTAAGGAAAAAATCTAACTAAAATACTTAAATTTAAATTAGTATGCTCAGAATTTCAGGAGTTAATATTCCAGATGAAAAAAGAATAGTTATTTCCCTAACCTATATATACGGGATAGGCAATGCTGTGGCGGCTAAAATTTTGAAAGAACTTAGTATTTCCCCAGATAAAAGAACCAAAGACTTGGACGAAGAAGAGCAAAATGCTATTCGAACTTATATTGAGAAAAAAATCAAATCTGAAGGAGAACTTAAGCATGAAGTGCGAAATAACATCAAAAGACTCAAGGAAATTGGTTGTTATCGCGGAACGCGTCATCAAAAAGGTTTGCCAACTCGTGGACAAAGAACCAAAACGAACAATCGAACTGTGCGAGGCAACGTGAGACGAACAATGGGATCTGGCCGAGTGAAGACTGAAAAGACTTAGAATTACGAAAATACGAATCTGGCGAAAATACGAATTCGTACTTTCGTTTAATTCGTAAGTTCGTAAATGAAATAACTATATAAAACAATTATGACCGAAGAAGTAACTAAAAAAGAAGAAGCTAAAAATACAGAAGCAAAGCCTGAGGTTTTGGAAGTGGAAAAAAACGAAGAAGAGGTAGCTAAGAAAAAAATCAAGAAAGCTAAAAGACAAATTTCTAAAGGCCGAGCAACTGTTAAGTGTTCATATAATAACACTATGGTAAGTATTGCTGATTTGACTGGTGGAGTCTTGGGCTGGGCAAGTTCAGGAATGCTTGGTTTTAAGGGGGCAAAGAAGGCTACGCCATATGCTGCTACGCAAGTAGTTGCTAATGTGAGTGAAAAAGTGAAAAAATATGGACTAACAGAGTTGGAAGTTTTTGTTAAGGGTGTGGGAAGTGGTAGAGAAGCTTCCATACGTGCTCTTGCTAATAATGGATTTGATTTAACATTAATCAAGGATGTAACCCCGATTCCACACAACGGATGTCGGGCGAAAAAACCTAGACGAATATAAAGTTTATGGCACGAGATATACAAGCAAAATGTAGAAAATGTAGAAGGGCTGGAGAAAAGCTTTTTATTAAAGGTGACAGGTGTAATGGACCTAAATGCGCTATGGTAAAACGGGCTTATGCGCCGGGAGTTCATGGTAAGAAAATAAAGCGCGGACTTAGTGAATACGGAATGCAACTTGCAACAAAACAGAAGATAAAAAGAATGTACGGAGTCTTGGAAAAACAATTCAGAAAACATTTTGAAGAAGTAAAGGGAAAAAAAGGGATCACTGGCGATTTATTATTGGCTCGTTTGGAAATGCGTCTAGACAATGTGGTATATCGAATGGGCTTGGCTAGTTCAAGATCTGGCGCTCGTCAATTAGTCAATCATGGTCTAATTAGTGTAGAAGGAAAAAAGGTGACTATTCCGTCATATGAAACTAAAATCGGACAAACTATTGGACTAAATAAGGCTAAAACAGAGCGAAATTATTTCAAAAATATAGAGCAGGCTTTGAAAAATAAAAAAGATTTTCCAGCCTGGGTAAGTTTTGATGCTGATAAAAAAGAAGGAAAGGTTACAGGGCAACCACAAAGAATGGATATCGGAGTAAATGTTGACGCCCAAATTATAGTGGAATATTATTCTCGATAAATTTAAAATATTTACGAACTATGAAATTAAAAAATTCGTAATTCGTAAAGAAAAACTATGCAAATATCACTTCCTCAAAAACCTAAATATGTTTCTTCGGACAAAAAAACTGCTACTTTCGAAATTGAAGGTTGCTATCCGGGATATGGAACAACATTAGGTAACGCTCTTCGTAGAGTGCTTTTATCTTCTCTCTCTGGGGCAGCTATCGTTTCAGTTAAGATAAAAAATGTTAAACATGAATTTTCCACTATTCCAAATGTAGCGGAAGATATTATTCAGATTATCTTGAATTTGAAGCAAGTGAGATTTAAACTTTATGGCGATGAAAATGTGAAAGTTAATTTGAAAGTTAAGGGTGAAAAGAAAATAACTGCTGATATGATAGAATGTCCTTCTAATGTAGAAGTGGTTAATGGCGATGCTTTTATTGCTTCTATCACTAGTCCAAAAGGTGAGGTTGAAATAGAGATGGAAATTTCCAGTGGAATTGGTTATATCCCAGTAGAACAACAAGATCGCGAGAAAAAAGAAGTTGGTGTGATCGCAGTAGATGCAATTTATACTCCAATTCGAAGAGTTAATTATACCATTTCTAATATGCGCGTGGGAAAAAGAACTGATTTTGAAAAGATAAGTTTGGAAATTGCAACGGATGGAAGCATTGACCCACAAGAAGCTTTTTTGAAATCAGTAGAAATTCTTGTGGAACAATTCTCCGTGCTCAAAGATTTGGAAAAAGCCGGTAAGGAAAAGGAAATTATTGCTCCGGAAAAAAAGGAAGTTGAAATAGAAGTGAAAAAAGTCGAAAAAGATCCAAACATAATTGAAATTGCTGATTTGAAAAGTCTCTCAACTAGAACTCTAAATGTTTTAGAAAAAGCCAAAATCAAGAATGTTGGTGATATTGTAAAGTTAAACGAGGATGAAATTACTAATCTGGATGGAATGGGAGCAAAAGGCATCAAAGAAATCAAGAAAGCCGTAGGTGATTTCGGTTTGAATCTAAAAAAAGCGGAATAGTTTTATAGTAAATAGTAATTAGTAGCTAAAACAATGCAACACAAGAATAAAACAAAGGAATTTGGCAGAACAACAAGTCAAAGAAAAGCAATGTACAAAACAATGCTAGGGAGTTTGATTATGCGAGAAAAAATTCAAACAACTGAGGCTAAGGCCAAAGAACTCAAAGCCAGAATTGACAAGGTGATTAACAAAGCCAAAATTGGCAATGATGAAAAGAAAAAACTTGGCATCAGAAGAGATTTAGTCAAATATATTCCAGAAATTGCTATCAAAAAAATCACCGGAGAATTCTTGAAAAAATTTGAAAAGAAAAATTGTGGCTATACAAGAGTGATAAAATTAGCTCCAAGAAAAAGTGATGGAGCCAGAGTTGCAGTAATTGAATTTATATAATTATGAAAACAATCAACAGAAAATATCATTTATTTGATGCAAAAAAAGAAAATCTTGGTAGAATGGCAACAAAAATTGCGACAATTCTTCGTGGTAAAAACAAAGTTGATTTCACTCCAAATATCGATGGTGGTGATTTCGTGGTGGTTATAAATTCTGATAATTTGCAAGTAACCGGCAATAAGCTAGATGGAAAGTTATACCATCATTATAGCGGATATCCTGGAGGAATTAGAAGCGTTAAACTCAAAGATCAAATTGAAAAAGATTCTCGAGAAGTTATAAAGACAGCCGTCTATGGGATGTTGTCAAAAAATAAATTGAGAGATTTGATGATAAAAAGACTTTTGATATATAAAGATGATAAGCACGAACACAAGATTTCGTAATTAGTAGAGAAAAAATATTATGCCAACAAAGAAAATTGTAAAAAAAGAAGAGGAAAAAGCTCCCAAAAAGGAAGTTGCTAAAAAAGGACCTTATTTTTATGCAGTCGGCAGAAGAAAAACTGCCATAGCTAGAGTTAAGATTTTTCCGTCTGACATTGCTCAAAATACACTTACGATAAATGAAAAGAAATTTGAAGAATATTTTCCAGTGAGTCGTTGGCGAGATTTAGCAAAAGCCCCCCTAGCTTTGGCAGGAGAAGGTGCAAAATTTAGCGTAGAAGCGAAAGTTTATGGCGGTGGAATAAGCGCGCAAGCTGATGCAGTAAAACTTGGAATCGCCAGAGCGCTTGTGCTTTTCAATAAAGATCTAAAAAAAGCTTTGAAGGGAGAAAAATATCTAACCCGTGATCCGCGAGAAGTGGAACGCAAGAAATTCGGCCTCAAGAAAGCACGAAAATCCCCACAGTGGGCGAAACGATAGGAAATTTTGTTTATATTTTCAAAACACTCGTCATTTGGCGGGTGTTTTTTTGTTAATGACATATTTTTGGAGTAAAATAAAGAGGAGTTGATTATCGAAAAAAGTTATGCACACTACAAACTTTACAAAGGTTTAATTTAGTGATAATATATCATCGTAAGGAAATAAAAATAGAAACATGAACAAAGAAGAGATAAAAAAATTTATTGAATCATTCTTAGAAAAACAAGAACGAACTATTGTTATTGTAGATTATGGTAATGTTGAAAAATGGAAGAATAGTCTTGATTGGAAAGTAGGCACTAAAGAACTGGGGAACTTGGTTAAAAATTTTTCTAAAGGAAAGAAATTTCTAAGAAGGTTTTATTATGGTTCAGATTATGGTAAAAGCGAGAATAATGAAAATTTGACTGGATGGTCACGTTCAATTCTAGAAAAAGCGGATATGAATAATTTTGAAGTAGTGACTAAGCGTGTAAAATACATCCATGATTTCAATAATAAAGCTGGATTTGAGAAAAAGTGTGACTTGGATGTTGAAATGGCAATTGACTTAGTAAAAGAAAGAGAAAATTATGACACAATAATATTATTTTCTGGTGATGGTGATTTAATGTATGCGATAAAATATTTACATGATGAGTATAAGAAAGAAGGCTATGTTTTTGGTGCAAGAGATCATATTGGGAGAGAGATTTTTGATATGAAAAAAGAAGGAGTTATTAAGGATATTTTGTTTGCTGAAGATTTTGAATATAGATTAAAAGATGCATATAATCCTAGTTTTTGGCGTTGATAAAATCAGAAAACCGCCTTACGGCGGTTATCGATCAAAATGGGGCAGACCTAAAGTCTACGCTAATAATACTAGCATATATTGAAAAATATTTCAAGTGAGTTGTGGATAACTCTGAAAGGCGCTTTATTTAAGGGGTATAATTTGGAAATCAGGGACACACTTTTGGCTTATTGGGAGAAAGGGGGTAAAATAGAAGTGTTAAGTAACCAGCCTCATCGGCGGACAAGCATGTTAAGTAACAATTAGCCATATGGAAAAAGACGAACAATACGAGAAAATTCTTCAACAAGCTAAAAATGATAGCGAGGTTCTTGGCTTTGCTTTGGTGGGAGGAAGAGGGAAAGGTTTTGTGACGGAAAATTCTGATTACGATATCTATATTATCACTTCCGAAAATTATCTGGATGAAGCTAAGAAAAAATATCCTTCAACTATAAAGCCATTTAAGTTTGATATTTTTGTGCATTCAATGACTTCCTTTAGAGAATATGCGAATTTTGGCACTTCACACAAATGGGATAGATATAATTTTACATATATCAAGGCTTTGTTTGATAACACGGATGGAGAATTTCAGAAACTTATCGATGAAAAAGGAAAAATTCCTGAAGATAGGGTGCGAGAAATAACCAAGGATAATCTTGATTCCTATATAAATTGTTTTTATCGTTCGGTGAAAAATCATCGAGACGGAAATGAATTTGCCTCATACTTGGATTCTACGGAATCTGTGCAGTGGTTGGTCGCTTTTGTTTTTTCGCTTGAAGGGCGAGTGAAGCCTTTTAGCAAATACATAGAGTGGGCTCTCAAAGAACATCCTTTGGAATTTTTGCCTTGGAGTGGAGAGGACTTTATGTTAGTAATGAAAAAATTATTACAAATGGATAATATGGAATTTCAAAAAGAAGTTTTTCAAAAAATTTGCAAATTTGCGATAGAGCGAGGATATAAAGAGATAATTGATAGTTGGGAGGGCTGCTATTTCGGGGAATGATTATTGATGGTAGAATGGAAGTGTTAAGTTCACCCTGTTAAATTGTGTTTTTTATTTAATAGGGTAACATGTTAAGTAACATAAATATAAACATATGCCTACGCGAAAAATTGAGGAGAAAAATGTACGCAAGCTAACGAGGATGGGGAGAGAGGGAAGTAGCCTCGGGATGACCATCCCCAAAGAACTCGCTCAAGAACTTGGTTGGCGGGAGCGTCAGAAGGTGGTGGTGAAAAAAGTTGGGAAGAATCTTGTAATTAGTGATTGGAAAAAATAAATTTTTATAAAAATTATGACCGAAGAACAAAAAAAGACTTTGGAGCGACAACTTTGGGGCGTGGCAAATGTTCTCAGAGGCAAGATGAATGCCGATGAATATAAAAATTATATTCTTGGCTTTATTTTCTATAAGTATCTCTCGGAGAAACTGGAACGCTATGTTGATACAAAACTCCTTGTGCGAGATAAGATTAAATTTTCTGAGATAAAAGAAAATACCAAGGAGGGAAAAGAATATTTGGAACACACGAAAAAGGCTTGTATCGATGAGCTGGGTTTTTTCCTGCGACCAACTGAACTTTTTTCCTATCTAGTCAAGAAAGGCAGAGGCGAGATTAAAAATGAAAAAACATTTATCATTGAAGATTTGAAAAATATCCTAAATGATATTGAAAAGACTTCTGCAGGAACAGCTAGTGAAGATGATTTCAAGGGCTTATTTGATGATATGGATTTGACTTCAACTAAGCTTGGTTCCAGGGAGAATGAAAAAAATGAAGTGGTGGTGGAGGTGCTCACTTTGCTTGACGGGATTGATTTTCAATTAGAAAACGCCAAAAGTGATTTGCTTGGTGATGCCTATGAATATTTGATTGGAGAATTTGCCGCTGGAGCGGGGAAAAAGGGTGGTGAATTTTATACACCGGCTCAAGTATCGAGGCTTTTGGCTCAAATTGTTTCATTAGGTGAAACAAGGATTAAATCTGCCTATGATGCAACTTGCGGATCAGGATCTCTCTTGCTTCGTTTAGCAGAATTCACTAATGTGGCAAATTATTATGGCCAAGAACTTAATCCGACAACATATAATCTGGCTCGAATGAATATGATTTTGCACGGAGTGCATTTTGATCATTTTTCAATTCTTAAAGGCGATACACTTAAGGAAGATATGCATCCAGATCTTAAGGCACAAGCAATAGTCGCAAATCCACCTTTTTCATTAAAGTGGAAAGGAGACAGTGATCCACAATTGATACATGATGAGCGTTTTTCACAATATGGTCGACTGGCTCCAAAAGATAGAGCTGATTATGCTTTTGTGACGCATATGCTTTATCACTTGGCTGACAACGGAACTATGGCGGTAGTATTGCCCCATGGTGTTCTTTTTGCAGGTGGAGCGAATCTTACAATTAGACAATATATCATAGAGAAACAGAATTATTTGGATACTGTCATAGGTCTTCCTGCGAATTTATTTTATGGAGCTGCTATCCCAGCTACCGTTCTTGTTTTCAAAAAATGTCGTCGTGAAGATGAAGATATTTTGTTCATTGATGCTTCAAAAGAATTTGAAAAAGGTAAAAATCAAAATCATTTGACCAATGAAAATCTGGAAAAGATTTTTGATACTTATAAAAATCGCCAAGAAATTGAAAAATATTCCCATCGAGCGAGTCTTTCCGAAATAAAAGAAAACGAATTCAATCTCAATATTCCACGATATGTGGACACCTTTGAAGAAGAGGAGGCGATTGATATTGATGCAGTGGCAAAGAATTTGAAAGAATTGAACAAGAAAGAACTTGAATTTCAAGAAAAAATTGCAGGTTTTTGTGAGGAGTTGAAAATTGATAAGCCTTTTTAATAAGAAGTATGAATTTAGATTTTCCAACAAGATTTTTAAAGAAGCTGGATATTTATCAGCAAATTAGAAATGGACAAGGTATTTCTAAGCATAAGAAATTATGGAAATACGAGGCTGCTTTTTTGCAGATTGCTTACGGCAATAGTCATCAATTTCTCAATGAATGTCCCAATGATGATATGGTAAAGGATTGGATAAAAAGAATAGAGAATGATTATGATGGTGACGCACTTCCTCAAGTTATTGGGAATTTAATTTGGCGAGGATATTTAATAAAAAAAGATAGTAGTACTTATAATATTACTAAAGAAGGATTGTTTGTTGGCGAAGTAGTAGCGGATATAAATAATAAAAGTTGTATTATTAAATTTTGGAATAAATATAGGTATAGTTTAATACTGGATTTGCTTTGGCTTGTAATAGCCATCGCTTTAATAAAATTATTTTTTCCTGAAAAATTTTTAAATGATATTCAAACATTCTTACATTTAAATTCCATAAAAAATTATTTTATTGCAATTTTTATAGCATGGCCACTGTTTAATTGGATTTATAGAAGTTTTTATTCGGCGTTAGAAAAATAAATATGATAACCTTAGCTAAAACCAAAAATATTCCAAAACTTCGCTTTCCGGGTTTTTCTGATGAATGGGAAGAAAAGAAAATAAAAGATTTATTTGCTTTTAAGCAAGGAATTCAGGCTTCTGTAGAAACTCAATTATTTGAAAATATTTTTGGCACTGTAAGATTTATTAGGATTATTGATATAACACAATCAATAGAATCTCCACGTTTCATTAAGGATCCTGGAAATATTTATCATGTGAGAAAAGAAGATTTATTTATGGTTAGATATGGCACACCCGGATTAATTTCAATCGGATATGAAGGTGTAATTGCGAATAATCTCTTTCGATTAATTCCTGAACATAATAAACAAATAGATACAAAATTTTACTATTATAAATTTAAGCAGTTGGAAAAAAATATCTTAGCACTTTCAGGATCTTCTTCCATGCCAGCAATTAGTTTTTCAACATTAAATAACATAAAATTGCCAAAACCAATATTGGCTGAACAACAAAGGGTTGCTGAATTTTTGAGTTCAGTGGATGAGTGGATTTCTGATTTGCGAGGGCAAAAGGAAAGTTTGGAAAAATATAAAAAAGGAATGATGCAGAAAATATTTTCTCAAGAGATTAGATTCAAAGATGAAAATGGAAAGAATTTTCCGGAGTGGGAGGAAAAGAAGTTGGGGGATATTGGAAAGTTTTGGAATGGCAAAGCTCATGAACAAGAGATTTCTGAGAATGGAAAATATATTGTAATAAATTCAAAATTTATTTCACAAAATGGTAAGGTGAAAAAATATTCAAATAGCCAAAATTCACCGCTTAAAAAAGATGATGTTGCTATTGTGATGAGTGATATTCCAAATGGTAAGGCTATTGGTAAATGCTTTTTGGTTGATAAAGATAATTTTTACACACTAAATCAAAGAATTGGCGGTATTAAATCATCGGAGATTTTAAGTTCTTTTCTAATCCGAATATTAAGTCGAAATAAATATTTTTTGAAATTTGATAATGGAGTAAGTCAAACGAATTTAAGGAAGGATGATATTCTAAGATGCCCAGTCGTATTTCCAATTATTCAGGAACAACAAAAAATTTCTGAATTTTTGGGATCAATTGATAATTTAATAGAATCTAAGCAACAACAAATAACTCAAGCTGAGCAGTGGAAAAAAGGTTTGATGCAGGGGTTGTTTGTATAAATTATGAGTATAAATAAACACATCGAAGAATATCTAGATTATTATTGTGATTTCGCAAAAGATCTGCCGTTTGCTGTTTTGCTAAAAGGAAAATGGGGTTGTGGAAAAACTTATTTTATAAAGAATTATATTGACCTAAGGAAAGATAAGAAAATTTTGCATGTTAGCTTATATGGCGTTGACAGTTTTAATGGGGTAAAAGAAAAAATAATTATTGAATTGCTTCCATTCATCCCAGAAAAATATAGTAATTTTGCAAGTATCCTATATAAAAATATAAAAAAAATACCAAAAATTAGAGATTGGGTTCCATCTGATGCGGATGAGTTGTTAGTTGATATTTTTTTAAAAAAAAGTAATGGGTGCGTATTTGTCTTTGATGATCTTGAGAGATGTAATATAGAAATTGATAAACTACTTGGGTATATAAATAATTTTGTAGAATTTAAAAATCAAAAAGTTATTTTAATTGCAAATGAAGAAAATATATTAGACTCAAAAAGTGGTGATAAATACAGGAAAATCAAAGAAAAATTAATCGGAAAAGAATTTTATATTAATCCTTCCCGGGAAGAGGCCATAATTCTATTTATCGAAGAAATAACAGATGAAGGTCTAGGAAAATATTTAGAAAATATAAAAAAAATTCTTTCAGAAATATTTATTCAATCTAAATGCGATAATTTGAGATTAATTCAGCAAGCATTATTTAATTTTGAATACTACTTTAAAAGTTTTTCAAGTAAGGCCAAGGAAGACGTTGAATTATTCGAAAGGATGTTTTATGAATTTATTGTAATTTTTATTGAGCATAAGAAAGGAGAAATAAAGAGTGATGAATTTTTCAAGGAATACCCCCAATTTTTTAAAGGATTACATGCAGATAAGGAAGTTATTCATTGTCTGGATAAATATAAGTACGGGCTATCTAGTTGGCTTACTTGTTTTGATGTAAGTGTGTTAGGTAAGATTTTGCAAGGGATTGATTTATCTGAGAGTGAGAAGGCCGAAATGATTAGTAGATTTGAAAATTTTTCAGATGTCAACAAGGAATCTTGGCAAAAAACATGGTATCTTTATGAGCAGAGTGACGAAATTTTTTTCGAAAATTTATTGGATGTTCAGGGAAAATGGGCAAAAAAAGAATATCTTGACCTATCTGTGGTTCTGCATGTTTTTGGGATGTTCTTAGATTTTTCTAAAAATGAATTATTTCAAAAAACTAAAGAAGAAATATTAAAGGAAGGTAGGGAGTATATCGAATTTTTAATCGAAAAAGAAAAAATCCCTTTGAATATAAGGGAACAGAACGCAGGATTTAGTTGGAGGGAAAGTGCTTATGGTCTTCAATATACTGGAATGCAAAATGAAGAATGGAAAGAATTAATAAAATTTGTAGATGAAAAGCTGGAAAACCTAAAAGGAACTTATATTAAACAAAAAATTAAAGATGAATTGATGCCAATTCTAAGAGGAGAAAAAAGCTCTGAGCAGAGTTTGGATTTGTTGATGAATTATAATTTTTTTCATCATAATGGGAATAGAGAATCATATTTTCAATATTTTGATGTAAACGAAATAGTAAGTATTTTAATTGAGGGTGATCGTATGTTTTTAGCTGCTTTGAAAAAAACTTTCAAAGAAAGATTTGAAAAAATGTCAACGCAGATAAGTGGTATTGAGCAAGAACTGCCATTTCTTGAAAAGTTAAATAAAGAGCTAGAAAATGAGATTAAAAAAATAGAAGAAAAATTTGGAAATAAAAAAACGCCAAGATCACTTTTAATAAAAAGTTTTATTAATGAAGCAATAAAGCCATTCATAAAAAAATAATATGACACACCAATCTGAACAAAAACTCGAAAAAACTCTAATCTCCCAACTTAATCGTTTGGGATTTGAGAGTGTGCAAATTGAAGACAATAATGCTTTGCAAAAAAATCTCAAAATCCAGCTGGAAAAATTTAATAAGATAACTTTTTCCGATGATGAATTTGTTCGCATTCTAAATCACGTTGAAAAAGGCGATCGATTCTATAAGGCAAAAACACTGCGTGATAGATTTGCATTAAAAAGAGACAACGAGGAGACTTTTTTTGTACGATTTTTTAATATGGATCAGTGGTGCAAAAATGAATATCAAGTAACACAGCAAATCACTCAAGTTGGAAGATATGAAAATCGCTATGATGTGACACTCTTGGTTAATGGTTTGCCTTTGGTGCAAATCGAACTCAAACGCCGAGGGATGGAACTCAAAGAAGCTTTCAATCAAATTCAACGCTATCACAAGCATTCATTTACGGGAACACTGTTTGAATATATTCAAATTTTTGTGATTTCCAATGGAGTAAATACTAAATATTTTTCTAATAATCCCAAGCAAACATTTGAACAGACTTTTTATTGGACAGATGCGGAGAATCGCAAAATTACCAAGCTGGATGAATTTGCGGAAATATTTTTGGCAAAATGCACAGTTTCGGAAATGATTGCGGAATATATCGTGCTCGCTGAGGCGATCAAGATTCCAATGACCCTTCGTCCATATCAATATTACGCTGTTCGAGCAATTGAAGATCGAGTGCGGGAATCAAACAAGAATGGTTATATCTGGCACACGACTGGAAGTGGCAAAACGCTCACTTCATATAAAGCTAGTCAAATACTTTCGAAGATTCCTGAAGTGAAGAAAGTGCTTTTTGTGGTAGATCGAAAAGATCTAGATATTCAAACGACTAAAGAATTCAATTCTTTTTCAGAAGGAGCAGTGGATGGCACAGGTAATACACATAGTCTGGTGAAACAATTGGCGGACAAAAACCGAAAACTAATTGTGACAACAATTCAAAAATTGGACATTGCAATTGGTCGAGAAGTCTATCTCAAACAATTTGAATATTTGCAAAATGAAAAAGTGGTAATTATTTTTGACGAATGTCACCGCAGTCAATTTGGACAAACTCACGCGAGGATCAAAGGATTTTTCACTCAAGCACAATTGTTTGGATTTACTGGAACTCCAATTTTTGCGGATAACAATGTGGGTGGAGTGACAACAGTAGATGTGTTTGGGGAATGCTTGCATAAATATATTATTACCCATGCGATTTCTGATAATAATGTGCTGGGTTTTGCGGTTGAATATGTCGGGAAATATAAGCAGAAAGATCCAGACACACTGGATGCGGATATTTTTGCTGAAACTTTAGTGAAGGGGGTTGATACTAGGGAAGTATTGGAAAGTGATGATCGACTAAACAAAATTACAGACTATGTTTTGGCAGATTGGAAACGAAAAACAAAAAATGGAAAGTTCAATGCAATCATGGCTGTTTCTTCTGTTGAAGTTTTGAAGAAATATTATAAATTACTAAAGGCTAAAAAAGCAGAAGATTTTTCCATTGCCACGATTTTTACTTATAAAGCCAATGAGGATGAGAGTTCGGATATGCTGGATGTGGATATTTTTGGCGATGAAAATTCTACCATCAATAAGCACTCCAGAGATTTTTTGGAGGAGTGTATTAAGGATTATAACAAGCGATACTTAACAAATTTTTCCACCGATCGTTTCTATGATTATTATCGAGATTTGCAAAAGCGAATCAAAGAAAAGCAAGTGGATTTGGTGTTGGTGGTGAATATGTTTTTGACTGGATTTGATAGCCCACGGCTTAATACTTTGTATGTGGATAAAAACTTACGCTATCATGGATTGATTCAGGCCTATTCTAGAACAAACCGGCTTTTGAATTCTGATAAACCACACGGGAACATTGTAACATTTAGAAATCTGAAAGAAGCAACTGATAGAGCCTTGGCACTTTTTGGTGATGAGAATGCTAAAGAAGTGGTGTTTAAGAAACCTTATGAAGTGCAGAAAAAAGAATTTGAAGACAAGTTGGCGGAGCTCAAAGAAAAAGTCCCAACAGTTTTCAGTGTTGATGAACTGAAAGGGGAGGAAGAAAAAGCAGAATTTGTGAAAACATTTCGAGATTTGCTTCGCATCAAATCATCGCTGGAAACATTTGCTGATTTTTCATTTAAGGATCTTGGAATAACGGAGCAAGAATTTTATGATTATCAAAGTAAATATTTAGATGTCTATGAAGATCGAAAAAACAATGACAGCGGAGTCGAATCAATTTTAGATCAGATAGATTTTGAAATTGAACTCACGGTGAGGGATGTGATTGATTTTGATTATATCATTCAGCTTATTGCCGGACTTAAAAATATTAGTTCTGATGTGGTTCGTAAAAAGAAAACAGAAGAGATTTTGCGTTTGTTTGATCGGGATGTCCAATTGCGAAAGAAGAAAGATTTGATCAAGAAATTTATCGAAGAGAATTTACCACGCATTGGCAAGTCGGATGATGTAGAAAAAGCCTTCAGTGATTTTTGGGCTAGTGAGCGTGCGGATAGCCTTAAGATTATTGCCAAGAATGAAAATATTCCAGTAGAGAAATTTGAACATTTGATTGGCGAATATCTATACACTCAAAAACTTCCTAATGGTCAGGATATTGTCGAGATGTTGCCAGAAGTGCCAATGATTAGAGAGCGACAAGGAATCATCGATCGTATCAAGGGAGCAATTGAAAATATTGTGGATATGTTTGAGTGGTAGAAGTTTTTTGTTCAGTAACATGTTAAGTAACACTTTTTAAAAAAAACTATGAATAAAAAGAAAATAATTGAAGCTACTAAAGATTATGTAAAACTGAAAATGGAAGGGGATGGTTCGGGGCATGATTTTTGGCATGTTTATCGAGTTTGGAAAATGGCAATGCAAATTGGCAAAAAAGAAAAAGCGGATATGTTCATAGTTGAGCTCGGCGCGTTGCTTCATGATATTGCTGATTTTAAATTTAATAATGGTGATGATACTGTTGGAGCGAAAGTTTCTCGGGCTTGGCTAGAAAAACAGAAGGTAGATGAAAAGATAATTAAACACGTATGCAATATTGTTAATGGTGTGTCCTTTAAGGGAGCTGGAGTAAAATCAGAAATTAAAACTAAGGAAGGGATGGTAGTTCAAGATGCTGATAGACTAGATGCCTTAGGAGCAATTGGAATAGCTAGAGTTTTTGCTTATGGTGGAACTAAGGGAAGAGAAATATATAACCCAGAAATTAAACCTACAAAAAGCAAGTCATTTGAGGAATATAAAAAAGCTAACATAACCAGTATTAATCATTTTTACGAAAAATTACTCTTACTTAAAGATTTGATGAATACTAAAACAGGCAAAAAGATGGCAAGTGAAAGGCATAAATTCACAAAACAGTATCTGGATAGATTTCTAAAAGAATGGGATGGAAAACTTTAATATAACTTTTTGTTCAGCCCACCTCATCGGCGGACAAATAACACTTTTTACATAAAAATATGACAGAAAAACAACAACTTAATTTAGATTTTGAAAAAGCCGTTAGGATGATGGCGAAAACCAGAAAATTTCGATGATCCGATTTTTGAAAAATTAATTATGTAATTGTAAATGAGAAGCTATCCACAGCCCAAGAGTTGCCAGGATTAGTTTAGAGTGATATAATATCATCATCATAATACTAAACTAAAAAAATATGACTAAAAAAACAAAAAATAATCTGGTAATTTTTGAGGAACATTCTGTTCGAAGAGAGTGGGATGGAAAAAAAGAAAAATGGTATTTTTCTGTTATCGATATCATTTCCGTGCTTGTTGAACAGCCTGATTTTAGAAAGGCAAAGAGTTATTGGACGACACTAAAAGGCCGACTCAAAAAGGAAGGCAGTGAGTTGGTCACAAAATGTGACCAACTGAAAATGCAATCGGCTGACGGAAAATTTTATAAAACAGATGTAGCTAGCATAGAAACAATTTTGCGCTTAATTCAATCTATACCGAGCAAAAAAGCTGAGCCTTTCAAATTGTGGTTGGCAAAAGTGGGAAAGGAAAGAATTGATGAAATTGCTGATCCGGAATTAGCAGTCAGCAGAGCTAAGGGAATTTATGAGAAAAAAGGTTATCCAAAAGATTGGGTGGACAAGAGAATGAGAGGAATTGCTGTAAGGAATACTTTGACTGATGAGTGGAGTGAAAGAGATATAAAAAAAGGAAATGAATTTGGAATTTTGACTAATGAGATTTATAAAAATACTTTTGATGAGGATTATAAGTCTCTAATGAAGATAAAGAATTTAGACAAGAAAAATAAGGATAATTTGAGAGATCACATGGGGGATATTGAGTTGATTTTGACAATGTTGGCTGAGGCAACTTCTACTGACATTTCCAGATCAAAAAATTCAAAAGGATTGGAAGAGATCCGAATTGATGTCAAAAAAGGCGGAAAGATTGCAGGGGAGGCAAGGGAGAAAATTGAAAAAGAAACTAATCGGAAAGTTGTGATGAGAGGAAATTTTAAAGAAGCGGGTGGTCAAAAAAAGTTGAAATAATTTTTTGTTCAGTAATATATTAAGTAACACCTTTTTAATTTTTGGATTATGTGACTAAAAAATTTGATTGTTATTGGCTAACAACTCATTGCAAAGGCGATATTTCAGAAATAAAAAAGACGGAAATTAATCCGTCTTTTTTGCTATAAAAAGCTGTGTTATTTTTTCTTCTTAGAAACTACTTTTTTGATTTCGGCTTTGGTTTTGACAACCTTTTCTTTCTTGGGTTTTTTGGCTACTTTTTTGGCGGCTGCTTTTTCGGCTAATTTCTTGAAACGATCAACTCGGCCCGTAGCGCCCATTTCTTTCTTTTTGCCGGTATAGAGCGGGTGGCAAGCGCCACAAATTTCGATTTTCATCTCCGGAACGGTTGAACCGGTTTCAATGACATTTCCGCAAGAACAGGTTATTTTTGCGTCAGAGTAGTACTTAGGATGGATGTTTTTCTTCATAAAGTTAGGCAGGTTTTAGTTGTTTATACTAAGATAATTTAGCATAGCTTTTGAGAATTGACAAGGGGCGAGGTGGGTGGTATATTAGATAAGTCGTTTTATTTGATATGGAACGGCTAAAACACATACTTTCTTTGGATTCCGTCCTGATCCCTAAAAAAGGGATTTTAGGAGTCCAGCTTTTTAGTAGGCCAAGAGAAGGTAGCGGAGATAATTAATTAAGGAAAAAAACAATGGAAGAAAATAAGAAAGAATCGACCGTAACGGTTGATCAAACTACTCCAGCTAAACAGCCGGTAGTTGATTGTTTCTCCGATTTAGATTTTTCTAAATTGGAAGTGACCCTTGAAGAAATGTTTAAGAGTGGTGTTCATTTTGGACATCATAAATCGAGAAAGAGTCCAAAGATGAGCAAATTTATCTTTGCAACCAAAGATAATATTAACATTTTAAATTTGGAAAAAACCAAAGAGAAACTTGAAGAGGCAATGAATTTTATCTCTAAATTGATTAGCGAAAATCAAGAGATACTTTTTGTTGGAACAAAAAAACAAGCTAAGAAAATAGTAGAATCGGCTGCTAAGAAATGTAGCATGCCAAGTGTCACAGAAAGATGGCTAGGTGGAACTTTCACTAACTTTTCAGCAATTTCTGGTCGCACTAGATATCTTCGCGAAGGATTAGAAAAAATGAAAAAAGGTGAGTATGTCAAATATACAAAATTTGAACAAATGAAAAAAGCAGAAGAACTGGAAAGATTGGAAAGTAAAATGGGTGGGATAAAAGAAATGATGAAATTGCCTGGGGCTATTTTTATCGCTTCAGTAATGGAGGATAATATTGCTTTGAAAGAAGCTAAGAATAAAGGTATTCCAGTCATTGCTTTGGTGGACACTAATATTGATCCAACAGATGTGGATTATCCAATTCCAGCCAATGAAGACGCTGTTTCATCTTTGAAATTAATGTTAGCCTATATTGTAAAAGCTGTGTTGGAAGGAAAAGATAAAAAAGAAAAATCAATCATTGAAGAAAAAGTAATTAGTTAAAAAAAGAGCATGTTAGATAAAATAAAAAAATTAAGAGAACAAACTGGAGCAGGAATGGTGGATATCAAAAAAGCTCTGGAAGAAGCCAATGGCGATGAAGCGAAAGCGATTGAATTGCTTCGTAAACGTGGCCAAGAAAAAGCTTCAAAGAAATCAGAGAGATCAACACAAGAAGGTGTTGTGGTAAGCTATATTCATTCTAATAGTAGAGTCGGCGCAATCGTCAAGCTTCTTTGTGAAACTGATTTTGTAGCGAGGAATGAAGAATTCAAAAAATTAGCGGAGGATATTGCTATGCACATCACCGCTATGAATCCAAAATACATCAAACCGGAAGACGTTTTGCAAGAAATTGTGGATAAAGAAAAAGAAATTTGGATCGAGCAATTGAAAAATGAAGGAAAGCCGGAAAACTTAATGGCAAATATTTTGGCCGGAAAAGAAAAAAAATTCCGCGAGGAATTGTCGCTTATGGCACAACCATTTGTCAAAAATCCAGATCAAACTATAGGTGATTTAGTGAAAGAAAAAATTGGAAAAATTGGAGAAAATATTCAGGTGGGAAAGTTTTATCGAATAGAATTATAAAAACTATATGGCTAATGTTTTAATTTCTATATATTCTTGGGAAAATCCTAAGATTTATAGAAGCAATATTGAACTAAAAAAGGATGACAAAGTTATTGTTCCAATGGAAAACGGGAATGAGCTTGGAATAGTTTTGGAAATTGATGTTAAGACGAAAGATGAATTGAAAGAAGATGTAGTGAGAAAAGCGACGAAAAGAGACGCGGAAACTTATGAGAAATACGAAAAAGAAAAAGATATTTTGCTAGATAGATGTCGAAAAGAGATAAAAGAAAGTCAGCTACCAATGAAAGTGATTGATGCTAGGATAAGTTTGGATGGCAAGCAAGCTATTTTTGTTTTCACGGCTGATGGTCGAGTAGATTTTCGAGAATTAGTCAAAGTTCTTTCCAAAGATTTCAAGAAATCAATTAGAATGCAACAGATTGGTTCTCGGGATGAAGCGAGAAAGTTGGGAGGTTATGGAATCTGCGGTCGGGAATTTTGCTGTGTTAATTTTCCCGGAAGTATTCCTAGTATCACTACTGATATGGCGAGAGTTCAGCAAATTGCACATCGTGGAACCGAAAGAATTTCCGGCCTTTGTGGAAGATTGATGTGTTGTCTAGCCTATGAAGCGGATCAATACCGAAACCTCTTGGAAGGAATGCCAGAGCTTTATAGTATTATAAATACCAGAGAAGGTAGGGGAACGGTAGTGGAAATAAATGCGATGACGCAAGAGATAAAAATAAAATTAGAAAGTGGTAAATACGTGGCTATAAAAAAAGAAGATATAAAATAATATGTTGTATACAATTATTTCTCCAATACTTATCGTGGTTAGCCTTGTTGGCATAATAGTATTTTTGGTGAAAAAAGCCCCGGAGGTAGCTAATTTGGAAAAAGAAGAAAGTCTAGATCAAGGTGGAATGGTTGTTGCTAAGAAAAGTATTTGGTCAATATTAAAAAGAAAGAATATTGAAGAGCATAGGGATTTCAAGCATAAGACACTTTTATTTTTGGAAAAAACCACCAAAAAGATGAAAGTATTTTTTTTGAAAATGGAAAACATGTTTACCAACTGGGGAGAGTCAATTAGAAACAAGAGAAAAGCTCGAGAAGAAGAACATGTTGTGAGAGCGCTAGAATTGATTGAAGAAAATAAATTTTCCAAAGAAACTAAGAACCCTGAGATATCAGAACAAGTGAAAATAGAAGAAAAAGAGGAAGAGCAAAAACACGAGAAAAAAGATATTTTGGAAAAAATATTAGTGGAGAGAATTGCGACAAATCCAAAAGATATCGAGGCATATGAAAGACTAGGGGAGTATTATTTTGAAATTGAAAATTGGAATTATGCCAAGGAATGTTTCAAGCAAGTTTTGAAGCTGAATCCGCGAAATATCGGAATTAGAAGCAAGATGCGAAAACTGGAAAGAATGTTGAGTAAATAAAATAAAAGCCGATGTAGCTCAATGGCAGAGCAACTCTTTTGTAAAGAGAAGGTTGCGGGTTCGATTCCCTCCATCGGCTCAAAAATAAAAAAATGCATATAAAAACAAAAGGATATATAGCTGAGATATATGTTACGGCTAAACTAATAGAAGATGGATGGAGAGTGCTAAATCCAATCGGTGAAAATAATCGATATGATTTAGTCGCCGAAAGAAAGGGGAAGTTTATTAGAATTCAGGTTAAATATGTTACGCCTAAAGACGGTGCCCTAGCTGTTAATTGCAGAAGTAGCAATAATTGGTCAGTTCTGCATTATTCTCCTGAAGAAATTGATTCCATTGCTGTTTTTAATTCAAAAGATAAATCAATTTATTTTGTGCCAGTTTCAAAAATAAATCATAGTCTGTTTAAATTAAGAATAGAGCCGGCAAAAAATAATCAAAAAACAAAGATTCATTTAGCGAAAGATTTTATTAGATTAAAATATTAATCCGTTAATAGAAAAATAAGTGGGTCGGTGGCAGAGTGGTCAAATGCATCAGACTGTAAATCTGACGCCGCAAGGCTTCGGGGGTTCGACTCCCTCCCGGCCCACACAAAATTTGCACATTGAAATTATTATATAGGTGAGTATTATTTTAAGAAGGATTAGCTTGACTATTTTTATTTATACTTTAAAATATAGATATGAGTATAAATAAAGACATATTATCAAAATATTATTTGGAAGAAAAAAAATCAGTATGTGAGATTGCTGAGATTTTAGGGAAAAGTGAAACGGGAATAAATTACTGGATGAATAAGTATAAGATAAAAAAAAGAACAATTAGCGACGCGGTTTATATAAAGAACAATCCAAATGGTGATCCATTTAAAATAAAAACTCCAAATAATTTATATTTAGCTGAGCTCAGAGGATTTGGCTTGGGATTATATTGGGGTGAAGGAAATAAAGCCAATAAAAATTCTGTAAAAATTGCAAATACTGATCCGGAACTAATTAAAAAGTTTATTGAATTTTTAGTGAAAATATTAGGAGTTGATAAGAAAAAGATAAAATTTTCATTGCAAGTTTTTAGCGATGTTAGCCCGCAAAAAGCAAAAAAATATTGGATCGATCAATTAAAAATAGATCCTAAACAGTTCTATAAAAAAATTACCGTTACTCAATCCGGAAAAATAGGAACGTATAAAAAGAAAAATATCTATGGTGTTTTGATGGTTTACTATCATAATACTAAACTAAGAAATATTTTGATTAATATGCTGCCGTTGTAGCTCAGTTGGTAGAGCATTTCCATGGTAAAATAATATTGCCCATTATTTAGGAAACTAAATAGTGCACCCCTGAATAACGGTTAAAGACCTGACACAGGCTCAGACCGTGGCGTTTTTGTGGAAGCGCCCGAACGACTGACAAGGGGAAGCTAATTTCTTTTTTTGGAAAATGCTTGATATACAGTCTAATCCTCTAAAATAGTGTTTTCGTGAAAAATAGAGGCATCAATGAAGGAAAAGGTCCGCAGTTCGATTCTGCGCAACGGCTCAAGTTTAAAAATTTAAAAAATTAATTTAATTTTATGGCACGAGAAAATTTAGCGAAGATGAAATGCGAAGTTTGCAAAACTGTAAATTATTTCACAACTCGCAACAAGAAAAAATTGAAAGAAAAACTCGCAATGAAAAAACATTGCAAGAAATGCAAGACTCACACGATGCATAAGGAAGCGAAGTAGCCCAGCT
The DNA here is from genome assembly GCA_049303905.1 of Candidatus Moraniibacteriota bacterium. Taxonomy (GTDB): domain Bacteria; phylum Patescibacteriota; class Minisyncoccia; order Moranbacterales; family UBA2206; genus UBA2206. Next base: position 112,316 of record JBAQNP010000020.1, read on the forward strand.
GTGCTGGAATTTTCAATTCACAATTTTCAATTTTCAATCAATTTCTAATGTTTAAATTTTTAAATTTAGGATTTGTTTGGAAATTTTGAGCGGGGTTAGTATAGTGGTAGTACAGGACTCTCCAAAAGTTCTAGCGTAGGTTCAATTCCTACACCCCGTGCATAAGCAAAACAGCCTTTCGAAGAAGGCTGTTTTTGTTTGGGGAGAGACTTGAGAAATTATTTGGTTAGTGTTAACATTAAGACACTAAATAACAACAATTATGAACAAATCTAACCTCGTTTTTCTGGACACAGAAACGACCGGAAAGGGGCCGTTGGATCGGTTATGTCAAATTGCCTATAGTTTTAAGGGAGAAGAATTCGATTCACTTTTCAAGCCTCCTATTCCAATTCAAGTGGAAGCTATGGCCATTACTCATATCACCAATAAGATGGTGGAAGATAAGGAGGCATTTATTGATTCCGAATTTCAAAAAAAATTAATCGATATTTTTCTGGAAAAAAATATTCTAGTGGCGCATAATGCGCAGTTTGATGTGGAAATGCTCAAAAAAGAAAATGTTGAAGTTAGTCATTTTATTGATACTTTGAAAATTGCACATCACTTAGACAAGGAAGGAAAAATTCCTAAGCACGGTTTGCAATATTTGAGATATTTTCTTGATCTGAATATTTGCGATGTAGTTCCGCATAGTGCGCTAGGAGATGTGAGAGTTCTAGAAAAACTTTTCGAGCGTCTTTTTCAAAAAATGTTGGTTGAATTCAAAGAAGAATCCGCGGTCATTGATGAGATGCTCAGAATTTCGACTTTGCCAATTTTGATGAAAAAATTTCCTTTTGGAAAATATAATGGGCGTATGGTTTCCGAAATTGCCAAAATTGACGCAGGATACTTACAATGGCTTTTGAATAGTAAGATAGAGGCGAGGGAGAAAGATGGTGATAACGATGAGAATTGGATTTATACTCTTGAATATTATCTGATGCCAAGATAGTGTGTTATAATGAAAACAGAAAAAACATGCCAAAAGTAAAACCAAAAACAAAAGCGAAAATAAAAAAAGAAAAGGAGTATGTAGAAAATGATCTCGATGCTGTGGTGGCTTTTTTAGATGGGCTTTCTCATCGAATTATTGAGAGAACGAGAAATATCGATGCGCAGTCCAATGTGCTGATTGGTCTTAGTACTGGTATCTTTATTCTCGCAATCAATGAGATAATGAACGTGGAACGGTTTCACATCACACTTTCGCTCGTGGCGATTTTTTCAGCTCTCAGCTCCATTATCGCTCTTTTGGCGATTCGTCCGCCTGGTTGGATGGTAAAAAAAGGCCAAGAACAAAGTTTGCTGTTTACTCAAACAATTGCTGATTTTGATTCGGCCAAAAAATATTCCATAGAGCTCAAGAAGATATTAAATTGCGATGAAGAAATTTTTCATCAGTATGCCATTGAAATTTATAACTTGTCAAAATATTACTATCGCCCTAAAAGAAAACTGTTTGCGATTTCCCGAAATATTTTTCTTTTTGGGGTAATTTCCAGTCTAGTGCTCTTGTTTTTGGAAGCGAAATTTCTTTGAGTTGTTAAAAAACTGTAATTATTGTATTATATAGAAAGGGAATAAGTCCCGTTTTTTGCTTATAAAAAAACAAAATGAGTGAAAATAAGAAAGAAAAAAAATTTAGCCTAAAGAGTTTTTGGGTGAAGATCTGGAAACTACTCGAACCAAGCCAAGGACAGATAAAAATTGTGCTGTTTTTGATATTTTCGCTGGAGGCTGTTCGGTTAATCGGACCTTACATTTTAAAAATAATTATCGACAAAATTACTACCTTTAGTGTAAATGAAATCAATATTATTTTGGTGCTTATTACGTTGATGTTTCTCATTAATCAAATTATTTCCATCGTGGATTATTTTGCTGATCGAAAAATTCTTGCCGTTCTTTTTAATGCTGTTGCTTATCTTTCTAATAATGCCCATCGAAAAATGGTTTTTTTGAGCTTGGGGTATCATGAAAAAGAAAATACTGGAAGTAAGATTATAAAAATCAGCCGAGGGGTGGACAAAATTGACAATCTCTTTGGAAATTTCTTCTGGGAAGTGGCCCCAACTATTTTTCAAATTGTTTTGACTACAGCGACCCTTTTTTGGGTGAACTGGATATTTGGAGTTATTATCTTAATTTTTGTTCCTGCTTTTGTTTTTTTGACGCTTAGGGTCAACAGGATGGTTTTCCCTTTTCGCATGAAGAGATTTAACAATCAAGAGGTGGCAGCTGGTCTAATGACGCAATCAATTATAAATATCAATACAGTCAAATCTTTTGTACAAGAACTTCGTGAATACCGGCAATTTTCTGCCGCTACGAAGAATGTGAAGGATAATGTCACTGATGAATTTAGATTGATATTGAAATACAATGTAGTCAGAAATTTAGTTATCGATTTGGGGCGTGGGTTTGTCTTGCTTTTTGGAATTTATTTAGTCATCAGAGGACACATCACAGTTGGAAGTTTGGTTTTTGTCTATACTATTTCAGAAAAAGCTCTGGTGTCACTTTTTAGAATTTCTCGACTATATGATCGAATTATGGAATCATCTGAGGCAGTAGAAAGACTTTATGATTTATCACTAGAAGAATCTGAAATCAAAAATTCGACGCGCGGATTGAAACCAAAAAGCATTGAAGGTGCAATTGAATTTAGAAATGTTGATTTTGTCTATAAGGAAAGCTCAAACAAAGCGCTTGATGGAGTGAATCTTTCGATTTGTTCAGGGGGTGTGACAGCCTTAGTTGGTCCGTCAGGTGGAGGGAAAACTACAGTGGCTAGAATGATTTATCGTCATTATGATCCAACTAAAGGAGAAATTTTGCTGGACGGAAAAAATTTGAAAGAATATGATTTGTATGCATTTCGAAAATTCATTGCCATTGTGGCGCAAGAGGTGGAAATTTTCAATTCAACTGTCAGAGAAAATATTGCTTATGCTAAACCCAATGCCAGCTTAGCTGAGATAAAAGCGGCGGCCAGAATTGCCAATGCCGAAGAATTTATCACTCAACTTAAAGATGGCTATGATACAATCGTAGGAGAACGAGGGATAAAACTTTCTGGCGGACAACGTCAGCGCCTTGGAATAGCAAGGTCAATTTTGGCTAATCCGCGAATTTTGATTTTTGACGAAGCGACTTCAAGCCTGGATTCTTATTCAGAAAAATTGATTCAAGACGCCATGGAAAAAATTCGAAAGAACAGAACCGTGATTATAATTGCGCATCGCTTGAGCACGATCAAAAAAGCTGACAAGATTATCGTTTTGGAAAATGGGAAGGTAGCGGAAGAAGGCAGTCACACGGAACTTTCCAGAGCTCAGGGTGGGCTGTATCAGAAGCTTATTAATTTGCAGAGTATGGGGGAAATAGAATAGCTCGGCAAGTTTTGTTTTTGAGATAATTTAAACTCGAAGGTCTATTTTCTAGTTGAAATTATTTCGACAGGCAACGGCGGAACGAAACAATTTCAGATAAAATAGACCTTCTCAAACAAGAAATTATCTCAAAAATAAAACTGCCTCGCGGGGAGAGGAGGGAAAGAGAAATTGAAAAATTATGTACACACAACATTCAAATAATCTAATAATCTCGGCGGATGATTTTGGGATAAGTGAGAAAGCTAATCGGGCGATTTTGGAATTGGCGCGGGAGAAAAAAATTGATCGAGTGGCGGTGATGATGGGTGGCAAGATTTCTAAGGATGAAGCTAAAGATCTTCTAGAATCAGGAGTGAAAATTGATATCCATTTGCATCTTTTGGAAAAAGATTTTTTTGATAAAAAAGAAAAAAAATCAAAAGATGGAACAAACAAGAGAATAGCAATTTTCCTACTGGATTTTTTGACTGGCTGGTATGGTTCAGCTAAAGTCAAAATAATTTGGAAAAAACAAATTGAAGAATTTAAAAATATTTTTGGAAGATACCCAGATGGGATAAATTCACATGAACATATTCATTTTTTTCCGCCACTTTTCAAAACTGCCTTGAAGATAAAAGAAGAATTCAAAATATCTTATATCCGCTTAGGTAAATTGAAGCATAGGGGAAAATTTGGCAAAACAGTTTTTATTTTAGACAAGTTAAGATTGATGAATTTTAGAAGAAATTTGATTTTTTTTACGCCTCTTGGCATTGCAAGAAGTTATCCATTTGAACTTAATACCTCGGATTTTTTGGTGAGTTTTGATTGGATAAAAAACGAAGAAGAATTTTTTGAAAATCTAATTGAAAAAACTCAGACAGAATTAGTTTTTCATCCAGAGCGAAAAAATGAATATGATTTTTTGATGAAAAATTTCTAATTCCTTACTTTTTCTTTCCGCAAGAAAAAGTAACAAAAAGAACTCGGAGCTATGCTACGTACTCCAATAAATTCTGCGTTCGCTGGCTAAATTTACTAGGCTTGATGAGTACATCAAGCTAAGATGAATAAATTCTTAACGCCAGCTCACTTGAATTTATATTGGAGTACTCCGCAAGGCTGAAAATTTATTTCTTTATTTTATTAGGGTGGCCTTTTTCTTTTGTTACTTTTCTTTGAGGTAAAGAAAAGTAAGTGGAGAATATTTTCTTGGCTCGAAAGAAAAAGTAAGGCTAAGTTTTTGGGAAAAGAAAAATGGCGAGGAGCTAATTGCGGATAGAAAAAGTAAAGGTAGATAAAACATAAAATAAAAAAACTCTAGATTAACTAGAGTTTTTAAAGTTTAAATAAAGGGAATACTTTATTTCAACTCTTTTATAATATCTTCAATCTTCACAATCCTACTTTCTTTTCCGGCACGTTTTTTGATTTCTACCCAGCCCGCATCGCTACGCGAAGCGTTGCTGGCGGGTCCGCCGTACTCTAATGTTTTTTTGCTGATAACAATGCGATAGGGAATACCAATTAAATCTGAATCGGCGAATTTTTCTCCGGCGGAAGTTTCTCGGTCGTCATAGAGAACTTCAATTCCACTCTTGGATAAATTATCATAAATCTCTTGTGCCTGTTCATTCTGAGAAAGACTAATCAGATGAACTTTAAAAGGCGCTACTGCTTCTGGCCAGATAATTCCTTTTTCGTCGTTGTTAGTTTCGACAATTGTTCCCATAAGTCTTGAGATGCCTATTCCGTATGATCCCATATAAACTAATTGCTCGTTGCTATTTTCATCTTTATATTTCAAATTAAAAGGCTCTGAAAATTTATAGCCCAAAGAAAATATATTTCCAACTTCGATGGCTTTTTTTTCAATTAATTTATTTTTATTTAAATCAAGGTCTTTTAAAACTTCATCATTAAAAACTTCTTTATTGATAGCTATATTTTTTTCTTCATCGATATATATAATATCTTCTCCGGCTTCTGAAATAGTTTGAAATTCATGAGAATATTTAGAAAAAGTTCCGCCCGAAGCAAAAGTTAGAAATGTTCTATTTCCTAGACCAACTCTATTAAAAATATTTTTATAAGCAATTTTAGCTTTTTCGTAATAAGTGTTATGCTCTTCTTCATTTCTAGAAAAAGAATATAGCGCTTTCCAAAAAAATTCTCTACCTCGCATAATTCCTGATTTTGCTCTTGCTTCATTTCTAAAGACAGTTCTAATGTCGTATGCATATATCGGAAGATCTTTGTATGATGAAATAAAATTAGTCATTAAATTTGACATAGGTTCTTCGTGAGTAAATCCTAAGCCAAGTTCAGTTCCATTTTTTAGGGTGGTTTTAAACCAATTATCTACAATTTTATCATCCCAACGATTAGTTTTTTCCCAAACTTCCTTTTTCTGAAGAGCGGTGGATTGTATCTCAACACCACCAGTTTTATTCATTTCATCCCTAACTATGGCGGATATTTTATTAATAACTTTTAATCCTAATGGTAAAATAGAATAAATTCCTGCCATTTCTTTATTGATAAATCCAGCGCGAATAAGAAGTTGTGCATTTAGACTCACTTCGTCTTTGGGGGCATTTTTTTGAGTTTTGGTGAAAAGTTGTGATTGTTTCATTTACCCTGTTAAATAAGATTTGTATTTTACTGTAAAATACAGCTTATTTTGATTATGCTATTTAAATTTTTTACCCAGTTTTTATTTGAATATATACAAATCTAATTTTAATTTTTTTAAATTAAAATTATTTAACAGGGTGAATTTTATATTAATGATTATCTTAAGAATATGGTTTATTTCAATGTTTGTCAAAGCAAGAATTTGTGGCAGAGGCGGTGCGTTGACCGCCTCTGACTTTTAGCAAAACATATAGGGGCTTTTATTTTTTTCTGTTTGAGCATTTCTTCTCCAGTATGCTTTGCTGAAAATTACATTAAAGAAGGTGACTTTCATTCGAGACTTTTGTTTTTTGCTTAAATTTCTAAAATAAATAATCCAACCCCGATTATTAGTTTTCTTAACGGAAAGATCTTCGGCAAAGGCGATGATATTATCTTCAATATCAACAGAAATTAAACATCTTCCGTGAATTAAGCTTAACAAACTTCTCTTTATGCCAAAATTTTCTAGTAAGCGCATCGCTCTTTGAGCGTTTGTTTGGTCTATCCTCCTAATATCAAATTCAAGCATGGTATTTTCTCCTCTTGTAAAAAATTAAAGAACCTTATTTTCATATTCCCACCATTGGAAATACAAAAAAACAGCTCACTTAAGGCTGTCTGGTAAAGTTCAATTTTTGTGTAATTTTAAACGCTAACAAACAACCTCAAGGATGATTTTGGGTTGATCGGTTGCGGTAATGAGTTTGTTAGAATCTTTTTCATAAGCCCAATATAGCATAGGATTATTTTTTGTCAACTTTCAATTGACAAAAAGCATAATTTCGGATAGTATTTAGCTATGAAACAGGAAATCTATAAAAATTCAATTTTCTGGTGTGCTTTCAAGATCTAATTTTTGAGAGCCTCTTAGTGTTTTTGGAAAAATATAGCAAATCATTTGGCAAGAGTTCTCAAAATAGAGAACTTTTTTGTTTTTAGAATAATATTATGACAAATCATATAAAAAATAGTTTGATACAAAAAAATATCTGGTGGGTAAGAACATTTCCAAGAGCAGGTTGGCGTTTTTAAATTTTGAAAAATTTAGACAAAGCCAAAAGAACCTGCTCACAAAGCAGGTCTTATTAATTAAAAAATAATTCTAAACTTATGCAAACTATAAAAACATATCTCAATATCAGTTACTATCTCAAAAAATATCTTGGCAAACTTCCTTTTCCGCCAATTCATCCGGCGACAGGAGAAAGATTGAAACCAGAAGATCTGGAACCGCTTTTTGCCAAGGAATTGGTGCGACAAGAATTTTCTTTGGAAAAAGAAATCGCCATTCCCGAGGAAGTACAAGAGATATATTCACTATACCGCCCAACCCCATTTCTTCGCGCCAGAAGATTGGAAAAATTTCTGGGTACACCGGCGCATATCTATTATAAATATGAAGGGGCGAGTCCGGCCGGCAGTCATAAGCTTAACACCGCACTTCCGCAAGCGTTCTATAACAAAAAAGAAGGCGTGAAAATGCTCACGACTGAAACTGGCGCGGGACAGTGGGGATCAGCGCTAGCGATGGCATGTAATTTTTTCAATTTGGCGTGCAAAGTTTTTATGGTGAAAATTTCCTTTGAGCAAAAACCATATCGAAAAGTTATTATGCAAACGTTCGGCGCGGATATTACGCCTAGTCCATCAGATACAACTGAGATTGGAAAAAAAATGCTTGAGCAATATCCTGGCACTTCAGGCAGTTTGGGGATGGCGGTTTCTGAAGCAATTGAAGTGGCGATGAAAAACAAGGAGGCTAAGTATGCTTTAGGTAGCGTACTAAATCATGTGCTTTTGCATCAAACCATCATAGGGCAAGAAGCAATCCATCAATTGGAAAAAGCTGGGGAATATCCCGATGTAGTGATTGGTTGTTGCGGAGGAGGAAGTAATTTTGCGGGAATGGCTTTTCCATTTTTAGCGCAAAAACTGGCTGGGAAAAAATCAAAAACTAGATTCATCGGAGTGGAGCCAAGAAGTTGCGCTTCGATGGGCGAGGGGCAATATCGCTATGACCATGGCGACACTGCTAAACTCACTCCGCTTTTTATGATGGAAACTTTAGGTTGCGATTTTGTTCCGCCTTCCGAACATTCCGGCGGGCTTCGCTATCACGGCATCGCGCCTCTCATTGCTTTTTTGCATCATGAGGAACTCATTGAAGCGAGAAATTATGATCAAAAAGAAATTTTTGCCTCAGCCATTGATTTTGCCAAAGCTGAAGGAATTATCCCTGCGCCGGAATCAGCGCATGCTATAAAAGCGACCATTGAAGAAGCGCTTAGATGCAAAAAAGAAAACAAAAAAGAAACCATAGTCTTCTGTCTTTCCGGGCACGGAATGCTTGATCTTAAAGGATACGAAGATTATTTAAGTGGGAAAATAAAATAAAAATATTTTCCAAAAAAGCAAAAAGAGTCCTGAATAATTGGGACTCTTTTGTGTTATCTGTAGTCATCTAAATGACCCCTTGACAATTTTTTTGTATTTGCTATGCTTTATCTAAGTAAAGTGATTTATTAAAGTAAAGCAATATGAAAAAGTTAAATGATAGTAAGAATGAAGATTTAATGCAAGCTATTTTGGCGCTTGAAAACAAGCAAGAAGCCAAGATGTTTTTGCGTGACCTTTTGACGGAAAAGGAAATTTTAGAATTGGGCAATCGCTGGAAAGCGGTGCAAATGTTAGACGCGAAAAAAACTTATTCTGAAATTGAAAAAGAAACCGGCCTTAGCTCAACTACTGTGGCGCGAATTTCCAAATGGTTTCAAGCAGGCACAGGCGGATATGGTTTAATGCTAAAAAGAATTTCTAAGAATCATCACAGAACCCCTTCTAGTTCTAGAAAGCGGTTGATTTAGATTTTTAGTTATATATCTTCACAAACCTCTTTCTGGGATAGGAAGAGGTTTTTTAAATTTGGACCTCTTAATATTAGTACATTAAAAATTAAATAGAGGAGAAGAAAATGAAAAAAAATCTGACTTTGGGAATTCCTTCTGGTTCACTTTTTGATTCCACAGTAGCCTTGCTTCGAAAAGTAGGAATCGAAGTGGTGGTTAACGGGCGCAATTTTATGGCGGAAATTAGAGGAAGCGATATTTTTTCTCGCGCAATAATTATGCGACCGAATGATCTGCCTCTAGCGCTCAAAAACGGAATTGTTGACGGCATCATCACGGGGCTTGATATGTGTCTCGAAAGTGGTTTAGGAAAAAAGCTTTGTATAATAGTAGAGCTTAACTTTTCCAAAAAATCTAAAGTGCCGGCTCGAGTGGTAGTTTTCTGTCGAGAAAGTGATTTAGATGAAATAGTTGATTCCGGAGAAATCTTAGTTTCATCAGAATATATGGAATTGGCGAAAACTATTTTCAAAAAATCGCAGATAATTTTCTCTACTGGTTCGACTGAAATCAAAGTCGCTATTGCGGAATTTGGTTTTCGATACGGCGTTGGCGTGGTCGAAAGTGGAAAGAGTCTTAAGGACAACAATCTCAAGATTGTGAAAGTTATCCTGACCACTCCGGTAATTTTCGCTGTAAGAAAAGAAAACCTGGAATTTCAAATCTTCGGCCAAATGCTCAAGGGTGCGTTGGAAGCCGAGATTTATCAGTTGGTAAAATTCAACGCGGATTCAAAGGACAAGGATCAGTTGATTGAAATTTTGCCAGCTATGGAATCGCCAACTATTAGCAATCTTGCTGATGGCATGATTGCAATCGAGACGGTTATTGCTAAAGAAGCAATCACCGATTCGATCATAGCAATTAGGAAAAATGGCGGCAGAAATATTCTCGTACAAAACATTAACATCTCCGTGTAAGAAATAAGGGCGTGATGAATATCATTCATCCGCCCTTTCTAATTTTTCTTAGATAAAACCAATAGCCATTTATTTATAATTTTTAATGCCTCTTTATGATTCATGATTTCATTGTGTCCTGTTAAAACAATTTTAAAATCTAATTTGCTAATAATATTTAGCGCTCTTAAAAATTGTTTTTTATCTGAAGAATGACAATTAGCATAAATTTCGCCATTATATAATAAATCTCCAGATATTAAAATTTTATATTCAGGTTCATAGTATATGCAAGAATCTTTTGAATGACCACCAAGGTGCATTATCTTGAAATTATAATCAAACCATCGTATCGATTTTGTTTTAATTGGTATAAAATCTGGAATAATAAGATTAAAGTTATCACATACTTGTTTCACCTTCCTATTTATTATTTTATTTAATAAGACTGGGTTAAAATTTTCTTTTTTTAAATATTGTAAGCACCAATTTTTTTGATCATATATGTTTTTTTTGATAACTTCTGGAATAAGATATTCATTTTTTTTAAAATCTGAAATACCGCCGATATGATCAAAGTGAGAATGGGTTAAGGCAACTAGGAAATTTTCAATACCCAATTTATTTAGAAATTTTTTTAAAGAAAACAAACCTAATCCGGTATCAAAAATCAAGCAATTATTATTTTTTTTAAACAAATAAATATTGCAGCTTTCAAAATTCCAAGGCTCGCTAATTTGAAATATGTTTTTTGAGATTTTTTTTAATATAAATTTTTTATTCATATGTGAATTTATAATAACTTAAGTAAGAGGGGAAAGCTAGTTAGCTAACCCCTCATTTTTTTATTTTCAAGTCATGTAAATATTATGGCTTGAAAGGTTTTAAATACTGAACCCAACACCCGGCGTTTAATGATTCCGCATCTTCCATTGAAAATAAACACGGTTTAATAATTTTTGCTCCCATCCTTTCGTGAAAGCGTAACACCGGATCAAAAAGTTTTCCGTCAGCGCGACGCAAATTGCAATACTCATTAATTTTCATCTCAGGCCTTTTGTGATAAAAAGGCACGCGCGCATTAGCAATTACTGTCTGAATAGGGGGTGACTCTTTTTTTGGAAAGAATAAGGCGTCTAATGTGTATGCAATTAACAGTTCTGATGCTTTGAATTTTTCTGGCCAATATTTGTCGTGATCAAAATATATACCTCTGAATTTAGGTATTACTCCGACACCAACTAGAAAGCCCGTATTGCCAGTTGGAATATGGACTTTATTTGTCCATCCAAAAGATGTCATTTCATCCCATGATGTAAGGATATTGATATCTTGATTCCAATTAAATCTAAAGGCAAATTGGCTACCGACCGGTTTGCCATTAGTTATTGCTAATTGCACCACTTGTTTTGATGCAATTCTGGCTGCAATTTTTGGTTTTGACGCCGAAACATTTTCACCTGGAGATGCCCAAGCGAGTTGTTCGATAATCATAAGGCTTTCCAACGAATTGGCGGGGTTTTGAAAATTTAAGATAGGCTTGATTTGAATTTTCATTTCATTTACCTCACTTTTGGGTTCGTATTTATTTTAAAGAGCAGACGGTCTCGCGCTTTCACTATGAAAGCAGGTGCAAAAAAAACAGCCCTTGAGGCCGTCTGATAAAGTTTAATGATTTTTCTAAAGTTTTTAAACGCTAACAAACAACCTCAATAAATAGTGGTTGTTGCGTCGTCGTTGAATTAGATTAGATTGTATGTTTTTCATATCGTTGAGTAGAATATAAATCAATAATTGTTTTTTGTCAAGGGCTTGTGAAAAATTTGAAATTATTGAACATTAAAACTTGATTTAGTTTAGTGATTTTGCTAGAATTTAGAATAAGTTTAATTATTAACAATGAAAAAATAAGGAGGAAGGGATGTATGAATCGATAACGGGCCCGTTAATTCAAGCAATAAGAATTACGGATTCGAAAAAAAAGAAATTTGCTATAGATTTTCTTGTCGATTTGATTAAAAATGACAAGAAGATCGAGGATTTCTTCTGGGAGGAGTATAAACAACTAAGTACTTACGTTGCAAGTTTTATTTGGGCAAATGTTCCGGAATTGTTTGAGGATTGATTATTTTTGGCAGAGGGTCGCAACGCTCGGCTCTCTAAAACGGTTTTTAAAAATCAAGGAGGATATTTTTCATGAACTCTACTATCAGAATGTTATTTGATGCGGCTGGTATCGGTGGTGATGAAGAGAAAGAAGTTATCGAGGGTCTCATTAGAGACAATGAAGAATATGCCACTGATTTTATATGTGGCTTGGGATTCATAGGAGAAAAAGAAAGGGAGGTTCTCGAAGCGGAATATCCAAACCTTTTTTCTCTTGAAACAGCTTAAACGAAATTGCTTTTGGGGTGGATCGTACAAGTTACGGTCCACCCCTTTTTTATTTGAAATTATTTCGTTATTATGCTAGGTTTAGTAATAAAGAATAAGAGATTTTTATGAACAAAATTTTTCCAAAAAAATTGAAAAAGGGGGATTTGGTGCAAGTTATTGCGCCAGCTTCTTCGCTGGGGATTATTTCGCAGGAAAACAGAAAGATTGCCAATCAACGATTTCAAAAAATGGGTTTGAAATTGATTTTTGGAAAGCACGTGGAGGAAATTGATGAATTTAATTCTTCTAGTGTCGAATCAAGAATTGAAGATTTACATGAAGCTTTTCGCAATCCCAAAGTCAAAGCTGTTCTTTGCGTGATTGGCGGATTTAGTAGCAATCAGCTTTTGAAATATATCGATTGGAATTTGATCAAAAAAAATCCTAAGATTTTTTGCGGATATTCGGATATCACAGCACTTGGCAATACTATCTTTGCCAAAACAGGGCTAGTGAATTATTCCGGTCCGGCTTATGCTACTTTTGGTGACAAGAAAGGTTTTGATTATACATTGGAATATTTTGAAAAATGTTTATTCTCAAAAAAATCTTTCGAGGTTGTGTCATCTCTAAAGTGGAGTGATGACAAATATTATATCAATCAAAAGGATCGAACTTTTTTCAAAAACGAAGGACCTTTGATTGTTAATGAAGGCAAAGCAGAAGGCACATTGCTTGGCGGTAATCTCTGCACGCTTAATTTGCTTCAGGGGACTGAGTTTTTTCCTGATATCTCAAATTCAGTTTTGTTTATCGAAGATGATTATATGTCTAATGCAGTTGAGTTTGATCGGAATCTTCAATCGCTTTTGCATTTGCCAAATTTTGACAAAGTACGAGGAATTGTTTTTGGGCGTTTTCAAAGAACGAGCGAAATTACCAACGAAAAACTTTTTAAAATTATTAAAACCAAAAAAGAATTAGAAAAAATTCCAATTATCATCAACGCTGATTTTGGACACACTCAATCAATGATAACTTTTCCAATCGGCGGAACGGCAAAATTTTCGGCAAAAGATGGGAAAATAAAATTGGAAATTGTAAAACACTAATTTTTTTTTATGAAACCATTATACATTCTAAAAATTGGCGGGAGTGTGGCGACTCATAAGGATCGTCCGGGAATTTCGGTGCAAAGCGAACTCTTGAAAAAAATTGCGCTTTCGATAAAAAAATCCAAGATTAAAAAGGATTTTAATTTAATTTTGATTCATGGGGCGGGAGCGGCAGGGCATCAGTTAGCGAAAAAATATGATTTAAGAGTCGGCGTGAAGGGAGATGAAAATAAATTTCATGGATCATTGCTCTCTAGCATTGCTAATCAAAAACTAAACAACGCTATATTTGAAATTTTTGTTTCAAGTGGACTAAGGATTTTTCCAGCGCATACAGCCTCAACAATTATTCAAAAAAATAACAAGATCAGTTATTGCAATTTGAAAATTATAAAAGAAGCGCTAAAAAAGGATGGTGTTCCCATTCTCTATGGTGAAATGGTTTTTGATGAAAGGTTGGATATGTCAATTTGTTCCGGAGATGCGATTGCGCCGTATTTGGCAAAAAAATTAGGAGCAGAAAAGATTCTTTTTGCTTCGGATATTGATGGCATTTTTGACCAAGATCCGCACATTCATAAAGATGCAAAATTGATAGAAAATATCGATTTAAATAAAATTAGAAAGAATAGGAAAATAAAATTAACTAATTCACATAATGTTGATGTGACCGGTGGGCTTTCGGGAAAGATAAAAAATATTGATTTGAAACACAATATTTCTTTAAGATCGGTGGAAATTTTCAACGGCTTAAAATCTGAAAATTACGAAAAAATTATTCTAGGAAAAAAATTTCCGCATACTTTTATTAAAATAAAATAAAAAGGCAACTCAATTGTGAGCTGCCGGGTTGTGCCAAATTTTTGGCGGTTAATTGTGTTAGTCCCATGGAGGAAAATTCTCTAGTCGATTTGTGACAAAAAATGATTGAGAATCGGATGGACTTCGATTCTAACTTTCGATTTTTCTGTGGATAGTAACTCCCAAGGTGTTTTCCAGCCAGCGATTGCAATATCATCATCTTTAGGGATGAAGAGATGACCAGGGTTTCCCAAAAATTTTGCAACTCCGTAGAAAGTCGTGATGTCTTTTCTTTCGGTGAATAGGTTGAATTTATTGGGTGAAATACCCCAAAAATTTACTTGATTTGGAAGTAGCCCTAACTCCTCCCAAAGCAAGCGTTTAATGGTTCCATCTGGATTGGCATCCTTATCCTTGAGAGTTTCAAGAGGAAAAGACACCATTCCAGCTTCTTTTTTTATTTCGGGCTTACTTCGCAGTTCCTTGACGGTCAAAATGCGACCATCTAAAAAAAGTAAAAGCCCTACTCCGATAGCCCCATGTTTTACTGTCATTTTTCTCTTGCCTCCTTTGGTTTTATGATGGGTGAAAGGTACTATTTATTATATTAAAGGCTAGCACGATAAATGCTTTATGGCAATATAGCTCGACGATTGACGGAAAATTTGAGAGTGGTAAGATATAGAAGCGATGCGAATCTACGAATGACATGCGAATCTACGAATGACATGCGAATCTACGAATTTTAAAATTATAAAAATTTAAAAATATGAGCGAAGAAAAAACATATAAATCAGGCGAGGTGATGTCAATGCTTGAACAAATAAACGGTGGCATTGAGGTTATCGGTGAACAACATGGTGAAATAGTTAAAAATATCAAATCTATTAATGGCAGACTTGATAGTATGCAAAACGATATAACTGAAATAAAGCATAAACTTTCGGAAAAAGTTGATCGGGAAGAATTTAATAAATTGGAAAACAGAGTGGTGAAAATGGAAAAATTAATACTGGCTAAATCGGTTTAAAAACAAAAATTAAATGGATAAAAAGAATAAAATATTTTTCATAGTGCTGTTTCTCCTAATCTTTGGTTCAATTGGCGCGACATATCTACGCATAGTGGTTTTCAAAAACTATACCTTGGAAGCGCAGGCTGATTGCGATCCGGAAATTGAAAAATGTTTTGTTTGGGAATGTGATCCAAATTCAACCGAGGAAGGTGAAGCTTGCACTGGAGATGAGGAAGAAGATATTTCATATTATCAATTAATCAGAAGAAAAGCCTACAATGTTCCACTGTGCAATCCGGATGAAGACGAAAACTTGCCTGCCGATGAGGCAGGATGCGTTCCAATGGAATGTGATCCGGAAACAGAAAAAGGTTGCGAAATAGTTTTCTGCGATGAAGAAACTAAGATTGAACAAGAAGTGGAATGTAGTGATCCGGTGGAATATTTGCTAAATAATCCAGCCGAAGAAGAAGAGGGAGAAGCCGAAGGAGAAATTGAAGAAGCTGAAGAGGAGGAAGTTGAAGGAGAGGCTGAAGGAGAAGAGGGGGAAGAAGTTTCACCCGAAGATGAGGCGGATGCATCTGCTAGTGAAGATGAAAAAAATACAATAGATGGAGAAGAAACCGAGAACAAAGATGATGAAACTAAGTCGCAAGAAGCTATAAACTAAAAAAATGAAACAGAAACGAAAAAAGTTAATGCAAATAACTTGCTGTTGTCTCGAAAAAATATGTTCGAGAAATTTTTGTTGTTAGCTAAATAACTTTCAAATATAAACTAAGCAAAAATTCTCGAGCATGATCGAGATTTTTTTAATTTAAAATGATGATTATTTCATGCACTTAAATATATCGAACGCGCTTCGGCGTGAAAGTTTTTTGGAAAAGCAAAGCCTCGACAGTAAGGCAATCTAATCTATAAAAATAGATTACCAATCGCCTTCGTAAGCTCTCAATATATTTAAGTGTATGAAATCTCATTAATAATTCTATGATTTATAAAAACATTCTAGAGCAAATTGGAAATACGCCGATGGTAAGAATTAATAATTTCAATTTAAAAAAAGGCGTGGAAATTTTTGCCAAATTAGAAGGTGCTAACCCCGGAGGGAGTATCAAAGATCGGATCGCTCTGAAAATGATTCAAGAAGCCAAAAAAAATGGTGAGCTCACAAAAAAGAAAACCATTATCGAACCAACCTCTGGCAACACCGGCATCGGCTTGGCTATGATTGGAACGGTCTTGGGTTATGCCGTAGAAATTGTGATGAGCTCAGCGGTTTCCATTGAAAGACGAAAAATGATTGAGGCATATGGTGCCAAGGTAATTTTGACTGATGGAAATTTAGGAACAGACGGCGCAATTTTGGTAGCGCGAGAACTGGTCAAAAAAAATCCAAAAAAATATTTTATGCCGGATCAATTTTCTAATAAGAATAATAAGCTGGCGCATTATGAAGCGACCGCCCAGGAGATTTGGCGGGATATGGAGGGTAAGATAGATTATTTTGTTTCTTCCATTGGAACTTCCGGAACGATTATGGGTGTGAGCGAATATTTGAAAAAGCTAAATCCAAAAATAAAAATAGTTTGTGCTTATCCAGAAAAAAATCATTATATTCAAGGACTCAAGAATATGGAAGAGGCGATTGTGCCCAAACTTTATGACAAAAACAAAATAGATGAATTCGTGACGATAGAAAGTGAGAAAGCTTTTGAAATGACAAGGCAACTAGCTAGGCGTGAAGGGCTTTTTGTGGGAATGTCTAGCGGAGCCACAATGCTTGCCACTCTTGAAATTGCCCAAAAAATAGACAAAGGCCGAATCGCGATTATCTTCCCCGATCGAGGCGAAAAATATCTCAGTACGGAATTATTTTGATTTTATGGCTAAATTAGGCAACTAAACGAAGTCCCGCCTTCGTTTTTTGCTTTATTTAAGGCAAATATGTTTTGTGCCTTTGACAAAAAGGCTTTTTTGATATATAATAATAGGTTATGAAAATAAATACGGGTGACAATAAAAAAGTTTTCTTTTTCTACCTAGTTTTGGTAGATTTTATTATCGCAATGCAAATTGCGGCGGTTTCTTTTTTGCAGGTAAAATCAATTGATTTCTTTTTTTCTTTTGTCATTTCCTTTTTAGTTTTCTTGGCTTTCTCTGAAATTTTTGAAAGTAGCAGGAAGATAAAAAGTATCATGCGTCCAGGAATGATCTTTATGATCTTAGGAAGTTTGATTAATTTTTTTCTAAGTGACGCAAGTTTTTTTGCTCTAGGCAGAGTTATGTCTGGCTTAGGCGCCGGTATGGTAATGGCAAGTCAAATTGGAATGATTTGGCATGATAATTCGGAAAGAATGAAAAACTTTTTTTTGTTTTTTCTGTTTTCTTTTATCTCTGGTTTGATTTTTAGTCCCGCGCTAGTTAGCTTTCTATCCGGCCCAGCGCTAGGAGAAATGAAAGTGGTTTTTGTTTTAGGCATAGCATTGCCCGGCTTGGTGATGGCAGGAAATATGAATGGAATTTTCACGATGGTTTCAAATACGGCGTCGGATGCAACGAAAGCTTTTTTTGATATAAGTGGAGATGATAATCTCGGTGCTGGTGCAAAAAAAATAGCCGTTACTACGGCAAGAAGAATTGTCTATGTCTTTTTTGATTATTGGTTTTCTATCGCTTGTGCCGCACTAGTTGGTCTTTTGAATTTTTGGGGATTGTCATTTTGGAAAGTAGTTTTTATCACTTGGGTTTTCGATTTTGCTATTGCTTTTGGTTTTATGACTATAAGTGAAAAAAGCGGGCAGGATATAACTTTAGGAGAATCATTTCGCCGAGCAGCTGAAGCTATAAAAGTGAACTCAAAAATAATGGGACATTTCGCTTTTGCATATTTGAATATTAAGGCGATAATTTGGGATGGCCCAGAACAGGTTGTGATTTTTTTCAAAAAAGAAATCGGCGGAACAAAAAAAATGACCCTGATTCTTGTTGGCTTAACTTTCATCCAAGGATTTTTTTGGGCTTGGATTTATAGTCTTGGATATGAAAGCGTATCTGAGCTTATTGAAAGAATGTTGCAAATAAGCTAAAATAGTTTTAGAATAGCAATAGCGTATGAATATATTATTTATCTCTAAGGACTTATCCGGAGCTGATCTGGCTTATCGGTTGAAAAAGGAAGGGCATAGCGTCCGTCTTTTTATTGAAGATAAAACCCAAAATCATAACTTCGAGGGTTTGGTGGAAAAAACTAAGGACTGGAAAAATGATCTTGAATGGGTCGGCAAAAACGGACTAATTGTTTTTGATAGTTCTGGCTATGGAGATATTCAAGATAACCTAAGAAAAAAAGGTTATTTGGTAGTTGGCGGAAACAAGTTTGCTGATCGATTGGAACATGACAGGCAATATGGACAAAAAATAATTTCAGTATGCGGAATGAAAATTATTCCGTCAATTAATTTTAATTGCGCTAAATCCGCCATTAAATTTGTGGAAGAAAATGAAGGTCCGTGGGTAGTCAAACAAAATGGCCATATCAATACTAGCTTCAACTATGTCGGACAACTCAAAAATGGCAAAGATGTTATTTCAGTTTTGAAAAATTATAACAGAAATAATAAGAAGGAATGTGTTTCAATTGATTTGCAAAAGAAAATTGATGGAGTTGAGATTGGTGTAGCAAGGTATTTTAATGGCAAGGACTGGGTTGGACCGATTGAAATTAATTTGGAGCACAAGAGTCTTTTTAACGGTGATTTAGGACCGAAAACATACGAGATGGGAACTTTGCTTTGGTATGAAGAAAATGAAAAAAATAAACTTTTTCAAAAAACTTTAGCAAAAATGAAGCCATATTTGAAGAGTATAAAATTCAAAGGAGACATTGATATTAATTGTATCGTAACAAAAGATGAAATTTTTCCCTTAGAGATAACCCCACGTTTTGGCTGGCCGTCAACCCATCTTCATGAGGAAATTCATCTGTCTCCATGGGGAGAATTTTTAAAAGCAATCGCCGAAGGCAAGCCCTATGATTTGAAATACAAAAAAGGATATGGAATTGTGGTCTTGCTTTCTACGCCTCCTTTTCCATATGTAGTCAGAACAAAGAAATATTATCCGGAAGGAATGGATATTTTTTTCAAAAAAGAATTATCCAAAGAAGAAATAGAACGAATTCATTTGGAGGAAGTTTCTCTGAGAAAAAACACAAAAGATCAGCTTTATATTTCAAGCAAAACAGGTTTTGCGCTTCATGTTACGGGAATGGGAAAAACAGTAGTGGAAGCCAGAAAAAATACTTATGATCTTGTTCGAAATGTTGTCATTCCGAAAATGTTTTATCGAACAGATATTGGATTGAAGTTTGTCGAAAGAGATCAGAAAAAACTTGAAGAATGGGGATTGATATAGAAAATATAATAAGCTATGTTTGACTAAAATTGGTGTTTATAACAATCTATAGCTGATTAAAAATGGAAAAATTAATTCTTGATTTATTAAAAATAGAATCATACTCAGGCAATGAAAAGAAAGTTGCTGATTTTATTATTTCAAAATTAAAAGGATTTGAAATTGAATGCCAACTTGTAGCAAAAAATCGTTTCAATATAATTGCTAAAAAAGGGAATTCAAAAATTTGGTTATTGGCTCATATGGATACTGTCAAGAGTTGGATCGAGCCTAGGATTGAAGGAAATAAGATTTATGGACGAGGAGCGGTTGATAACAAGGGCAATATAGCTTCTGCTATTGAAGTTGGAAAACGACTTGAGAATATAAATCTATGTTTTACTGTTGGCGAGGAGTACGATTTCATTGGTGCAAAATCAGCTAGGAAAATTATTAAAAATGATCTGGTTGTGGTTATGGAGCCGACTAATTTTGAAATTTATTCTGGTCAAAGAGGAATGATTGAATTTGAGATTTCAACAAAAGGAAAACAAGGTCATAGTGCCTATGCTAATAGTAAAAATAATGCAATTCAAAAAATAGCAAATATTATAGTTAGTTTTGAAAGAAAAAAATGGACAGCTTTTAATGTTGGGAAAATTGAAGGTGGTATAGCGGCCAATATAGTTGCTCCAGTAGCGAATGCAATTATATCTGTGAGACCTGAAACGACAAGAGAATACAATTCAATTCTTCGGGATATAAAAAATTTCAAAATATTAAACAATATTCCTCCTGTTGTAAATCAGAAAATAAAAGGGAAAATAAAAAAAGCATTTACCGAGATGGCTTTCTTTGAAAATAGTATTGTTTTTGGAGCGGGAGATTTTAAACAGGCTCATAGTGACAAGGAATATATACTCAGAAAAGATCTCAAATTAGCCCCAGAAAAAATCATCAAGTTGCTTGAAAAAATTTCTAAAAATGCTTAGGAGTTTTATTTAAAGATAGTTGTGTCGTTGTTGACATTTATGGCAATTGTAGTAATATTAAATTTAGTAATTAAAATATAATTTAGTTAATTTGATAATGTTTAAAAGTATGAAATCAATAAAAAATACAAAAATTGCTGTTATTGGTATGGGTTACGTTGGGTTGCCTTTGGCGATTGCCTTTGGAAAGAAAGTTGAAACTATTGGATTTGATATTAATAAAAAAAGAATACAAGAATTGAAAAATTACGAAGATAGGTCGAAAGAAATGAATAAAGATGAGATTAAAAACGCAAAGAAGCTTTGTTTCTCGGATAATATTTTAGATTTAAAACAATGCAATTTTTTTATCGTTGCAGTTCCTACTCCAGTTGATCAGTTTAAAATACCAGATTTTAGCCCCTTGATAAAAGCGAGTGCTTCCATAGCGAAAGTATTGAAAAATGGAGATGTTGTTGTCTATGAATCGACGGTGTATCCAGGAGCAACTGAAGAAATTTGTGTTCCTGTTTTAGAGAAAGAATCAAAGTTAGTTTATAATAAGGATTTTTTTGTTGGGTATAGTCCAGAAAGAATTAGTCCTGCGGATAATAATAACCTACAGGATATTGTAAAAGTTACTTCAGGATCTAATATAGAGATTGGTAAATATGTGGATAGTGTTTATAGGGAGATTATAACAGCGGGAACTTTTTTAGTTGAGGATATGCGAGTCGCAGAGGCTTGTAAGGTTATTGAAAATACGCAAAGAGACATCAATATAGCATTTATGAATGAAATTTCTATTGCTATGGAAAAAATGGGAATAGAAACGCGAGATGTCTTGGCGGCCATGAAAACAAAATGGAATGCGCTCTCTTTTGTTCCTGGGCTTGTTGGTGGGCATTGCATTGGAGTTGATCCTTATTATTTAATTCATAAGGCTTATGAATTTGGATATAGTATGGAAGTTTCAAGAAATGCAAGAATCGTGAACGATGGAATGCCAAAATTTATTGCTGAAAAAGTGGCAATTAAAATATGCGAGAATAAAATAAATCCAGCAAAGACTAGAGTGCTTATAATGGGAGCTTCGTTTAAGGAAAATTGTGCAGATATTAGAAATGCCCGTCCATTTGATATTGCAAAAGAGCTAAAGAAATATGGAATGAAAGTTGATTTTTTTGATCCTATTGTTGATGCAGAAGAAGTTAAAAGGGTGGAAAAAGTTGTTCTTACTAAAAATCCAGCCCTTGGTTATTATGATGTTGTAATTTTAGCGGTGGCGCATAAAAAATTTATAGATATGGGAGTTAAAAAAATTAGAAATTTTGGTAAAAAAGACAAAAACATTCTTTTCGATATCAAGGCGATTTTCGGAAAAAATGATTCGGATTTAAGATTGTAATTTTTGTAATATATGATAAAATTTCCCATCATCATAAAGAAAGATATCGGATTGGATAATTATAATAAATGGCAAAAATATTATAATAGAAAAGAAAATGATCATGAATGTTTTAAGGAGGAAGGACTCTGGAGAAGAAGTCAGTGCGTTATAAATAAAGAACATTCAGATTGGTTAAATCAGGATGATAAAAGAAGAAGAATTGTGCACTATGAGCATGAGTTTGGAGTTTCAAAAAAAGAAAAATTTTTTAATTTTATACTTAAAAAAACATACATTTGGATTAGTTTATGCTTGCCAGCCGAAGAAATAGATGAATACTATTTGAATATCATAAAGAAGCTTGAAAATAATAAGTTCTGGATAAGGAATTATACCAGAAAAGATCTCTATAGTTGCGGGGATCTTTTTTTATCGATTAAAAGAAAAAAGAATACAAAAGAAGATATAGAACAAAAAAGATTTTTTCCTGAAAATTATGAAATTTTGGAGATAAATTTTTATTCTAAAAATAATTATAAGGATGAAAAATTTATTTCAAAGCCATGGCTGGTCTTGAAAAATGGCGTAAGGAAAAAGGATGTTAGGGGTAATCCTTTTATTACAGATGATCCATCGATTATATTGAAATATCTTCCAGCTCAAATAGAGTTGGGTGGCGGAGCGTCAATTGAAGCGGGTATTTACCCCCTTCATTTTTTACATGAAATTTATAGTGTTTGTGATAGAGAAAAGAATTTTATTTTTAATTATAAAAAAGACAATATCGTAAGAGAAATTATCACAAATCCGAGAAAATTGATTGATAAAATTAGTTTAATGCACAAAAAAATTATCAATACTAATCCTAATCGTTTTTACAAAACATTAAAATTTTTGTACGATAAAAATTTTATAGTTGGACCAATAATAACCAATAATTTTGATGGACTCATAAGACAAGTTGGTTTGAATGAATTGTATGTGAGGAAATATAGTGACAATATTTTTCCCAATGTAGATTTTCATAAGGACGCAAAAAGTTTGATTGTCGTTGGTTCTCATGCTGATAGAAGGCGTGTTCAAAAAACTGCTAGAGAAAAAGGACTTAAGGTTATATATGTTGATCCGGAGGGTTATTGGAATAAAAAAGGTTTTTTTGTTCCTTATCCACTGGAATCTCCACAGAATAACGATATAATAATAAAAAGTGAGGCAGGTGATGTTTTTTGCATATTGAAAAAGATTATAGGAAAATTAGTTTGTTAAACTAAAATAAAAAATTTATATTGCTTAGAGCAACAAATTATGTTGCCCTTTTTTTGTGTTTTATGCTACAATAAAATCACTAAAAGCTAAGATAAAAATATGGCGGAGAATATTTATGTTTCACTGGATGAAGCGAGGGAGGAAATTAAGAAACGATGGAATGATGTGGAACTCCGAAAAAAAGTGGAAGAAGAGTTGGAGGATAATTTTATGCCAGAATTTAAGGATAATCCTCGGGCAGTTCTTTTTCGTCAAATATGTCCGGCAGACAATGGCTTTGAATTCTTCTTTTATTCCGGGAAATATATAAAGGCAGAACCTTTAATATTGGAATATCATGATGATATGTTTGTTTCTTTTAATGAAGAGAAAAAGGGGCTTGGCCGCGTAAGGGTAAAATTAGATGATGGATCTCCTGCAATGATAGATATAATGAATTTTCATGAAAATGAAAAAAAGAAGCTAGGCGAATGTGCTTTAAAGACAGGTGAAAAATTAGTTGATTTTCATCATAATCTTTTTGATTTATTGAATTATAAAATTGAAGTTTGTCGAAAGGGATCAGGAAAAACTTGAAGAGTGGGGGTTGATATAGATTAAAGGGAGATTAAAGGGGTCGGTACCTCTTTAGTTGTTTTTTGTCTTGACAATATTTTTTATGTTTGCTATACTTTATCAAAGTAAAGTGGTATAAAACGATGAAAAAGTTAAATGATAATAAAACTGAAGATTTAATGCAAGCTATTTTGGCGTTGGAAAGCAAAAAAGAAGCCAAGATGTTTTTGCGTGACCTTTTGACGGAAAAGGAAATTTTGGAATTGGGTAATCGCTGGAAAGCGGTGCAAATGTTAGACCAGAAAAAAACTTATTCTGAAATCGAAAAAGAAACTGGCCTTAGTTCAACCACAGTGGCGCGAATCTCCAAATGGTTTCAAGAAGGCACAGGTGGATACGGCTTAATACTAAACAGAATTTCCAAAAATCATCACAAAACCTCTTCTAGTTCTAGAAAGCGGTTGATTTAGATTTTTAGTTATTTATCTTCACAAACCTCTTTCTGGGATAGGAAGAGGTTTTTTTTATGCCTCTTAATATTGGTACATTAAAAATTAAATGTAAGGAGAAGAAAATGAAAATCAACAAATCAATGATTAACAGTGAAATTTTGAACAAGGTAAGTTTCGGCAGAGCCATTCATCGGGATGGAACTAAGGCGCCGGACTTGATTGATGTGATTTTGCAAAATCATCTCAACGGACAAGTGCTCTATGGTGCTTCTATGAACCAGGAAAATTTCGCAGAAACATTGGAAATTGGTTTTGTTGTTCTTTATAGCAAATCCAGAAAGACCCGCTGGTTCAAAGGAGAAACAAGCGGAGACAAGCTTCAAGTCGTTAATATTTTCTTAAATTGCAATAACGATCAATTATTGATCCAAGTTATTCCAATTGGAGCAGGCGTGTGTCACGAAAAAGATGAAAATGGCATTTCAAAACCAACATGCTTCAGCAAATTGTTGCTGGAAGTATAAACTAAAAAAACAAAAGGAGAAAAAGAAATGAAAAAAAATTTGATTTTGGGAATTCCTTCTGGTTCACTTTTTGATTCTACGGTGGCTTTGCTTCGAAAAGTAGGAATTGAAGTGGTGGTTAATGGGCGCAATTTTATGGCAGAAATTAGAGGAAGTGATATTTTTTCTCGCGCGATAATTATGAGACCTAATGATCTTCCTCTGGCGCTCAAAAACGGAATTGTTGACGGCATCATCACGGGACTTGATATGTGCCTAGAAAGTGGCTTGGAAAAAGAGCTTTGTATAATGGTAGAGCTTAACTTTTCCAAAAAATCCAAAGTGCCGGCTCGAGTCGTGGTTTTCTGCCGAGAAAATGATTGTGATGAAATAGTTGATTCAGGAGAAATCTTAGTTTCATCAGAATATATGGAATTGGCGAGAAATATTTTCAAAAAATCGAAAATAGTTTTCTCTACTGGCTCGACTGAAATCAAAGTCGCTATTGAGGAATTTGGTTTCCGATACGGCGTTGGCGTGGTCGAAAGTGGAAAGAGCCTTAAGGACAATAATCTCAAGATTGTGAAAGTTATCCTGACAACCCCGGTGATTTTTGCTGTGAGAAAAGAAAGTCTGGAATTTGAAATTTTCGGCCAAATGCTCAAGGGGGCGCTGGAAGCGGAGATGTATCAATTGGTGAAATTCAATGCAGATTCAAAAGACAAGGATCGGCTGATTGATATTTTGCCTGCTATGGAATCACCAACCATCAGCAATCTTGCTGATGGCATGATCGCAATCGAGACTGTTATTACTAAAGAAAAAATCACTGATTCGATTATAGCAATCAAGAAATCGGGAGGCAGAAATATTCTAGTACAAAACTTGAATATTTCTCTGTAAAAGACAAAGGGCGTGATGGTATCATTCATCCGCCCTTTTAATATTTGAATTTATTCTTACATTATGCTAGATTTAGTAGGAAATAAGCTAATATTTCTATGAAAAAATACTTATTATTTTTCAAAAACTCTATTTCCGAAGCGTTGATATATCGCTCGCATATTTTTATGCTTATTATTTCCCAAGCAATTTCGCTGTTTGTTTTTATTTTTCTCTGGAAAGCCATTTATGCGGAGGGAAATCAAATTGGGGGATATTCACTGAGCGGACTTATTAATTATTATATTCTTTCGGCAATTATTTCTTTTGTAATTCAAGGCGTGGATGTCGCTTGGAGAGTTGGCGATGAAATTAGACTCGGAAATATTACCAACTTTATCCTAAAGCCAATAAATTATTTTTGGTCAACGCTTTGGATTGTGGCGGGAAAGTCTTTCTTAAATCTGCTTATTTCTTTTATTATTGTGGTGCCAATAATTTTATTCAGTACTAACTTTTTTGGTGAAGGTTTGGATTTTACTAAGATTATTTTTTTTATTTTTTCAATTTTTTTAGCTTTTATCATTTTTGTTTTATTTTTCTATATAGTCGGGCTAGCCACTTTTTGGCTGGGTGAAGTTAGGGGCTTTAATTTTCTGGTGCGAATGATTATGTTTTTTTTGGCAGGGAATATTGTGCCGTTAGATCTACTGCCAAAAATAATTTCCAATATTAATAATTTTCTGCCGTTTAGATTTATTACTTGGTTTCCTATTGCTATTTGGAGCGGAAAGCTGGAGTTGAATTTTTCGATTTTCATTCCGAGTTTAATTTGGATTTTGATATTGGGATTTTTGGCTAATTTTATTTTTAAAAAAGGTTTAGAACAATATGAAGGACAAGGCGCTTAAGATAAAAAAATATCTCAAAGTTTTTATTCATTTTAAGAGGATAAATTTCGTTGAACGTGTTGCCTTTCGATTAGGTTTTTTTCTGATGGCTTTTGGAGTATTTTTAATGCTGTTTTTTAATTTATTTTTTATTAAAATAATTTTTGGCTGGGTAGAGAATATTAATGGCTGGAATTATTATGAAGCCCTCTTGGTGGTGGGAACTGTGCTACTTCTAGATGGCTTTATGTGGGTTAGCTGTGCTTTCGTCCATGTTCTTGGTCAGCACATTAAAATGGGAACACTGGATTCTTTGATTATAAAACCGATGGATTGCCAGTTTCTAGTTTCCGTTTATCGTGGAGATCTGGAGGATGCGGTAAGAATTGCAACAGGACTTGGAGTGATGATCTTTGCGCTTAGTAATCTGGGGAATTTTGGTTGGGGATTTTTGTTGAATATTTTTTGGTATTTAATTTTAGTTTTCAATGCTTTTGTTATAATCTATAGCATTTCAATTATATTGACTTCTATAAAATTTTGGACGATTGAATCTGGGGGATTTCATGTGGCAGATACGGTCGTGAGAGTGTCTCAATATCCCACAGATATTTTTAGCGGAAAAATTATTCATTTTATTTTTTCCTTTATTTTTCCTTTGGCATTTATCGCCACTGTTCCGGCAAAAATTTTGGCGCATGGTTTTCAATGGCAACTAGTCGGCGAATCTTTTTTGATAGCGATAATATTTTTTTGGCTTGCCAGAAAAGTTTGGAAATTAGGACTAAGTAAATATTCCAGCGCCAGTAGTTAATTAATAATTTTTTAAAATAAAATGTCAATCATCTCAATTAGAAATCTAAACAAGACTTATTTTTCCAGCAAGAAAGAGCCGGGAGTTTGGGCGGGGATAAAAAGTTTGTTTAGACCTAACATTATAAGAATATCGGCAGTGCAAGATGTTAGTTTTGAAATTCAGGAAGGGGAGCTTGTGGGATTTCTTGGGCCAAATGGCGCAGGAAAAACCACCACACTTAAAATGCTTTCTGGGATAATCAAATCAACTAGCGGAGAAATAAGCGTGATGGGATTTGATCCTTGGGAAAAAAAGAATGAATATAAAAAACAGTTTGCGTTACTGATGGGGCAAAAAAATCAGCTTTGGTGGGATTTGCCGGTAATGGAAAGTTTTCTTTTGAACAAGGAAATATATGATATCCCTAATGATCAATTTGAAAAAACACTAAAGGAATTAGTGGAACTTTTAGACATAAAAAAAGTATTGGATATTCAAGTGAGAAAATTGTCACTGGGAGAAAGAATGAAATGCGAGTTGGTTGCTTCGCTTTTACATTCTCCCAAGGTGCTTTTTTTGGATGAGCCAACAATTGGACTGGATGTGGTGGCGCAAAAAAATATTCGAGATTTTTTGAAGAAATATAATAAAGAAAAGAAAATCACTATCATTCTCACTTCCCATTATATGGAAGATATTGAAAAGCTTTGCAAGAGAATTATTATCATTAATCAAAAAATATTTTATGATGGGTCACTTTCGGAATTAATTGAAAAATATGCTAAAAATAAGATTCTAAGAGTGACTTTTGAAGATTCTGTGAAAGAAGCGGATATAAAAAAATTTGGCACCGATTATGAATTTGATCCGGTGGATGTGAAATTTAGATTTCCTCGGGAGCAAGTGAAAGAAAAAGCCAGGGAGATTTTGTCTTCCAATTTACCGGTAGATGACATTATGATTGACGAAGTGGAAGCGGAAAGTATTATTCGGGATATTTTTGGAAAGGTGAATTAATAAAATAGGTATTTTTGACTATTTTACTTGTATGATTTGTAAATAATATTGAATCCGAGTTCAAGGCTGTCGGTATCCAAGAAAGAAATTTGGAGGAGATGGGATGGAGGATGTTGATATGAGAAAAAAAGATTTTTTGAACATGAGCTTACTTAGAATTTTGAACTTGCTTTTTTATAAAATTCGGATTAAATTAGACATAGAAGATTGAGGGGGTTTTAATTAAAAAACGCTCATTTTAAAAAGGAGAAATGTCATGACGAATACACAGCTCTTTGTTATTTCGAAAGTCATTGAATGGTGCAATAATAATCTTGAAAAAATGAAAGGAGAAGGCAAAACACAGAAAGAAATAGTTTCTGCTTGCACGGATTCTATCTCTCAATATGAAGTTATTCACCCGAGCGTCGTTCAGCAGTATGTTGGCGCTTGCATGGCTTAATGTTCTTTTTTGTTTCTTGCGGGCGCGTAGTTCTAATTGGCTAGAACATTGGACTCCAAATCCAATAGTTGGGGGTTCGAGTCCCTCCGCGCCTGCCAAACCCGTTTTTAGATAAAAACGGGTTTTATTTATTGAAAATTTTTTGACAACATAAAACCTCGACAATCAATCTTTAATATGGTAATCTAAAATTAGAATGGATGAAAATAATTATCAAAAAACTTACGAAAAAAAGGTTGGCACAGCCAGATTAGACATAAAAAAAGCTGTTGCTGGTCAAAAAGTAAATTGTCGCTTAATGTATAAAGCGGGTTTTTATGGTGTTGATGATAGCGGAAGCTTAAAAATACTTTTTAGATTAGTTTCTGATTTTGAAGAATTTCAATTTACTAATCCTGCTGCTGATAACTTTGTAAAAATATCATCTAGCAATAAAGATGTAAAAATTCGAGTTGAATCAAGATCAAGTGGAGCGTTAGGTAAAGCTTATATTCGACCATGGAGTCGTGGGTTTACTTTGCATTTCGCTGAAGCATTTTTAAAAGAAAATGACGAAATATATATTGATTTTAGTAATTGGAAGATACAAACATTCTGTGAAAAAACGTTTGAGTTTAAGATTCTTGTTGATTCATTTGCTACTGGAAAATATATTGAAATTGAAAAATCTCCAGAAATTGAAATTGTGCCAGACAAACCATCCCAACTAAAAATTATTGCTCCAACTCAAGTTAAAATAAATGCACCTTTTAAGGTTTTAATAAAAATCGAAGATCAAAATGGTAATCCTTGCCGTTATCAAAATGGAATATTTAATTTAGAAAAAAATTCTAAAATCAATGGGCTTCTTGCGAAGGCTAAATTTACAAATGGGAAAGCCATACTGAAATTAATGATTGCCGAAGAGGGGACTTATTTTATAAAGGCAAATTTTGGAAATATCAGTGGAAATTCAAATCCACTAATTGGAATTAACAATGCGAAATTAAATTATTATTGGGCTGATCTTCATGCTCAATCGGAAGAAACAGTTGGAACTAACGATGTGGTTGATTATTTTAATTTCGCTAAAAATTATGCTTTTATTGATATAGCTTCACATCAGGCTAATGATTTTCAAGTTGCTAATGAGATATGGAAAAAAATTAATAAAACTAGGACTTACGCGTTTGCCAAATAATCAGCAGTTGCCATTCTAGATATCGACCATTTCTGTTCATACCAAGAAATACCATTCTGGATACGTTCCCATTCCAATTTCAGGAATGCGAGAAACGCGCA
>JBAQNP010000021.1:0-1601 GCA_049303905.1 Candidatus Moraniibacteriota bacterium
ATGAAGTGGGAGAAATCACCCGCGGAATGCTGCGGATGCTTTGGAATTCTTATTCTTTCTTTGTACTTTATGCTGAGATCGATAAATTTGAAGCGGATAAAAATTTTAATCCGCAGAAATTAAATGGTTTATTGGACAAATGGCTTGTTTCCGAATTGCATATGCTAATTGGAGAATTTAATTTGCATATGGAAAATTATGAGCTACATAAAGCCTCTAGACTTTTACCAAAATTCATCGACAATCTTTCTAATTGGTACATTCGAAGAAGTCGCAAGAGATTTTGGAAGAGTGAAAATGATGGCGACAAAACGCAGGCTTATCAAACTTTGTATTATGTTCTAGTGGAGCTTTCTAAAGTGATGGCACCGTTTACGCCGTTTGTTGCGGAGGAAATATATAGAAATCTTAAAAATGTTGAAAATGTTCAAGATGTTCAAAATGTTGAAATCAAGCAAAGCGATACAACAAATTCAACAAGCAAAGCGATGCATCAAATTCAACAGTTATCTGTGCATTTGGCGGATTTTCCGGTGGCGGATGAGAGTTTGATTGATGAGGCGCTCAACGGAGCAATGCTTGAAACTAGAATCCTCATTAGCTTAGGGCTGCAATTAAGAGCTGATTCAAAAAATAAAGTTAGGCAACCATTGAATGAATTGGTTATTGAAGGTTATAAATTAAAAAAAGAATTAATTGATATTGTGAAAGAGGAAATTAATGTAAAGAAAATAACAGAAAAAGAATTTTCACCACTTAGGTCCAATGATGAAAAATGGAAGGGCGTATCAAGATCTACAGACTACCATATTTATCTTGATACAGAAATTACTCCTGAATTAAAACTCGAAGGACAAGCTCGAGAGATTGTTCGATATATCCAAGAGATGCGTAAGGAAGCGGGTTATGAGGTGGATAATCGGATTAAAGTTTGGTATAGTGGTTTGGTAGAAGTTTTTGATAAATTTGGCGAGCTAATTGCTAAAGAAACTTTAGCAGATAGTTTGTTAATAAAAGATGATCAAGGTGGGGCAGTTGATTTGGAAAAAGAATTTACTGTTGATGGCGAAAAACTAATTATCTCAATCAAAAAATAAGAAAAAGGAGAAAAGCATGGGTAGCTTTAAGTTTCTTGGCGATGCTTATCGTCGATATGATTTTTTTGTGAGATTTTTTGTAATTTTACTCTGTTTTTCCGGTACTTTGATTTTTTTAAAAAATTACAACTTGGAGCTTATTGGCGTCAGTAATTGGATCAATTGGATAATAAGAATTCTCTTGTTTCTGATTATTTTTGTCAGTTCTTCGGTGATTACTTTAACCATAAAAGAGTGGATACAAGAAGTTCCGAAGCGGTGATTTTTGTGGAGGAGGGTGCCTAGATTTTAGGCGAAACCCTCCTTTTTTGATTTTTTTTCATTTAACAATTTATTTATTTTCCAGTATAATTAGAAGGAAGTGACTTAAATGGGTGAGGTAAAATCAATTATGGAATACAAATATACAGGCATTGTGTTAAATAAAAAAGATATCAGAGAGACTGATCGGATTTATAATATTTATACTTTGGAGCAGGGTAAGATTTCAGCGATGGCTCGGGG
>JBAQNP010000022.1:0-2318 GCA_049303905.1 Candidatus Moraniibacteriota bacterium
TCACTATCTCGTATGCATGTATCGGGTCGACACCCCATATATACGAGTTAGCTACGAAAACGTAACAGAGTTTCAGAATTATCTATCATGACGGGACAAGGAAATACGGAAAAATGCGCATGTATACGTATGCGAAACGAAGTACGTCTGTACTTATCTATATGTATGCGTTTAAGCAATTTTCAAGGAACAAACGCGTGGGTCTCTTCTTTAAAAAAGAGCACCACAGTGGCACTTCCATTTTCTTGGTTACCTTACAGTTCCCAAAAATCAGGTCGCACTCTGAAGCGCACAACTCATAGTATACAAACTACCTGTTGTTACCGGTCATCTTCATGTGGATAGTTTCAATTTCACAACGAAATTCGCCATGAAATATACGTCCAATGAAGATGCGGAAAGCATACGTTCTGGTGACCCCAAAGTCAATCAGAAATGCCCGCTATCTGTGTAGAGATGACGCGAAAGTATACCCCCTCTTACGCCTAAAAATGGCGTAAAAAAATACGCAACATCCACCATAAAAAGCAAGTTTATTGCATTACAGTCAGCGCGAAGCTGCTCTAGGGACAGCGCGTATACGTTTCACTCAAGTATGTCGCATACAGTCCTACAGAAGCGTTAAGGACTACGTATGATTAACGACACATCGTGCGTCATTCACAAACTCAAAGACAATGCTGCGTACTACACTACACTGTATTTACTCCATCTTCGTTCACCATGTCGGACAATCAAACCGTCCTTTATGAGGTCGATAAGTTCTCGCTGAATTGTCTTTTCACTGCAGTCTGTTACCTGTTCAGATATGTCTTTGATTGTCGCTTCGCCCTTGTCTTTTAAGATCACGAGGATGCGGTCACGACGCCCCGGAAGAAGCGTTCCGCTGATACTGTTGGAAGTGGGTTTGACTGCATGCGGCTGCAGTTCGCGCGGGCGTGCCTCTCGCTTTTGCTGCGGTACGTATGTCGGTGTGTCCACCGCAAGAAGCGGGTTGACCACTTCTCCCTGCCGATACTTTTTAAGACTTCTCTGGACTGACTCAATTTCATGGACGAATACCTCAAGGAGATCGCTCCGGAGATGGTGCGCAGCATGGAGCACCCGAAGGCGGCTCTCGAGCGCAAGCAGACCAAACGCAAAATCGTCCATGCGCTTTTCTTTATAGAGATTCGAGGTGCGGAGTCCGTTATGGGCAATGTCCAATAGTCCATTAGCCGCCACTTCGGTGGCAATCAGAATACTGTCCTTCATGTCTATCTCAGCGTTGGATCGGAGTATAAAAAAGACAGCACAGACAATCTTTTCTGTCTTTTTAAAAATGTATTTAAAAAACTCAGCATCTTCTGCGAGCGGTGTCTCAATACCTGTCCTTGGTGATGTCTGTTTTATGTCCATAATCATGTCCTTATTGTCGTATATACTCGGTATGACCGCATGTCCTATTGATCTTTCTTATGCGTCAGTATACCGCTCCATGTCGCATATACAATGACTTTGATCGAGAAAGTGTGGTGTAGTTTTTCTGTCTTTTGCGGCTCCAGTACTGCGCTTTTCCACATTTTCTCTCTGGTTTTCGTGGTATGATTCTCGAGAATCTTTTTAGTGTATTTATGGCAAAACGACGCAAGCAGATGGTGCTCAAAGAGGTACCGAAACGATCTTTTTTTGATGATATTTCTCCGCACACGAAGCAAGCGATCGGGGCGGTGTTTTGTGTCGTCCTCGCTATCTTCTTTGTCCTTTCTTCACTCGGTCTAGCGGGTATCGCTGGCGACTACACGCACAGCGCACTGTACTACCTCTTTGGGTATGGGTTTGTGCTCGCACCGATTGTGTGTGCGCTGTTTGTGTACGTATTTATGAAGCCGCGTGATGACAACCACGTGAGTATTTCAAAAATGATCGGCGTTACACTCTTCTTTGTTGCATCGCTCGGACTGCTGTCTCTTCTTTCTATTGAGATCGGTGGTGTCATCGGTAAAGGAGCACTCTGGCCACTCCATACGCTCTTCGGAAACGTAGTTGCTGGAGTCGTCTTCTTTGCACTCTTCCTTGTCGGCCTCTTCCTCACATTCAACACAAACCTCATCAACCTCTTTGCACGCAAGCCGACTGAAGAAGAGGACGAACTCGCTGACATTGATCCTCGTATCAATATTCCAAAGGGAGTCGAAACAGAAACTACTGAAGCACCTGGAGCCGTTACACCACCACCGGAAGAAGAGGATACCCAGAAGCCTACAATCACCGAGCGCATGGGTCTTGGGAAACTGGGCAAGGCGGATTTTTCGGTCACCAGTTTCGTGGGACCGTAC
>JBAQNP010000023.1:0-36996 GCA_049303905.1 Candidatus Moraniibacteriota bacterium
AATGAAATTGGAATCAAAAAACAATTCGAAGAAGAGGTGGAAAGATATGCTAAATTTCGACAAATTGTATTGCAGATAAATGGAAAGGAAAATGAAATTTCAAAAGAGAAAAAAGTTGATTTGAGAAGCTATGCAAAATACATTTTAAAGCAAGGAAACATTACTGAAAAAAGAGAAATTCTAGCTTGCACCAAAAGTCGACTGATTTTTAAGAATAAACAATTAATTTTAGAAAACAATGAGACCACCCTAAAATAAACAAGCATTTGATTTTTGTTCTTTAAAATGTATAATAAAGATACAATCTTGCCTAAACTCATATCTTTGGATGTGAGCATGGCGTAATATATCAATCCTACGCGAATAAAAACGGTCTCGTGACCGACACTTATTCGCGTAGGTCAACACTTCGAAAGGAATGTTGAGTAATTCGAAAGGATTACTGTCGGCTCGCGGGACCTTTTGTGTACCCTTGAACCGAATAATAATTAAAACCTACGCGAAAAAAATATGGACAATAAAAAAGAAATAAGCCATCTGCAACTTGGAAAATATGGAGAATATTTTGCCAAGATGGAATTCACCAAAGCCGGTTTCGATGTTTACACTGCTGAAGTCGACGATAAAGGCATAGATTTTATAATTCGAAAAAATGAAAGCGAACACTATGATATTCAAGTTAAGTCAATACGAAATTATAATTATGTGTTTATGCGAAAAGAGGTATTTAAGCTCAGAAGGAATCTCATACTAGCTTTAGTGCTTTTTGAAGAAAATAATGTTCCCACCCTCTGTCTTGTGCCGTCATTAGAATGGAAAAATATTAAACAAAAATTCTTTTCAGAAAATGATTATGAAAATAAAAAAAGCAAACCAGAATGGGGATTAAAAATAACAAAAAATAATGCTGAAGAATTCAAAAAATTATACGAATTTAATAAACAAATTAATAATCTATAATCAAATAACATAACTCAATGGAAACACAACAAATAGAACAAACTAAAAAATGTTCGGCATGCGGAGAAAATGTTCTCAAATCCGCAAAAAAATGCAAGCACTGTCAAGCAGATCTTAGAGGATGGATAAATCGGCATCCACTTCTAACATTTGTTCTAATTATTATTGGAATAGCATTCTTTCCGATTTTGATGGCTAGTTTAAGTTCAGATACAAGTCAGTCAATTAAGCCAATAGCTAATCAGGGAGTAGTAAAAAACGAAGAATTGAAATCTGCTCCTCTTGACGAACAGCTAACTAAGCAGATAGAGACCATTAGCACTTTCAAGGGAGATGATTATAGGGGAAGTATTGAAAAAATTAATAATGAAGTGCTTCTGATAACTTTTTGGTCAGGGCTTATTAAACAAGCGAAAAATAACAACGATGCTAATATTAAAAAACTAGGCAAAGATCTTGAAACTAAGCTCATCCAACTTCAAGTAAAAGAATTTCCTAAAATGCGCGCGGATTATGGTAAGTTAGTTGGAAAAACACTATGGGAGCATGACGTGGATGTCACAATTAGTGGATCTGGCAATAGCACAATTGAATTTTCTGGCGCATTGTTTGCTGCTAATAAAAATATCAAAGATGCTCAAACTGCCATTCAAGATATGCTAAAACAATTAAGGTTTGATAAAGCTAATTACAGATGGTATAGCGGAGCTAGCGAATATGACTATTATACAATAGAGAGCAGTAAGGATAATGAAATCGTCATAAATTAAGAGCAAACTGTAGTAAAACACTAAAACCGCCCATGGGCGGTTTTAGTGTTTTTGATCATTTAGTTCGGGTGTCCTATTCTCCCTCGGATTTTTAGACTTTGCGCCCTTTTGCAAAATGGCCTAAAATCGAGGTGAATCGGTCTGCTCGATAAAAAATGTAGTGTGCGGACTGGACGAGACTCGAACTCGCGACCCCCGCCGTGACAGGGCGGTGCTCTAACCAACTGAGCTACCAGTCCAATTTTAAATATTTTTCAAATACTTTCTTTTTTCTTAATAAAAATAATTCATCTTCTCTGGCATACATAAATTCATATAATTTCGCGCTGTCTTTCACAGAAAAGAAAAGTCTAAATGCTCCGCCATGATAACATAATGTTCCCCCCACAATACCAGCCAACGCTTTCAATTTACTATGCAATTCTATCAAAAATTTTTTACTACCGGAAGTAAAACCTGATAATAACGTAGTGCTTAATTTATTTTTTCTATCTGCTCTTATATAATTAGGCATAGATACATTTCCATCCCCATCAAAATATCCTCTAACAAAATGACTGATGTATCTTTCAGGAATCTCAGGAAATTTTATTGTTTTGCTTTTAGTGGGTGTCATTCCTAGCAATAATAAATCTTCAAAAATTGCTTTACTGCCTATTTGCAAACGATATGCTATTTTCCATTTTATATTATTTTTTCTTTCTGTAATTTTATGATTAGAACCCAATAACTTCTTTATTTTCAACAAAATATCCTTGTCGGTAATTTGAAATTCGATAAAATGCGCACCTCTATTATTTCTTATCATACACCCGTCAGCTGCAAAAAATCCGAGCACATATGCCATTTCAGCTGTCCATTTTTTGAAAAAATTTTCGTTTTTTGTTTTATAAATTGGCATTTTGTAGCAGGGGAGAGATTCGAACCCTCGACCTCAGCGTTATGAGTGCTGTGCTCTAACCAACTGAGCTACCCTGCCAACATAACAAATGGCCTAAATTTTGTTGCGGGGGTTGGATTCGAACCAACGACCTGGTGGTTATGAGCCACCCGAGCTACCAGACTGCTCTACCCCGCTATATATTTGAAATAAAACACTATAAGTCATTCTAACTAGATAAGAACCACCTGTCAACCATTTTTTATAATACTTCAAAATATTTCAAAAAATTCTCGAAATATCCAATTGTTTCTTGCGCTTGTTCTTTAGAAAGCTCAAAAGATTCTTCATGGATAATTTGATTGCGGACTTCGTGAGCTCTCTTGAGTTCTTCGATATTTTCAATTTGCCCAGGATTAATTTCAGCTAGACGCTCCCCCATATTTTCTCCAGCGTAGCCCATTCTTAGAATCAAATCATTAATAATTTCATCAGCAGAAATGATGGCAATTTTCCAATCTGACTCCTTATCACTTTGCATCTTTTCTCCCACCTTAAGCTTCCAAACTTTACGCAACTTTCTTTTTTTTGAAACTAATTCCGGAGGAAGATTAAATCCATATAAGGTTTCTCGTAAATCCCCGCTTAATCCACGTTGGATGAGTAGTAACACAATATCCGCAAAAACTACCATCGCATAAATTCCTAAAATAAATTTCACAATTCCAAAAAAAGTTGAGTTATAAAAACCCAAGATATCTACTCCACTGTTACTCAAGATAACTATTAGATTATCCATATTTTTTTACCCTATGTAGTAAATTTCGTGAAACGAAATTATTTTTCTTTCAGAAAAATTACTACATAGGGTGAATTTCAAAAGCATGCGCAACATTTAGCAAATTTTCTTCATCAAACCACTTGCCCATTAATTGAAAACCAACTGGAAGTTTTTTGCCGTCAATTTCCACATATCCTCCGGGAACTGAAATAGCGGGAACGCCGACAATATTAGCAGTGATAGTGAAAATATCTTCCAAATACATTTGCAATGGGTCATTGGTGTTTTCTCCAATTTTGAAAGCAGGCGTTGGCGCGGTAGGAGTCAGAATCAAATCTACTTTTTCGAAAGCTTTTTCAAAATCCTGCTTGATTAGCGTACGAACTTTTTGAGCACGAAGATAATAGGCATCATAGTATCCAGAAGAAAGCGCATACGTCCCCAGCATTATCCGACGCTTCACTTCTGCTCCAAGTTCATATTGACGAGTGTCTAAATAATTTTCCAACAAATTTTTTGACAATCCATCTGGATTATAGTCGGAATTTTTTTTGTCATCTGCACGCATCCCATATTTTATCCCATCAAATCTAGCTAAATTGGAACTCACTTCGCAGGGTTGAATTATATAATATGTCGGCAAGGAATATTTGGCATTGGGAAGTTCTATTTCCAAAATTTCCGCTCCTAGTTTTTTATATTTTTCAATCACACTTTCCATAACTTTTTTCACTCCCAAATCTAGTCCATCTAAATAGCCTTTCACAATTCCAATTTTCATGCCTTTAATTTCACCAGTCAGATATTCCTCAAATTTTTTTCCAAAATTTGGTGCGGAAGTGGCATCCATTTCGTCATGATCAGAAATTATCGACAGAATTATCGCCGAGTCTTCCACTGTTTTTGTCATTGGTCCAATTTGATCAAAACTCGAAGCCATAGCCATAAGTCCGCTTCTCGAAACTCGTCCATAAGTAGGCTTAAGTCCTACTATTCCACAAAAAGATGCTGGCTGGCGAATTGATCCACCCGTATCTGATCCAAGCGACCAAACCGCCATATCAGAGGCTACTGAAACAGCTGATCCGCCCGAAGATCCTCCCGGTACTCTTTCTGCGTCATGTGGATTTTTCGTGACTCCATAGGCGCTGTTTTCTGTGGAAGATCCCATCGCAAATTCGTCACAATTAGTTTTGCCTAAAATTATCGCCCCAGCTTCTTTCAATTTTGAAATAACTCCGGCGTCATAAGGTGCGATATAATTATCCAAAATTTTTGAGCCAGCCGTAGATCTGACATTCTCTATGCAAATGTTATCCTTGATTGCTCCCGGAATTCCCTCTATGATCCCAATTTCTTCTCCGCGAGCAATTTTCTCATCCACTCTTTTGGCTTGCTCCAAGGCTAGTTCTTTGGTCAGGGCTAAATAAGCATGCAAATCCGCATCCTCCTTTGAAATCACATCAAAATATTGCTCCGTCAATTGAACAGAAGTGATTTCTTTGTTGATTAATTTTTGGTGTAATTCCTTAATCATAATTTTTTCTACAAATTACAAATCTTTTACAAATTTACAAATATACAAAATTTTTTAATAATCAGATTTTTTGTACATTTGTAAATTTGTATTCTATTTGTATTTTCGTAGAACTATAATACGCTTTTCACTTTATCATACCCATTTTTTTCTTCTGGGAATAATTTTTTGATGCCGTCTGTATTTTCAAATTCTTTGAATTTATCAACTCTAGATTTATTTTCCAATCCCGTAATATGGGCAGTTGGTTCTACGCCGGAAACATCCACTTCTTTGAGTTGTTCGACAAAATCCAAAATCGACGACAAGTCCTTAGAGAACTTTTCGATTTCTTTTTCGCTCATACCAATTCTAGCCAAACTGGCAATGTGTTTTACTTCTTCCTTGTTTATCATTTTTTTACCTTAACTCTTATTTACGAAAATACTAATCTAGCTAAATTACGAATAAAATCAATAGGGATTAGTACTTTCGTTTAATTCGTACTTTCGTAAAGATTTATTTTATCAGCTTCTTAAATTCCTCCTCGTTTATAATCTTCACTCCTAATTTTTGCGCTTTTTCAAATTTTGAACCGGGATTTTCTCCGACCAAAACATAGTCAGTTTTTCGGCTCACCGAGCTAGAAACATCTCCTCCTTCTTTTCTTATAATATCTTTAACAGCGTCTCTTGTAAAGCTTTCAAGCTCCCCCGTCAGAACAAAAGTCAAATTTTCCAATTTTTTACTCCCTTTTTTTTCTTCTTTTTCCACAATAATTTCCACCCCTAATTCTGCCATTTTTTTCAAAACTTCAATGTTTTCCTCATTACCGAACCACTCCACTAAACTCTCCGCCACCTTATCTCCCACGCCCTTAATTTGGAGCCATTCTTCTTTTTTTATTTTCGAAAAAATTTCCATTAAATCTAAAATATTTTTCAATTTTATTTTAAATATTTTATCCATATTTCTTTCCACCAAAACCGCGCCCTCTTCGCCCAGATGACGTATTCCAAGTGCAAACAAAAATTTAGGCAAAGCTATTTTTTTGCTTTTTTCTATTGCCTCTATCAGATTTTCGGCTGATTTTTCCGCAAATCTTTCTAGCGGTTCCAAGTCTCCCTTTGTAAGTTCGAAAATATCAGAAAAATTAGAAACCAATCCTTCGCTCATTAACTGCTCAACAATTCGCTCCCCTAAGCCATCGACATTGAAACCTTTCTTGGAAACAAAATGAATTATTTTTTCTTTTTCCTGCGCAAAACATTTTTTATTTTTGCAATATGTCGCTGAGCTTGTTTCTTTTTTCTTTTCACTAATTGCCTCTCTCTCCACTGCACTCCCACAAATTGGACAGCTTGTTGGCATCTTGAATTTTTTTTCCTCTCCCGTTCGCAAATTTTTCAAAACTTCCACTACCTCCGGAATGACATCTCCCGCTTTTCGAATCACCACAGTGTCTCCAATTCGAGTGTCCAGTCGATTGATTTCATCTTCATTGTGTAAGGTGGCCCGAGAAACTGTTGAGCCGGCCACAACTACGGGACGCAGATGTGCTACCGGTGTGAGCGCGCCAGTGCGACCAACTTGAATTTTGATATCCTCAATCACTGTGATCACTTTCTCGGCCGGGAACTTATAGGCCACGCCCCAACGCGGAGATTTCCCAGTGTACCCCAATGCATCTTGAATTTTTTTGGAATTTATTTTTATCACAATCCCATCAATTCCATAATCCTCCTTGTCCTTTCTGTTTTTCCAACTTTCATAAAATTTTTGGATTTCCTCAATATTCCTACATAACTTTCTTTCCTGATTTACCTTGAATCCTAATTTTTCTAGCAATTCCAACTCCTCTAATTGTGTCTTTGGAATTTCATCCTCTTTTGTTTCATGTTTCATGTTATATGCTATATGATCTATATCATAAACAAAACTAT
Source organism: Candidatus Moraniibacteriota bacterium (assembly GCA_049303905.1). Taxonomy (GTDB): domain Bacteria; phylum Patescibacteriota; class Minisyncoccia; order Moranbacterales; family UBA2206; genus UBA2206. The sequence goes on from JBAQNP010000023.1 coordinate 6,851, forward strand.
CCAATTTTCTTGACGCAGCAATTTTTGGATCCAATTGTCGGATTGATCCGGCCGCAACATTTCTCGAATTAGCAAACAAGAGTTCGTTTTGTTTTTTGCGAACTGCATTAATCCTTTCTAATTCTTTTTTTGAGAGCCAGCATTCCCCCACCGCTATCAAATCAACTGGCAAGCTAAGTCTGAGTGGTACAGAATAGATTGTTTTGATGTTCTCCGTGGCGTCTTCACCAATCAGGCCATCTCCACGCGTAGCTCCTTGAACAAATATTCCATTTTCATAATTCAAAATAATTTTTAGTCCATCAATTTTTATCTCGCAAATATATTCTAATTCCAAACCCCCTCTCCTTGATAAGGAGAGGGCTGGGGTGAGGTTCTTCGCCACGAGTCGCTTCACCTTCTCCTCCCACTTTTTGAGTTCCTCGAAATCAAAAACATCATCAAATGACCATTGGCGAATTTGGTGTTTCACTTTTTGAAATTTTTCCAGTGGCGCCCCGCCAATTCTTTGTGTTGGCGAATCAGGCAATTTCAAATCTGAGAATTTTTCTTCCAATTCGCGCAGTTCCTTGGTGAGTGAATCATAAACTTCATCCGTCACATCTGGTTTGTCCAAAACATGATACTGATAGCGAATCATGTTGATCTCCTCGGAAAGTTTTTCTATTCGAATTTTTACTTGGTTTTTATCCATAAATCTATTATACCTCAAAAATGCGAGCGAAACAAAAAGCGCCAAGAGACGCTTTTTCAAAATATTTTCCAAAAACTAATTGTTTGACTTATATTCGATGTTCCAAGGAGTGAAATTTGAATTGACCAAATATTTAGCCACACCATTAGTAATACGAAGCTCGTCAATATTACCAATAAATTGAGAATTTAGGTTTACAACTCCGGGTGTAGTACTAGCATTTATTCCTATTCGAAGTTTATGTGTTTCATCTGAATCAAATCTAATTACAGCTCTATTCCCACCACTGTTAAAACTTCCAGTAGTTGCTGCATTATAAGTTCCATCAATATAAAAATGTCCACCCGTACCTATTCTCTGGAAAGCTAAGTGATGCCAACCGGGATTAATAAGTAAAGAGCTTTGATACGATATTGTCCTAGATGATCCAAGAGGTGTTGTATTGTAGACAAAACTCATAAAACCATTCATAGCTATATTAAAATAAAAATCACAATCAGAAACATTGTCAGAATCTTCACAACGACTAACTATGGTATATGCTCTAAAATTAGCAGGATTACTAATTTTAACCCAAGCTTCAATAGTGAAATCATTAGCGCCAAGATTCCAATCGCTTACATTTTCCGCTGTAGCCTCAGCTTCTAAATAACCCGAAGAAAACAAAGCGCTCTTAGTTCCGAAACTTCCAGTGGGTGTCGAGCTGTCATAGTTCACAGTTCCTCCCACGACATTCATATTATGTGTGCCGAAAGAAGAATCTTCAAAATTATCATTAAAATGCATCAGAAGTTTCGCACTTTTATTTGATACTAGAGCTTCCATCGCTCTTTTTGCGTTGGAAGATGTGCCAACTGATTTCATTTTGGCGATATCTGAAACTAGGGCAGTAGGACTATCACAATTAATTTTATTGTCAGTTGAATCGAGAAGTTCAACTGTATAATTATATCCGGCTTTTGTGATAATTTTATTTGGATCACAAGTAAAACCTGCGCCTGTCAATTTAGGCAATAGGTTATTCACTCCTGCAGAATTATTAATATAATCACAATTACCCTTTGTTATGAATGGCATCACACTTTCAATTCCAGTTTCTGAAGTTTGATAGGCCCTGTTGGATCCAGCACTGCCAATTGAGGCTAGTCTTTCTTTGACTGTTATCAGAGTTATACTAAGCGCTGAAATCAAAATTATCGCCAAAATAAATAGCGCTACGACCAAAGCTGAACCTTTTTTGTTTTTTTTCAACATAATAAATTTCTACTGAACTATATTATTATAATCTCGAAATGAAACGCTGGTTTGCATATTCACTCCATTAACTGTTAAAATGATTGTCGCTTTACCAACCCTTCTTGTCGCACCAGTTAAAGTTGTAGTTATCACAAAACTTCCCGTAACATTGTTTTCAATTACATCTACATACGGACCATAAGTAACGCCAGTGCCACCTACTGGTTTACATTTATCCGCTTCTAAAGGAGCTGTTCCAAGAACCTCTTGGGCTATTTGCAATTTGCCACCGCTAAATCTGTAGCTCACACAATTGCTCTGAGAAGAATTTAGCATATAAATTGCTTGATTATTTCCTACGACATTGTAATCAAGCCCAATACTCATGCGCATATTTTTTGCCATCAGATCCAACGCTGTCCTGGCATCTTCCATATTTCTTTGAATTTCCCGACTATTTTTTCGAGTAAAAGATACGTTAGAAAAAATTGAAACGGCTGTAACAATAGTCAAAACAAAAATAAACATTGAAATCATCATTTCCAAAAGAGAAAAGCCAGAATAATTTTTGTTTTTTTTGTTTTTCATATTTTTACATTCCGCCCCAACGAGTTAGGATTGTTTTGGTATAGGCACATTTGGCAGAAGAATTGCAATTATTTAATGATGCTGGAAAGATACCCCCCCAAATGACTATGCTTGTTATTTCTGCGCTATTCTTATCTGCACCATAGTAATCAACTTGAATTCTTCTTTGGAATTTAGTGGGTGTACCAGAGCTATGATTATAATCATTATCAGAACTTCCAAAACTTAAAACGTAACTACCACCACAAGAAATTATACTACCGCTATGTATTCTGCAATTATCAGCACTACTGAGTGGAAAACCAGAATAAATAATATCTGTATCAAAAGTATCCCTATCATTCGCCCAATTATTATCCCTCAAATTTCTCACCAGCTCAATGCCTTCTTGCGATAATAGCACTCCAACAATTTGATCGCGACTGTCCATTGAATCTCGAAGACTGGAAGACATCAAACTCATAACCGCAATCATTCCTGTGGATATCAAAAAAACAGCCAAGATAACCTCGATAAAAGAAAAGCCGGAATAATTTTTGTTCTTAGAAGATTTTTGCAACATTTTTGTTTTTTAATTTTCCGTCACTAAGCCAGAAGAACTTATGGTTATGGTTTTAGACGAATCCAATACTAATACCCTTCCTGAACTTGGAATCATATCGGCACTTGGGATATTGAAATATATTGCGCTACTTGAAGAAAATGGTGAGACAAGAGATACGCCATTTTTCAAATTGTTTCTTTCTACTTCAAATTTATTACCTGTATCACAAGAACTGCCAACTTTTCTATAATAAAAAATTTGATATTCAGAATTAGGACTATTATCCAAAAATTCAAAACCATACGCGCAAGCAACATCTCCAGAAGCGGGAATTTTTCCTTGTAATGCATAACTTTGCGCCAATTTTATCGCCGAAGTCACTTCATCTTGCGCTGTCTTTATCGCGGTTTGCCTTTTAGAAGAACTCAAAGAAACCAAACCGACGCTGGTCATAATTCCAATGATTGCAACCACAACGATAAGCTCAAGCAGAGTAAATCCTTGTTCATTTTTAAATTTGTCTTTTTTATTTTTATTTTCCATTTTGGATTAATATGAGATAAATAAAGAAAAATACCAACTAACTATCGGCGAATAGAAAAGCAAAGCGATAAGCGTTCCAAGCACCAAAAACGGCGCAAACGGCACTTGGCTTTTCATTTTTTTCTTTTTTGTTGCTAGCATTATTATACCATAAGTTGCGCCCAAAAAAAAGGCCAAGAAAAGCGCCAAAAGAATTTCCGGCCAACCCAAGATCAGTCCCAAGAGAATCACTAAATATGCATCCCCCATTCCCATCCATTTTTCACGCGAGAAAAAAGACAAAGAAAAGAAAAAAACAAAAGCTATTGTGGCTGACAAAATTCCTGGATAAATTCTGGTGTCAAGCAAATTTAGTGTATTATTTTCTAAACTCAGCAAAGTCATTCCGTCAGAATATAGTCCGAAAGCAATCGCCAGAAAAATAGAAACCCACAGCACTGAACCAGGGATTTCCAGATAGAGAAAATCATACACCAAAATTGTGATCAGCGAAGAAGCCATGAATAGATAATAGGCGGTCAAAAGCCAAGAAGCGGTGTTGATGAGCACAAAGAATTTCCAGCCAATCAGTGCAAAAATCACGCCCGTGAAAATTTCCACGATCGGATATTGCCAAGAAATTTTCTCATTGCAATCGCGACAACGAAATTTCAAAATCACAAAACTCACCACAGGAATGTTGTCAAACCAACGTATTTGTTTTTTGCAATGCGGACATTTTGAGCGATCGAAGATAAGCTCTTCCGCCGTATGAATTCGATATACCAAGACATTCAAAAAACTTCCAACAATAAGACCGAGAATGAGAAAAATTATAAGCATAAAATTATTTTTTATTGACAATTTTGCGTGACACAACTACAAACTAAATTTGAAGTTGTATCACCACTAGTTGAAATTTGAAAAGCACAATTAGATGAATTAAATGTTCCACCAGCCACATAAGCATACCCGTAAGAAAGTGTCGGCCATTTAGAATTAGCCAGTCCGGCTGATGCTGGATTACAAATATCTGTTCCGCCTATTGGATTATTAACAGCTCCCCCACCATCCTTACAAGCTATTATCGCTGGCAAAACACTTTTGAGAGAAGTTTTGGCACCATTTATTCTGGCGTTTTTTCTCGATTGATTAATACTAACTAAAATTGCAGTTGCTAAAATTCCGATAATTGCAATAATCATCAAAAGTTCGATAAGTGTAAAAGCCTTTTTATTTAGCATAAAATTTATGATTTTTTTATTTCAGCTCCGCGCAAACTCTAAATTATTAAAGTTCACACGAAGCTTGCCAATGCATATGCGAATTGGCAAGCGAAAATATTATGGCTTTGTACAACCAGTTTCTACGCATGTTATAACAACACCCGAAGCATCAGTAGCCTCATAATGGAAAGTTCCTGCAGCATAATCAGAAGCAAAGCCAGTAGCAGTCCACGCTCCAAGATTACTAGCAATATCTGGCCAGACAGATGCAGAGCCAGTGCAAATTGCAGTACCTGCAGCTGGTGAACTAATTTCTAATTCATCATCATGACAGATAATGGCAGCAGCGACAGTACTACTTACAGAAGAATATACTGCAGCATCTCTTGCCTTCACTCTCGCGCTGTTCAAACTCACCAACACAATCGAAGCCAAAATACCAATAATGGCAATAACGATCAAAAGTTCGATAAGTGTAAAACCCTGTCTGCCGTTAGGCATGACTTTTAATTTTTTCATATTTTCACCTCACTTTCTAGATTTTTATTTTTGTTTACTATATAAAATCTGCCGAATATCTTTTACGAACTACGAAATTTTACTAAATACTAAAGAGGGGTGTTAATTTTTTTTCGTATTTCGCTTATTTCGTATTTAGTAATTTATTTTATTTGCCCAGCAATATTGTATATCGGCATCAAAATTGCAAAAGCCATAAATCCCACGGCTATTCCGATAAAAATCATTAGGATTGGCTCAAGAAGCGTGGAGAGATTTTTAGTCATCACTTCTGTCTCTTGATCATAAAATTTTGCAATATGCCCAAGTACTGAATCAATCTGCCCTGATTCTTCTCCAATTTTCACCATATGCGTTACCATAGGCGGGATATCAGAACTTTTTTTGAGCACCGAACTCATATTTCCTCCCCTTTTCACTTCTTCCGCCGCGGCAAGAAAAATGTTTTCAAAAACAACATTATTTATCACTGAACTCACAATGGTGAGCGCTCGAATGATGGGAATTCCACCGGTTAGTAGCACGCTCAGATTTTCCGCAAAACGTGTAATATATACATAACGAAAAATTGGACCCACGATTGGCAATTTTATCTTTATCTGATCCCACTCTTTTTTCCCTTCCTGCGTGTTTAGATAATAGAGAAATGCACTAATAAAAGCGATGATGACAATCGCGATTGCCCACCAATAAACAGCCATGAAATCACCCACTACAATAACCACAGTTGTGTACCAAGGCACATCGGCATTCATTTCTTTTATAATGCCTGTGAGCTTAGGGATGATAAAAGAAACAACTAAAAATCCGATTATAAAAAATACCACCAACACCAATGCCGGATATATAAGAGCGGATTTGACTCTTGAGGCTAGCGTATAATTTTTTTCAATATTTTCAGCCACATAGTCAACGGATTTTTTCAAATTTCCTGAAGCTTCACCAGCCTTTATTATATTTATCGAAAGATTGGAAAAAACATCTTTGTGTTTTTCCATTGCCCCAGAAAAAGACATTCCGTCTTCAATATCATTTATCATTTCTTGAATAATTTTGACGAAATACTTATTGGTAGTTTGTTCATTAATCGCCGAAAGAGAAACTACAATCGGCACGCGCGCTTCAATCAAAATAGCGAGTTGACGAAAGAAAATCACTAACTCTTTTTGTGTCACTCGATCATAATATTTCAAAAAAGCTTTGATAAAATCATTCTCCGGCTCTTCCGATTGAATGCTAATGGGCAACAAGTTGTTTTTTTGCAAAATTGTTGTGGCCAACTCTCGCGAAGAAGCATTAATAATACCTTCTCTGTATTCACCGGAATATGTTTTAGCTTTAAATTTAAATTTCATATTTTTATTTTTAGTCTATGTCTCTTTTCTTCTTAATAATAACATAAATTTTAATATCTTACCAACGCTTCAAAATTTTTGGCATCCTTAGCGTGCATTTTGGCCGTTTCCAAGGAAATTATTCCTTGTTTAACTAATGTTGCCAATGATTTATCCATTGCAATCATCCCTTCTTCAAACCCAGTTTCAATTACGTTGTCAATTTGATAGGCCTTATTTTCTCGGATAAGATTTTCCACTGCATGATTCTTTATCATTATTTCCACCGCTGGAATTCGTCCCCCATCAATTTTTGGCAAAAGTCGCTGGGAAACTACCGCTAAAAGAACGCTGGCGAGTTGCGACCTGACTTGATTTTGTTGATGAGACGGAAAAACATCCACGATTCGATCAATTGTTTGAGCACTGTCATTAGTATGCAGTGTTGCAAAAATCAAATGCCCAGTTTCAGCCGCTGTGAGAGCCGTTGAAATAGTGTCCAAATCTCGCATTTCTCCCAAAAGAATAACGTTGGCATCTTCACGAAAAATTGCTCGAAGTGCTAAGGGAAAAGACTGTGAATCTTGATATACTTCCCTTTGTTCAATTAGACATCGATCTTGCTCATATATATATTCGATCGGGTCTTCAATAGTGATGATATGTTTTTCTTGAGTCCTGTTTATTTGATTGATAAGTGCCGCCAGCGTTGTTGATTTCCCCTGTCCCGTTGGTCCGACAAACAGAACCAGCCCTTGAGAAGCATTGGTAAATTCATAAAGGGCTTCCGGTATATTTAATTCTTCTAAAGTTTTTATCTCTTTTGTAATTAAGCGAAAAGCCACACTCACATAACCTTGTTGAAAAAAAGCATTTACACGGAAACGCACTTTGTCTTCAAAATTATAGGAAAAATCCACCTGGCCTTCTTTCAAAAATATTTTCTTTTTTTCTTCGGTCAAAATCACATCGCACATCTCGCGCGTGTCCTCCGGAGTCAAAATATTTTCTTCAGTTAGAGGAACTAATTTTCCATCTATGCGAAATGTCGGATAACGAGAAACAGTCAAATGCAAATCTGACGCTCCTTGTTGGGCTGAAAGTCGCAGTAAATTTTTTATCCTTTGTTCTGCGTGAGCCATAAAATTTATTGTAAATATTTATTAATTTTTTCCATCACTTCCGAAGGAGTAAAATGAGATTTAATGAGATAATCTTTGGCTCCCAAACCGAGACCTTCTTGAATTTCTTCTTTTTGACTCAGATTAGTCAGAAGTACCACTGGAATTTTATTCAAATTCTCATCTTCCTTTATTTTTTTGAGCAGTTCCAGACCATTCATATAGGGCATCAAAATATCCAAAAGAATGAGGTCTGGTTTTGCTCCCGCCTCTAATTTTTTTATCGCTTCTGCTCCATTGGAAGCTGGAATTACATTCATTCCGTCCTTGGCTATTTTAGTTTCATAAATGTCCATCACAAAAGTGTCGTCTTCAACTATCATTATGGTTTTTTTTGTTGCATCCATAGTTTTATTGTTAAAATTTAAGTTTAATCATTTTCCTCTTCCAATGCCATATTACCTTCCGTCACTCTGTCTATTTCTTCGATAGTGGTGAGACCTTTGATTATTTTCAATATTCCGTCTTGTTTAATTGTCAAAATTTTTAAATTTTCTCTTTCTTTATCAATTAATTCCTCGTTTCCTTTTTTTTCTATAATTATGTTTTTTATATTTTCACTAGCTGGAACTGCTTCGTATATCGCCAAGCGTCCGCGGAGTCCAGTACCATTGCAAGAATCGCAACCCTTGCCATGATAAAATTTTATCTCTTTTTTCCTATTAATTTCATATTTTCCTAATTCCTCGTCTGAAATTTTCGCCACCTCATTTTCTATTAATTTTCTCACAGATTCAGGAACTATCTTTTCTTCTTTGCATTTTTCACAAATTTTTCGCACCAAACGTTGCGCCACTACAATGCGCAGTGCTGAAGCTAAAAGAAAAGGTTCGATACCCATATCAACAAGCCTAGGGATTGCACCGACAGCCGTATTAGTGTGGAGTGTTGAAAACATCAGATGTCCCGTAAGGGCTGCATGCACAGCGAGTTCTGCCGTTTCACTGTCACGAATTTCCCCTACCATGATAACATTAGGATCTTGACGCAAAATAGTACGAAGCCCTGAAGCAAAAGTATAGCCTATTTCAGGCTTAATTTGGCTTTGATTTAGCCCTTCAATGTTATATTCAATTGGATCTTCAAGGGTAATGATATTTCTTTCTTCGATATTTAATATTTTCAAAAGCGCATAAAGTGAAGTTGATTTGCCCGACCCAGTCGGACCCGTAAAAAGTATCATCCCATAGGTTTCCTTAAGAGCTTTTTTCACATCCTCTAGTGCTGTTCCGAAAAGACCAAGAGCCTCAATGCTGGCTAGTCCTTTATCCTTATCCAAAATTCTCATAACTATTTTCTCTCCAGAAATAACCGGCAAAGTTGAAACTCGAAAATCGACCTCTTTGCCATCACTGGTTGTTCTAAACCTACCATCTTGTGGTTTTCTTTTTTCATCAATTTTTAAATTAGCTAAAATTTTTATCCGAGAAATTACTGCTGGCCCAATTTCTTTGGGCATAATTAGACTAACATGCAAAATTCCATCCACACGAAATCTCACGCGATAATCATGATCCATAGGCTCGATATGAATGTCACTTGCATTTCCTTCTATTGCATGACCCACGATAACCTCTACTAATTTAGTAACTGGCGCATCCTTTAAGACTTCTTTTTCTTTTTCTTTTTCGCCTTTTGTTAAATAATCTTCTTCTTCACCAAAAATAACCTCTTTTTTGAATGACTTGACCGCTTCTTTTAAAGCTTCCGCCGGAGCGTTGTATTGATCGATAATCTCTTGAAAAATTCCTTCACTAACAAGATAGCTTTCTATCTCCACATTTTCTTTCTCCGCCATAAAACGCAAGGCGTTAAGCGCCCCCATATCTCTCGAGTTAACCATCGCAACTTTTACTATGTTGCCTTTTTTTTCAAAAGCCACAATGCGGTATTTTTCTGAAACCTCTCTTGGAATCAAATTTATCGCCTTATCTTCTATTTTCTTAGGGACTTTTTCCAGGCGTGCGATGTCGGTAGTAATAGGTGAATTATCTGGCATATAAAAAAATTATGGCTGAAATAGATTACTTTTACCTCCTTGTTCAACGCTTAATTGAAAATTATCAGCATTTTTTTGATTTTTTATATCTGAAATAACTTTCGTTTCCAATTGAGAATTGTCAAAAATAGGACTGCTGATATTTGAATTATTCAGTTTAGCTCTTTTTAAAACATTAAAATCTACTGCAGCGCTAATCAATAGAATATTCGAGTCAGTTATTGATTGAACTCCGGAATTATTTTTGCTTATTTCCAAGGTCTCAAAACTATTACTGCGATTGAGTCTTCCAATGCTGGCTAAAAAATCTTTTATCTTTTCATAATTCCCCGCTAATTTTATTTCTGTTTTAAGATTTTGTATTTTCGGTAAAACGATTGGCGAAACAGCACTGCCAGAATTAGAAATTGGAGCAGAAGCAGTCTCTTCAACAAGCTGAATTTCCTTGAGCGGTTGATTCACCTTTTCATCGAAAAGTAGCAGACCGGAATTCGAGGCTAGATTTATTAGGTTGTTTACTATTTCTTCTTCTTTTGTTTCTGCAGGAATAAAAGCATAAAGCATCTCTTTTTCAGGCAAAGAAGAAATTTGCGCTGAAAGATCATCGGCACTTTCACTTTTCTCAAGTAATTCCGTTAACTTTTTTTGCTCACTTTTTAGTTTCGTATAATTTTCTTTTACCCCGCTTGCTCCGTTAGAATAGGCCGGATAAACCAACCAGATAGAAATTGCGACTACAATTACTATTATAAGTGGCATTAATAATATTTTTACCTTCATATTTTTATTTTATTATTTTATTATTAAATCTATAGAAAAACTTATTTTATTATTTTCTTTAGCAATTATGGAACTTTGACCAGGAATAACACCGGAAAAATAATCGTTTTGCTTGAAACTTAGGATTTGCTTGGCTACCGTTTGAAAACTATCTCCCACGCAAAGAAGGGATATGGTTTGTTTATTTTTATCATATTTAAAAGAATTTAAATAAACCGCCGGCAATATGGATTTTTCCACTTGATTCAAAACATCTGCCATAGATTTATTTTCAGCGATTATTTTCTCCGCTTCATCACTTCGATTTTTAAAATCAATGATTTCATTGCCATTGCCTGCTATAAATTTATTGTATTCAATGTCATATTCTCCCTTAACTCCTTCGATTTTCGAAGATAAGACACGATTAGTGATAAGCAGTGCCCCGTATAACACAAAGACAAGCACCAGAATAACAATAGAAACAATCAAGCCTGTTCCCATTGCGCTTGGATTTTTTTTTGTGATATCTTCTGTCGCTAAATTTATATTTGGCATATTTTTTTAAAATTAATTATTTATTTTTCTCGTAAATCCTCTATACCCTTAAGCGCAAGACCCATAGCTACAGAGAATTGATTTTTAATTTTTTCTATTGCTGGCTCCACATTTTTATCATAGCCAACTCGGCCAAATGGATTGCCTACCATAGTCTTGAGGCCCAATTTATCAGCAATGAATTTTTCCAGACCCGCAAAATTAGCTGTACCCCCAGAAAGAATCAAGGCATCCACACTCGAACCATTTTCCTTTTTTGGCAAAGCGCTAATTATCCTAGAAATTTCACCCACAATCAAATCAATAGCGGGAAAATTGAGACTTGATTCTATGCTAAAAAAATCTTTTCCCGATACCTTCATCATTTCCGCTCTTTCCGGAGTTATCCCTAGACTTGTAGCAATAGTTCTGGTTATATCGCTTCCGCCGGCATCAATATTGCGATTAGCCTTAATAATTCCTTTTTCCGTATAAATTATATTGCAAACTCGATAGCCTATATCAAGGATTATGAAATTACCCAAATCATTGCCCACCAACGAATCAACCATAGCTAGGTTTTCCATTTCAATTCCCAAAAGCTTGAGATTGGAATCTTTTATAATTTTTTCATAAGCCAACACTTTGTTTCGAGAAGCGGCCACCAAAAGAACTTGAACATTTTTATTGGCATCCTTTTCTTCCTCGGCCTCATCTTTGATAATTTCCCAACTAATCACCACCTCATCCAAGGAGGTCGGGATATATTTATGTGCTTCAAATTTTATCGCCTGTTCCATATCTGCCGATGTCATTTTAGGAAAATCAATTAGCGTGATAAGACCCCCAAAAGATGGAATGGAGGCATAGGCTTTCTTAGTGTTAATGTCAGAAACTTTTATAATTCTCTTCAAATATTCCGGAATGGCTTTTTCAAAAAAATTCGAACCAGTTGCCTTGTTTTTTTCTGCAATATCTGGAATTTTCATCCAGGCATAATTAGAAAGATAGGGCTTGCCAGAACGCAACTCCAATTCTATTATTTTCAAAGATGAAGCACCGATATCAATCCCTAATACTTTTTTTCTACCAAAACTAAAACCAAACATTTTTGTTTTTTATATTTAAATTATAATATCTTTTTTCCACAAGCTAATTATACCACATTTTTTAATTTTCAACTACTAACTCAAAAAGTTATCCACAGGGGCTCTTTACTAATTGTCAATTTATTAGGAATATATAATTAATGATTAAAAAATATTTTAAAAATTTACACCATTTTATCCTCGACACGCTTTTTCCTATTCATTGTTTATATTGCCAAAAATATGGCGCGTGGGTTTGTCAGGAATGTGCTCAAAAAAATTCTATTCTATCTGTCCAAGTTTGTCCCTATTGCGAAAAAACAATTTCCCCAAATGGCCGAATTTGTCCAAAATGCAAGGATAAATTCTTAGCAAAAAATGAAATTTGGCCACTAGATACCCTTATTGTGAGTGCTAAATATGAAAAAAACGGGCTTTCTCGCCTAGTTCATTGTTTTAAATATAATTTCATTCCTGATTTAGGTGAAGTTTTAGCCAAAATTATTTGTGAGTCTTTTATTCTCCATAATTCACCTCTGCCAGATTTTATCATCCCCATCCCCCTTCATTCCAAGCGTCTCCGCTGGCGAGGTTTCAATCAATCAGAAATTCTTGCCCAATATATTTCTCAAAATTTGACCCCTGGTTTTCCATTGCCAGTTATTTCCAATTTTCTTTTTCGAAAAAAATATACTCCCGCGCAGATGAAAATAAAAAATTATCAAGAAAGACAAAGGAATGTCCGAGATATTTTTGGTTTGAACCGCATCCCAGAAACGAGACATGCCTCGTCTCTACATTTTGCATCTTTACAAAATAAAACTATTCTATTAGTCGACGACATCTGCACCACCGGCGCCACTCTTATTGAAGCAGCAAAGGTTCTGAAATCTACAGGCGCCAAAAAAGTTTTTGCTATTGTAATTGCAAGACAAGAAATTCGCCCTGTTGAATAAGTTTTTATAATCTCAATAATCGATCAAGTGTATCCATCATGCCTGGTTTATGTTCTTCTTCGGGGATATACTCCAAAAGAATCTTTCTAATCTCTGAGGGATCTTGATCGCCGATTGGGATATGAATGAAAGGCGCGAGATAACTCTCCGTATGCAGACTTATGACTCGTAAACCATCTTCTTCATAAAAAACCCAAAAGGATCGAATGTTGTCAAAATCATAAATTTCTCTTCCTGCCACTACGCCATCACGCGTTAACATAAAATCCAAAGTGCGTGGATCTTTTTCAATGTAGATATAGCCCACCACACCAATCAGAATAAAAGTAATAGCCATCACAAGACCATTAGTGAAAATTGCATAAGCAACAATTGCGATAAGGATGGCAGTAATGTAGAAATACCATTTTCGATCTCGCTCGAATGTTTCAAATTCTGGTGCACGCCAATGAAGTCGCACGTCACGCGAATGTTTTTCGATGAGCATATCATGCGGAGCTTCCAATTCGGAAAAATCATCCGGTGGCAAAAATTTTTGCGGTTCTGGGGCGGTTATCATTTTTTCCTCTTGCTCTTTTTGCTCCTGATTTCTTTTTATATACATATTTTTGCTTTTGTTATATAATAGCATAGAAATATTTGCTTTCATAGTTAATATGTTGTAAATTGAAATAAGGCTATAATATATGGAAAGGTGGCTGAGTGGTCTAAAGCGGCTCCGTGCTAAGGAGTAGTCTGGGCAACTGGACCGTGGGTTCAAATCCCACCCTTTCCGCCAAAGTTAAATTAGTCATGAAAGAGTGCCCGAGTGGGCCAAATGTGAACTAACATTTGGCGGGTTTCAAAAGAAACCCTGGAACCACGAGGGAAACGGTTTTTTAATTTACGAAGTAAATAATATGGAAGAGTGCCCGAGTGGTTGAAGGGAACAGTCTTGAAAACTGTCGAACCTGAAAGGGTTCCGTGAGTTCGAATCTCACCTCTTCCGCATAAAAAAACTACACATTTATTGTGTAGTTTTTTCCTTTATTAAAGCCATTTTTAAATTTTATCGATAAAATTTCTATTCACTAAACTTATCAAATTTTTTGAAATAATAATCCACGTCGTTTATCCATTTTCGCACGGCTGATGGATCATCCCAGGAACAATCATATCCGCATTTCCAAACTTTCAATTTTTCCGGAGTATTTAGTTTTTCACTGTTCACTAAAAAATCAACTCTCTTGGCCACTGTTTCCACAGCGTCTTTTGGACTATCAAAACAAGTGTGCCCACCGGTTCCCATTTTTTCCCGAATTCCTCGATAGCCCCAATAATTGTAGCAATCTTCGCCGTCCAAAACCGGCACGTGCACCCCCCAACTACTTTCTTTTTTGGCAATCGCGACAAGAAATGCCGCTACAATTCTATCTTGTTTAGCAATAAACGGTGCCATCTTTTCCATTGGTGTTCCCTCAACCATTTCCAAAATATTTTCTTTTAGTTTCTTTTCGCTATCAGCGTCATCTTTATAATCATTCATTATTTTAGACACATAATCTTCATAATCTTTTTCATCATTATTTTCAGTAGTGGCGCCTAAAACTTGCTGTGTTTCTTTTGTTTTATTTTTATTAGAATGAGCGGCGGCGTTCGGTCCAAGATAGCGGTAGATAAAAGTCATCAGAAACATTCCAAAAATGAGCGACCCCACGATTGAAACATTCCACATCCTGGCCAGTGAAACTCCTCGCACGGATCCTTGCAAAAAATCCTTGGCATAATTTTTCCAATCCCCATATCTTTCTTGAATTTCTAAATACAAATCTCGTTGAGTTCTTTTTATTTGCTTCAGTTTTTGGATTTTTTTATAACTCAAAAAACCATCCAAACTTTGAAAATTCGGCTGATTGGCACTTTTTATATAATGAAAATTTAGACTTTCTGTGCTAAATTTTTCCATTCTCCCCTGTTTTGCAAAAAGTACGCTAGATTTTTTATTTTTTTGAATAAATTTCGCCAAACCATAATCAGAAAATTCCTTGAGCTCATTTTTTTGGCAAAAGCTATCAATTGATTTTTGTTTTTTGAATTTTTCCATTATTGCCATTATAGCATTTTTTTAATTTTATCGCCATAATAAATCAATATTATTCCAAAAGTAAGCATAATTAGGCTTAAGATTTGTCCTAATGTCAAAAAATTAAGAATATATCCGATCTGTTCATCCGGTTCGCGAAAAAATTCTACCACTATGCGAAAAAAGGCATAGCCAGCAAAATACAGGCCTAAAAATTTATTTTCCACTTCTTTTTTATTTCTAAAAAACCACAAGACTAAAAACAAAACTATTCCCTCCAGAAAAGCTTCGTAGAGTTGTGATGGATGACGCAAAAGTCCAAGCGTATCAGAGGAAAAATACATGCCCCAAAATTTTTGCGTGGCTCGACCATAAAGTTCACCGTTTAGAAAATTTCCTACTCGGCCAAAAAAATATCCCACGGGAATAGCTGGGATAACAAAATTGGCCAACGCGAAAAAATTAATTTTATTCTTCTGAGAGAATATCCCAGCGAATAAAATCACGCCCATGAGCCCTCCATGATAGCTCATGCCATAAATTCCAATAAACTGGTGAGTGCTTGGATCGTAGGGAGAAATAATTGCTAAGGGATTGCTTAGATAATAGGAAAAATTATAGAACAAAACATAGCCCAAGCGCGCGCCAAGAATAAGTCCGAAAAAAGAATATAGCAAAAGATCTTCTAGTTTTGATGTATCAAAGAAAAAATTATTTTCTTTTTTCTTGATTCTATATTTTAGCAAAAAATAAACAATCAAAAATCCAACCAGATACATAATTGAATACCAGTCAATTTTCAAAAATCCCAAAGATATGGCTGTTGGATTTATGTATTCAGGCAAGTGTTGGTAGCGATAAATAAAATTATTCATAAAATACATGTCATTCCCGCGTATGCGGGAATCTAGTGTAAAAACTTAATGATTCGAGACTGGATCCCCGCAGGAGTTTATGCTCGCGAAGCGGGTGCGAGGATGACAAAAACTAACGCATAATTCCAAAAAATTTTTAATTTCTCAGTAATTTTTTAATGATTTTTCCCGTCAAATTTTTCCAAATTTTCTTGAAATTTTTCAAATATTCTTGGCCCTTGATTTTCGAAATCCGGCCAAAAAGCTAGTTCTGAATCGGAGCAAATTATCATAGCTCCGTTTTTCCCCGTCAGCGGATTTTTTTTGATTTTTTCTGATTGCCAAGCTTTCATTTTTTTTTCAATCCAATTTGGCGAAAATAATTTTTCCAAAAAAAATCTTACCCTTTTGGAAAATTGGCTATCCTTAACGCTTTTTAGATTATTTTCCAAAAATGAAAAATTTGGCCGATAGTTTTTTATCCACGCATTTTTTTCCAAAAATTTTTCAAATAAATCTCCGCCATAAAGCGGAGTGATGAAAACATAATTATGCGAAGAATATAAGTCCTGGACACAAACTTTCAACTCATCCGTTATGAAATGATTGAAGCAAATTCGGTTAGCTATTTTATCCTCATGCCTTCTTTGCCCCAAAAGATGAACTAGCGCTGTGGCCAAAAATCTGCCAGTGAAAATTTTTCCGTGTTTAAAAATAATTAGCATGTCGATATCACTGCCATTGCGAGAATTTTTTGCTCCCACTCTTCCCGCCACCGCTATCATTTTCACAAACGGCACCAGCCGGAGCCAAAAAATAATCCTCCTAGCTACTTTAAGCTTCCTGTTGGAAATTTTGTTCCTTTCCGTTCTTTGTTCAACTAAATTTTCTCTTCCTTTCAAAAAATAGAACCCGCGAAATTCACTAATGTATTTTTTTATTTCTTCTTTTTCTAATCCTTGCATCACATCTGCCAAAGCGCAACTTTCACCAATCAAATATTTCCAAATTTCAAAGGTCGTAAGTGGATAATCTAAAGCATCATAATATGCAATGGTGGAAAGAATATTTTTAATTAATTTTTCTTGCATACTTTTAATTTTTTAAAATTCAGTGAAATCATGTGAGTTCAAGTGATAACCCGCCTGCCGGCGAGGCAGGTCAGTGGTTCTGATTATTTATAAATATTTTCCCGTCCAACTTCTCTGACATTTTTTAAGCCCCGCTGGAAGTCCCGCATAAACTATTTCTCCTCCCCCACTGCCACCTTCCGGTCCCAAATCAATTACCCAATCAGCGCTCCTAATCACATCAGAATTATGCTCCACCACAATCACTGAATTGCCTTTTTCCACCAGTGCATCGAGAACTTTCAAAAGTTTTTTGACATCTTCAAAATGCAGTCCAATAGTCGGCTCGTCCAAAATATACAATGTTTTTCCAGTTGATTTTCGCGAAAGTTCTGTGGCTAGTTTTATCCTCTGCGCTTCCCCTCCGGACAAATTCGTAGCACTTTGCCCAAGTCTCAAATATCCCAAACCAACCTTTTCCAAAGTTTGCAGTTTTTCAGCAATCAGCGGAGATTTTTTGAAAAATCGCAGAGCATATGACACGCTCATATCTAACACTTGAGCAATATTTACTCCTTGATATTCAATGTCGAGTGTTTTTTGATTGTAGCGCGTCCCAAGACATGATTCACATTTCACATACATATCCGGCATCAAATGCATTTCAATTTTTTTTGTGCCATCACCTTGACATTGCTCACATCGTCCGCCTTTCATGTTGAAACTAAAGCGGCTAGCATCATATCCGCGATTTTTTGACTCCTCTGTCAAAGCAAAAATTTCTCGAATTTGAGAAAAAACTCCGGTATAAGTCGCCGCGTTAGATCTCGGCGTGCGTCCGATTGGCGACTGATCAACATTAATAACTTTATCAATAAAATTCAAACCGGTTATTTTTCTATGCTTCCCAGGAACTTCATAGGCGCGGAAAAAATGTTTCGAAAGTGCCACCGCCAAAATGTCCGACACTAAAGTTGATTTGCCTGAGCCAGAAACTCCAGTAATAGCCACAAATCTTCCTAGCGGAATTTCTGCGTCAATATTTTTCAAATTATGCTCCACGGCGCCTAGGATTTTCAAATATTTTTCCGACTTCTCGCGCGGTTTTTTCTTTTCAGAAACTTTTTCTCGCCCACTCAAAAATCCAGCGGTTTTAGTTTTAGAAGCTTTAAGTTTTGCGATATCGCCCTCGAAAATAACCTCACCACCTTCTTCACCTGCTCCGGGACCCATATCAATTATCCAATCGGCTTTTTCAATTATTTCTTTGTCATGTTCCACTACAATTACAGAATTTCCGTTTTCTTTCAAAAATTGCATTGTTTGAATTAGTTTTTGGGTGTCTCGGTTATGCAATCCGACTGAAGGTTCATCTAGGACATAAATTATGCCCGAAAGCTTTGAACTAATTTGCGTCGCCAAACGAATTCTTTGCCCTTCTCCGCCAGAGATAGAATCCGCTGAGCGAAAAAGTTCCAAATATTCCAAACCAACATTCTTGAGCGCTTCGGCTTTTTCTTCCATTTCCTTTATGAGCGGTTCCATTATCTCTTTTTTCCCTTCTGTCATTGGTTCCGCCATTAGATTTTTCAAAAAAACCGAAAAGGAATCAATATCCATCCTTACCGCGTCATCGATAGATTTTCCAGAAATCAAAACTGACAAATAGGCTTCTTTCAATTTTTTTCCGGCACATTTCGAGCAAACGGTTTTTCGCATATACTTTTCCGTCTCTTTTTTGAATATAAAAGAAGAAGATTCCTCGTATTTATTTTTGATTAAAGAAATTATCCCGGGAAAAGAAATTTCCCTAGCTGGATCAACGTATCCACCAAAAATTATCTCCATGTTTTCCGGACTAATTTTTCCGATTGGTTTGTCAATGGAAAATCCCTTGATTTTCCCAATTTTTTCCAAAATATCCAAATAATTTCCTTCGGTTCGCATTCGTCCACCCAGCTTTGAAAGAGGTAAAACCGCCCCTTCGGAAAGCGACAAATTTTTATTCGGAATGATAAGTTCTCTGTCAATTTCTTGCACCACGCCCAACCCCGCACAATGCGGACAAGCCCCTTCCGGGCTGTTAAAGGAAAAGTTTTTCGGAGTAATTTCCGGAATTTCAAAAAAACAATTACTACAAACAAAATCTCGATTGTAAATCCGGCTTTCGCCATTGTCCAATGCGATGGCCATGAAACCTCGGCCTAGTTTGAAAGCTGTTTCAATTGAATCCAAAATTCTTTCCTTGTCCGGATTTTTACTTTTGAAAGTTATTCGGTCAACCACAATTTCAACGTTGCCGTTTAATATTTGCTCCTTATTCGCCAAAACTTCAGCAATTAAAACTGTTTTTCCGTCAATTCTCGCTCGGGCATATCCCAACTGGCTGATATTTTTCAAAATTTCTTCCATGCTTTTTCCATCTTGTCGAATTCTAGCCAGAATTATTACTTGCGTATTGTCAGGCATCTGCAAAATTTCTTCAATAATTTCAGTGTTTTTCTTTCTTGCCATCGGCAGACGACAATGCGGGCAATAGGGCGTGCCGACTTTGGCAAACAAAATTCGCAAATAGTCATATATTTCTGTCATAGTACCAACAGTTGAACGCGGAGAACGACTAATGCTTTTTTGATCAATGGAGATTGTCGGGCTCAAATTTTCAATTTTGTCCGCATCGGGTTTGGCAGAAATTTCCAAAAATTGCCGAGCATAACTCGACAAGCTTTCCAGATAGCGACGATTACCTTCTGCGTGAATCACATCAAAAGCCAAAGTTGATTTTCCACTGCCAGAAAGACCGGTGATAACCACCACTTTGTCCCGCGGAATTTCAATGCTAATATTTTTCAAATTATTGACTCGCGCACCAAAAATTTTTATTTTATCTCGTTTCATTTATAAATTCTAAGATTATTAAAAAGATACCTCTTCTCGGATATTAATATTACAAGAAATTTTGTCTTTTGGCAAGCCAAACAAAAAACATGTCAAACAAAAAACAAACAAAAAAAGCCCGACCTTCCGAAGAAATTTCAGGTTGAGCTTTTTGTGAAAACTGATTTTCTTTAGTTTTATGGTCTCACCTCTTGCCAATATTCATTACATGTAGGGCATGTCCCGCTATTACATATCACTCCATTGTTTGCGCAATCTGTCGCTGGCGCAACTCCGCAGTTAGTAAGACATGTTTGAATATAAGACAAACCACAATTACTACTTTGACTACAATTAATACTTGGCACGCAACTCCATGAACTTGGGGTACATAAAACATTAACCGTAGCACTTGCTGGCAAACTAGATCCGGCAGTATTGGAACATACCAAGGAATATGTTGTATCCGTTAATGGAGAAACCGATTTAGAACCATTTGAAACTATACCTGAATCATTCCAACCTCCTGAAGTTGTGCAAGAAGTGGCATTGTTTAATACCGTCCAAGAAAGAAGTGAAGATTGACCACTATTTATAGTGGATGGTGAAGCACTTAGAGTTACAACTGGAACTGAGCAATATGGAGTATATCTGAATGGATCACTGATTTTTTCTCCACAACTACAATTTTTTGAATAAGTCACAGCACCAATCGGATTCGTACAGGTAGCATTGCTTGATTGAAAGCTTGCGCTAACATAACTATAGATACTGGAGCAAACATTTGAACAAGAATATGACATATAGGCATTGCAAGCACTTCCACCACAAATCCAACTCCAAGGACCCGTCCCTGAAACAGTTGGGGTTGTTCCGTCCAAACAAAGATTGGTGGTTGGTGCTGAAGGAAAATATTGTCCATTGCTAGAACCACATTCACTTGTTTTGTTAGCACTGCAAGACGCGGTTGATCCTCCGCCATTTGTTCCATAACATGACCATGTCCAAGGACCCGAACCGGAAACTGCTGATGGAGTTCCTGTTGAACAAAGATTTGTAGTTGGAATAGTCAGAAATGTTTGGCCGTTTGAAGAGCCACATTTACCATTAATCACACATTTTGAACCATTCCAAACAGTTCCTTCGGAACATATAGTATATATGACAACTTCTTTCACTTTAACCCAATCGTTAGTAGCATAACTATCATTACTATCATCATGTGGCATCTTAGCAAATAAACCAACTCTTTTCTCATAATTTGTAGGATAGGTAACAGTTATTTTTGCGCCGGTTGAATTACTGTGCCCACCAGATGCGATTACATTATTACCTTCATCATTTCCATCTATATCATCGGATAACCAAGTAGTGGCTTCACTTGGCAATCCATTCGTATTCCATTTCAATGTCACATCACAAGAACTTTCTCCAACCTTAATTTTACACGGAATTATAGGAATACTATGCCTGTAAGTGGTCTCTTCTGTAAAATAAGAAAAAGTGCCCCCATCAGGAATTGAAACTGGCGAACTGCAATGACCAACGCTTTCACTTATTGGACAAACTTCCGATCCTCCATAAATAGACCCGTCAACTAGCGAGCAGCTCGGTCCGAATCCGTAATGGTCGTGAGGTAAATCCCAATTCCAATTGTTGACCAAAGAGTCATGACTATTATCAAAATTTCCCATACCACATCCAAGCAAAGATGGATAGTTGATCCAATTTCCATTAGAACAAATTCTTTTATAAGCTTTACAAGCAAAGTCATCTAAATTTGGAGTATAATCCTGAACAGCATCGAATTTTCTGAAATAAGTATTAATTATTGTTCCTTCAGGCTTACTCCCTCCCCAGGGAACTAAACAATCAGGATAGGGTGTGCAAACTCCAGAACAACCCTCAAATCGTGTTCCTGAAACACAATCAACATGAACGCTTTTTGAATCAAGAACAGTCCCGTCTCCATTTTTCAAATAAAAAACTGCAATTAAGCGATCAACCCAAACTGTGGAGGGTGAACTATTCAATCTATCCAATTCGACATCTGAATCTTCACTAGCTGTCACATCTCCACTTATATACACATATGGAGATGTTGCGCCAGTAGTAGTCCAAGAAACCGTAATCGGGCACCTCGCATGACCAAGCTGCATCTCACAACTTGAAACAGTAAGTGAGCCTGTCGCCGCCATCGCTTTATCAGCGACAAAAAACATATATCCAAAAACAACCGTTGCAATCACCCCAAATATTTTTATCTTTTTCATTTACCCTGTTAAATAAGATTTGCATCTCGTTATTAAGATACAGCTTATTTAAATTATATTACTTAATTTTTCACCCTTTTTTTATCCAATATGCAAATCTAATTTTAATTTTTTAAGAAAAAATTAAAATTATTTAACAGGGTGAATTTATTTAAATATACTTAAAAGATTACTTGATCTTCTGTCACTTTCTGCAAAATTTGAATGGAAATGATTTGACTGTCAGCTTGGTTGATCATTAAGGAGACATTTTGATTTTTTTTGATGTCGGAAATTTTTTTCTTTTCTAATTTTGCTCCGTTTACCAATATCACAGAAATATTTTCCTTCAAAATAAAAGTATTCTTTGTTTCATCATTTGTGATTTCCAAAGAATCTTTGGAAACTTGAGAAACCACTCCATCAGCTTGGATAGTTGTGATAACTGAGGGTTGCGTTGATTCTTCCATTTTTTGCTCAGGTATTTTTTCAGGTTCCTGTTGCGTTTGTTTTTTTTGTTTGAGTGAGGGATTGAAAAAAGCTGATTTTTTGAACATATACACCGCTACCGCTAAAATAGCAATGGTTATCAGCCCAATTAGAATAGTTATTTTTGTTTTTTGTTGCATATTTTTTTATTTAACCAGTATTGATATTAACTCGCTGGTTTTACTATTATAAGAAACGTCCACATCTTTGTCTTTAGGAAGATCTAACAATCCAATTTTTCTAGAAATAAAACTTCCATCTTTTTGAAGCACATTCATTGTAAAAGTAACTTCTTTTTGCGGAATTTTTAAAATTAATTCGCCCTTATTTGTGCTTATTTTGATACTGCCAACATTGATGAAGTTTATTCTGCCTGCAATATTTTCAACATTTTCCAATTTATCTTTTTCATCCCTAGTAAGCGAACTGACTGGTTCGGCATTTTTAATTGAAGAAGAATTTTCCATAATCTCATTATCCGAAATTGCCGGTTTTCTTTTATTCTCAATTTTCATCATTACTAAAATAAATACAAAAAAAAATAAACATGCCAACCAACAACAATGCGATATTTTTTTCCATTTTTTTTCCATTTGTTTTTTCTAAATAAATTATTTTTTTATGGAGCTACTTCCTTCCAAGTTGAAGCTGGCAAGGTCGGTGGGCATAGGCAACGTATATCCGAACGATTACACGCATCCACATCAGTTCCATTTATTGAATCGCATTTTTCCTCAGCAACTGAACCAGATCCGTCATTACAAGAAGATTCCATAATTTTACCACAATCACCACTACCACAAGCAGGTGGCGTTAAACAAATAGGTGGCACAAGCGGAGAATAATATTGACATTTTGTACCATCACAATCAGCCAGCGATGTTCCAGCTTCAATCCATGACAAATCACCAGTCAACCCAGTTTCACTTTCTGGACAACCTATCCTATAGATTCCATCAGGAGTAAGACCAGTACAAGAATAAGCTCCGTTAACCGTTATCACGCGAGTTTGACAGGTTGACCACATTCCTGTATTGTCTCGAACTCTGAAATAAACATTCAGCGTATCAGGAGTAGTGAAAGTTTGATTAAAAGAACTTTGCAATGGGTCGAAATCAACATCTCCTAATTCTTCTTTTTTCAAAAGTGTTCCCGCTTCATCGCAACTGCCGGAACGCCATTCATAAGCAGTGATAGTTCCATCTGTCGTCCCATGGCCGGAGAAATTGATCGTATCATCAACATCAATAGTCTGATCTCCGGTTGGCAAATCTATGATTGCATTAGGCGCTTGACCTTCACAACTTGAGTCATAATTGCAAGAATAATAACAAGCACCATTGGCACATCCCCAAATCGGTTTTTCATTTTCAGCACAAATGCCATATCCGCAATCCGTTGAACCGGAGCAAGTTTCTATTATCTTAGCTCCGCAAGAATCATCATTCAAACTATAATAACAAGAACCACTGGAACATCCACGGATACGATAATCATATATACCCCAAACATTTACTCCATTGCAATAAAGAGCCGGGCTTCCAGTAGTATTGCAATAGCTACTAAGACAGTCTTGAATTCTTTCTTCTCTAACATTGCAAGAATTATACCAATAAACATCGTTATTCCAACATTGAGAATTATCATGAGAAACACAACAACTTTGTGAAAGAATCGGGCTACCGCCTGTGCATCCGGATGGAGAACTTGAAGTAACTGTCCTAGTTTGCGTTCCACCTATACAAACACTCCAAGCGCTATAGGTAAAGCTGGTGCAAGTCACTGGAGAGCAATCTCTTGTGCCCCATAGACACCAAGAGTGACCAAAGCAAGCAGGTGGTACTTCAGTAGTCGCACTACAATATGATTCGGAGGAACAAACAGTTGATGAATCTTGTAGCAAAGTACAAACTGTGCCACCAGGTGTAGTCCTAGTGGTTGCACTCGCAATATCAAGAGAAATAACAAAAATTGCAATAAAAAAAAACATAGTGGCTAGGCTGATATTACGAATGTTTTTAAATTTAATCATTTCTTTATCTACCCTTAATATTTTATTTTCTATTTTTTATCTTCTACCATAACTTCAGTTCCTCCTTTCAAGGGAATTTGCGTTATCGTATCTCCATTCTTAATTTCAACCACCCCATCCTTAACCGCCGAAACAGTTCCTTCCACACTGATAGTTTTCGTGGGTTCTTGATCTTGAGTTTTTTCTGCATTATCTACAACCTGAACAGCTTCTTGCTTTTGTTTATCTTTTTGCTCTTGAGTTATTCTCTCTTGTTGTTCAAAATCAGCCCTCCCTCTTCTTTGCTTGTCTATTCCAATTTTGACTAAAATAAAAACAGCTACAGTAGCCAAAAACAAAACAGCCACAATGCTACCTAAAATTTTTTTGTCTCTTGCCTCCATTTTTTTTATTTTTTTGATTAAGCTTATTCAAATAAAATACTGCTCCAAAACTTAAGTGGTATTTAGTTAACCACAGAATAGTGTTAACATTAAGGTGTTTCTCGGAAATGAACTTTCACTCTTAAATTATACCAAATATTTTAAAATGATACAAGACATAAAACTAATCCGCTATAGTTCCTTCCGAGATTTTCGTATCTTTAAAAAGATAAAAATAACGAATACCGCTATAAATGATATTACAGCAAAAATTTTAATAGCAAAAGAAAAAGGCCAGCCTATAGTAGATTGAGAAGATTTATCATCTTTTTGGGCAACACAATCATTAGGACAATTACGAGAATTTTCATTCCCTAAGCAAACACCATCATTATTGCATTTGAGAGCCAACTTACATTCTTCACTTTCGGGATTCAAACAAATACAATCTATATCCCCCTTCCCTATACATTCTGAAATACATACCCCATCGTATACACACTTCTGTTCCCCACTAATAACATAGGAACAATCTGGATCCTCTCCCTGAAAGCAATCTGGGTCGCACAAACTATCCGCAACTTTATCACAATAATAATCTTCTTGCCCAGATGAACAATCCTTAGAACAACTGCTATAATTCTCTTCGAGAGGATTGCAAGAAGAGTCTCCACAAATAGAACTTAAAAAAGTTAAACCCATCAAGCTAGTAACCTCTACTTCCTCGCCATTCACAACACAAACAGAACAATCGGCCGAAGATATCGGAGAACATTTTTTACCATCAACTACGTGCCTCAAGGCATAACCATTTTTAGTGCAAAAACTATATTCCTGCCCTGCTTTACCTTTCAAAAAATCAACAGCGCCAACACTTACCCCATTAGAGAAAGTACATACCCTTGTATCTCCATCTGCGCTATCTAAAATAGAAAAAGTATATTTCATTGCCTCGCAATAAACCGCAGATGGATCTAGCACAGCATAAACATCAGATATTAAAAATATCATTAAGAAAAAAATTAAACAAACTATATATTTTATATTTTTTGCCATTTTCATATTTTAACAGAATAAGTAGTATATTTTGTATCTATACCACAAACCCCATATTTTACTTGCTGAATACCATTGTCTCCGCCATTGCTATTTTTTATAATCCAAACACCTTTATCGTCATCATACCCAATAATAACAACAGCATGCAAAGCTGACGCACTAGATTCACACCTCATCAAAACATCCCCTTGCCCCCCCTTTTCCCAAATCTGATTATTCCACTGCAAAACAGCGGTCACAGGCCCATTCTGAAGAGCTATTTTTATTTTATTAGTACCACTAGCACTTTTATAACTCTCTATACTATAGCTGTCATAAGGATAATTAAGAAGACATCCATTTAAAGTATTTTTAAAACTACTTTCAGAAAGAATGGAATTGTCTATAATATAGTCCAAAGCTTTATCTGGCCACCCGCCATAGGCACAACCGACCCCGGGCCTTCCATAACAATTAACAAGTTGCATCACAGCAAGTTCTAAGCCATCCTCATTCCCTTGACCCCCTATCTTCTGACCCATCTTATTATTCTTAATATTATACATCGCTTCTACCACATCTGTAGTTGCGTATGCCCAACAACTATTGCAACTTCCCTGATGTTCCACTTTAGACATCCATTTCTCCCAGCTCAAATTCGCAGGAAGACCAACCCATTCCCCATTCTGGCATTTTTTAGAAACCCCACCCTCAACCGTCTGTAAGGGAATTCCATTGATGCCATCTATTTCTCCATCACAATTATTATCAATACCATCACATACTTCGATCTCATTCTCTTTGTTTGAAACACATTCTCCCGACCATTCTCCGTTGGTATAGTATTCAGTGCCACTTGAACAAATTCCAGGCAAACCGGTGTCACAAGACCTTTCAGTATTATTAACATTTGGTGCCACCACTATTGTTATGCCTGAAGCAGGCAATGCAGTTGACCAAGAAACAGCATCTTTAACGCGGAAATAGATGGTATAGGTTCCGGCAGTTGGAAAATTTCTAGTGTATGTTGTTCCAGTTTCATTGAGTATGTGAGTAATGCTATCAAAAGCTGAACCGGTATGCCATTGATGCTCAGTAATAGTATTGTCTCCATCAACATCTTTGCCTTCTCCGGTAAAGGTAATTGATTCCCCTTCGGTGATATTTAGAGTTGTTTGGCCAGTTGGATAGTTTAGCGCAGTGATAATGGCGGTTGGTCTGGTATTAGTATTGGTATTGGTATTGGTGGAACAATTTCCACTAGTAATTTTCAGCACCGCCAAATCACCTGAATTAATATTACCAACATTATAATAATTATTTGTATTAGAATTTTCTAAATTGGATTCAGAAATATCACCTACGCAATCGCCTGTCATTAAATTAGTAACGGCATACTTACTTTTTCCACCTAATCCCATTCTGCTCAAAGGAATGCTAATTTTCACATTTCCATTAGCTGTTTCTCTCTTTCCAGCCACAACAATCGCCGTACTCCCATCATACATCGCATACGCCTGCAAATCAGTTCCAGTTGAATTAACCTTATCAATTTTTGTATCTTTTATACTTTCATTAAAAGGCGCAATTATGCTTTTGTAGTCTTTTCTTATCTTAATTAATTTTTTGACTTTATCAAAGAAAGCTTTGTTTTCTTCTTTTGAAGACCAATTGATACTACAGAAGTATAATCTATTTTTACCGGTCGGAAAAACACAAGCGTTATTAAATTCTTCTCCCATATACCAGAAAGGAATAAAAGGGCCCAGGATGACACTATACCCAAAATAAACTAACCCGTTTTTTGCTCCATATCCATTCTCTCTGTCATGCGTTGACAAAGCATTGGTATAATATCTCTCATCCCACTTGCCCGATTTAATTACATCAACAATATTATCGTTGTTAATAAAATCAGGCAACCCGCGAGGTTGGTTAACTCCAAAATCTTCTTGAGTAAAATTATATTCCGAATGTCTGTTATCATCTTTCATTTGACTTTCAGAAATTATTATAATTTCTTTATTCATTTCTTGTTTGACTTTATTTCTAACACTTTTCCAAATTCCAGAAAAATTACTGATTCTAGGCTCTAAGTCACATCTAAAACCATCTAAATTATAATCTTTTGCCCAATTCACTGCATTTTCAATCCACCAATTTCTAAATTCAGTGTTTGAGGTTGAAAAATTCCAAAGATTATGTTTGTAACCCGGATCTATTTTAATATGACCATTTTCTTGCTGAAACCAATTTGGATGATTTTTAACAAAAAAACTTTGTTCTCCATTCACATTGTCATTATAGGATGGTTGAACGCCAAGAACTACCATATCAACAAGCACTTTTATTCCCTTAGAGTGAGCAGTATTAACAAAATTTTTAAGATCCTGCTTGGTTCCAAGAATAGGTTCCAGTTTATCGGGATTTTTAACTCCATAATATACATGTATTATATTAGGTCTGCTCGTAGCACTGTCAGTACCTGCAATCTCTGCAATAGGATTCAAAAGAATAGCCGTAATCCCTAATTCTTGTAAATAAGAAAGTTTATCCTCTGCAGCTTTGAAAGTACCAGTTGGGGTAAATTGATCCACTCTCATTTGATAAATTATCAAATCCTTTGCCCAATTAGGCGTATCAGGAGAAGTTGGTCCGGCAGATGAGTCGCCATCTTCAACAACAATTTTTACATTTGCCCAATCTGACCAAGCGTTATTATTATCCTGTACTCTGAAATAAGTATCTTTTTTTCCTTCGGTGTCAAAAATTTGATCAAAAGAACTGCTATTAGATAGAATTGTTCCAGTTTCAGATTTTTCCTTACGCCATTCATATTTCTGAATTGTTCCATCTGTGTCTCTTCCACTTCCAGAAAAACTGACTGAGTCATTACTACTAACAATCTCGTTGTTATTTGGCTGATTGATATTCGCAGTCGGGGCAATATTTGGTAATGGTTGTTCAACTATTACCGTAACAGTTTTTATTGTTGAAGAGTCACCTTCTGAATCTATACATTCTAAATAATAATTATTAATTCCCACTAATAATGGCATCACTTCCTCCATATTAATTTCACTTCCTGATATTTTTACTCCTGACCAAGCCCCAGAAGCTACGCATGATGTAGCCACATCAGTGGTCCAATTTAATATTATAGATTCCCCCATTTTTATATTGCTATTTGAACTGTTCAAAAAAGAAAGATTTGGTATTGAATCATGAGGTGAACCATTATCATTTCTTTTAGCATAACATGCTTGTGATTCAGTCCCATCTACATTTTTACAAATCCAACTAACTGATTGTCCCATAACTGGGAATTCAGGACGTGGTAATGGTTCTTCATTTGCACATAAATTAGTAGAAAAATTATTTACTGTCCATTCATAAACTCTAGGATTTGATTGATCATTTGATCCAGCTGGACCACAAAAGTTCGGTTTCGGAATAAGTATATTATCTGGACAAGTAACTGAAGCTATTTGTGTTTGTTTTTCGCTCCAAATATCCTCCACCCCATTTTCTTTAATTGCTTGCAACCAATATTTATAAGTTGTTTTAGAAACACCATCTGGCCAAATAAAACTTGTCTCTGTTTTGCCAATATCATCTTTTTGAAAAATATAAGGAGAATCAGTATCAGTATCAATTATTAGAGCATACCTATCAGCATCCGAAATACTTGTCCAGTTCACTGTCACTTTTCCATCCTCACAGATTGCACTGGCATCGGGAGTAGCTGGTACCTCCACTTTCGCCTTCACTACCACCGTTCTTTTCGAAGCATCCAAGGCAGTTGACCAAGAAACAGCATCTTTGACGCGGAAATAGATAGTATAGGTTCCGGCGGTTGGAAAATTTCTAGTATAAGTCGTTCCACTTTCATTCGGTATAAGAGTATTTGCATCAAAAGCGCTACCT
>JBAQNP010000024.1:0-1805 GCA_049303905.1 Candidatus Moraniibacteriota bacterium
TAGCAACCTTTGCGACCATCGACAAACTGGAATCCGGCGGAAAATATTTATTCATAAGCACTAGTGAAGTCTATAGCGGATTACCCAAGCCCCCTTACAAAGAGAATCAAATCGGCACAACCAACACCGACCATCCTCGATCATGTTATATTGAAGGGAAACGCGGAGGTGAAGCCATAGTCAACGCTTACCGAGCAAGAGGTGTTTCAGCAAAATCCGCCCGACTGGCGCTCGCTTACGGACCAGGCACACGCAAAGACGATGCCCGAGTCCTCAACAACTTTATCCAGAAAGCATTGACAAAAGGAAAGATCGAACTTATGGATTCAGGCATATCGCCAAGAACATACCTTTACGTGGCCGACGCCGTAGAAATTCTTTTTGATATTTTGTTTAAAGGTTCTGACGGATTATACAATGTTGGCGGCACATCGCGAACAACAATTGCCAAACTCGCAAAACTAGTGGGAAAAAACACAAAAACACCCGTGATAATACCGAAAGATAAGGTAGGTTTGTCTGGAGCACCAACCGATGTCAGGTTAGACATGACAAAAGCCAAAAAAGAGTTCGGTAAGACGAATTTTATACCTCTCGAAGAGGGTCTGAGGCGCACGATTGACTGGCAGAGGAAACTTTACTAGAATTTGCATACTATGACCAATACCATGAAAAAAGAAAGATTTTTTATTACCGGAGGAATGGGGTACATCGGGTCTTTGTTCGCCAAGGAGGCGTTAAAAAGGGGGCATGATGTGTGTATATACGACGCCCTAATATATGAACAAGACAGGACACGAATGCTTAAAGAAATTTCTGAGCACAAAAAGACATCTTCCGAACTCAAATTTATTATCGGCGACACGAGAAACACCGAACTTTTGGAAGCGTCCATAAAAAGTTTTAAACCGACACATCTAATGCATTGGGGGGACCTAAGCAGCGTTTACTCCTGCAACCACAACCCAACACTCACCGAGGATATCTCATACAGAGCATCCTGTAACGTTGTCGATCTTTGCGAAAAAATGAATATAAAAATGTTTTTTAACTCCACATCAAGCGTTTACGGTGTTCAGAAAGCAAACAAACTTATGACTGAAAAAGATGCCGTCCCATCGCCGACTGACAATTACACCAAATTCAAACTGGAAATGGAAAAATATATCAAGGCAAAGGTGAAGAAAAACAAAAAATTCAAAATCATTGTTTTTCGACCGGCTACAGTCTTTGGCGTGTCGCCACGTTTTCGCATAGAGTTATTGCCAAATCATTTTACATACATGGCTGTTGCCAACAATCTCATCAACGTCTCTGACCTGAACGCGTATCGTGCCGCGGTTGATATTGCCGAACTCATCCAAGGATATTTCAAAGTGATAGAAAAAGGTTCATGGAAAAATCTGATCTATAATATTGGACACCACAATATATCCAAAGTAGAATTTGCTTTAGGAGTGCAAAAAGTGACCGGATGCAAAATCGGCGTCGTTCCGGATATGGGCGACCTGCGAAACTTGCAGATCGATTGCACGATGTTCAATAAAGAATTCGATTTTAACCCAATAATTACTTACGAAGAAAGCATAAAGACAGTCGCGGATTTCATAAAAAATAATCTGGAGAAAATAAAAAAGAGTAATTTTTCCGAGATGTTAAATATGCCGCTTGCTAACTGGCTAAAGATAAGTAACTAACAAAATTATCATGAAGAAACAAAAAATTACAGTTCAAGATTTAGAGAAGGCCTGGAAGACAAAGCTTAGCCCGTTTTTGAAAACAAAAATTAAAGAAGCGAATTTAAT
>JBAQNP010000025.1:0-47257 GCA_049303905.1 Candidatus Moraniibacteriota bacterium
TGCTTTATGATGCGATAAATTTTAGTCCTTGGCCAGCACGCCTAAAAAATCAACTTCTCAAGAATATCGCCAGAAACATTAATCGCGACATAGATGTTCTCATTGAAAAAATTCAAAAAGAAAAATCTGTGACCAAAAACATTCTCGAGCCGGCACGCAGTATTTTGGTTGGAAATTTAGGGGAGATGAAAATTCCGAAAATTCAAAACTAAGAATGCCAAGCTATGTCAAGCTATTGACATAATAAACTCAATCAATTAAGATTATTTCACTGGGCAATTTAGAAGCCTAGATGTTTCGTTTTTTAATTTAATGATTTTTATTTTATATGCCAACAATCAATCAGTTGAAAAGAAAACCGAGAAAAACTACAGAGAATAAAAGCAAAACGCCGGCTTTTAAATATGTTTTTAACACTATTCAAAATAGACCGACAGATACAGCGGGTCCGTTTAAGCGAGGAGTTTGCATCAAAGTTTCAACTACTACTCCAAAAAAACCTAACTCAGCTTTACGAAAAATTGCTCGTGTGCGTCTCACGAATGGAATGGAAGTGACTGCCTATATCCCAGGAATCGGACATAATTTGCAAGAGCATTCAATTGTGATGATTCGCGGAGGTCGCGTGAAGGATCTTCCTGGTGTTCGCTACCATATAGTGAGAGGCGTGCTCGACACTGCTGGAGCAGCTAATCGAAAACAAGGCCGATCAAAATATGGGGCAAAAAGAGAAAAAGCTAAAGAATAAAGCGATGCGAATCTACGAATATATGCGAATGACGCGAATTGCGAATGATATGAAAATTATCAATTAGCGGATTAGCATATATTAGCAGGTTAGCATCTTATATAAAATTTATGGCAAGAAGAAAAAGAGTTTATCAAAAAAATACTAAACCAGACCCAAGGTATAATAATATGCTGGTGGGTAAATTTATGGTGAGTATTATGGAAAGCGGAAAGAAAACTATTGCAGAAAAAATAATGTATGATTCTTTTGATATCATTCACGAAAGAACAAAAAAAGGCGGTTTGAATATTTTTGAACAAGCGATCAAAAATGTTTCTCCTTTAGTGGAATTGAAATCTCGTAGAGTGGGTGGTGCTAACTATCAAGTTCCTGTCCCAGTAGTTGGAGAAAGAAGAACAACTTTGGCTATTCGCTGGCTCAAGGCCGCTATTAATGCGAAAAAAGGCAAGAAAATGGCAGAAAAATTAGCCGATGAACTTATTGATGCTTCAAATAAAATTGGCGGAGCTATGAAAAAAAGAGAAGATGTGCACCGAATGGCTGACGCTAATAAGGCTTTTGCACACTTCGCTTAATTTACAAAAGTACGAATCTGGCGAAAGTACGAATTCGTATTTTCGTTTAATTCGTATATTCGTAAATTATAAATAAAATTAAGAAAGTAAAAATCAAATTATATGGCCAGACAATACCCAATTGAAAAGTATCGCAATATCGGAATTATCGCTCATATCGATGCTGGAAAAACCACCACCACTGAGCGTATTTTGTTTTATACCGGCATCACTCACAAAATTGGCGAAGTGCACGAAGGTGCTGCGACAATGGACTGGATGGAACAAGAAAAAGAACGCGGAATTACCATCACTTCAGCCGCCACAACTTGTTTTTGGAAAGATCATCAAGTTAATATTATCGATACTCCGGGACATGTGGACTTCACAGTGGAAGTGGAAAGATCACTCCGAGTTCTTGATGGTGGTGTGGTAGTTTTCGACGGTAAAGAAGGCGTGGAACCGCAATCGGAAACTGTTTGGCGACAAGCGGAAAAATATAAAGTACCAAGAATTTGTTTCATTAATAAAATCGACAAAGAAGGTGCAGATTTCTATTACGCTCTAAAAACTATTTGGGATAGGCTCACTCCAAACGCAGTAGCGGTGCAACTTCCAATTGGTGAAAGAGGAGATTTTTCTGGCGTGGTAGATTTGATCAAAATGAAAGCCTATACTTTTTCTGGAGATATGGGAGAAATTGTCAATGAAGAAGAAGTCCCAGCTGATATGCTTGAAAAATCCAAGGAGTGGCGAGAAAAAATGGTAGAGAAAATTTCCGAAACTGACGATGCTCTTACGGAAAAATTCTTAAACGGAGAAGAGATTTCTGAAATTGAACTAAAATCAGCTCTTCGAAAAGGCGTGAACAATGTGACGCTTGTCCCAGTTTTTACCGGCACAGCTCTTCGAAACAAGGGAGTGCAATTAGTGCTTGACGCAGTGGTGGACTATTTACCTTCACCAATTGATGTTCCAGCGATCAAAGCTACGGAAGTGGAAGATGAAACTAAAGAAGTTGCTATTAAATATGATGACAACGCTCCTTTTGCTGCTCTAGCTTTCAAAGTAGCCACCGATCCTTTTGTAGGCCAACTAACTTTTTTTCGAGTTTATAGTGGAATGCTAAAAGCCGGTTCATATGTGTTGAATACTTCTAAGGGAGAAAAAGAAAGAGTAGGACGAATTCTTCGTATGCATGCTAATCATAGAGAAGAAGTGGACGAAATTCACACGGGTGGAATTGGAGCATTGGTAGGAATGAAAAATACCACTACGGGAGACACTTTGTGTGATCCAGAAAATCCAATTTTACTTGAAAAAATAACTTTCCCAGAGCCGGTGATTTCTATTGCCGTAGAACCAAAAACTAAAGCCGATCAAGAAAAAATGGGAATGGCTCTTAGAAAATTAGCCGAAGAAGATCCAACTTTCAAAATTAGAACTGATGAAGAAACTGGTCAAACTATTATCTCCGGTATGGGAGAATTGCATCTTGATATTATTGTGGATCGAATGAAGAGAGAATTCAAAGTGGAAGCTAATATTGGACAACCACAAGTAGCTTATCGAGAAACAATTAAAACCAATGCCCAAGCTGAAGGAAAATATATCAAACAATCCGGTGGACGCGGACAATATGGTCATTGTTGGATCAAAGTGGAACCGCAAGAAGCTGGCAAAGGATTTGAATTTGTGGATGAAATCAAGGGCGGGGCTATCCCGCAAGAATATATTGCTCCTATTGGCAAAGGAATCAAAGAAGCAATGGACAATGGAGTTTTGGCTGGGTATCCAATGGTGGATATCAAAGCGACAGTATATGATGGATCTTTCCATGACGTTGACTCCTCAGAAGCAGCTTTTAGAATTGCTGGTTCAATGGCTTTCAAAGAAGCAGCAAGACGGGCCAATCCAATCATTATGGAACCGGTTATGAAAGTAGTGGTGACGACTCCAGAAAATTTTATGGGTGATGTCGTTGGAGATTTGAATTCTAAACGAGGAATCATCAAAGAAATGAATGATCGTGGAGAAGGTAATGCGCGAGTAAAAGAAATTGACTCTGAAGTGCCACTTTCTTCGATGTTTGGATATGCTACTCAACTTCGCAGCATGACCCAAGGCCGAGCTAACTATGTGATGGAATTTTTCCACTACGCCGAAGTGCCAAAGAATGTGGCGGAAGGAATTATTAGTGGGGATAAGAAATAGGAATCATGAAACATGAAGCATGAAACATATAACATGCAATAAATTTAAATTCCGTAGAGACGAGGCACTGCCTCGTCTTTTTTTGTGGGTGGATTATTTGACGAAAAAATATGTAGTGTTATAATATCATTATAAGTAATATTAAAAGCACATACTATGAAAAAAACAAAAGAAATTGTAATTAATTCTCTCAATAAGGATTTTGAAAGTATCAAAAAAGTAAACAAGCAGAGCGTTGAATATTGGGAGGCTCGAGAGCTGATG
Organism: Candidatus Moraniibacteriota bacterium; assembly: GCA_049303905.1. Classification (GTDB taxonomy): domain Bacteria; phylum Patescibacteriota; class Minisyncoccia; order Moranbacterales; family UBA2206; genus UBA2206. Next base: position 3,784 of record JBAQNP010000025.1, read on the forward strand.
CCTCTTTTGGGTTATATAGAATGGCGAAAATTTGAGGGCGTGATTTTGCGAGCAAAAGATGCTTGTGAAACCAGCAATCAAAAGGTTTCCGACCATTTTGTCGGCGCCGCCAAAATGATCTGAAACACATATCAAAGAATTGAAAAAAGAAAAGAGAAAATTTTTGAAAAAATAAAAAAGAAGGTATCTTTTAGAAAAAAATAAAAATCTTAGAGACGTAGCATTGCTACGTCTTTTTTGCGTTCCATTGACATCCAATTTCAAATAAGTTAGCATTGAATTGTAAATAATTTTAATAAAAAAATGTTAAATAAAAAGAAAATAGCAGTAATTTTTATAGTAATTTTGCTTGTCGTGGGGTTTGTTTTTTGGATTTTTTATAAAAAAGAAACCACAGCGATATCTATTGATTGTGAAAATCATGACTATATTGATTATCTAGCTAATATTAGCGAAGCCAATAGGTTAATGATTGCGGGCAACGATTCTTTTGATAAGGTAATAACAATGATAATAAAAAATAATTATAATGATATATCTAATTTAAGAGTTGAAACAGATCAGATGGTTGTATCATATAATAAAAGTAAGGAGAAAATAAACGATTTTCAGCCACCAGAATTTTTAAGAAATTACGATCAAAAATTTAATAAAAGTATAGATCAATATATATTAGCATCGGAAAAATTAAAAGATTATATTAGTAGTGGAAATCATTCCAATTCAGAATTAAAAGAATATTTTTCAAGAGAAATTGATCCGCTACTTGATGATAAATTGTTGGTAGAGCAACAGGAATCATTAAAGGATATAGAAAAATGGGTTAGCGCATTTAAATCTAAATGTATTAATAGATAAATTTATGTTGGATAAAAAACTCAAAGAAGCGCTGGAGCTCTTGGGAGGAAAAGCGGTGATAAAAGACCAAGATCAATATTATGTGATCCTAAGTCTTTCGGAATTCAAGAAAATAAAGAAAGAAGGCATAGAAGGCTTGACAAAACAAGAATTGGTTGATAAAATCAACAATGATATAGCAAGTTGGAAAGTGATCCAAGAAGAGGAAAAAATTGAAGATATGGATCTTAGCGAAATGAGTGAAGCAAAAAGTGAGGAAATACGCTATGAAAAGGCCGATTAGTCTTATCCACAACAAAAAATATTTGGGGGACTTGCCAAAATAATAAAAGTGTATTAAACTAAATTTTGTAATATATAACTTAATAATAAATCGCGACTAATTGCGAATCCGGATTTAAGCCGGAATTTTCCGCTCTGGCGGGGGATGCAAAATTCGCGGCAAAATTAAAACTATGGCAGCAGAAAAATTTGAAAGAACTAAACCTCATGTTAACGTTGGAACTATCGGCCACGTTGACCATGGAAAAACCACTTTAACAGCGGCTATTCTTCATGTGTTGGCTTTCCTGGGAAAAGCTAAGGAAAAAGGAATTGACGAAATTGACAAAGCTCCGGAAGAAAAAGAACGAGGAATTACTATTGCGACTGCTCATTGTGAATATGAATCAGAAAAAAGACATTATGCTCATGTTGACTGCCCAGGACATGCTGACTACATCAAAAATATGATCACTGGCGCAGCTCAAATGGACGGTGCAATTTTGGTGGTAGCTGCCACTGACGGTCCTATGCCTCAAACTCGAGAGCATATTTTGCTTGCAAAACAAGTGGGTGTTCCAGAAATTGTGGTATTTTTGAATAAGGTTGATATGGTGGATGACCCAGAATTGGTTGATTTAGTTGAAGCGGAAATCCGAGAACTTCTTACTAAATATGAATTTGATGGAGATAATGCTAAGGTTATCCGCGGATCAGCTTTGAAAGCTCTTGAAGCAAAATCAGCTGAAGAAGAGGCTGCTAAACCAATTATCGATCTTATGGCAGCTTTGGACGAAAAAATTCCTGAGCCTGTACGAGAAACAGAAAAAGATTTCCTTATGCCAATTGAAGATATCTTCTCTATTGAAGGTCGAGGAACAGTAGTGACTGGAAGAATCGAAAGAGGTACAATCAACATCAACACGGAAGTTGAAATTGTGGGAATTAGACCAACACAAAAAACTACTGTAACCGGAATTGAAATGTTTAACAAATCTCTTGATAGCGGACAAGCAGGAGACAACGCCGGAGTATTGCTTCGTGGAACTAAAAAGGAAGATGTAGAACGAGGTCAAGTTTTGGCAAAAATAGGTTCAATTACCCCACACACTGAATTTAACGGAGAAGTTTACATTTTGACCAAAGAAGAAGGCGGAAGACACACTCCATTTTTCAAAGGTTACAAACCACAATTCTATATCCGAACAACTGATGTGACTGGAGAAGTGGTGTTGCCAGAAGGAACTGAAATGGTTATGCCGGGAGACACTGTAAGTTTTGAAGTTAAGCTAGGTGCCCCAGTTGCTATGGAAGAAGGAATGCGATTTGCTATTCGAGAAGGTGGAAAAACTGTTGGTGCTGGAGTGGTGACAAAAATTATAAAATAAAGTTTGCTTTCAGAGCTCGTCTCTCAAGTTTTATGAGACGAGCTTTATAAAGCAAGTTAAAATTAATTAATAGATTATATTAAAAACTAAATGTTGAAGGTAGAAGGCGACGTAAAACCAAGAATTAGGATTAAGATTAAGGCGTATGATCATAAGATTATTGATCAGTCAGCTAAACTTATCGTTGAAACAGCTCAAAGATCAGGTGCAAGTATCGCCGGACCAGTGCCTTTGCCGACCGAAATAAGAAGATATACGGTTAACAAATCAACATTTGTTCACAAGGATGCCAGAGATCAATATGAAATGAGAATCCACAAAAGATTAATTGATATAATCAGCCCAACTCCCAAAACGATTGATAGTCTCACAAATCTAGATTTGCCAGCGGGAGTAGATGTGGAGATAAAAATGTAGTTTTTACGAAATACGAAAATAATACGAAATACGAAAGTACGAAAATTAAAATTAAATACGAAAATATACTTAAAACCATTTCGTATTTCGCTAATTTCGTAGTTCGTAAATTTCTAGTTAAAGTCCAGCCAAGTCAGATATTAAGTTTTGGTTGGATACTCAACTAGCCAAGAAAGAAATTTCTATAAACTCCCCGAGGAGTTTTGGCTGGTAATAAACCAGTTTTTATTTTTAAAAAAAAGATGAATAAATTTATACTAGGAAAAAAATTAGGCATGACGACGCTTTACGGCGAAGACGGCGCACAAAATGTGACGCTGGTTGAATGTGCCTCAAAAGTCAGCTTAATTAGAAATAAAGAAAAGAACGGATATCAAGCAGTTCAATTGGAAATAGATAAAACTAAAAACAAGAAATTCAAAAAAGAATTCCGAGTAGAAGAGATAAAACTAGAAGAAGGTGCTGTGTTAGATGTTTCAATTTTTGAAATTGGAGATAAGGTAAAAATAAGCGGACTAGGTAAGGCGAAAGGTTTTCAAGGCGTGGTAAAGCGACATGGTTTTGGTGGATCACCTAAGACTCACGGACACAAACATGACCTTCGCGCTCCTGGTGCAATTGGTTCTGGATTTCCTGAACATGTTGTTAAAGGTAAGAGAATGGCCGGAAGAATGGGAGGCAAAAGAGTCACAAGCAAGAATATCAAGATTGTTTTTATAGATAAAGAAAAAAATATCCTAGGACTCGAAGGTCCAGTTCCGGGAGTGATGGGAAGAGTTGTGGAAATAGCCAGCGTTAAATAACAATAATTATGAAAATTTCTGTTTACAATACAGCCGGTCAGGAAGTGGAAAAAATGGATTTATCCGAAGCTGTTTTTGGAGTGAAAAAAAATGATGTTCTTATTCATCAGGCAATGGTGGCAATTCAATCAAATCAGAGACAAGTTTTGGCTCACACAAAAAATCGAGGAGATCGAGCCGGTTCGGGAATTAAACCATGGAAACAAAAAGGAACAGGCCGAGCGCGAGTAGGATCAGTGCGAAATCCTGCTTGGAAAAAGGGTGGAGTAGCTTTCGGACCAAGAAATGATCGAAATTTCACCAAGAAAATCAACAAGAAAATGAATGCTAAGGCAATTTTGATGGTGCTAAGCGCAAAACTCAAGGATAATGAAATTATAATTTTGGATAAATTTGATTTGAAAGAAAAGAAAACTAAGGTGATGGCTGATATTTTGAAAAACCTAAAAATCAGTGCTAAAACTTTAATAGCTTTCTCAACTTCAGAAAAAGATCTAAGAGTCGTTAGTCGAAATCTCAAAAAAACAGAAAATATTTTGACTAGCCAATTAAATGTTTTGGAGATGCTTAAAAACAAATTTTTATTAATGTCAAAAGACTCAGTTAAATATTTGGAAGAAAAGTATAATAAGTAATAGAAAAAAATGGTTGAAGATAAAAAAGTAGAAAATTCAAATATCGCTTCAAAAATACTCATCGAACCATGGATAACTGAAGCGGCGACAATGGCGGGAGAGCAGAATAAATATATTTTCAAGGTGGCTAAAAAAGCGACTAAGATTCAAATTAAAAAATCAATCGAAGAATTATATAAAGTAAAAGTGATAACTGTTAGAACAATCAATATTCCTAGCAAAAAAAGACTCAGAGGTAGAGTGCTTGGAACGAAATCCGGTTACCGAAAAGCAATTGTAAAAGTGAAAAAAGGGGAAAGCATTGATGTTTTTGGAGGAAAATAATTTAGAGAGTTAACTCGAACCAATATGGCGATTAAAATTTATAAACGAAATACAGCTGGTAGAAGAAACATGTCTATTGTGAAGTCTTCTATGATAACCGACCGAAAACCGGAAAAATCTCTTTTGGCTAAAATGACCAAAAAAGCTGGAAGATCGGGCGGAAAGATTTCTGTGCGTCATCAAGGTGGTGGGGCGAAACAAAGATATCGCAAAGTTGATTTCATACAAGATAAATTTGGTATTTGGGGGCGAGTGGCTTCAATAGAAAAAGATCCAGTCAGAAGTGCTTTTATCGCTCTTGTAGTTTATGCTGATGGAGAGAAAAGATATGTGTTAGCACCGGAAGGTTTGGCTATTGATCAAAAAATAATTTCGAAGGAAGATGCTCCAATTAAATTAGGTAATCGTGCTAAGGTGAAAAATATTCCTATCGGAACAGTTGTTTCTAATTTGGAACTTTTTCCAAACCACGGTGGACAAATAGCAAGAAGCGCCGGTTCAGGAGCAATTCTCACTGCGATAGATCAAAAAACTGCTCAAGTGAAAATGTCCTCTGGAGAAATTCGCTTGATAAGTAGTGAATGCTATGCTACTATCGGTCAAGTAAGTAATTTCGAACATAATTCTGTTAACATTGGAAAAGCTGGAAGAAAGAGGCATATGGGAGTAAGACCAGGAGTGCGAGGTAGCGCTATGAATCCAGTCGATCATCCACACGGTGGAGGTGAAGGACGACAAGGGATTGGGCTTAAGCATCCTAAGACTCCATGGGGTAAAATAGCTCTCGGAAAGAAAACTAGAAAAAAGAAAAAATATAGTAATAAATTCATAATCAAAAGAAGATCTAAGAGAAAATAAATGACAAGAAGTTTAAAGAAAGGCCTTTATATTGACGAAAGGCTCATCAAGAAAATTAAAGATAAAAAACCAGGCGATCGAACTGCAATTAAGACTTGGGCTCGCGCCTCGGTAATTTCTCCTGAAATGGTTGGTTTTACTTTTGGTGTGCATAACGGTAAAGATCATATTCCAGTTTTGGTTTCCGAAGAAATGGTAGGACATAAATTGGGGGAATTTTCTCCAACTAAGAAATTTGTAAGGCACGGAGGAAAAATGCAAAAAGAATTAGAAACAGCTGCTAAACAAAAAGAATTAGATGCCGCTAAGGCAGCTAAGGCTTCAACCGATACCAAGAAATAAAAGTTACGAATTACGAATCAGTACAAATATACGAATGTACGAATAAAATTAGAAAAGAAATCTCATTCGTAAATTAGTATATTTGTATAAGATTAGTAATTAGTAAAGAAAAGTCATGAAAGTTAATGCAAAGTTAAACAATTTACGAATCGCTCCAAGAAAGTCAAAATTAGTGGCTGATTTAATCAAAGGTTTAGATGTTTTGGAAGCACTGAATCAACTTGATGTGCATGTGAAAAGAACTAGCCCGCACATGAAAAAGTTGCTTCTAAGTGCAATTGCTAATTCAGAAAATAATTTTGGTTTGGATAAAAATAATCTATATGTATATGATGCCAGAGTTGGAGCAGGGCCAACAATGAAACGTTGGATGCCGAAAGCCTTCGGACGAGCCGGTGAAATTTTAAAAAGAACTTCCAAAATAGAAATTATTCTCGAAGAAAGAGTGGAAGGAAAAAATCGAAAAACCAAAGAAGAAATGGAAGCGGAAATGAAAAAAAGAGAAAAAGAAAGAAAGAAGGAAGAAAAAGAACAAAAAGAAACACAAGAAAAAGCAATCAAGGATTCAGATAAAAAAGGTGGCGAAGAACGTGCCAAAAAAGAAGCTCCTAATAAGGGGTGGGCGAAAAAAATATTTCAAAGAAAGTCAATGTAATTAGTTTCTACGAATTACCCGCCTCGACTCGCAAGACGATTGCTCGTCGACGCGAGGCGGGCGAATCAGTACAAATATACGAATGTACGAATAAAATCAAATTAGAAATCTCATTCGTAAATTAGTATATTTGTATAAGATTAGTAATTTGTAGGAAAAATAACTAACCAAAGCATATTAAATTAAATTAGCATGGGACATAAAGTAAATCCAATTGGATTCCGCATGGGGATAACTCAAGACTGGAAATCTAAATGGTTTAGTAAAAGAGAATATACAAAAAACCTCAAGCAGGATATTGAAATCAGAGGCGGAGTTTCCAAAAAATGGAAAGCGGCTTTTATATCCGAAGTAGAAATAGAAAGATCAGCCAAGATGATTCGAGTAATTATTAAAACTGCCAGACCGGGAGTGCTTATCGGACGTGGTGGCAGTGGCATTGAAGATATCAAGAGTTATATCCAAAAGAATTTTTTCAAAGGCAATAAGAATATGAATTTGAAAGTAGATATTGTCGAAGTTAAGAATATGGAAGAGAGTGCTGCAATTATGGCGCAAAACATCGCTGATCAATTGGAAAAAAGATTACCTTTTCGAAAAGCTATGAAATCAGCACTGGAACAAGTTATGAAGAATAAGAATATCAAAGGGGTGAAAATTGAAATGTCTGGAAGATTGGGTGGCGCTGAAATGAGTCGCAGAGAATGGTCAGCCAAAGGAACATTACCACTTCACACTATGCGATGTGATATTGATTTTTCCAGAGCAACAGCTTATACAACATACGGAACATTAGGAGTGAAGGTTTGGTTGTATAAAGGCGAAGTTTTTCAAAAGAGTGTAAATTAATTATAAAGAAAATAGAATTTTGCAAATATTATGTTGATGCCAAAAAAAGTAAAACACAGAAAGATCCAGCGCGGAGGGAAAATCCGCGGAACAGCTCATCGCGGTAATGAAGTTAGTTTTGGCAGTTTTGGTTTGAAATCAATGGGTGCTAGTCTAATTACGGCTCGTCAGATAGAAGCTTCCAGACGTGCAATGACTAGATACGTTCAACGCGGAGGAAAAATTTGGATTAGAATTTTCCCTGACAAACCAATGACAAAAAAAGGGGACGAAACTCCGATGGGTAAGGGAAAGGGTGCAGTGGATCATTTTGTAGCAGTAGTAAAACCAGGAACAATATTATTTGAAATGGATGGTGTGAAGAGAGAAATTGCTAAGGAAGCGATGCGACTCGCGGCTTATAAATTAAATGTAAAGACTAAATTTGTTGAAAAAGAATAATATGAAAATTAAAGAATTACGAGAAAAAAATATTGAAGAGTTGAAAAAAATGCTTTCGGAAAAGCAAGAAAAAGTCAGAAAGCTTAGGTTTGATATTGCGGTAAAACAAGTGAAAAATACTCGAGAGCTTAGAGGTGAAAAAAAGGATATTGCTCGCATAAATACTCTAATTAGTGAAAAATAATAAAGAAAATGGAAAATAATTCAAATAACAACAAAATATTAGCGAAAAAGAAAGGGCGAGTTGTGAGTGATAAGGGTAATAAGACCGCTATTGTTGCTGTGGATATATTTAAAACTCATAAAAAATATCAGAAAAAATATAAATCCACTAAGAGATATAAGGCGCATGATGAAGAAAACAAGTGCAAGCTTGGCGATATGGTAGAAATAATTGCTTGCCGACCAATAAGTAAGGATAAGAAATATAAAGTAGTTTAGAAATATATGATACAAGCTCAAACAAAATTAAAGGTAGCTGATAATAGCGGAGCAAAAATGATTCAATGCTTTAAGGTTTTAGGCGGAACAAGGAGACGCTTTGCTAGCATTGGCGACATTATCGTAGCTTCAGTGAAAACTGCTGAGCCGAGAGGCATGGTGAAAAAAGGGGATAAGGTGCGAGCTGTTATTGTTAGACAAAGCAAAGAATTTAGAAGAAAAGATGGATCATATATTAGATTTGATGAAAATGCTGCAGTGATTTTGGATAACAAAGAACCAAAAGGGACCAGAATTTTTGGACCGATTGCCAGAGAAATCAGAGACAAAGGATTTAGCAAGATAATTTCTCTCGCGCCAGAAGTTCTATAATTTAAAATTATAAGAAATATTATGAAGATAAAGAAAAATGATTTAGTAAAAATGCTCGCAGGCAAAGACTCTGGAAAAACCGGGAAAGTTTTGCAGGCGGTTCCACAAGATGGAAAAGTTGTGGTGGAAGGTTTGAATATCGTGAAAAAACATTCTAAACCAAGAAAACAAGGGGAGAAAGGACAAAGAATCGAAGTACCAAGAAGAGTTCAGATTTCTAATGTTATGCTGATTTGCCCAAAATGTGCTAAACCTACCAGAATAGGATATAAGATAGTAGCTGGAAAAAAGCAAAGAGTTTGTAAAAAATGCCAAGGAGAAATATAATAAATATTTAGAGAAATACCATGACTAGTATTCGCGAAAAGTACAAAAAAGAAATAGTGGAAAAAATGAAAAAAGAGCTTAATCTTTCCAATGATTTCGAAGTGCCAAAGATAAAAAAAGTCGTGGTTAACGTTGGAATAGGAAAATTTTTGAAAGATTCTGCTCAAGTTGAAGATATTACAAAAACCCTTACTGTCATTACCGGACAAAAACCATTGCCAACTAAGGCAAAAAAATCAATTGCTGGATTCAAAACAAGAGAAGGATTGGAAATCGGAATGAAAGTGACTTTGCGAGGGAAAAGAATGTGGAGTTTTATCGAAAGATTAGTTAAGACTGCTCTCCCACGTGTGAAAGATTTCCATGGCTTGAAAACTTCAGCAGTGGATACAAGTGGTAATTTGAATATTGGGATAAAAGAACAATTGATTTTTCCAGAAATTTTGCCAGAACAAGTAAAGAATACTTTCAGTCTAGAAGTGACAGTAGTCACTGATGCGCAAAATAGAGAAAAAGGCTTGGCACTGGTTAAATTATTAGGATTTCCAATGGAAATAAAAAGTTAATTTATTTAAAGTTTATTAATTGTAGATAAAGAATATGGCGAAGAAATCAACCGAAGCAAGAGCCCGAAAAAAACCTAAATTTTCGACGAGAATAGTCAGACGTTGTTGGAAGTGCGGAAGAAAACATGGATATATGAGACAATTTGATATCTGCCGAATATGTTTTAGAGAGTTGGCTATCACTGGACAAATCCCTGGAGTTAAAAAAGCAAGTTGGTAATTAATTTTATAAATTATGGACAAAATTTCTGAAATGTTAACTAAAATAAGAAATGCTCAGATGGCTGGGCACAAAGAAGTGGCTATAAAACCATCTAAGCTTAGAATTGCCTTAGCTGGAATCTTAGAAAAAGAAGGTTTTGTAGAAAAAACTTCTATGGATGCACAAGGACTGATAAAGATAATTTTGAAATATTATCAAGTTACTCCAACCAGAAAAATTCCTGCAATCAAGGGAATCAAGAAAATTTCTAAGTCAGGACAAAGAATATATATTAAAAATAAAGATATTAAGAATGTTAAGAATAATTACGGTACAGCTATCATTTCTACTTCCAAGGGTGTGATGACGGGAGCTCAGTCGAGAAAGCTTGGATTAGGAGGAGAATATATTTGTGAAGTTTGGTAAAAATAATATAAACTAATATGTCAAAGATCGGAAAAAAAATAATAGCTATACCACAAGGAATTGAGATCAAACTCGATGGTGAGAAATTGGAAGTTAAAGGCCCAAAAGGCACTTTGAATTTGGAAATTAGTCGACAAATTAAAGTCGAAGTGTCTGACGGAGAAATGAAATTTTCTCGCATAAGAAACACCAAGGAAGCTAATGCTATTTGGGGTCTTACTCGAGCGCTAGTGAACAATATGATTGTCGGTGCCAAAGATGGTTTCGAAAAGAAGCTAGAACTGCAGGGAGTGGGATTTCGTATGTCTCTACAAGGAAAGAAATTAGTTATGGCTCTCGGTTTTTCTCATCCAGTTGAGCAGGAAATTCCTGAAGGTTTGACAGTCAAAATTGAAGATAATAACGTTCTTTCAATCTCTGGATCTGACAAACAAAAAGTAGGACAATTTGCAGCCAATATCAGAGCGTTGAAAAAAGTTGAACCATATAAGGGAAAAGGTTTTAGATATCAAGGAGAGAAAGTTAGAAGAAAAGTCGGCAAGAAAGCCGGCGCCGTAAAATAATTAGTAGTGAATTAATATGAAAATAAGTAGAAACAATTTAAGATTACATCGAAAAAAGCGAATTAAAGCTAAGGTTAAGGGTGACGCGAAAAGACCACGCCTTGCTGTTTTTAAAAGTCTCACTGGCATATCTGCTCAGGTTATTGATGATGAAAAATCAACTACAATAGTTTCGGCGTATCTTAAAGAAATAAAGCAAGCTAAAAATGATATCGAAGGCGCAAAAAATGTTGGAATTTTGATAGCTAAAAAATGCCTAGAAAAAAAGATTAGCGAAATTGTATATGACAGAAGTGGTTATAAATATCATGGAAAAATAAAGGCGCTAGCACAGGGAGCTAGAGAAGGTGGACTAAAATTCTAATAAGCGACTCGAATGACGCGAATTATCACTCGAATGACCCGAAATCATTCGAATAATTCGAGTGTTCATTCGTAAATTAGGGTCGCATAAATTATTTTTATGGGCAGAGACAAACGAACAAGAACTAAAAAAGAAAAACCTGAATATGATCAGAAGCTTTTGGATTTAGCCAGAGTTACTCGCGTGGTTAAGGGCGGAAGAAGATTTCGTTTTCGTGCTACCTTAGTTATTGGCAACCGAAAGGGAAAAGTAGGCGTGGGCGTTGGTAAGGGAGCAGATGTGACAGATGCAATCAAGAAAGCTTTTGATGACGGCAAGAAAAACATGATTAATGTTGATGTGAGCAAGAACACAATCGCGCATGATATGTTTATAAAATCCGGCAGTGCTAAGATTATGCTCAAACCTGCTCCAGAAGGACGAGGAATTGTGGCTGGTGGAGCGGTGCGTGCCGTTGTTGATCTCGCTGGAATCAAAGATATCGTTTCAAAATCATTAGGAACGGCCAATAAATTAAATGTAGCGAGAGCAACTATCGAAGCTTTGAGAACATTCCAAGATTCAAAAAAAAGAGGCGAGAGAGTTAAGTAAATTACGAAATACGAAATTAATACGAAATACGAAAGTACGAAAATTAAATTAAAATACGAAAATATATAGGATAACATTTCGTATTTCGCTCATTTCGTAGTTCGTAAATGAAAATTATGCAAATAAATGATTTAAAATTGAAAATACGCAAGAAGAAAAGAAAGACCATCGGACGAGGTGGAAAAAAGGGTACTTATTCCGGCAAGGGAAATAAAGGGCAAAAAGCGCGAAGTGGAGCGCATGTTGATCCTTTGTTTGAAGGTGGCCGTTCAACACTTATTGATCACATGAAAAAGAAAAAGGGATTCAAATCGAGAGAAGCTAAAAAAACAGTGTTGTCTTTGGATCAAATTGAAAAAGCGTTTAAGGATGGTGAAACTGTGAATGTGGAATCTTTAGTCAAGACAAAATTACTCGGCAAGGTTGTGAAGCGGGAAAAAATCAAAATTCTTGGCGCAAGCAAGCTCTCCAAAAAACTTTCTTTTAGTAATGACATTCTTCTATCAAAATCAGCCAAAGAGGCAATTGAAAAAGCCGGCGGTAAAATAATGGAAAAGATTTAAAGACTAATTTATCCCGTACAAAATTCCAACAAAGATTTATGTAACCTAAGGATTTATGTGTGTGGTCGCCTACGGCTTAATTTGAAAATAATTTTAAATTAGTAGAGCGAATTTTTACGGGATGCTCAATTTTACCCGCCTCGACTCGCCAAAGATGGCTTGTCGAAGGCGAGGCTGGTAGCTTCTCGCTTCGCTCGAAGATAAAATTGGCATGTTTCAAAAAATAATTCAAATCTTCAAAGTTAAAGAACTCAGAAACAAGATATTTTTTATCTTGGCGCTTTTGGTGATTTTTCGTCTAGCTGCCAACATTCCAATTCCGGGAATTGATCAAGAAAGACTCAAGATGTTTTTTGAGGGCAATCAATTTTTTGGACTCCTTAATCTTTTTTCTGGTGGAGGGCTTTCGAGTATTTCTATTGTGATGCTTGGCGTGGGACCATACATCACTTCTTCAATTATCATGCAACTCATGACCATGATTATCCCGCGCTTGGAACAAATCTATAAGGAAGAGGGAGAAGCTGGGCGAGAAAAATTCAATCAGTGGACCAGATGGATTGCCGTGCCATTGGCTGCTTTGCAAACGATTGGGATGATTTCTCTTTTTCGTTCCCAACAAATTATGGCGCCAAGTGGAGCGTACGCATTATTTTCTATTGTGATCGTTGCCACTGCCGGAACTATTTTTCTGATGTGGCTCGGGGAACTGATCACTGAAAAAAAGATTGGCAATGGAGTATCACTTTTGATTTTTGCTGGAATAGTTTCTAGTTTGCCTTCAGCAATTTCGCGCATCGTATCTACTTGGGATCCAACTCAATTTTTTGCTTATGTTTTTCTTCTGGTTGTTGTGGTTGGCGCAGTCGGGGCGGTGGTTTTTATGACCGAAGGACAAAGGAACATTCCAATTGCTTATGCTAAAAGAATTCGTGGCAACAAGATGTTTGGCGGAACCAACACTCATCTGCCACTTCGCATCAATCAAGCGGGTGTGATTCCAATTATCTTTGCAATGTCAATTATGCTTTTTCCAGGAATGATTGCTAATTTTTTGGCTAGTTCATCCAACGGGACTGTCGCTAGTGTAGCGCGAGCAGTCGGGAATTTTTTTCAAAATCAATTTTTCTATGGTTCGCTATATTTTCTTCTAGTAGTGGCCTTTACCTATTTTTATACAGCTGTAGTTTTTGATCCAAACAAGATTGCAGAAAATTTGCAAAAACAAGGCGGATATATTCCCGGAATTCGCCCAGGCAAAAACACCTCCGAATATCTTTTTAGAATTATGAATCGCGTGACACTCACAGGCGCAACATTTCTTGGTCTTATCGCAGTTCTTCCTTTCATTGTTCAGAGTTTTACTAAAATCGGCTCTATTTCAATTGGTGGTACCGGACTTTTAATTGTGGTTTCGGTAGTCATTGAGCTTATCCAACAAATTGAAGGTCAATTAGTGATGAGGGATTATGAAGGTTTCTAAATATCATGTAGCATGAAACATAAAGCATATAACAAAAAACAAAGTTATATAATTATTGTTTCATGTTTCATGTTTCATGTTTCATGAACATAGTTATTTTGGGTCCACAAGGTTCTGGCAAGGGAACTCAAGCGGAAAAATTAGCGCAGAAATTTGATTTAGAGCATATTGATATGGGAAAGTTTTTGCGTGAAGTGGCAAAGCTCGATACGTCATTAGGAAAGCAAATTCACGAAATAATTAATATTAAAAAAGAATTAGTTAGTGACAGAATTTTGCGCGAAGTGATTCATTTAAAGATTATGGGACTTCCACGTGAACGTGGAGTTGTTTTTGATGGGGTACCAAGAAATATCCAACAACTTAATTATTTTGAAGAAGTAATTAAGGAATCCGGAAGAAAGATTGATAAGGCAATTCTAATTAAGCTTTCTGAAGAAGAATCACTTAAAAGAATTTCCAAAAGAAGAATTTGTGAAAAATGCAAAAAAGTTTTTATTCTGGGCAAAGATATTCAAAATGAAGACGAAAAATGTAATATATGTGAGGGAAAAATAATTCAACGGATTGATGATACCAAAGAAGGCGTGATGAAAAGATTGAAAATCTTTGAACAGGAAACAATGCCGATGAGTGAATATTATAAAAAACAAGGCAAGTTTATTGAAATTGATGGGGATAAGGAAATTGAAAAAGTATTTGAAGATATTTTGGAAAAATTATGATAGTGATAAAAAACGAAAAAGAAATAGAGGCGATGCGTCGTGGTGGAAAGATACTTTCCATGATTATGAATGAAATTGGGAAAATGATTGCTTCAGGAATAAATACGCAAGAGCTTGATGAGCTGGCCGAAAGGCTGGTTTTTGATAATGGAGGAACACCAGCTTTCAAGGGTTATGGCGACAAAACTAATCCCTATCCCGCCACAATCTGCGCTTCAATTAACAATGAAATTGTGCATAGTATTCCAAGTGTGGAAAAAATTATAAAAGAGGGAGATTTGGTGAAGATTGATATCGGAATGGAATTTGAGGGGATGATCACTGATATGGCACGCACATTTTCGGTTGGATCTGTGAGTCCTGAAGCGCACAAAATTATGAAAGTGACTAGAGAAGCATTGAATTATGGAATTGCCAAAATTAAGGCGGGGGCAAAGCTGAGTGAATATTCAATCGCAGTAGAAAGTTATGCTCGCTCAAATGGTTTTTCAGTCATTCGAGATTTGGTCGGACATGGCGTCGGAAAAATTTTGCACGAAGATCCGGTTGTGCCAAATTATCACTGGAGTGCCAAGGATATAATTCTTAAAGAGGGGATGACTTTGGCGCTGGAACCAATGATAAATGTTGGAACACATAAGATAAAATTAGGAAGCGACGGCTGGACATATCTGACGGATGACGAAAAACTCTCCGCGCATTTTGAAGATACGGTTTTGGTTAAAAAAGGTGGGTGTGAGATATTGACGAGGTAATTTACGAAAATACGAATTAAGCGAAAGTACTAATTCGTAATTTAGCTAGATTCGTATTTTTGTAAGTATTTCGTAAAATAAAAAAACCGGAGGGTGTCTAAGGTGCAGACACACACTCCGGAGTCGGAAAAGGCTTGGTTGCTCTTATGTCAAGAGCAGTTTACCTCTCCCTTGATAGCACTTCGGGCGCAAGTGCTTGAAACTGCATTTGATCCATCTGTTTTTTTTCTTCTCCCTGAGTTTCCTCAGGGATACTGCGACAAGCAGTAGCCCGAAGAAAAAAACGTACGCCTCTTTGAGTTTTAACATCTCGGCGCCGGCATCAAACGCCAAAGTTGTTAATACGAAGTAAACACCACCGATAGCGCTGCCGATGGCTCCAAGGATTAACCAAAAAGTCCAAAAATTTCTTTTCATTTTTTTCTCCTAACTTAGGGTTTAAATGAAATTTATATTGATGGCCGCTAGAATCAGCGACCGGTGAATGGTAAGAACTGTTTTATATACTAACTTATAATTATACTACTTAAATGAATAATTGTCAAGCGCAAAAACCGAATATCCCTCAAATAAGCCACATCTTGGGAATCGACTATGGTAAATCCAAGGTCGGTTTGGCTTTGGCGGACAGCGAGACCAGGATTGCCTTTGTTTATACTACACTTTCAAATGACAAAAATTTTCTGGAGAATTTGGTAAAAATTATCAAAAAAGAAAGCGTTGGTAAGATTATAATTGGAATTCCAAGTTATGTAAACAGGGAAGAAGTGCTGTATGAAGGTGAAAAGCTGGGCGCAAGGATTGCTAAAGTCTTGCCGGAAATTGAAATCGAATATCAAAACGAAATGTTTTCCACCAAGATGGCGCAAGCTAATCTTTTGGAAAAGGGGATGAAAAATGTGGGGAAATTTGATGACCAAGAAGCTGCCAAGATAATTTTACAAAGCTGGCTAGACAAGTCATGAAACATGAAACATGAAACATGAAACATGAAACATGAAACAATCATGCTATATGTTTCATGTTTCATGAATTTATGATACAATATAAATATAAAATAATCATTAAACCTAAGAACAATGGAACAAAAACCTTATCTGTCTGTTATCATTCCTGCCTACAAGGAAGGAGAAAGAATTGCACATAATCTAGAAATTTGTGAAAAATATTTTGCGGATAAAAATTATGAATATGAAGTTATTGTTGTTGTCGATGGTTCTCCAGATAATACAGCTGAAATAGCAGGAAGGTTTTCTACAAGACTAAAAAATCTTCGAGTGATTAATAACAAAGAAAATCATGGCAAGGGCTATGTCGTGCGTCAAGGCCTCTTGGAAGCGAAAGGAGAATATCGACTTTTTTTTGATGCTGATGGCTCAACTTCGATAACACATCTCGATTCATTTTTACCAGAATTTGAAAATGGTTATGACGTTGTGATGGGTTCGCGTGATATCGCCGGTTCTCATATTCAAGTTCATCAAGCAAGATGGAAGGAGCTTTTTGGCGATATGGGGAATTGGGCAATCAGAATAGTTCTTGGACTTTGGAGTTATCCTGATACTCAATGTGGATTCAAGATGTTGTCTGGCAAGGCGGCTGAAGCCGTAGCCAGTCGAATGGTAGTTGATAGATTTGGTTTTGATTTCGAACTTGTTGTTTTGTCAAAAAAACTTGGTTTTAAGATAAAACAAATGCCGGTAAGTTGGATGAATGAAGAGGGTTCGACGGTGAGTCTTACGGGACCAAATGGATATTTTCAAGTACTGTGGGATTTATGGAAAACCAGAATGCGACTATGGACTGGAAAATACAAAATAGGAGAATACAAAAAAATTCACCCTGTTAAATAAAAAATGATTACATTTTTAATTTTGCTAAAGCAAAATTATTTAACAGGGTAAAAACAAAAATATTTTCGAGCGAATTTATGCGGGGTTCTCATTTTTGTGACTACTCGCTATCGCTCATAGACAAAAATGGAAGATAAAAACAAAAATAGTGAACTTAGGCAGGATCTGGTGACGAGGGATTGGGTGGTAGTTTCCAAGATTCGCGCCCGTCGTCCAGATGAGTTTGCTAAAAAAGAACAAGACTTAGCGCAGGATAACCCGAGCGAATGCTTGTTTTGCGATCCGGAAAAATCAGGACAAGAAAAAGACGTTTTGATTTATAGCACAACGGATGGTGATTGGTCACTTCGAGTTTTTCCCAATAAATTCCCAGCTTTTTCGAGGCCTATTGGTGGGCAAATCAAGCACAAAGAAGAGGGGCCATATTTTTGGATGGATAGTGTGGGGTATCATGAAGTAATTGTGACCAAGGATCACTGGAATCATATTGGCAAAATGGAACCGCTCCTGGTGGCAGAAATTTTGGATGCCTATCAGTCGAGATATATTGATTTGATGAACAAAAAATCTGTGAGTTATATTGATATTTTTCACAATCATGGCGCATCGGCCGGTGCATCAATTCCTCATCCGCATTCACAACTCATGGCTATTCCTGTGATCTCGCCGTATGTCAAAAGTGAATTAGATGGCGCAGAAGAATATCATAAGCAAAATAAGCATTGTGTTTATTGCGCGATGGTCGAGTGGGAAATTGAAAACAAAAAAAGAATAGTTTTTGAAAATGATGATTTTTTGTTGTTTTGTCCGTTTGCCTCGCGAGTCAATTTTGAAATGTGGCTCATTCCAAAAAAACATAAACCATATTTTGAAAGGATAACACAGGATGAAAAAATTTCGGCAGGAGTTGTTCTTCATGAAGCAATTAAAAGACTAAGTGAAAAACTCAACAATCCGGATTTTAATTTCTATATCCACACCTCGCCGTGCGATGGAAAAGATTACCCACATTTTCATTGGCACATTGAGATTTTGCCAAAAACAAATATCTGGGCGGGATTTGAAATTTCAACCGGAGTAGAGATTATTACTATTAGTCCGGAAGATGCAGCGGAATTCCTAAAAAACATATAATATACAACATATAATACGGAACATTGATAAGATTTTTCTTATGCTACATGTTTCATGCTACATGTTTCATGATTTATGATTGCAAAAATAATTGAAATTTTGGCTGGATTTATAATTTGGGGCATTTCTATGCTGGGATATTCCGGCGTGGCGCTTATGATGGCAATTGAATCAGCTTGCATTCCTTTGCCGTCAGAAATAATTATGCCATTTTCGGGATACTTAGTTTATCAAGGGCAATTTTCACTCTGGGGTGTATCATTGGCCGGCGCCTTGGGTTGCGTGATTGGCTCAGCTGTTGCTTATTGGATTGGTTATATCGGCGGAAGGCCACTGGCGGAAAAATATGGCCGGTATGTTTTAGTGACTAAGCATGATTTGAATTTGGCAGATAATTTTTTCAAAAAATATGGCAACACAGCAGTTTTCATCTCAAGATTGCTTCCCGTAATTCGAACATTTATTTCTTTGCCGGCCGGAATTGCCAGAATGAATTTTGGGCAATTCATCACTTATACTTTTCTTGGTTCTTTGCCTTTTTGTTTTTTTCTTGCTTATGTGGGGAAAAAAATGGGAGAAAACTGGAATACATTAGGAGTATATTTTCATAAATTTGATATTGCTATTGGGATAATAATTCTTATCGGCGCAGTTTGGTTTGTTAAAAGACATATTAATATAAGAAAAAAAGAAAATGAATAAACTAATTATCGGAAACCTAAAAATGAATTTTGAGTCTCCTGCAGAACAAATGCAATATTTAGCCTTGTTCAAAAAAGAATTAATTGGAAAAAAAATAAATAATTGTGATTTAATTATTTGCCCGCCTGCTATTCATCTAGCAGGATTTAAGAGTGCTAAAATAAAAAAAATAATTTTAGGAGCGCAAAATATGTTTTGGGAAAGCAAGGGGTCATTTACTGGAGAAATTTCTCCGACAATGCTCAAGAATTTTGGATGCGAGTATGTAATACTTGGACACAGTGAAAGAAGAAGATATTTTTGTGAGCGGGATGAAGAAGTGAACTTGAAAGTCATTTCAGCTCTCAAGAATGGACTAAAGCCAATAATTTGCGTAGGAGAGAATGGAGAACAAAAAAGTGAAGGATCAAAAATTGTTTCAGAACAATTGGAAAATTGCCTGAGAAATGTCAGTAGGGGAAAAATTGAAAATGTAGTTATTTGTTATGAGCCAGTTTGGGCGATAAGTTCTAATAATCCAGATCATCTGCCTTCAGCCAATGATGTGATGAGTGCAAAACTTATAATTAGAAAATTTTTAGTAGGAAAATATGGGGTTAATTTTGCCGAAAAAGTTAAGATAATTTATGGTGGATCAGTTTCGGCGAGTATTGTCAAAGAAGTTTGTCTTGATCCAGGAATGGATGGGGCATTAATCGGTAAGGAAAGTTTGACTCCGTATGAGTTTGTTAAAATCGCAAGTTTGTTAAATTAGTTTTAAGATATAAATATAAAATTAATTCTTACTAATTACTAATTTTATACGAATATACTAATAAAAAATTCGTACATTCGTATATTAGTAAGTGATTAGTAATTCGTAAAGTTATGATTACATCTGTCAAAGAAATTCTAACTAAAGCCAGAGAAGGGGGGTATGCTGTTGGAGCATTCAATACGGTTAATTTGGAAACTACTCGGGCAATTGTGGACGCGGCCAAGGAATTGCGTTCGCCGGTGATTATCCAAATTACTGAAAGGACGATGGAATATGCCGGAGGTCGGATGATTTATAATATCGTGAAAAATGATGTTGAATTTTATGCGCCGGAAATTCCAGTGGGAATTCATCTTGATCATGGTAAGAGTTTTGAAGTTACCGAGCGTTGCGCGGAAATTGGTTTTGGTTCGGTGATGTATGATGGATCAAGAGCAAAATTTGAAGATAATATAAGAAACACGAAAAAGGTGGTAGAATATTGCCACGGAAAAGGCGTAGATGTCCAAGGCGAATTGGGCAGTGTTCTCTATATCGGTGAAACAGAAGGAGGAGAAATTAATTGGGATGATTTTATGACTGATCCGCAAAAAGCGGCTGAATTTGTCAAAAAGACCAGAATTGACGCCTTGGCGGTAGCAATTGGCAATTCACATGGATTTCTCAAGGAAAGACCAACTCCGGATTTTGAAAGATTGAAAAAGATAAATGAACTTTGCAATATCCCACTCATTCTCCATGGTGCGTCAGATTGGGAAAATGGGAAAGTTGTTGAAGCTATTAAAAACGGCATATCTTGTTTCAATGTTGACACCGCTATTCGCGTGGCGTTTGTTAGTAGTCTGATTAATTCTCTAAAAGGAGGAAGTTCAAGTTTTGATGTCAGAAAGATTTTAGAATCAGCCAGAGAATCAGCCAAAGAAGTAGTTAAGCAAAAAATAAAATATTTTGGGAGTGAAGGGAAGGCATAAAGCATGAAACATGAAACAAAAAACAATACAAAGTATAATCTTGGAGTTCGAGCCTAAGAGCGAGAATATTTTACCGGCGTTAAAAAAAATTAACGCCATTTTTGGTTTTGTGGGCGAAAAAGAATCTAAGATAATAGCGGAGTATTTCGACGTTTCAGAAAGTAAGATTTTTGAAACCGCTAGTTTCTATGATGAAATTAAAGCTGAAAAACAGCCGGAAATTTTAATTCAAATCTGCAATTCAGCTAACTGCACAGTAAACAATTCTTTTTCGATAATTTCCGAGGTTGAAAATTTGTTAAAAATAAAATCAGGAAGCTCGGTCAATTCTAAATTTAAACTGGAAGAAATCAGTTGTCTTGGTCGTTGTGCCGATGGCCCAGTGATGGTGATAAACGGAAAAATTTATGAAAGAGTGACGAAAAGTTCAGTGCATGGGATATTGGGGGAATATATGTAATAAATTTCTAATTTTCAATTTCTAATTTTCAATCAATTTTCAATGACTAAATTTCCAATGAAAATTGATAATTGAAAATTCAATGTAAATTGAGAATTGGTAATTGAAAATTAGTGACTGATAATTTAAAAGTGTTAACAAAAGATTGGGGCAAGATTAATCCTTTGAAAATAGAGGACTATATTAGTGTTGGCGGATATACGGCTTTGGAAAAATTTGTTTTTAAAATGAATCCGGAGGGGGCTATTTTTGAGATTAAAAAATCTGGACTTTGCGGGCGCGGAGGTGCGGGATTTCCAACTGGTGATAAATTGGAGATGGTAGCAAAAAACACTAATGACAAAAAATATTTTATCTGCAACTTAGAAGAATCAGAGCCGGGGACATATAAAGATAGATTGATAGTGGATAATAATCCGCACTTGCTTTTAGAGGGGATAATAATTTCTGCGCTTTCGATTAGTGCGAAGCATGCCTACATCTATATTAATGGAAATTATGAAAAACAAAGAGAGATTTTGGGAAAAACCTTGGAACAGGCTAAGGTAAAAAAATATTGGGGAGAAAATATCCTTGGTTCAAATTACAATCTGGAAATTGAAATATATTCTGGCGCCGGAGCCTATATTTGCGGAGAAGAGACAGCGCTTATAAATTCCATCGAAGGTAATCGTGGAGAGCCAAAAATTCGTCCACCCTTTCCAACGGAAGCAGGACTTTTTGGCTGTCCAACTGTCGTGAATAATGCGGAAACAATTTCCAATATTCCATGGATAATTTCCAGCGGTGGGGATAAATATGCGCGCATCGGTTCAAAAAATTCCCCTGGGACAAAACTTTTTATTCTTAGTGGCGCCGTGGAAAAACCAGGAATATATGAAGCACCAACAGGAATCAATGTGAGAAAATTAATTGACCAATATGCTGGCGGGATAAAAAACGGCAAAGAGTTTTGGTTTGCGCAATTGGGTGGAGCTTGTGGAAAATTATTATTAGAAAAAGAATTAAAAACAAAATTAGAATATGGAAAAATGTGCCAATGTCCTCTTGGTTCGGGGTCAATTTTGGTGGTGGATAGGAGTGTCAATATTCATGACCTTCTAATTTCTTGGACAGATTTTTTTCGCCGAGAATCTTGCGGAAAGTGTGTACCGTGTCGAGAAGGAACTTTCCGGCTGTGGGAAATCGCCAAAAGATTTCGTGACGGAAAAATTTCCGATCGCGACAAAAAAGCGATTGAAGATATCCTATGGACGCTCGACAATACGACTTTTTGCCCATTGGGAAAATTTGCTGGTACCGCGTTTCGGGATGCAATAACAAAAAACATTTTAACATTTTAGCATGTTAACAAAAGGCAATATCTTGTAGTGTCGAATTTGTTAAAATGTTAGTATGCTAATATACTAATATGATTTATGGATATAAAAATAAACGGTAAAATTTACGAAGCAAAAGAAAATGAAACTGTTTTAGATGTGTGTAAAAGGGAGGGGATTAGAATTCCCACGCTTTGTGCTTTTGAAGATCTTTTGCGAGGTGCGGTTTGTCGTTTGTGTTTGGTGGAAATAAAAAATGGAGGGACAGGTTTAAAACCTGTCCGTACAAATTTACAGCCGTCCTGTGCCTTGAAAGTCAAAGATGGGATGGAAATTATAACAGAAAGCGAAAAAATAGAAAAAGCACGGCGGATTAATTTGGAACTGCTTTGGGCGGATCATGCGGGAAAATGTGCCACGTGCAAAAAAAATCTAATGTGCGAATTGCAGAAATTGGCGCTGGAATACAAAATTGAAAATTTTCATTTTGTGCCAAGAAAAGGGGAAATAACTGATGTTGAAGAATTGGATTTACTCAAAGATAATTGGTCACGGGTAGTGGTGGAAAATGAAAATCCATGTATTTCCAGAAACAGTGAGCTTTGCATTGAATGTCGAAGGTGTATAAACATTTGTCCGGAGAAAAAATTTGGTTTTAATCATCGAGGTAACGCCGTGGTGGTTGGGACGCCTTATGAAAAAGTTTTGGATTGTAGTTTTTGCGGAAAATGTCTTGAAGTTTGTCCAACAGGAGCACTCACAGACAAAAATGATTATGTGAAAATAATTGATGATTTGGATAATCTTGAAAAATTTTCGGTGGCGGTTTTAGATCTTGGAATAGAGGAAAAAATATTAAACTCAATAAAAAATATCAGTGCCGAGAAAAATCTGAATAAACTACTGGCTGATTTAGGTTTTGAGGAGATTATAAAATTAGGAAAAGAAAATTTGAAAATTGAATTTATAAAAAACATCAAAGAAGAATATTCTAAATCTAAAAAGATAAATCAGCAAGATATTGTGATATTTTTTATCTCCTTAAGAATTTACGAGAAAGCAAAGAAGGATAAGAATTTGGATTATGTTTTGAGCGAGAGAGAAGTGGCGAGATTAGTTAGAGATAAAGAGAAGATAAGAGAGGGGAAAATTCATTTATAAAATTTTAGAAAGTAGCTATTAGAAATTGGAGAATAGTTCAGGAAATTTGAAATTAGAAAGTAGAATAGATATTTTTCTTTTTTCCACTTTCTATTCTCGTGAACTAATTTCTATTTTCTTTTTAACTTATTTTTTAATTTATTATGTGTTTAGCCATCCCTGGAAAAATTTTGAAAATAAAAAATCAACTGGCCGAAGTTGATTTTCGAGGCGTCAAAAAAGAAATAAATATCAGTATTGTGGATGTTAAGGTTGGAGATTATGTGATGGTGCACGCCGGTTTTGCGATTGAAAAAATGGAGAAAGATAATGTTGAAGAAGTGGAGGGATACTTAAAATAATTTTCAATTATCAATTTACAATTTACAATGAATTCTCAATTAATTAATTTTAAAAATTTTAAAGTTGATCATTGAATGAAAATTGATAATTGTAAATTGAAAATTTGTAAAAAAGTGTCTGATTTTAAAAAAATACTTAGTAGTATAGATGGAAAATCAAAGATGATTGGAAAACCAATAAGATTTATGGAACTTTGCGGGACGCATAGTGAAATGATTGCGAAACACGGGATAAAAAATATCTTGCCGGAAAACATAAAACTCATTACCGGTCCGGGTTGTCCAGTTTGTGTGACCGATCAAAGTGAAATTGATGTGGTAACCGGGTTGGCACTTTCAGGAATTCCAATTGCTTGTTATGGCGATGCTACTAATATTCCTGGAAGTTTAGGTAGCTTGGAAAATGCTCGGCAAAAAGGCGCACAAGTCCATATTGTTTATGACGTGACCGAAGCGTTAGAACTTTCCAAAAAAATTCCCAATTTGGTTTTTTGGGGAATTGGTTTTGAAACAACGACTGTGATGACGGCTTGGGGAATTAAAAATGGTCTTACGGTTTTTTCATCGCACAAACTTTTTCCGCCAGCGATGGAGGCGTTACTTGAAAATAATAAAATTAGAATAGATGGCTTTATCAATCCCGGGCATGTGAGCGCGATTATTGGAACGAAAGTTTATCAAAAATTCAAAATCCCGCAGGTGGTGGCTGGATTTAGCGCAGAAGATGTTCTTCTGGCAATTGAAATGCTCTTGGATCAAATAATTGCCGGAGAAAAAAAAGTTGAGAATGAATATATGAGATTGGTAAAAAAAATAGGCAATCAGAAAGCGCAAAAAATAATTTCCGAAATTTTTGAGATTAGAGATGCTTCATGGCGGGGATTAGGAGAAATCAAAAATTCTGGATTAAAAATTAGAAAAAAATATCAACATCTTGATGCCGAATTTATCCATCGAGATTTGATTGCAAAAATAAAAAAAGAAATTAAACCCAAAAAAAGTGCTTGTCGTTGCGGAGAAGTTTTGCAAGGGCTAATTGAATCAAAACAATGTAAATTATTTGGAAAATCTTGCACGCCAGACAATCCGCAGGGCGCTTGTATGGTTTCGAGGGAGGGGTCATGTAATATCAATTTTCGCTTCAATATTTACCCTGTTAAATAAATTTTAAATTTTTATAAAAATTTAAAATTAAGATTTGAGTAGATGGAGGTAAATGATATTCGTAAATATAAATATTTTTTTAAATAAATTAGTTTCTCAAGTAGAAACTCAAATCTTATTTAACAGGGTAAATGAAAAATAATAAAATAATCGAACTTGAAATGGGCGGAGGAGGAAAAAAGTCAGAAGAACTTATTGGAAACATAAGAAATATTTTGAGCGTGAAAGGTAAGTGGAAAAATACGGCTGATGACTCCGCGACTTACCTCATCCCCAGCCCTTCTCCCTGCCTCGCCGGCGGGCGGGCTTATAAAGGAGAAGGGAGTAATAAATTGGTTTTTACGACAGATGCTTTTATTGTTGACCCGCTGTTTTTTCCGGGAGGAGACATTGGAAAAATTGCGATTTGCGGAACGCTGAATGATTTGTCGGTGATGGGGGCTAAGCCAATCGGACTTTCTCTTAGTATTGTAATTGAAGAAGGTTTTTTGCAAAATGATTTAGAAAAAATAATTCAGTCTATAAATAGAATTTCTAAAGTTACGGGCGTGCCGATTGTGACGGGGGACACTAAGGTGACGGAAAAAGGCAAGATAGACAAAATTGAAATCACTACTTCTGGAGTAGGACTTGCTTCCAAAATAATTTCTAACGATGGCGCAAAAGTGGGAGATGACATAATCGTTTCTGGGGATCTTGGCGAACACGCGGTGGCGCTTTTGGCTAAGAGGTTTAACTATCAAACAAAAATAAAAAGCGATTGCCAACCGCTAATTCGTGAAATTCAAGCAGTTTCAAAATATCTGACTTCTTGCAAGGATCCAACTAGAGGAGGGATGGCAGCAGTGCTCAACGAAATGGCAGAAAAATCGAAAACTAAATTTGTGTTGGAGGAAAAAACTTTACCGTTCAAAAAAGAAACTTTGGCTATTTCAGAACTACTTGGTATTGATGTTTTTTCTTTTCCATCGGAAGGAAGATTTGTTGCTACAGTGGCGAAAAAAGATTCCCAAAAAGTTATTGGAATTTTGAAAAAATATAATAATCCGCCAGCTGGCGGAGCTAGAATTATAGGAGAAGTGCAAAAAGGAAAAGAAGTTTGGCTCAAGACCAAAATTGGTTCAATTAAAAAAATTGAAGTGCCAAAAGGAAAACTCATTCCGAGAATTTGCTAAGATAATTGTTCTTTGAAAACAAAATAAAATCTATTTTGCCACAACCTAAAAAGTGTCTTTGATAATCTCAAAGATTTTTTTTGTGCTGTGGCAAAGTCGAAAGTGGATATTAACCTAAGAAAAAAAACAATTTGGAGGAAGTTTAGTGATTATGGAGATTACATCTAGCGGAGTTCAATCGACAGGGATTACTATGGAGCAGGCACAGGCAATTTCGGGTGTTTTTGGTAATAATGTAGATTGGGGTTATTTGCACTCTAACTTTAATTTACAAAAAATACTGGAAATAATTAAGCGGAATGAAGAGTGTGTCGGTCAATTATTTACAGATATCTTGATTAATTTCAATTTCAAACCGGATAATATCAGAAAGAAAAAAAAGTTATTTTTCACTGAGTTTGGAATAAGAATATCTTTTGAAATTAAATGGCTGTTAATTAAAAATATAAAATGGTCATCGATGGATTTTAAGACAAACGAATTACAAAAGAAAATAATTGGGAATTCAGTTGGATTTGGTCAATCATGTACGGATTTTCTGATAAGTCTTATAACCAACTCTGAATTAGAATTAGCTTAATTCAAATTCAGTTGGTTATTATAGTTTTTTCATGAAAAGTGGCAAACTCGTCACAACGCTTTTCCGGATTGGGCGAATACAATCCGGAGCCTCTACGAAATCGTATGGGGCTTTTATTTTCCCAAAAGATAATAAATAATTTGTCCAAAAGAAAGTCCGGCGTCGCCACGAGGAATTATCTTGGAAGTGTAAGCACCTTTAGAAATTAAATATTCGGAAATTATTTTATTATTCGCTAGACCACCTGAAATAAAAAAATTGTCATGCCGAACTTGTTTCGGCATCTCTATTTTATTTTTAGATCCCAAAATTTGTTCAGGATGACACTTGGATAAAATTTCATACAACCCTTCTGCAATATAAAGTTGGGCAGTGGAGGCTAATCTGCCCGCCTCATCGGCGGGTAAACTTTCATCTTTCTTGATATTTTTTAATAGATATCTAAAAAGATGTGAGGAAGATAGGATATATTTTTTTTCTTTGTTATTAAAAATTATTTTAGGTTTTAAATTAGAATAGGGGAGAGTAGAATTTTTTTCCAATAGATCAATTGGTTCGTGTTTATAATTTCTTTTGTTCTCACAAAAATCTAAAAGTAAAGATATAGCGTCTAGGACACGACCGGTGCTAGAAGTTTCTAGGCAATTGAAATTTTGTTGAAGCTGATTATATATAAGCTCAAATTGATTTTTGGTATAATATTTTTTGACGAAAGGATAGATAGAATCTTTCTTTTGTTTGTCATGCCGAACTTGTTTCGGCATCTCTGAATTAGAATTAGATCCTGAAACAAGTTCAGGATGACAACTTATTTTATATAAAATCCCAATGAGCATCCTCGCTGGCTCTCTCACAGCCAAATCCCCACCAATCATAATTTGATTTTCCAAATGTCCAATTCTTTCTATGCTTTTGACTTTCGACTGTCGACTTTCGACTCTAAATATCTCTCCTCCCCAAATTTTTTCATCTACTCCAAAGCCAGTTCCGTCCATAGCAATGCCATAGAAAGTAGAAGGTAGTAAGTAGAAAGTATTATGCAAAATTTTATCTCCGATTGCAGAAAATATATGAGCGTGGTGATGTTGAATTTGAATTAATTTTGCGCCAAATTTTTTGGCGAGTTCTTCTCCCCAAGCAGTAGTTTTGTATAGCGGGTGAAGATCGGTCAGAATAATTTGCGGTTTGATTTTGTTTTTTTTAAGATATTCAAAAACAGCTTTTTGATATCTTGTCCAATTAGCTTCTTCTAATAAATCACCTAAATCTTCAGAGAAATAAATCTTGCTATCTTTAAAAACCGAAAAATTCCCGGAGGATTCAGCGCCAAGAGCAAGGATGACAGCTCGTTTCTTATAAGGCAAAATAAAGGTTTCCATGGTGGAATTATAGCATTTTATAAGTATATTCGTAATAATTCAAAAATTACTCGAAATATGCTATTATATAAGTGTAAATAACATATATCATATATTTATGAAAACAATTAATCCTAGTATTTTTAAGGCGTATGACATTCGAGGACTTTATCCATCTGAGATAGATAGTGAAACAGCTTATAATATAGGTCGAGCTTTAGTGTCATTTACTAAAGCTAGAAAAATCGCTGTGGGGCGAGATATGCGCGTGTCATCACCAGAAATGGAAGAGGCTTTAGTTCGAGGGATAACCGATCAGGGTGCAGATGCAGTGAAGATTGGTTTGGCATCAACGCCAATGGTTTATTTTTCTTCTTGGAAGATGGAGGTGGATGCGGCGGTCATCATCACAGCTTCTCACAATCCAGCGCAGTATAATGGAATGAAATTTTGCTGGAAAGGCGCTGTGCCGATTGGAGAGGGAAGCGGAATGGAAGAAATAAAGGAGCTAGCCATTAAGGGTGAATTTATTGATACTGAGGAAAAAGGAAAAGTTGAGGAAAATTTTGAAATAGGAAATCAATATGTTGATTATGTGGCGGGATTTTTTAATAAAGATTTTGCTAAGAAAAAGATTGTAGTTGATTTTGGTAATGGTATGGGGGCAGTAGAAAAGGCAGTGTTTGAAAAATTTCCGGAAAATTTGGAGGTGGAATATATCTTTTCCGAGTTGGATGGAAATTTTCCTAATCATGAAGCTAATCCTTTGAAAGTTGAAACATTGGAAGTTTTGCAAAAAACAGTCTTGGAGAAAAATGCCGATCTGGGAATTTCCTATGATGGCGATGCAGACCGAGTAGGCTTTGTCGACGAAAAAGGGGAGGCAGTGCCGATGGATTATCTCATTGCTCTCTTAGCCAAGGAAGTTCTCAAAAAAAATCCTGGTGGTCTAATTCTTATGGATCTTCGCAGTTCCAATGCAGTCAAAGAAGTAATTGAAGAAGCGGGCGGAAAAGTAAATCGTTGTCGAGTGGGGCATTCGCTAATCAAAAAACAAATGCGAGAGCAGAGCGCTATTTTTGCCGGTGAACTTTCCGGTCACTATTTTTTCCAAAGCAATTCCAAATCCGAGATGGCTACTCTGGCAGTTCTAATGCTTCTTAATTTGATGAATGAAACTGGCCAGAAAATGTCAGAGCTTGTGGCGGATCTCAAAAGATATTTTCACTCCGGAGAAATAAATTCCGAAGTAGGGGATAAAGATGCAGTAATGGAAAAATTAAAAGAAAAATATGCGGATGGAAAAATAGATACACTTGATGGAATCAGGATTGACTTTCCTGATTGGTGGTTTAATGTTCGCGCTTCCAACACCGAGCCAGTGCTTCGTCTAAATCTTGAAGCTAAGACGAAAGAGATGATGGAGGAGAAGAGGGAAGAAGTGTTGGGGATGATAAATTGCTAAGGCTAAATTTGAATACAAATAAAAAAATCCCAAAGGAGGGATTTTTTTAGATCAGTCAGAATAATTTTTAGTTTATGAACCCAACTTTTTCCTTCACTTCTTCTAATTTTTTCTTTGCAATCGGGCGGACTTTTTTGGCGCCATCCTCCAAAATTTTCAGAACTTTTTCGTCGGATAAATCTTTAATTTTTTCTTGAAATGGTCTTAGAAAGTTAATAATAACATCAGCTAGGTCATTTTTGAAATCAGCATAACCCTTGCCGGCATATTTCTTTTCAATTTCTTTGGGTGAAATTTCAGAAAGTAGGGAATAGATATTGATTAAATTCTTAAGCGCTGGTTTTTCGTCGGAATAAACAATTTCTGATCCGCTATCAGTGACAGCCTTTTTAATTTTTCTTCGAACAGTTTCTTCGTCGTCGCTAAGGGCGATATAATTATATTCGGATTTAGCAGATTTGGACATTTTCTTGCTTGGGTCGTCGAGTCCCATTATATTTTCACTGGTCTCGGTTGTGTAGGCTTTTGGGATGACAAAAGTTTCTCCAAATTTTTTATTGAATCTTTCAGCTAGGGTTCTTGTGAGCTCCACATGTTGTTTTTGATCTTTTCCGACTGGTACGAGTTCACTGTCGTAGAGAATGATATCCGAGGCCATAAGGACTGGATAATCAAAAAGTCCAACGGCCGATGATTCCTTGCCAGTTTTTTGTGTCTTATCTTTAAACTGGGTCATTTTTTCTAGTTCAGGAATTTTTGCGATGGTGTTTAGAATCCAGCAAAGTTCAGCGTGCTCACTGACTTGTGATTGAATAAAAAGGGTGGATTTTTTTGGATCGATGCCGGAAGCCAAATAAACCTTAGCGACTTCAATGGTTCTTCGACGAAGATCGGTTGGATCTTGGGGGACTGTGATGGCGTGCATGTCTACTACGCAAAAAATTGAATCATACTCGTCTTGTAGTTTGACCCAATTGCGAATGGCGCCCAAATAGTTGCCCAAATGGAGATTGCCTGACGGCTGAATGCCGGAGAATATGCGTGGTTTATTCATAATCTAAGTATAAAATATTATACTTCTAGTATATAAAAAAAGACACGCCGTGTCCAATTGGGCGCTTCGCCATTTTTCTTTTCCCAAAAGAAAAGTGGCAAAAAAGAAAAAGACCATCCGAGCTCATAGAAAGATAAATTTTCAACTTTTTCGCTAAAATTTATAACTCGACCCGACCAAATACGTCGGGCCTCAGACAGGATAAATTTCTTAACGCGAAAAAGTTTCAATTTATTTCTTTCTATTTCGCAAGGATGGGATAAAAATAAAAAATTCTTCTTTCTTCTCTTTTAAATTCAGCCTCGCGGAGTACTCCATTATAAATTCAAGTGAGTTGGCGTTAAAAATTTACTCATCTTCGCTTGATGTACTCATCAAGCCTAGTAAATTTAGCCAGCGAACGTAGAATTTATCGGAGTACGTAGCATAGCTCCGAGTTCTTTTTGTTACTTTTTCTTGCGGAAAGAAAAAGTAAGGGGAGAAAAAATATGTGTTAAAAAAAACGAGCATCACTGCTCGTTTTTTGCATTATACATTCTACTTCATACTTTCTACTTTTATTATACTTCAATAATCACCGGCAATACCACCCCAGCACCAATTCCAAATAAAGATTCATGTAAAATAAAATTTATTTCACGGAATCGCCTACGGCTTTATTTTAATAAACAGAAAGTTTTTACTGTGAATTGGTGCGGGGCAAGTCGGTCTTAAACCTCTATAATTACTGGAAGTACCATAGGTCTGCGTTCGGTTTTTTGGAAGAGGTAGAGACCGACTACTTCGCGGATAGCGTTTTCGATGAATTTCTTTTCGGGGGAAGTTTTTTTGGAAGTAGTATCTTTGATGGCTTTTTTCACTTGGTTTTTAGTTTCATTGACTAAATCAAAATTATCTTTGACGTAGATAAATCCACGAGAGGTGATTTGAATGTTGCCGACAACATTTTTTGTTTTGCTATCAAGTATCACAGTGATGACAAACATTCCATCTTCGCTCAGTACTTGGCGGTCGCGGAGAACTACTTGTCCCACGTCTCCAACGCCGAGTCCATCTACCATCACATAACTAGTATCAACTTTTTTCGGTAAAATTTTAGCGGTGTTATTTTTTTGCACTTCCAAAACATTACCATTGTCGAGCACAAAAATATTTTCTTTACGAAAACCAATTTTTTGGGCTAATTTTTCTGCTTCTTTGAGCATATAGTGATTAGCATAAACTGGCAAAAAGAAATCTGGTCGTACTTGGCGAAGCATTTCTTGAATGTCCACGGCACTACAGTGTCCACTGATATGCACATCCATAATGTCATCATGAATCACATTGTCGCATTTTCGATAGAGATTATCCTTGAGTCTTTGCACAGTTCTTTCGTTCCCTGGGATAACCGAAGAGGAAAAAATAACAGTGTCATTTTTTTTGATTTTAATGAAGCGATGATTGTCGGTAATGATTCTGGAAAGCACAGCATTGCCTTCGCCTTGCGCGCCGGTGCAAATGACGATAATTTTGTTTTCTGGATAATTGTGAATGTTAGCAATTGGCACTAGGGTCTCTTTGTGCATCTTGATATAGCCTAATTCTTTGGCAATTTCGACATTCATTTTCATGCTATAGCCATCCAGAGCCACTTTCTTGCCAATCTTTTCAGCATATTCCAAAATATGGCCAATACGCTTAATCTGAGAAGAAAAAGTTCCGATGATTATTTTTCCGTTCGCTTCACTAATGAGTTTTTCCAAATTGAAATACATTTCTTCTTCTGTAGTCCGGCTCGGATTTTTGACAATGGCGCCCAGACTTTCTAGCATTAAAATTCTTGGGCTAGGGAGGCGGGACAAATGTTGATATGTGACGAGACTTTTCCCTCCAGCGCTTTTTTCCATTGTCCAGTCCCCAGGATGAATCACAGTTCCGTCTGGAGTTTTGATGATCACTCCAACAGCGTCCATAATCGAATGTTCCACATCGAAAAATTCTATTTCAAAACTGCCTAGGCGAATTTTGTCTGTGATAGCTTTGACGCGAATAGTTTTGAGATTTGCAGCTGTTCCTTTTTCAAAGTCTTCTAATTTCTTTTTGACCATCGCAAGTGTCATATCACGTCCAATGACAGTTGGATAACCTAAATTACGAAGAAGAATTGGAGCGGCACCGATATGATCAAGATGACCATGACTCAAAATTACTCCACGAATTCTTTTTTCTTTGCCTTTAAGATAGCTGATGTTGGGAATGATGTAGTCAATCCCTGGCATATCTTCTTCAGGAAATTGCAATCCCATGTCCAAGATGACAATGTCCTGACCATATTCAAAGAGGGTCATATTACGACCAACTTCTTCTTGTCCTCCAAGAGGAATGATACGCAAGCCATTTTTCATTTCATGATGAATGATTGGCGGTTGATTATTTTTGTCAGCCACGCGAATTTTTCTGGGTGGTTGAATTGGTTTTCTGGGTTGTCTCGAGTGAGACAAGCCCCTTGGTCTTATGTCTAGCATAATGTGTTGTTTTTTTAGTTGTTTATTATATTAGGACTTACGCATTTGCTTGCGTCAAGATATGCTCGTCGCGAAAGCGATTACAAAATGCAACAATTCGCCAGTAGCTAAGAATTATTTATGTAAAATACTTCTCTGGCGACTGCGTTGATATCTTTTCCGCAATCAAAAGCGTAAGTCCTATACTTAAGAGATATTATAAAACATCGCAAAGCAAGTTCCGAGGTACCAAGGAAATTTATTTTTTATGAAAAAACAAAATTAGTTTTTCAAGCTTTTCCTAAAATTTACCTCGCCGACTTGCTACGAGAAATTTGATTTTTGAATTAAAAAGATAAAACAAAAAAGATATATAAAAACGAAAATAAGATAAAATGATACTTTTGAAAATTAGATGAAAGAGGCAGGTGAAACAAACAAAGAATATTCAAAGCAAGTTTATAATATCATACTATTATACTCTAAACCAGACATTTGTCAAGCGAAAACAGCTCATTTGGCTTAGATTAGGCATTTTTAAGTTCTAAGTCTGGTGTAATTTGGTTGGTTTGGTATAATAGAAAGGTATAAAATATAGGACTTACGCGTTTGCTCGCGTCAAGATATGCTCGTCGCAAAAGTAATTAAAAAATTCAATAATTCGCCAGTAATTGAAAAATGTTTAAGAAAAATATTTTCCTAGCGACTGCGTCAATATCTTTTCCGCAATCAAACACTTAAGTCCTGAAATAATTATTAAATATTTTTTATGAAATTTATAATTTTTGCTGGAGGGCAGGGGACCAAGCTTTGGCCAATGAGTAGGGAGGACAAGCCAAAGCAGTTTCAGCCAATCATAGGTGACACAACTCTTTTTCGGCAAAATATCGAATCACTTCTCAAGAAATATAGCGCTCAAGATATTTTTGTTGCAACCAAAAGAAGATACGTGAAATATGTGGTGGAAGATGCGCCGGAGATTCCCTTGGAAAATATTATCGTAGAGCCGGATATTGCCATAAATACCGGTCCAGCTGTGGGACTAGCAATTATCAAAGTAGCGCATCGATACCCCAAAGAACCATTTATGATTGTCCAGGCGGATTGCCTGCGAAAGCCTGATGTGAAATTTATCGAAATGACTAAGATAGCAGAAGATCTTGTGAAAAAAGAAAAAAAATTGGTAACAGGTGGACAAAAAGCACTCTATCCAGATATGGGCATTGACTATCTAATGCTGGGAGAAATTCTTAAGAGTCAAAAAAAGGCGGATATTTTCAAAATTGAAAAGTTTGTGCCTCGTCTTGACACCGTGGAGGAAACAAAAAAATTGATTGGTGATTTCAGAATTGCGACTCATTCCAATCATTACTGTTGGTATCCGGATTTAATGCTGGAAGCTTACAAAAAATATAAGCCGAATTGGCATAAGAGTCTTATGAAAATTAAGGCAGTTTTGGGAAAACAAAATGAGGCGCAAGAAATTGAAAAAATTTATTCCGCTATGGAAGCAGGGACAACTGAGGATGTGACCAAGCATATTTTCAATCAAAGCTATATCATTATCAATCCTTTTGAATGGACGGATATGGGAACTTGGGGAGTAATCGACGAATTTCTTTCCGAGGAGAAAAAAAATTATATCGATGGCAATGCAATAATAGTGGACACTAAAAATTCGTTTATCAAAGGTAACAAAAACAAGTTGATTGCCACTATTGGTCTGGATAATATTTTAGTCGTTGATACTGACGACGCCCTGCTAATTTGTCCAAAAAATAGAGCACAAGATGTGAAAAAAATAGTGGACGAACTTAAGAAAAATAAGGATAAGAAATACTTGTAGTATTCCTTGCGATGGATAAGAATAGTTTTATATGAAAAAAGGGAACATCTGATTAAAATCAGATGTTCCCTTTAAGTAAAACAGCAGAAAATTACGCCGGCACTGGCACTATTAAAGGAAGGATTGTATCGAGTATGCACAGGAAAGATTCTGAGAACTCTTGAAAAGCTTCCAAGTCACTCATTTTGCCGTCGGGATTCGTCAGTGCCCTTGTGAAAAGGAGCCCTTCCGTTTTAGCCAGAAAGAAATCAAAATCAAATTTTCCATGAGTAATCGACTCCTGGACATTTGCAGCTAAATAACATTTGAATGGAGTCTGATGCACCAGTTCGAGAGCTCGTTCCTGGGTGATTCCTTCCTCAACCACCTCTTGACGTGCCGTGACATTTGGATTGGCAACTAGCCAGTTGTCAAAGTGTTGTTTGTCAACAAAACTTGTCCAGGTTATAACACCTGAATATCCCCTTGCCGCCATCGTGTAACGAAAAGCTACATTGTAACTGCCGCCCATAGAGCCTCCTTATAAGAGTTGCTGGTTAAAAAGTTAACTTCCGCCTATTTACAACAAAAAAAGAACCAATAGAATAGACTATAATATGCTTAGATTTTTGTCAAATATTTTTCGTTGAATTATTCAATAACTTCCAAACCGCCCAAGTCTTCTTTGAGAATTTCTGTGTAGTTGGGATTTCTTTTTAGAGCTGGTTTGCCATTATGTTCAATGACATAGTAGGCGAAACCTTTCATTTGTTTGACAAGTTTATAGTCAGCGTGTCCTGGAAAACTGGCTGGGTCGCGCTCTTCGAAATCTACCGGGCTGTCGTCTAGCGTGACAAAATAAGTTGAGCCGGTATTGACTAATAGATGACCGTATCCTGGTGCCATATATATTTTGTCTCCCGGTTTTGTGACAATCGCTTTGAATTCTTCGACGCGATCAGCAATCATTTCGCCATTTTCGTCCACGGATAATTTTTGCAATAGGGCAATGCCTTCACCGAAAAGAATATTATAATTTTCATCCAATTGGCCGACATGGTAGTGGCCGTAAGTTTTGATATATTCTCCTGAAACCATTCCTGGTTCCCAAACAGTGATATTTTTTTGGTTTACTCCGCCACGGATCATATAGTAGTGAATAGCGGGTCCAACGCCATTTGGATCCATAAGGACATCTTTCATTTTTTCATGTTCACGCGAAGCATAGTGTTTAGGGACGAAATTAAAGTTGATATTCATAAATTTTTGTTTTAAAAAATTCGTACATTAGTATATTAGTAAAAAATTAGTAATTAGTAAAGATTACTTCTTAATTCTCTTTGTTTTAATATACCACAAACTAGCTTCGCTGAAGCGGTTGGAAGGGGAGATGAGAGTTTGAATGTTTGTGCCTTGGACGCGCCCATTGATTGGATAGATATAATTTGGGCTGTAGAGGAAGATGGCCGGAATTTCTTTGGCGACATTTTTTTGAAAATCAATATATTTCTCGGCTCTTTTTTCTGCGTCAAATTCTTCTCTGCCTTCATCAATCAATTTGTCTGAATCGTTGTTGCCAAAAAGCGAAAGATTGAGTCCGGGATCTTTTTTGTTATCAGAGTGCCAGAAATAGTAGGGATCAGGATCGGCGCCAACAACTTGGCCAAAAAGCAAAGCTTCATATTCGCGTGGTCGGATATAATTTTCTTGAATATCGGAAATTGTGAAAGGAGTGATATTTATCCGTGCGCCAACTTTTTCCCACTGAGCTTTCAAGATTTCTGCGGTTTTAGTGAGTTCATCCCAATCAGTGGTGACTAAATTAATTTCTAATTTTACATCATCTTTTTTTCTTATCCCATCATCTTCTTTTTTCCAACCTTTTTCATCTAGAATTTTATTAGCTTTTTCTGCGTCAAAACTAGGCTCATTAGCATCGGTTGAATAGCCGATCATATAAGAAAGAAAAGGGGAGTAAGCTTCCTTTCCTTCGCCATTTAAAACTTTCTCAACAATTTCTTTTCTATCAGTAGCATAATTTAGCGCTTCTCGTACTTCATCGCTGGCCAGCGGAACACTTTTAGTCTGGTTGAAAAAAATTGCAAAATAGCGTGGGATTTCAGCTTTGTGAATAGTTACCGTTTTTTGATTTTTTATATTCTTAACATTTTCTGAAGATACAACACTAATACCCATAATCTCTTTGCGGTTTAGGGCATCCACAGCTGATTCTTCATCAAGATAGAAATTGAAAGTCATCTTGGAGATATATGGTCTAGAGATAAAATATTCCGGATTAGAAACTAGTTTGTAGGAAATAATATTGTCATTAGAATCTTTTTGAATAGCGTTATATTTATATGGCCCAGTGCCAATTGGTTTTAAATTTAGAGAACTCAAACTGAAATTTTCTGGCGTATTTGATTCCCAAAGATGTTTAGGTAAAATCCCAAAAGTAAGATCATTTAAGAACCCAACATAAGGGGTCTTTATTTTGAATTCAATAGTTGAATCATCAATCAGATTTGTTTCAATGCCTTGCCAACTGCCGCGCAGTGGACTCTTATAGGCAGGGTTGGAAATTAGGTTGATTGTAAAAATTACGTCATCGGCAGAAAACATTTCATTGTCATGCCAGCGAACATTTTTTCGAAGATGCACGGTGTAAGTTAACTTATCTTCGCTCAAATCATAATTTTCCACTAGATCAGGCACAGCTTTCCCAGTCCCATCGTATTTAAAAAGAGAAGAGTAAACTAATTGTACTAAGTCGGCGTCAGTTTCATTGGAAGGAGAAAGAAGAGGATTAATGTAGAGTGGTTGACCGACGATACCTTCAATATATTCTCCGCCATAAGTCGGGATAGGTTTGGTTTTGGAATGATAAAAAACAATTCCTGAACTTATCACTGATCCGACAAAAAGAAGTAGAAGAGAATAAAAAAGGAGTTTTTCTTTGAAACTCAAGATTTTCACTATTTTTGGCCACTGCGATATTTTTGGCCACTTGTTTTTTCTATCCGTAAAGTTACTAATATATTTTACTTTGGGTTAAATATTATTATTTCGCTACAATTAGATTTAAGAGAGCGAGAACGATAAACAGTCCTGATAGTATTACAGAGAAAACAACTAAAAATTTTTCAAAACCTCTTTTAGTGTGATAGCCACCAAAACTACCACCAAATGTTCCACCTAGTCCTGCTCCGCGATTTTGCAGGAGAATGGAGATGATTAGTAGCACGGAAACGATTATCTCAGCAATATTTATAATTTTGATCATATTATTATTCTTTATTATCAAAAATTGATAGGATTATATAATTTACTAAACTAATTACAATCACACCCCAGAAAGCCGGCCACAGTCCATCGATTTTGAGATTAGGTAAAATTCTTTCGGCTAAAAACAAAACAAAAATGTTTATAAAAACCGAGAAAAGTCCGAGAGTGATGATTATCACAGGACAAGTTAGAAGCTTTAGAATTGGCCGAACCAATGAATTCAAAATGGCCAAAACTAGTCCTGCTAAAATCCAATCTCTTGAATTTCCGCTAAAAGAAAAGCCTGTGATGAAATGGCTAGCCGTCCAGATGGCGGCGCTATTAGCTAGGATTCTAATTATTAATTTGGCAACTAACTTCATATTATGATAGCTTAGGTTAAATTATTAGTCAACTAACTTACGAAAGTACCCGCCTCGCGTCGACTTGCGTCTAGCGAGTCGAGGCGGGCGAATCTGGCGAAAGTACGAATAAAACCTATTTCTTTTCTATAATTTCCTTTATTTTAAACACGCTTTTGCCGGAAACTCGCATTTTCAGCTTTTTCTTCTTTTCACGTTTTTCCCCTTTGGTCTTTTTCATAACAGTTTAATTATAGCGGATAATCATAAATTAGACAAAATTTTGAAATTGAGGGAAGATAATAATAATGTCATCCCGAACTTGTTTCGGGATCTGAAAGTAGGGAGTAGATGCTGAAACAAGTTCAGCATGACAAAGGCGAATTATTATGGAATTCAAAATCTCATCAAAATTCAAGCCGGAAGGGGATCAACCGCAGGCGATTGCGAAGCTTACGGCGGGACTTGAAACTGGCAGAAGATTCCAGACGCTTTTGGGCGTGACGGGTTCAGGAAAGACTTTCACTATTGCAAATGTGATTGAAAAAGTGCAGAGACCGACTTTGGTCATTGCACCCAACAAAACTTTGACGGCGCAACTTGCTCAAGAGTTCCGCACTTTTTTTCCGAAAAATGCGGTGGAATATTTTGTCAGTTACTATGATTATTATCAACCAGAAGCCTACATTGCTTCCAGTGACACTTACATTGAAAAGGAATCGCAAATTAATGAAGAGATTGATCGCTTACGTCACGCCGCGACTTCTGCCTTGCTTTCAAGGCGAGACGTGATCATCTGTGCTAGTGTTTCTTGCATCTATGGTTTGGGTTCGCCGGAATATTATAAAAATATATCCTTAGAGATAAACCTAAAAGAAAAATTTGATCGGGATGAGATCGTGAAAAGACTTTTGGATATGCAATATAATCGCAGTGATCTTTTGAGTCGGGGAAAATTTCGTTTGACGGGCAATACCTTGGAAATTATGATGCCTGGGCGAGAGGTAATAATTAGAATTATAGTGGAAGGTGATCGAGTCAAGAAAATTTCCGAGTATGATTTTTTGACAGGAGAAGAATTGGATCCGCCAGCTGGCGGATTAGATTGCGCACTAATTTATCCAGCCAAACATTTTGTGGTGCCTGAGCCGGTAATGAAAGAATCATTAGACAAAATTGAAAAAGAAATGACTGGGAGAGTAAAAGATTTCAAAAAGAAGGGGAAGTTTTTGGAGGCAGAAAGGATATTGCGTCGTACGCGCCAAGACATTGAAATGATGAAAGAAATTGGCTATTGCAATGGCATTGAAAATTATTCGCGCTATCTTTCCGGACGAGGAGAGGGTGAAACGCCATACACCTTGCTGGATTATTTTCCTGAAGATTTTCTGATTGTAATTGATGAATCGCATGTGACTATTCCGCAAATAGGCGGAATGTTTAGTGGTGATTACTCTCGAAAAACATCATTAGTGGAAAATGGCTTTAGACTTCCGAGCGCTTATGACAATCGACCTTTGAAATTCGCCGAATTTGAAAAAAAAATCAAGCAGTCGATTTTTGTGAGTGCAACACCAAGCAAATATGAAGCGCAAAATTCCAAAGATATTGTTGAACAAATTATTCGCCCAACGGGACTGATTGATCCGCAAATAGAAATTAAAAGTGCACGTGGACAAGTCAAGGACGTAATGAAAGAGATAGAAAAGATAGTGGCGCGCAAAGAACGAGTGCTGATTACGGCTCTGACCAAAAAGCAAGCCGAGGATTTGGCGGATTTTTTGAAAGAGTCGCAAATCAAATCAGAATATCTGCATTCCGGAGTGGATACTTTGGATCGCATTAGAATTTTGGAGAAACTTCGACGAGGTGACATAGATGTTCTTGTTGGCGTCAATCTTCTTCGCGAAGGATTGGATTTGCCGGAAGTTTCATTGGTGGCGATTTTTGACGCTGATAAAGAAGGGTTTTTGAGGAGTGAAACTTCGCTCATTCAAACCATTGGTCGCGCCGCGCGAAATGTGCGAGGGAAAGTTATTCTCTATGCTGACAATCTGACAGGTTCAATGAAGCGCGCCATCGACGAAACTAACCGTCGCCGAAAACTGCAAACAGCCTATAACAAAAAACATCATATCACACCAAAAACTATTCAAAAGAAAATCGAATCAATTGTCGATCACGAAATCAGATCCGAAATTTCGAAAGAATTTATAAATTTGGAAAACTTGGAAGACATCGCCGGCTATATTAAACAACGCGAAAAAGAAATGAAAGATTCCGCCAGAAATCTGGAATTTGAAAAAGCCGCGATTATTCGGGATGAAATTGGGGAACTCCGAAAGTTGCAGATTGGATAATCCTTTATTTAAGCCAAATCTTGCCCAAGCACTGGACAAAAAGCTGTTTTAGGTGTATAATTTATAGTTAGTTAAAATTGTTTCTTAAAAAGGCGAAAGTTGTGTTTTGCCATGGCAGAAAGAGGTTTTATATTGTCATCCTCGCGAATGCGGGGATCCAGTCTTAAATTTTTGTTTATTGTAAAGACTTAAGTATTTTACGAAACTTATTCACTAGATTCCCGCTTTCGCGGGAATGACAAATTTTTTCAAGACTTTTTTCTGCTGTGGCGAAACTGAATTATGTCGGTTAGCCCAACAGTAAATTCTGTAAACACGTTCATAAAAAAGGAGATTATATCATGGACGCAAAACAGATTAATACGATGATGGGAAGGCTGGTTGAGCACCAGTCGGAATTTTCTGGATTACCAACTGCTGACGGTCAGTGGGCAATCCAAAATCCAAAAGAGGCGATTGCGATTTTTAATAACGCAATCAAAAACCGGTCAAAGCCGATTGAGCTTCTGCTGGAATTCCTCGGAACGATTTCGATTCCGGCAATTTCTAATTCGTTTATCGCTCGTGATCATTTTGTCATAGACACGAGCAAAAAAGCGAAGGTGAAAATTTCCTATCTCGGCGACAACTTCAAGTATAATTTTCTTGAGAAAATCGACGAGCCGTTTGCGGGGAGCACCATCCGCTATGGGAAATTGAAAAAAAATTCCGTTGACGCCCCGATTATTGCCGAGCTCGGTGGCGAAGAAAAATCTGAAACCTCTTTGGTTGAAATGTTCGCTCTTATAGGACAACAGCCAAGTGGCAAATCTGGCGCCCTTTTAACAGACGGCTACGTGAATATTTTCTATATTCGCGATAAAAACAGGGTGCTCTGGGCGGTGCGTTGCGGTTGGAATGGCGTCGGTTGGAGCATGAATGCCTACTCTGTCGACAGACCGCCTGAGTGGCGTGGTGGCGATCAGGTCTTCTCCCGCAGTTCATTTTTTTTACAAAAGTTTTATGATATACTTTTTATGAAATCATGCGATACGCAATGGTTAAGGCTTTTGCGTCATGGCTTTGGAATATTTTTTGTGAGAGTTGTGTCGGTCAAGACTTGCGCGAGAGTATGAAAAATATTTTTTAAAAAATATAGGAATTGGTGCGAGAAACTGGCGGACTTCAAAGTCCCAAATAAAATACAATCCGGAGAGTATTCAAAGGATGGTGATACGGATAGTTTTTCGCATGAGAATGACAGGGTGCTCTGGGCGGTGAATTGCAATTGGAATGACGACGGTTGGAACATGAATGCCAACTCTGTCGACAATCCGAATGAGTGGAATGGTGGCAATCAGGTCTTCTCCCGAAACTGCTATATTTCTCCCGCAGATTCTGTGGGAGTTTTATTTTTATCAATCAATCCTTTTCTCCAAGCTCCAAGTTGGCGCCCGATTCTTTCCAAATTTTGCGAAAATTTCAAATATTTTTCATTGGGAATAAGTTTGTTTTCCCACGCAAGTTGAGAAAAAAATTTCAAAATATCCAAAGGAGAGGGAGTTTCTTGATGTGGGACTTCCACTCGGTAATCTTACTTCGCAATTGTTTGTGAATATCTATATGAATAAATTTGACCAATTTGTGAAACATAAACTTAAAATGAAATACTATATTCGCTACGCTGATGATTTTGTGATTTTATCGGAGAACAAAAAAGAATCGGAAAACTTAATTGAGTTGATCAGAAATTTCCTGAAAAACGAATTGAAATTAGAACTTCATCCCAATAAAATTTCCATCGAAACTTTTTCCTCCGGCGTTGATTTTTTAGGAATGGTTAATTCTCCACATTACAGAATTTTACGAACAAAAACTAAACGGCGAATGCTCAAGAAAATTCAAAGCAAAAAACTTGATTTGAAAAATGGGATAGTTTTGCAGGAATCTTTCAATCAGAGTTCGCAGTCGTATTTGGGGGTGCTGAAGCATTGTGAGGGGTGGAAGATTAGAGAGAAAATTGAAAATTTGTGATAAGGAATGAAATATGATATAGTAATATCATGAATACAGAAATAAATCTCAACTTAATAGAACCGATTCTGAAACTCAACGATATAAAATTCGCTGGTATTTTTGGTTCGTTTGCCAGGGGAGAGGCTAACGAAGACAGTGATGTTGATATTTTAGTCAGACTTGGAAAACCACTAAGTCTTTTGGGTCTTATTCGCTTGGAAAGAACGATTTCTGAAAAAATTGGCAGAGAGGTTGATTTAGTGACTGAAGATTCCCTCAGTCCAATTATCAAGGAAGAAGTTTTGCGCGACCTAAAACCAATTTATGAAAAAAGATAAATTATATTTAGAACATATTAGGACTTACGCGTTTGATTAAATTTGATTCTGTTTAGTGATAATGAGATAATATACCCACGGGGGTAAAACAAAAATTAAAAATTATCATTATCACTATGCAGCACCAAAAATGTTCATTGG
>JBAQNP010000026.1:0-12299 GCA_049303905.1 Candidatus Moraniibacteriota bacterium
CCAATGAACATTTTTGGTGCTGCATAGTGATAATGATAATTTTTAATTTTTGTTTTACCCCCGTGGGTATATTATCTCATTATCACTAAACAGAATCAAATTTAATCAAACGCGTAAGTCCTAATATCACAAAATCAAGAAAAAATCTTGGTGGGTGGGGGACAAAAAAACAGGCTTTCATTTCCCGCTTTTTGCTTTATAAGCTTTATGGACTTTATGGACTTAATGGACTTAATAGACTTTATGAACTTTATAGACTTCCCATTATTTATTCAACCGAAAAATATCCTCCACGTTTTCCAGATTTTTTTCAAATTCAGCACTTCTGGCGTTTGATTCATTGATGACTTTTTGAAAATTTTCCCGACTAAAAACAGTTTCACTTTTGCTTTGTTTCACTTCCATATATTCTTTGACGCGTGCGTCATTCCACTCGGAATGAAATATGTAGGCATACCAAATAAAAACTAAATAGATTGCAGAAAAAAATAGAATCAAAAGCAGAAAAAATTGCGCTTTTTTGAAAAAGAAAGTTCCTGCACTTCGACGTATCGTCGACACATTTAGAAATTTTTGCAAATCCTTCAAATCAATTTTCAGATCTATTTTCATAGTTGTTATCTTTGTGTATAAACTATAGCATTTATAGCGCTCACGATAGTTTCTTTGGCATTATTTTTATTTTCATCCTTCTTATCAGAAAACATACTTGTATTACCTGTAGTATCCTCTATGGTTTGTTTTTTAGAATTTATAGAAATTATATTTACATAGAAATGTCCACTCTCCAGCATATGAACAAAATTAAGTAAGCTTTGATAATCACCTCGAAGATTGATTTGCATAGGAAAATAACTGGTATAAACAATGTCATCCATCACGCCCTTTTGTTCCTTATTTTTCTTGGCGCTAGCTTTTATTTTTTCCACCTCTTTTGGATCAACCTGATCACCAATTTTTAGATCAATTATATTGCCGGACTTTTGCGC
This sequence comes from Candidatus Moraniibacteriota bacterium, assembly GCA_049303905.1. GTDB lineage: Bacteria > Patescibacteriota > Minisyncoccia > Moranbacterales > UBA2206 > UBA2206. The sequence continues at coordinate 990 of JBAQNP010000026.1, forward strand.
AATCGAATCAATGCTTTCTATGAAACTTATCTCACTGCCAGGACTAAGAATCACATCCACTGAATTTTTTTGCGCTTTGAAATCTTCCCAGTCCTTGTTCATCTGAGGCAAATTTCCAAGCTTAGTATCTTCTATTTTCTGATCCACTATCTTTTCTTGAATTTGAGTTGAAATTGATTTCGTTTTGGTAATCAAAGGAAGCACCAAAAAATATACTACGACTGAAAAAACCACCGCGTAGCCCAAAATAATAAGCGTTAATTTATTTTTCTTCCAAATTTCTTTCATTAGTTTTTTAGACAATTTTTATCAATACTTAAATCTATTTGAAAAACAATATCACTTTTCCCTACCAAATCAGCCAATGGCAAATTTACATTCGTAAAACATTTTTCACTATTTAATTTATCCTTAAACAACATCAGATTATCGCGCGTATCAGAAATCCCCCCGAGGCTAACCAAATAGTCATTTGTGACTACTGAAATTATTTTTATCCCGGGGAAAATTAAACTATTTATTTTTACAAACATCTTCGACCAATACAACTGACTGTTTTTTATGGAAATAACATCCGTCAAGTTTCGATTAGCTTGGCTGAAATTTGCGTCCAGTTCCTTGATTTTGTCATATTTCCCACTGTTCTCATTTTTCTTTTCCGCCGTTAAGGTTGAATTTAAATTTAGATTTAAAATATAGTTGAAAATCAAAAGCATACCCAAGAAAACTGCCAGAATAACTGTCAGAAAAATTTCTATTCGAATGGTCGCCGTCAATTGATTCTTCTTGGAAATTTCTTCCTTTTTTTCCGGCGATATTAAGTTAAGTTTAATCTCCATAATCAGTCTCTCTCATAGCTAATCCAATAGACACAACATAACGCATTGCATCTGCTTGGCTTATCTTGGGCAATTTATTAGCTAAATTTAAATTTATCCAGGGATCTCCCAATATTATTTCGGTGGAAATTTTTGTTTTCAAATAAGTCAAAAGACCTTTGAGATTGGAACCACCACCAGTCAAAATAATTTTTTCTATTTCCGGATGACTTTTGGACATATTTTGATAGAAGTCCATCGTCCTCTCAATTTCCACCGCTAGATTTTCCAAAAGAGAACCGATTGAATTCAAAACAGAATTGTTCCCAGCAGAATTTTCTATCCCTTCGGTAATTTTTATTTTTTCCGCTTCCTCTTTTCGGAAATTCATATTACTAGAAATTTCTTCTGTGATACCAGAAGAAGAAAAAGGAATGCTAGAGGTGAAATATGGGATATTTCCTTCAGTGACAGTGAAACTAGTTTTGTTCGAACCAATATCTACAATCAAAAAAATATTTTCTGCCTTGGCATCCTTAGCAATCAAACTTCGAGTTGATGCCACTGACTCAACTTCCATACCACAAACTTCCAATCCACAATCTGTCAAAATTTCTGAAAGCTTATCCACAAAATCTTTGCCTACGGCTGCCGTTAAAACATTTTGCTTTCCTTCAGATTTATCCAAAAATTGCCAATCATAATAAACCTGTTCCAACGCTAGTGGAGTGCTAGCTTCGATTTCCCATTTTATCGCTTCTCCGGCCTCATCGTTACTCATTTCTGGAATAGTGACCGCCCGCAAAAATACTTTCGATTCTGGCAAAGAGCAAATCACTTTCTTAGTGTTAATTTTTTTGGGACCGGCTGAGATTAGAAGTTTTTTAATTATCTCAACAACTTTTTCGCGATTAATTATTTCTCCGTTTTCAACACAGCCTAATGGAATTTCACTTACTCCAAAACTTCTTATCTCATCTTTCCCTCCTTTTTTTTCTAATTGAAAAACTTTCACTGATAGATCACTGATATCCAAACTAAAATATTTTTCATTCAAACTGATTATCTCCTTATTCCAAAAAGCCATAATTTTTTATTTTGTTTTACACTTACTATTCTATTATATTTCTTCCCATAAATCAATTGAATATTGCGAACCAGTCGGAAAATATGGCGGAGGATAATAGAGCAAATTGTTATCGAAATTCAAAATTCGATTAGTATAGCCTGTGCCATCAGTATAAGCAAACCCGTAACGAAGGTTGGTCGCTAAAGATCCGTTTATTGTGATGGTGTTTCGATGATCAGTTGTCCAGCCGTCACAAATCCATAACCACCAAACTTTATGCCAAGAAACACACCAAGTTCCATATTGTTTTCTTCCTACTCTTCCACTTTGTGCTAAAAGTGCCGCATCTATTGTTAGAAAATTTTGACTATCCCTTATTACTTCAATATCTTTTTGAGCAATAATACCAATAATATCTTTCCCATCAAAATTAGTGTAAAGAATATTATTCATCCCAATATAAACATTCTCCCCGACAATAGAAACTTTTTTGTTATTTACAGTACCCTCAACCCATACATTATCTTCTACAAAAACTATTCCTGCATTTGGAATCGTATATGTAGTTGTTGCACTTTCGCTGGTTATTGAATTTGAAGATGTATCATAATTCAAAACAGTTCGCACATCCATTGTACCGTCGGTTTTCAAAATTATATGTCTGCCATAATTACTGTTGTCAAAATATATTCCATGCCCTGATTGCGCTTCAGTTTTCATAAAAGCCAAATCAGAAGAAACTCCTGTAAAACTAACTTCCGCCACGGGAAATTCTCGACCAATCGCAAAGACATCGCTTCGGGTCATAACTGAATTAGTTGGCGCTTCAAGCGAACGATATGTATCATTTACTCCAGTGGCTGGAGGAATATTCACATGAGTGTGCACGCCAAACTCGTTGCCTCCACTATGATCAGGATCATCGAAAGTTGTCATCAAACTTGAAACAATATTGTGTGCTAATCCATCAAAACGAATTCCTTTGTTGGAATGAATTTTTCCGAAAACTTCTGTTCCCTGACCAAAACGCATAAAATCATTAGCCAACACTGCATACTCACTCCAAGATGGACGGCGAAATCTCACCTGCACTGTTCTTTTTAAATTTGGTTCCTTATTTGTCCAGCCAGTTGATTTGACCACCACAATAGTTGAGCCTGAGGTTGGTCGTTCGGCTTCAATAGAATATGATCCAATTATTCCACCTTCGGGATCACTAAAGGTTTTTTCATATGGAGAATCCACGCCTAACGGACTTCCATTTTGCCAAAAATCATCTACCTCTCGCGCTGTCTTTCCCGCAGTTTGATGAGCGAGATACCAGCGATAAAAATATATTCCCGCTTCCGCAATTTGAAAGGCCTCTTCTTTTTGTGCTCGATTAGCGCTGAATTTAAGCTGGCTGGTAATGTAGCCCAGCATTGAAGTCAAAATAATCATCACAATTGCCATGATTATGAGCGCATACGCCAATGCGCTGCCAGATTTTTTATTTTTTATTTTTTTATAAATCATAATAATTCAAATTTATAGTTCGTAGATTCGTTTTTGTTTCGTAGTTTCGCATCGGTTTTTTATTGCACCCGATCATAATCATTCAAATTTCTCATTTCAGCAAATGATTGAATTTTGATATTGTTTGGCAATTTATTTGGGTTGGTGTTAACTTCTAAAAATATTTTCATAAGCCTAATATCCACCAAATGACTAGCTACAGGTGTAGTCAACGGATTATTAACTATATCTCCAGGATAATCTTTATTATAATAGTAGAAAATTGGTTCGTCGGATGCATTAACTACATTAGAAATTAGGGTAATCACCTGCTGATCACTGGCTGGATAAGTTTTTGGCAAGGTAACCGTTGGATTTGTGACTCCCATTAAAATATTCGAACCTGATTTATAGAAATGTAATCTTTCCGTGGCTCCATCTTTATCATAATCAGAAAAAAGCACTAAATCATTACCATCGGCTGATTTAATTGGATAAGCTCCATCATCTGCTTGTTTAGTTCTCCTGATATAATCCACAATTTTATTCACGCCTTGAGAAGCATTCATTGAGGATTGCCCCATTTCCAAAACATAGGAGTTGGTTTTCCAAGTCTTGGAAAAAAGAAGCGTAAAACCAGCAATGCCCATTGTAAAAATTGCGATAGACATCATCATTTCAATTAATGTGAGTCCTCTTAAATTATTTTTTGTATTTTTTTTCATTTTAGTAAAAATTAAACAGCCAATAATTCAACCGATTCCACTTTAAGCTCCCCGTTATTTATTTCGATTTCCCCAGAAATTTCTCGATAGCCATCCGCTGTAATTTTTAGGTTATACGTTCCATCTTCAAGTGGAGTGCTTTCGGTTTTTGGAAAAAAAGACGTACCATTTCCATCGGTAGTAGTGTCTTCACTATATCCAGAAGCATTGCTAACTTCAACTTTCGCGCCAATGAACGGCTCAATACTTCCCGCTGTTCTCACTTTGATTAAAGCTGATGTCACATTTTTCGATGCTAATACAACTTTCAAATTCAAATTTTGTTCAGATGAAAGTGAAATCGGAGGGGCGCTATCCGTTCCGATAAATTCATAATCCGAGGTTGGATTAGTAAATTCAAAAAAATATTGTCCAGGACTAATTGAATTATATTCTTTTTCTCCGGAAGAATTTGTCTGACTAGTTTCATCTAAATTATAAACAGGCAAATAAGGATATTCTGCCTTTGTCCCAATCTTCCTTCCTCCTTTTAAGGTAAAATTAATATCTGCGATAGAATTTCCAAAATAATCCTGAGTAGTTATTTTTAAGTCAGCCGTTTTATTTAGTGCAATGTCTGCTGGATTCATTGAGCCAGCCACGACTGAAGCGTGAGTATTAACTGGATTGTAATCAGTATCTGGATAAGCCGGATAAGTCTCTACTGTTTCATAGCCAGATTTAGAAACTTTTATTTTGTATTTTTGAATCGATTCTTTAACTCCAACAATTCTAATATTACCAGAATCATCTGTTTGTCTAGTTTCATTAAAACCCAAATCTGAGTTAGTAACTTCTACGGTCGCCTGAGGAACTCCTGCGCCACCATCTTGATCGCTAAAAATATTTATCGACAATATTCCGTCGCCCGAAGTGGCTGCTTCGAGCCCTGGTGGAACAAATCGAGAAAGCAAAAATACACTGCCGGCATCAATGCCACCACCACCCCAAGAAACCGTCACTTTCACTATTTTGTAATCTTTATAGGCAGTGTCATTGGGGCTACCGCCCAAGGTTCCGTCAAATGAATCATCCACATAAGCCGCTAAAGTATGCACATGATAGTTTCTACCATTCTCCGCCACATCCTCGTCTTGTGGAATGTTTCCTGCGCAAGCTCCATTTTGAATACCCACACTGTCATATGGCAAATTTCTGGCAATTTCCATTTTTTCATTGGCCAGAGCAATGGCTCCAAGTCGATTTTTGGAAAAAATAATATATCTTGTCCCAACACTGATGACTTGGTAGAAAGTAATAGTTATTAGAGAAAAAATAAACAACAAAACCAACGCTTCGATCAATGTAAATCCTGCTTTGTTTTTTTTGTTTTTTAATAATTCCATATGTTTTTCGTAGATTCGCATTTCATTCGTAGATTCGCATCGGTTATTATTTTATATTATCCATAATGCTGTACATCGGCTGAAGCATTGAGATTGCAAAAAATCCCACTGCGGCGCCGATAAAAACCATTAGAATTGGCTCGATGATAGAAGACATATTTTTTGTAATTTGAGATACTTCATCTTCATAAAATTCAGCTAATTTCAAAAGTACTGTTTCAGTTTTTCCAGTCTCTTCGCCCACTTGAATCATTTGGCAAACTAACACCGGAAATATTTTTGGATATTTACTGATAATTGCGCTCAACGCAATACCTTTTTGAATTTTGATCACACAATCTTTCATAGCATTTTGATAGTAATAATTTGTAAGTGTTTCAGAAAGAATTTTCAAAGACTCTACCGAAGAAACTCCACTTTTCAAAAGTGAACTATAAATTCTAGCAAAACGAGAACAATTTACCTTTATCACAATATTTTTGATTGCCGGAATATTAATCAGTAAAAATCCCAAAGTTTTTTTGCCCACGTCTGTCATCATAAAAAATCTTAAAAATATAATAATTAAAAAGAAAAATATTGCTACTAAAATTCCATGATTTTTGAAAACATTGCTAAGGGCGATAATAAATCTTGTAGAAGCTGGGAGCACCACATCCATATCCTTGAAAACACCCATCAACTTTGGCAAAACATAAGTGAGCATCACAATTCCAATTCCAATCATCACCACCAAAATAACAGCCGGATATGTCAAGGCACCTTTGACTTTACTCATCAACTCATGTTCTTTCTCCAACTGAAGCGCCAAGATATTCAAAACTTCTTCCAAGTTTCCACTCACCTCTCCTACTCTAATCATATTTACAAATAAATCATCAAAAATTCCAGGATATTTTGCCAGCGCGTCTGCAAAAGCATTTCCCGCTTGAATTTCTTCATAAATTTCGCCAAGAATTTGAGCAAATTTCTTTTTTTCAGTTTGCAGAGCAATGTTTTTTATCGCGCGAGAAAGAGGAAGGCCTGAAGCAATCATTACGCTCAAATTTCTCGCAAACATCAATTTGTCAGTAAGAGAAATTCGGATAAAACGATTGAGAAAATTAACTTGGGCTTTTTCTCTTTCACTAACTCTAATTTCCTTGAAAGAAGTCAAGATAAACCCGTCCGATCTAAGTTGGGTGGCCAACTCTCGTTCATTTTTCACATCTAATTCACCCTGTTTCGTTTCGCCAGTATAATTTTTTGCGCTATAGAATATCTTTGTCATGTTTGTCTTTGAGCGAAGCGAGAAGCTACAAACATGAGCATCCCGCAAAAATTCGCTTTCAAAATTTTAAATTATTTTTAAACTAAGCCGAAGGCGACTACTCACACAAAACACTAGTCTACATCAGATCAATATTGGAATTTTGTGCGGGACATACACTTCCCTACTCCTTTGTTACTCTTAATATTTCTTCAATTGAAGTTATGCCCAAAATAGCTTTGGAGAAACCATCTTCAATCATAGATAACATACCTTTTTCTTTGGCTCTCTTTTCCAGTTCTTCCGCTGGTGCATTTTGCGAAATCATTTTTCTGATTTCTTCGTCTATTTCCAAAACTTCAAATATGCCATTTCGTCCGTGATAACCTTCCTTGCCACATTGACTGCAACCCTTAGGTTTATAGAATTTTATATTTTCCCAATTATCCTTAGAATTTATCTTATCCTTAGTGGCTGCATTTTTTTTCAAAACTTCTAAGATACTATCCATTTCATAATTACTTCTTAGAGTTTCTAATTCTTTCTTTTCTAGAATATATTCTTCCTTGCATTCATTGCATAATTTTCGGATAAGTCGCTGGGCGATAATTACATTGGCTGTGGATGCCACTAAAAATGGCTCGGCTCCCATATCGATAAGTCGTGGCAAAGTTCCCGCTGCGCTGTTGGTATGCAAAGTTGAAAGAACAAGGTGCCCCGTCATCGCCGCTTGCACGGCCATTTCCATTGTTTCCTTATCTCGAATTTCCCCTACCATAATGATATCTGGATCTTGACGAAGAAGTGAACGCAGTCCGGCCGCAAAAGTAAGACCGACTTTGGGATGAATTTGAGTTTGATTTATGCGTATCATACGATATTCCACCGGGTCTTCCACTGTGCTGATGTTTACTTCAGGAGTATTTAGAATATCCATGATCGTATAAAGCGTGGTAGTTTTTCCAGATCCTGTTGGCCCCGTCACCAAAATCATTCCATTTGGTCGTTTTATTTCTTTATGAATAACTTCCAAAGCTTGTCCCATTAGACCCATCGCTTCCAGCGTCAAGCCTTTTGAATTTTCATTAAGAAGTCGCATCACAATTTTTTCTCCGTCAAAAATTGGCAAGATACTTACACGAAAAGAAATTTTGGCTCCATCTTTTTCCATTTTAAATCGGCCATCCTGAGGCACTCGATGTTCATCTAACTTTAGATTAGACAAAACTTTTATCCTAGCGATAATCCCATCTCGAACTTGCTTAGGAAGTGTCATCGCTTCATGCAAAATTCCATCTATGCGGTATCTAATGCGCACTTCTTTTTCGTCCGGTTCAATATGAATATCACTAGCTTCTTGCAAAATTGCATGCTTGATCAAAGTATCTACAATTCGGATAATCGGCAATCCTTGGGCAATTTTTTCCAAATCATCCTCTTCCCCTTTTTCCTCCGATATCATTGAAGCATTCTTATCAATGATATCGCCAAATTCTGCTTTCAAGCTTTGACTATATTGTTTTAAAACCGCTTCAATGCTTTCTTCGGTAGTCAGACAAGAAACAATTTTTAGTCCAGTTTTTTTTCGAACAAAATCAATAGTCTGCATATCTTCCGGGTTGATCATCGCCACTTTCAGTTCTTGTCCATTTTTTTCAAAAGCGACAATTTTATATTTTTTGGCAATTGGCTCAGGAACTATTTGCAAAATTTCCGGCGGAATCATTTCCTTGGAAATATCCACAAAAGGCACCCCTAAAATATAGGCATAGAGTTTTCGCAGTTTCAGTTCATCGATAAGTTTTTTTTCCAAAAGAATCTCTCCTAATTTTTTCTTAGTACTTTCTGCTTCTTTGAAAGATTCTTCCAACTCCTTCTCACTAACCATCGACGAATCTTTTATAAATTCCTTAAGTTGTTCATTTTCTATACGCATTATTTGAGCGTTTCATTAATTTTTTTAACCACGTCTTCCAATTTATATTCAGATTTAACCAAATACGTTGTGGCACCTTTGTCGAAAGCTTTTTGAATATCATCAATACTTTCTAAATTTGTCAAAAGAATCACAGGAATATTTTTCGTAGTTTCATCTTGTTTTATCTCTTCTAGCACCTTAAAGCCATCTTTTTTTGGCAAAATTATATCCAAAAGAACCAAGTCAGGCTTTTCTTTTTTGACCATTTCAATTCCTTTTTCTCCATCCATTGCCCCAAAAACTTCAAAATTTTCTTCTTCTAAATATTGCGTGAGCGCTCTTTGTAGTGTTTCTTCATCTTCAATTATGAGTATTTTTTTGTTAGCCATATTTTAAAAAAATTAATTATTTATTTTTTATCCACTGGCAATGAAAAACTAAAAACTGATCCAACATTTTCAATAGATTGAAACCAAATTTTTCCACCTAATTGTTCTACGATATTTTTCGCGATATATAGCCCCAGACCCGTACCATCTGTTTGGTATTTAGAAGCATTGTCAGAGCGGAAAAATTTTTCAAAAACACGACCGATTTGTTCCTCAGGAATGCCCACGCCATTATCCTTTATTTCAAAAATCAAAAAATTCCCTGACTTAAAAATACTTATCTTTATTTTCCCGCCACTGTTGGTATATTTAACCGCGTTATCCAAAAGATTATCCATAACCAACCTTATTTTTTCAGCGTCCCCCAAAACAAAGGGCACTTCTTTTTTTGTGCTTATATCAATTTTGATGTTTCTTGGTTTGGCTTTAGGGATAATTTCCGTAACTACCTCTCTGACCATTTCAACAAAATCAAATTTTTGTTTTTTGAGAATCAATCGATTTTGATCAATTCTGGCCACATTTAAAAGATCGTTCACTAAATGAATCATTCGTTGATTTATCGCATAGATATTTTCTATATTTTTAACTTGCTTTTTATTCAAGCCTTTCTTGAATTTTTTTAGCATCAATTCTGTTTCCCATTTAATCGCGGAAAGTGGCGTTCTAAGTTGATGTGAAGCAATGGAGACAAATTCACTTTTCATTTTATTGAGCTTGGTCATTTGTTCGACAAATCTAGTCACTAGCATTTCCACCACAAAAACAACTACCACCACGAGACATTCCGAAATTACCAAGACGGCCGGATTTTCATAATTTTTCGAAATAAAATAAGTAGCGGCCATTATAATTGTTGCTACAACTCCGAAAATTATAAAAAGGAAACTGGGCGTTTGCCAAATCTTGACTCCCAAATCCTTCGCTTGTTTCCTAAGATCAAAATCATTTATAAATTCTATTTTTAATTTTAATTTGTTTTTGCTAAATTCCATTTTTTTATTTTTATTTCCTGCTGTTATTATATCAGAAAAAAGAACTTTCCGCTAGAGAAAATTTGACGAAATTATAAACCTAACAATTATTTCACCCAAAACAAAACTGCCACTAGAATGCGGTAAAATCCAAAAGCCGTAAATGTTCTTTTTTGAACATATGCTAGAAGAAATTTTATTCCTAAAATCGCCATCGCAAAAGAAACCACAAAACCAACAACTAGAAGATGACTTTCGGAGAGTGAAAAACTTTTATAATTCTTAAACATATCTAGTCCCGTGGCGGCGATCATTGTTGGCACGGCCAAGAGAAAAGAAAATTCTACAATAGTTTTTCTTTTTAGCCCAAGCGCTAGTCCCCCGAGAATTGTGGCAGCACTACGCGAAACTCCCGGTATCATAGAAATTGATTGGAAAAGTCCTATATAGAGACATTGTCGGTAAGAAATATTGGAGATATCTTCCAGTGAACTCTTTTTTTCTTTGTGCCATTTTTCAAAAATAATCAGCAATATTCCACCCAAAAACATTGTCCAAAGAACAACACTCACACTTCCCAAGAGATAGGTTTTGATTATTTTATAAAAAACCAATCCCAAAATTCCCGTTGGAATAAAAGCCACGATAAGTTTTTTGATCACTTCCAGTTTCCAAAGCGTTTTCCAATATAGTACTACCACTGCCAAAATCGCGCCAAATTGAATGATGATTTCAAAACTTTTCAAGAATTCTGTTTGCGTGAGTTTCAAAATATCCGCCGTCAAAATCAAATGCGCCGTCGACGAAATCGGCAAGAATTCCGTTATCCCCTCCACTATTCCCAAAATTATCACTTGAAAAAAATTCGGCATAAAATTTTATAATATTTATTCTATTATTATACTATCAAAAACCAATCAGGAAAGCAAAATAAAAAAAACCGCTTGGGCGCATGCGCTTGGCGGTTTTTTGGCAAAAAGGTTAAAAAATACTTCTCAGAAAAATCAGTTGGCCTGGCAATCTTTTTTAAGACTACCTAGTAAATCTGATTTTTCCTTGATTTTATTTTCTAAAATAATAATTCTGGGGTGCGTGACAAACCCTTTAGGAAAATATTCCGGAAATTTAATCATCATTTGCCTCATTAACTTCAAAGCAAAATAATAGACCTGTTGCTTAATAACAATGCTTTCGCATGGAATCATCCTAATGATTCTGGAATGATCAGCTCGTAGAATCGAGATGGTAATTCCAGAGTCCGCAGGAGATTAGCATAGCTGTGTCGTCAA
>JBAQNP010000027.1:0-1990 GCA_049303905.1 Candidatus Moraniibacteriota bacterium
ATATGAAATAAAGTTAGTTTTTGATATAATAAACGCGCGCAACACATCGCACAACTCGCGCTATACGGCTGGCGCCCAAATCCCGATTCCGCTACGCTACATCGGGACATCGCATAGCTGCACATTAGCTGAAATATTTTTTTGTTTTTGTGGTAATTTTGAGATTTGTGATTTAAAGAGGGACAGAAAATTTGATTTTTAATTTATAGAGGGGGAAATAGGAGTTTTCTCCGCTGAAGCTACGAAAAAGATTTATTAATATTTTTAGATAATATAAACATGTTCGATAGGATAACAAAAATTGCTAGGCATAACACTGGCGAGGAAACTGAATTTTCAATCAAGAAGGATGAAGATCCAAAAGATCATCCTAATTTAAGTTCCGCTAATATTGGTAATATTTCTCGGGTAACAGCTCGAGTTGAGCGAGGTGATAATTTTAAAGAGAAAAATTTAGTTTTAAAGCATTATTTTACTTACAGTAAAGAAGATCCTGGCTATAATCGCGATATTGCCATCAGCGTATATAATGCCTTAAAAATAATTGGATTAAAACATATACCTATTACATTTCGAGCGGTTGGAAGGAATGAAATTGTGATGACTGATTTTAATGATGGTGGCAATATCGCACTTGCACAAAATAAAATAAAAGAAAGTCGAGATGAGAAAGTTGAATCAATTACAAATTTTGAGCAAGCCATTGAAGATGTACATGACGATCTAATAAAAGCAGCGCTTTATGGCATTGAAATTAGGTTTGATGCCTTTTTTATGGTTATTCCAAAGCAAGGAAGCAATGTCAAGATGAAGATAGTTATTGCTGATTTAGAAATGATATATATCAAACATCTTCAAAAATTAACCGATATCATGCAGGCAGAGGAAATATATAGAAAAAGCGCAGATAATTTATCTGAACTGTTTAGTGCTTTGCCCTACGGTGGGCACACTTTCTTCTCGAAGGATTATTGTGCATTGCTTAAAAAACAAGCGAGGAGTCTTTTGCTTTCCTTTGATTATAGTTCAGAAATTAAAGAAAATATGTCCAAGGAATTAATATCTCCTATTCGAAAAAACGTTTCACGCGAAGAAGCACAACTCGCGAGAGAGCTTTCAAAAATCAGCACCAATGTAGGACGTAAACTTTATGCTGATGTTATAAAAAATAAAGCGGTTAATATGGGTTATGATAAAATTTCATTACCAATATCTATCCATGGCTCTGATGGTTGTATTGCATATATGCATTATCAGAGTGAAAATGGTAGCTCCTTTGGAGTTGACACGCTATATGTTGGTTATGAAGATGTAAATCATAAATTTAACACAAAAGAAATTGCACAAACACGCTGGCCAATGCACGAAATTGATGTTCAGATGGAAAACGGATTAATTAAGCTAAATATTAGCATGCGTGACAATAATTCTATTCAAATCACTCACCCACTTGACGCCCTGGAAGATATTACGGTAGCATCTGACTTAAGTGAGCTGGAAAAAAATATTTTGAATATGTATAAAGCCAATCAGGATGTGATACAAAATTTCACAGACAGACAAGACTAAATAACAATCTTACGGAAATATTTCAATAAGGAGTTTTTGATTTTGGGCATTCACCCCTGACCCCTCTGCCCAAAATCCAAAACAAAAATCAAATTTTCTATTAGAATAAACAGCGTTTGTGTCATTAAAATAGAAGACAAAAAAATACATCAGCTAACACGGCATATCTGGCTCAAAAAATTGGCACATTTATATTTTAAGAGGAAAGCCAATTTTCCTCGACCCAAATTTTTGTTTTTCTTTTGCTTTTAGATTATAATTAAGGAATAAAAACAAAAACTTCAGATGATGCCAAAACGTTGTGTCGAAATGTCGCGCGCTACGCTTACTCCATTTCGCCACAATGTGCAGCTATGCGATTTTGGGCTATATGAAATAAAGTTAGTTTTTGATATAATAAACGCGCGCAACACATCGCACA
>JBAQNP010000028.1:0-2293 GCA_049303905.1 Candidatus Moraniibacteriota bacterium
GAGTTATACTGATGCGATTGATAAATCAATCGAGGATATCAAAAATGGTATCTCTGTTTCAGAAGCGCTTAGTAAATATCCGAAACTTTTCCCCAGTCTTTTGATAAGTCTTATTATGGTTGGTGAGCGTACTGGATCCCTCCAGGAAATTCTTATGACTTTTGCAGATTTTTATGAAGAAGAAGTTGATAATACATTAAAAGAATTGACTGCAGTCTTGGAACCTGTTTTGCTTATCATTATGGGTCTGATGATTGGTGCTATTGCTGTATCGATAATCCTTCCTATTTATCAATTAGTCGGACACTTTATTTAATATGAAGTACTTCCGTGGCCGTCATGTCCTGAGCTTGTCGAAGGGTTTCACGATGCTTGAATTGTTGATCACTACCGCAATAGTGGTGACAGTAGCTTCAGCAGGTATTGGTTTTTATATAAATTATGGCAAGAGTGTCGACCTAAATTCTGTTGTTCAAATTTTAGCTTCTGATTTAAAACAAGCACAATCGAGATCTATGATAGGTGAGGGAGGTTTCAAATGGGGAGTGCATCTAGTGAATGGAACAAAAGATTATTATGAAATATTTTCTACCCCGGATGTTTATAGTAATGGTGCAAAAGTTATCCTCTCAACAACCTATCTATCCAGTGGTGTTACTTTTTCCAGTCCATCATCCGGTACGTCTTCGGATATTATTTTTAATAAAATATCAGGAGGAACAACTCCGTCTTTTGTTGGATTAACTTCAGGTAGTATTACTGAAAGAATCGGTCTTTCAAGTATTGGAAGTATTGAAATTGCTGAGGTTGCAATTAAAACGTTGATTGTCGCAGGCGGCGGTGGTGGCGGTGGTAATTGTAATTCTTGTGGTGGTGCAGGCGGCGGTGGTGCCGGTGGTTTGGTTTATGTACCATCGCTTGTTGTCACAAGTGGTTCAATGTCAGTCCTTGTTGGTGCAGGAGGTGCGGGTGGTGCCAATAATACCAATGGCTCATCGGCCAATGGAGTTGCTGGAACAAATTCATCATTTGGTGGTTATATTGCAACGGGTGGCGGAGGTGGCCGACCACAGAGTGGTGTCGCGGGTGGCAATGGAGGTTCTGGTGGTGGAGGCTCAGGTGGTGGTAGTCCTGTTGCTGGTGCTGGTGGTCTTGGTATATTTGGACAAGGAAATAATGGTGGTGCAGGTATTAGTTCACCTCATGGCGGAGGCGGCGGCGTAGGTGCTGGTGGCCCAGGCAGTACAGGTAGTACGAAAGCTGGTGGTATTGGTCTTTCTTATTCTCTTAGTGGTTCAAGTATTTATTATGCTGGCGGCGGTGGTGGTGGTACATACACTTCAGGTACTGGAGGTACAGGGGGATTGGGTGGTGGTGGTAATGGTGTAAATAGTACTACTAACAATGGTTATGGTTTTTCTGGAACAGTGAATACTGGCGGTGGTGGCGGGGGAGCCAATGGAGCGCCCGTTGGTGGAGGTGGAGGAACTGGTGGTTCAGGAATAGTCATAATTAGTTACTCGACAGCTTCTGGTATAACAGCTACCGGTGGTACAATAACTACAGTCGGTGCAAACACAGTTCACACATTTACTTCAAGCGGGACTTTTATTGTCACAGTACCGTAGAATTTTGACCAGTGCTTTAGGCGCTCGGAGCGCCTAAAGCACTGGTCTAGTCCATACTAAATTTTCATGAAAAATTTTTTCAAAAATAAAAAAATATCTTTAAACAAAGGAGCACTCTTGCTCGAACTTTTGATTGTTATTTCATTGCTCGCGGTGATTCTTTCTTTCGGAATCAATGCGATGTTTTTGAGTTTAAAAAGTAACAGAGTCTCTGGTGAACGCGACATTGCGAATGCATTGGCGACAGAATCCTTGGAAGCAGTGAGAGCGACAGTCGAAGAAAATTGGCAAAATATTTATGCTCCCTCTGGAATAGTAAAAGGAACCACACATTATTACCCAAAACAATCTCTAGGAAAGTGGGTCCTTACTACCGTATCAGGAGACGGAGTTATCACCATCGGTGGTGTTGTTTTTACCAGATATGTCATCATCGATGATGTGTGTCGAGACAACTCAACTCGTGAAGTGACAGGTGTCACACCTTGTACTATTCCGAGTACTCAATCAGATGATCCGAGTACACAGAGAGTCTCATCAATAGTGTCTTGGCCAGGTGCAGATCCAGTCACAATGTACGAATATTTTTTTCGTTGGAAAAATAAAGTATGTACTCAAGGCGGATGGGTTGCAGGAGTACCAGGAAATTCTACGCAAGATTGCAC
>JBAQNP010000029.1:0-2120 GCA_049303905.1 Candidatus Moraniibacteriota bacterium
TCCCCTTGACCAGCATTAGCCGCCAGTCATACATCGACCATGTCTCTGTTGTTCTACAAGACACTGAGCTTTTTGATATGAGTCTCCGGCAGAATATCGAGATAGCTAGGCCATCGTCTCGCAAAATTGACCCTTCAGTTCTAGACTCCGCCATTCGAGATTCTCATCTTTTGCCGGTGGTACAGGATTTACCAGATGGTGTAGGGACTTTAATTGGTGAGAAAGGATTCAAACTCTCAGGAGGTCAGCGCCAGCGTCTAGGCATTGCCCGTGCTCTTTATCGCCAGCCCGATATCCTCTTGCTTGACGAAGCCACTTCTCACCTAGACGCTCACTCCGAAAAGGAAATCCAAAAAGCACTCGAAGAAAACATCGGCAAGTTCACAACCATTGTCATCGCTCATCGCCTCTCTACAATAAAGTCTATGGATAAAATAGTCGTCCTCGAACACGGCGAGATCGTCGAAACTGGCAGTTTCAACGATCTTCTCACGCGTGGCCAGCAGTTTGCCGCTATGTGGAAAGAGCAAAAGATTTAGAATAACCTTATGATCTTACTCCCCGATGAACAACTAGACATTATCAACGATCAAAACGAAGTGGTGGGGACTATTGGCAAATCGATTGCCCACAAAGATGGTATCCTCCATGGCATTGTCATCGGCGAACTAGTCAATTCCAAAGGGGAATATTGCTTCGTCAAACAGGCCAGCGACCGACAGGACCCCGGCCAATTTGTCTCTCCCATCGGTGGCCATGTGGGGGCAGGGGAGTCAGGCGATGACGCGCTCATCCGCGAGTGTCAGGAAGAATGTGGTTTCACCCCCGACAACTTTGATCTTATAGGGAAGACCCTCTATAGCCGCGAGGTCATCGGTCGCAAAGAAAATCACTTATTCTTGGTATATGTCATCCGCGCTGATCAAGACCTCACCCTAAACCACGAATCAGTCGAATATAAATGGTTTTCAGTTGCCGATATTCAAAGAATTCTTCAAACTAATCCGAATTATTTTGGTGCCGCCTGGCACCACGTCTTCAAAAATATCTTCCCGACAGTGTATTCAGTTTAACTATAAACAGTTTCCAAAAAGTCCTAGAATTGTACAGTGAGGAGATTGACAAATATTTTTAATATGATAAATTTGTCATACATTAACAAATGAATATTGATACAGACATAAGAGTATCTAGAGAGCTAAGCAAGTTAAGTAAGGCAGATAGATCAAAAATATCAGAATATATCGACCTGTTTAGGATATATGGGTTTGGCCTCAGTCAACAATATTTAAAGAAAGTTGATAAACATGTCTGGGAGTTACGACCCGATAGGTGGAGATTATTTGTTCTTTTGGTCTCACCAAACTGTATCATCATTCACTTAATGCTCAAACAGTCACAAAAGATGACCAAAAAGACAAAACAAATAATTAAACAACGATCGAAGGAATACGGACTATGAAGCAAATAAAAAGACCCCAAACAATTCCATTTGAAGATTTAAAGGCAGAATGGCTCAAAGACCCAGAATTTCGCAAAGAATACGAAGCTCTCCAACCCGAATACCAATTAGCCTGTCAGATGATGGATGCGCGGATTGCCAAAAAGATGAGTCAAAAAGAACTCGCCAAACTCGCAGGTACTGGACAAGCTGTCATCTCTCGTCTCGAAGGGATGAATGCCAAGCCTAGTTTTTCGCTAGTCCAAAAGATCGCCACCGCCCTCAAAACCAATCTCACATTCACATTCACTGCTAATTAGACGGTAGGCCACTCCGCCACAATCAACATCCCGTCCTCAGGATTGATCTCTTTCCAAATCGCCTCTGTCACAAATGGCATGAAAGGGTGGAGGAGTTTGAGCCCTGTCAGTAGAACTTCTCGCAATACCGATAATGCCACTTCTTTGTCCTCCCGACCTTTTATTTGCTCAATATACACATCGGCGACTGTGTGCCACATAAATTCATAGATCGTGTCCGCAGCCTCTGCAAAGCGGAACTTCTCGAGCGATGTCGTCACTTTTTTAACTGCCCCATTTAGCTCTTTGATTATTTCTTTGTCTTGTTCATTCTTCAATGATTTAATGGTTAATTGGTTTAATGGTGTAATGTTTTTTTC
>JBAQNP010000030.1:0-103700 GCA_049303905.1 Candidatus Moraniibacteriota bacterium
ATGGAATGCATTGGTTATTGTCCGACGGTCGACTCCGATTTATCGGGGAACGTCAATGCCCATGGGAGCTATATGAATCCCAAGTGTATTTTAGTACAGTGCACGTTTAGACTTTGGACTAATCGCATAAGATTGTGAAGCTTAATTTTTTGGAATTTTATCCGCCGATGAGGCGGAAATCGCAAAAAATTATGATACAAAAAAACAAAAATACTCGTCAGAGTGTTTTTTGCTTTTTTGTTTCTTAGTTTTTAAAACCGCAATCCGCAACGTCGGGTTGCTAAATATTAACAAATAAAACAAGGATGCAAAATGAGGGAGTTAAAAAAACTAGAAAAGCTAGTAGGTTTTTTTGTCGGAATGTATATAGTTGTCTTTTTTGCTTTTATTTTTTTCACAAAATAAGGAAGGAGAAGATATGAGTCAGAAAATTGAGGACTTGCGAGGAATAACCGCTATTCTGATCGTAATCGGGACTTTTATTGTTGGTCCCATTTATTTCATTTAAATTTTTTCAAGGAGAGAAGCGATGGTGGAAAATATCAGGATTGTGGTTGGATATGCTTGGCTGGGATTGTCTTTTCTGAGTGGGGGAAGAATAAAACTTCCCCCAAAGAAAGAAAAATAATTGCCAAAAAGGCAAAAACCCCTGGACAGACTAAGATTCTTTAGTCTTCCGGGGTTTTTTTATGGAAAAAATAGTGCTATAATAGATACATCAAACTTGACGCCGGAAGAGGTGGCGGAGGAGGTTGTTAATTTAATAATAATTAAAAGATAATTTATGAATTGGATATCGATTATTTTGATGATCGGGGGATTGAGTTTGTTTGAGATAATTAGTAGCATCGACAATGCAATTGTCAACGCGGAAGTTTTGTCGACGATGGGGCAAAAAGCTCGCAAGTGGTTTTTGCTGTGGGGTCTTCTGTTTGCGGTCTTTGTAGTACGGGGACTTTTACCGTGGATGATTGTTTGGGCAGCTACTCCGAGGCTAGGATTTATGGGATCACTCACTGCTACTTTCAGCAATGATCCAAAAGTAATCGAAGCGATTGAGTTGTCGGCGCCGATTCTTTTGTCTGGTGGTGGAGTTTTTCTGATCTTTCTTTTCTTTCATTGGCTGTTTATCGAACCGAAAAATTATGGACTCAAAGGAGAGAGATTTTTTCATTCGCAAGGAATGTGGTTCTATGCGGTTGTGTCAATTTTGCTCACCACTATTGTTTGGTTTGCTATGAAAATAAATCCGATGATGGCTTTTGGCGCAGTAGTGGGTTCGACGGCTTTTTTCATCACGCACGGCTTCAAGCAAAATGCCGAGCAAAGAGAGAAACAATTAATAGGCAACAGCCGAGGCTTGTCCGATATAAGTAAAATTTTGTATTTGGAAGTAATTGACACCACTTTTTCCATCGACGGAGTATTAGGAGCTTTTGCCTTTACATTATCCGTGCCGTTAATCATTTTGGGTAATGGTTTAGGTGCCTTGGTTTTGCGCCAACTCACCGTGGGAAACATTGATCGAATAAAAAAATATGCCTATCTAAAAAACGGCGCGATGTATTCAATTTTGTTCCTCGGAGCAATTATGCTTATGGATAGTTTTGGTGTGCATATCCCAAGCTGGGTTTCGCCCGTCACAACTTTTGGTGTAGTTGGATATTTCTTTTGGAAATCTAAAATAGAACTAAAAAAAGCTCAATAATTTTATGCTAAATAAACAAAAAGAAGAATTAGAAGAAATTCTCAAGAATAATTTTGCGGGTGATGCATTGGCTAAGAAATTCTTGCAGAGAATTGAAGAAGGGAAAATAACCCGAGATGAAAATCCTAAATCGCATTTTTGCATTTATTTTGCAGCTTATGATCCAACTGTCAAAAAAGTTTTTATCGGGCATCATAAAAAATCTGGCTTCTGGCTTTTTAATGGTGGACATATTGACGAGGGAGAAACAATGAAAGAAACTTTAGCTCATGAAATCAGCGAAGAGTGGGGGCTAAATGCCAATGATTTTGAAATTAAGCTCCCAGTCTTTTTGAGTCTTACAAAAATTGATAATCCGACTAAGCAACCTTGTAATTGGCATTATGATTTTTGGAGCTTTATTGCTGTGGACAAAAACACTTTTCATCCCGTGAGAGAAAATTTACTGGAAGAATTTCACGAGGCTGGTTGGAAAACTTTGGCGGAAGCGAAGGAAGTGATAAAAGATAGAAGCACTCTCTTAGCGATTGATTTTATGGAGAAGAATTATTTTTAGAGGTCTCTATAGAAGCCTCTAAAAAAACAAAAAAACCATCCCGTGCGGAATGGTTTTTTTGTTTGAAGTTTAAATTCTAATTATTCAGTCGTAGCAGGAAAAGCAGATCGAAGTTCAGTCTTGGCGTCTTCGACGGTTTTTTTGAAAGTCTCGAGGACTTTTTGCATCTCAGTTTTTTTGGTATCTTTTAGGGTTTTTATCTCGGCATTGAATTCTTCGCGATTTCTTTCTCTGTTTTGAAATGTTTCGCGGGCTTGTTTCATTTGGGTGCGATATGATTCGCGAATTTCTTTGGCGTCTTTGCCAGCCGCGCAATCAGCTTTGACTTGGCTAGTGATTGAAGCGACCGCATTTTTATAGCTATCTATCTGCGAGTCAATTTCCGACTTTCTCTCATTGTTTTGCGTTTGAATTTCGGCGCGAAGTTGAGTGAGGATTGCATCGACAGCATCATTTTTAGTTTTCACGGCAGTTTGCATAGTTTGGATAAATTTTGCTACCGCCGTTTTTTGTTCATCAGTTTGAGCTTTACTTTGCAATTTTTCCCAATTAATTGTTTTTGTTTCTTCCCATTTATTTCTGCGCTCGGTTCTTTTGGCTGTTCGTTGTGCAACGCGCTCAGTGATTTTACTTTGGGTCTCAGTTCTCTTTTGGGTTAGCTTAGCAATTCTTTCAGTCAATCTAGCTTGAATTTTTTCAGCCTGACTGGAAATCATAGCACAAGTTTTTTCCGTTTTAGCTGCTTGAATTTCTTCTTTTTTAGCGTCTCTAGCTTCTTGTATCTCAGCTTTTTTGGCGTCCCGAGCTTCTTGCGAAGGAGCGTTTCCAACGGCCAAAGAAACTGAAGGAAGGGTAAAGGTCAAAACGAGCAAAGCAACCAGAGAAAATTTTGAGATTTTTTTATAATTCATTGTCGTTGAATAAATTGTTAATTTGATCTAATTCGCTTTCGTCGGAAAGCGCTAGTTCAATGTCAGCAAATTCTGACTCAAGATCATTGTCGGAAAGCACTTCATTTATCGCAGTGTTAATGGAGGTATCAATTTCTTTGTTTCCAATTACCGCAGTGGCAGTAGCAATTTGAGCTTGGTTGATTGTTTTTGTTTCTTGCTTTTGGGCAATTTCATTTGTAGTGTTTTTATTAGAATTAAAAACGATAATTCCAACAATTAAAAACACAAAAATTCCAAAAACAGGAATGATTATTTTTGATTTTTGATTCATTGTGATTAAATTATTAATTAAATTACTAAGAGTTTCAAACGCAGATAATCGACCGGTTTTCTGGTTTGCTAACTCATTTTCTTCAAATATTTTTTTCAAAACTTCTTTAGGCGCGTGGATTTTTTCTTGGGATTTTTTTATGGAATTTATTAGAATATAAATTTCTTGAATTTCTTTTTTTTCCAATGGAAACAACATTAGAACTTTTTCCAATTCCATTCCAGCTTCCAGAAGCTCAAAAGCTTTTTCTAGATTGTCTTGACTCTGATTGTTCATAGGATAATGTTTCGTAATTTTTTGATAGCACGATATTGAATTTGACGAACGGCCTCTTCGGTTTTTCCAAGCATCACAGAAATTTCTTTGTTGGGGAGGTCACTGATAAAGCGCAGGGTCAGAATTTCTTTTTGCTCATAACTGAGAGTTTCAAGCGCTTGGGTTATTTTGTCTAGTTCGAATTCTTTTTCTAACTTTTCTTGAGGATTATCTTGTTCGTCAAGCAGAGAGGAGAAAATGACAGATGAAAGGTCGACGGCAATCTCTTTTTTCTTTTTCCAATAATCGATAACAGTGTTTCGAGCTATTGTGAAAAAATAGGGCAAGGGTGGAAATGTATCGGTATTTTTTTGTCGCAAGGCTTTCAAAAAAACTGTTTGGACTAGATCTTCAGCCACTTCACGGTTTTTTGTCTGATAGAAAATATAGCGGAAAAGGGGAGTGAAATATTGAGTATAAACATAATCAAAATCAGATTCACCTTTGCTTTTTAGTATGTTCATATATATAACAACGAATAAAAACTAACTTCATAACGCTAATTATATTATACCCTAGTTTGAGAAATAGTTAAAGTACGGAGATATGACTTTGTTGCTTTATATAAAGCAAAATAATCCAATGGAATGAATAGCATTGACAAAAGCACAAAAATATGCTACAATTTTAGGTTATCTAAATAAATAATTAATTAACTAACTATTAAATAATATGAAAAAAACAATTCTTATTCTACTGATTGCAGGTATGGCTATCGTCTCAACTAGTCTATTGAATGTTAAATCTACAGAAGCTGCCTTATGTGATGGTAAGCCTCGCGTACCTGTTTGTGGTAATGGCAGAGTGGAAACAGGTGAGCAATGTGATGATGGTAATACAAACAATTCTGATGCGTGTAGTAATACTTGTCGAAAACAAACCCTGCCAGTTTGTGGCAATGGTAAAGTAGAAATAGGCGAACAATGCGATGATGGTAATAATAACAATGCAGATAGTTGTAGCAATGCTTGCAAAAAACAAACTGTTCCAACTCCTCATGTTTGTGGCAATGGAAAAGTAGAAACAAGTGAAGAATGCGATGACGGTAATACTAATAATGCGGATAGTTGTAGCAATACATGTAAAAAGAAAACTAATCCACCAGCCGTTCTGCCTATTTGTGGAAACAGCAAAGTAGAAGCTGGAGAGCAATGCGATGATGGTAATAATAATGACGGAGACAATTGTAATAATAAATGTCAAAACCAAATAATTAAGGAGGTGGAAAAAATTGTGGAAAAAGAAAAGGTTGTGAAAAAAGTTGTCTATAAAGATAAGCATGATCATGATAAAAAAGAGAAAAAAACTGAAGAAAAAGTTTTGCCAAAAACTGGTCCTTCTCTTAATGGATTGATCATCGCTATAATCTCAGTAATTTCGGCTTATGGAATTATCTATAAATTGAAAAAACTGGAGAAATAAAAACTTTGAGTTAGAGAGTACTTGTGTGTACTCTCTTCTCTTATGCCTTCTTCACTGCAATATTTCAAAGAAGGCAAAAGAGAAGATAAGAAAAAATATGTGGTACGATGATATCGCTTATGTCGATAATAAAGGAAATTTCCACTTTATTTCTCAAAATAAAGGTTTTCGTTATTGGAGCAAAAAAATTTGGCCGATTCTAATTATTCCCGTAACATTTTTAGTCATTTTTATAATTGTAAATATCGATTTGCAAAATGCCGGATATTTTCTTAAATCTAATTTTTCAAAAAATTCGGCGCGTAAGATGGCTATTTCAAAAGAATGGATGCAAAAATACAATATTATCTTGACGGATAAATTGTATATAAATGACGACATTGATTTGGATGGGCTAACTTTTAAGGATGAGGCTCGCTTTAACACTAATCCTTTTGGTGCGGATACTGATACTGACGGAACTAATGATGGATACGAAATTAAAAATGGAACTAATCCGCTGGGTAGCGGAGAGTTGGATAATAATCATAATAAAATTCCTGATAAATGGGAGAAACAATTTGGACTTTCAGAAAAAAATGATGATGCTAATCAGGACGGTGATAATGACGGACTCAAAAATATTAATGAATATTTGCATGGTACCAATCCATTGAAAGCCGACACGGATGGCGATGGGTATAATGACGCAATAGAAATCAAAAATGGTTATGATCCCGATGCTCAAGATAATCCAAAAGCCAGAGTATTGGTACTTTCTGATAAGATAGGATTGGCGGCGCCAATGGTTTGGTCAACTTCAACTGATGAAAAAATACTCGAAAAAGATTTGGAGCGAGGCGTGGTGCACTATCCAAGCTCTGGCGTGCCGGGGCAAAATGGTAATGTGATAATTTCCGGTCATTCTAGTAATTATGTTTGGGCGAAAGGTGAATATAATTCAGTTTTCAAAAATATCAACAAACTTTCCGAAGGTGATGAAATTGTAGTGCGAATTTCTCAGCAAAATGGGAAGGTGTTTGATTATAAATATAAAATTATCGAAAAGAGAACACTAGACGGAAGCAATGATTGGATATTTCAAGATTTTCCAGATGAACAAATCTTGACTCTTAGCACTTGCTGGCCAATCGGCACTGACATTAGCCGCCTAGTTATTCGTGCGAAAAGGGAAATTTGGTAATACGTCAATACATTTTGGGATTTCTGAAAATTAAAAATATCACTTAATGGTCTAAAATAATCTTCTAGTATCAAACAAGGGAAATTACATATTTCTTGAGCATTGCAATATCCTAACTGTGCTAGTTTTTCTTGTGGAGTAATTCCTTCCAATCCAATGCTGTCACTAATGCGATTGTTGTAATAAAAAATCCAATTCTGACCTTCTGCTAAAAAATCTGCTTTGGAATTAATGTATTCTCCTCTGGGACAATAAAATTCTTCGTCATCAATTCTGTGTGTTCTTTCTACTAAATTTTGTTTCCATTTAGTTCCATCCGTATCATAAACAAAGACATCATATTTTTTTAACAATTCATTCCACAATGCCAATTTCTTCTTAGAAGCTCGACAAAACTCCGATCCACCATCAAATTGAATATTAATTTTAACAAAAACTTGATGCGCTCTCAGCCAAACAATTACCAATTCTAGAAACTTCAAACCAAAAAAACTATCTAAGGCATGCGACCAAGCCAGAAATCTAATTTTAGTTTTAGCATCCACAATCGTCCATTGATAAATTGGCAACTCTGGGTTTTTTTTGAACTTTTCATATATTTCCACTGGCAAGGAATGTTTGTCGGTGATTTTCTTGGTATCGTACTGTAAGTACTCAAAAGCCTCAATCTGGGCGTAATTATACAGTGCACGACGCTCTCCATTAGCAGTTCGCACTCTTTTAACCTGAAGTCTTTTTCTTTTGTAAACCCCTTTAATTTTAGCCAGAGTATAGACTGCCATATTCAAATTTTGTCTTTCTAGATGCTTGAACACTCTTTTCGGACCATAATGCAAATCATGCTGTTTTTTAACAATAATTTCTTCTTCCTCTTTTTGTAAAGAACGACAATTGCTTTTTGGTTTTCTGGATTGATTTTTTAAAAAATCAAATAAATCTAGTTTTTCAGTTGGAATATGAACACCACTTTCTAGATATTTTTTAGCTTCCAAAGTAGCTTGTTCGCAGAGCTTCATAATATTACCAATAGTGTTTTTATTGCATTGCCATTTTTTGGCAATTTCTTTTTGTGAAATTTTGCCAAATAAATTCATTCTGATGATTTTAATTTTAGTGATCACTTCTCCTTCAATTTTGCAATTTTCTTTGTATGGCATTAGGATTAGTTCATAAGACATAGTTTTAGAATTAGTGGTTTAAGCACCTTTATTCTAAGCTATGTCTTTTATTGAGGGCAAAATCTTTTTCCAATTGGAATAATTGCTTAAATTTCTTGAATTTAAAGTATCTTTGCCTAAAAACTTTCAAAAATTTTCTAATTTCTATTTTATATATAATCCTAAAATGTATTGTATCTTCTATTGAAAAGGGAAATTTAAATTTGGAATAAATATTATTTTATGATAGTATTGCGATAGAGAGAAAAGCTCTATGTTTTAATTTTTTAATTTTAAATTTATGAAAATAAAAGAAATCATGTCTAAAGATGTAATTTCCGTGAAAGAGGATACACCTATTTCTGAAATTGCGCAGATTATGTCGAAAAACAAAATTCATGCCGTGCCAGTGTTGGATGCGGATGAAAAAGTTTTGGGAATCATTACTGAAACGGATTTTTTCACCAAAGATTCTTCTAATATGGTGTATATGCCTTCCCTTATTGATTTTATCAATAGCGGGAAAATGGAATATGCCGAAGGGGAAAAAGAGGCTATGCACGCCGTGCTTCATGCTACTGCCAAAGACATTATGAGCAGTAAATGTGAAAATGTTTCGCCGGAAATGGAAGTGGAGGATTTTATAAAACTAATCAAAGAAAGAAGTTTCAATTCTTATCCCGTCACAGATGCGGATGGAGTGCTGATTGGCATAATCACTGTGGCTGATGCGATTAAATTGTTATAATCGATGAAAAACAAAAAAATATCAGTCATTGTTCCTTGCTATAATGGCGGGAAATTCATTCGTCAAAACGCCGAAAAGATAAATGACTATTTGGCCAATAATTTTTTAGATTATGAATTTATCATTGTTAACGATGGTAGTTTTGATGATACTCGAGAAGAAATTTTGCAAGCCAAAAAAAATTTGCCAAAGCTGATTTTGGTTGACAATAAAATAAATTCTGGCAAAGGGCATGCGGTTAAGAATGGCATCTTGAAAAGTCGTTATGAAACAGTCATGTTTTTGGATGCCGATTTGGCCATCCCTATTGAAAGTCTGGAAAATTTTATCGGAGCATTAAATGATGGCTTCGACATCGTTATTGCTTCAAGATTTGTACCAGGATTGAAGGTGGCAAAGCCAGTGCTTTGGCATCGTCAATTTATGGAAAAGATTTTTCGACTTTTGCGCATGGCAATCACTAATAATTATTCAATTCAAGATACGCAATGCGGTTTTAAGGTTTTTTCTCGGGAAGTAGCCATGAAAATTTTTCCCTTGATGACTATAGATCGTTTTGCTTTTGATGCGGAAGTTATTTTTATCGCTGTTAAAAATGGATATCAGATAAAAGAATTGCCGATTGTTTTGCAAAATCCAACGGAAAGTAGTATTCGAATATATCGCGATTCGCTCAATATGCTATTTGACCTAATTCGCATTAGAATGAACTATTTTTCGGGAAAATACACAATCAAAACTTTGATTGACAAAGATTGAGATATAAATTATAATATAGGCAAAAGAAGAAGGGGATTAGATAGTTCGGTCGATCTTTCTTTCGTCTCTGGATTCTTGGAAATAATTCCGATTAAATATCGGATAAATAATACTTAATTTTCCTAAATACTCATATGGCAGAACAAGCAACCGACAAAGATTTCGTAGAATACGTCGTTAAACAAATTGTAAATCACCCGGAAGATGTAAAAGTTGACCGAAAAATTGATGAAATGGGAGTACTCATAACTTTGGATGTAAATGCCGAAGATATGGGAATGATCATTGGACGAGAAGGCGCTACAGCTAAAGCTCTTCGAACACTCCTTCGAGTTATCGGAGCGCGAAACAATGCTCGCGTTAATCTAAAAATAAATGAGCCAGAAGGAAGCGAAAGAAGAATGGACGCAGGATCAACTGGAAGAAAAACCATTGATGAAGTAGTTGGTGATATCAAAATATAAAGACTTCTTATAGAAAAAGACCTCGCATACGCGGGGTCTTTTTTGTTTAGTTTTAATATGGTATTATTAGATTATGAAATTTGATATCATTACAATTTTTCCACAAATTTTCGACTCGTATTTTAGTGAGTCGATTTTGGCGCGGGCGCAGAAAAATAAATTAATTAAAATTAAAATTCATAATCTTCGCGAATATACTACTGATAAACATCAGACGATTGATGATACGCCATATGGAGGTGGGGCGGGAATGGTGATGAAGGTGGAGCCAATATATAAGTCTATAAAGTCTATAAAGTCTATAAAGTCGAAAGTCGGAAAGTCTGTAAAGTCAAGAATGATTTTGTTTTCTGCTAAGGGTAAGCGCTACACTCAAAAGGATGCAGTGCGATTAGCTAAATATGACAACCTGATTTTTGTTTGTGGACGCTATGAGGGCGTTGATGAACGAGTAGCTCAGAATTTGGTGGATGAGGAAATTTCTATTGGTGATTATGTTCTGACTGGTGGAGAAATTCCGGCGATGGCAGTGGTTGATAGCATCACTAGATTGCTCCCGGGAGTTTTAGGGAATTGTGAAAGCGCCAAGGATGAATCGCATAGTAGTGAAGGTTATTTGGAATATCCACAATATACTAAGCCAGAAGTTTTTTCCGTTTCCAAAAAGAAATGGAAAGTGCCGGAAGTTTTACTATCGGGTAATCATAAAAAAATAGAAGAATGGAGAAAAGAAAAATCGATCTGTCTCATCGACAGGCAGGAAACCAAATAGATTCAAAACTATTGTCAACTATTTTAATTTTGATTGTTTTTGGTTTGATCATGATTGCCTCAGCTGGAATTTCTTATTCTAGAGCGCGTTTTGGTGATCCATATTATTTTTTCAAACATCAATTAATTTATGGCGTGCTACCGGGACTAGTGGCTCTGTATGTTATGCAAAAAATAAATTATAAATTTTGGAGAAGAATATCATTGCCATTTTTTGTTATGAGTATAATTTGTTTGATTTTAGTTTTTGTGCCAGGTCTTGGATCAAAAATATACGGCGCTAGTCGTTGGCTTCAGCTGGGATCATTTTCTTTTCAGCCTTCGGAAATGTTGAAATTGTCAATTATCATCTATCTCTCCGCATGGCTCGAAAGTCGATCGGATAAAGTGAAAGATTTTTATGAAGGACTAGTGCCGTTTCTCATTGTGATTGGCGCGATAAGTTTTTTGCTTATCAAACAACCAGACGTTGGAACACTGGGCGTGATAATATTAATTTCAATTTCAATCTTTTTCGTTTCTGGCGCCAAGATTTCACATATGTTTTTTATGGGAATATCAGGACTTATGGCTCTCGGGATAATTATCAAGATGGAATCATATCGAATGAATAGGTTGTTGGTTTTTCTTCATCCGGAATTGGATCCGCGTGGAGTAGGGTATCAAATTAATCAAGCGCTCTTAGCAATCGGAACAGGCGGAATTTTTGGTGTCGGATTAGGAAAAAGTTTGCAAAAATTTAATTATTTACCAGAACCAGTAGGAGATTCTATATTTGCTATAATAGCTGAAGAATTAGGAATTTTAGGAGCTGGATTTTTAATTTGTTTATTTGTATATTTAACTATAAGAGTCCTAAGAATTGCCAATAACGTTCCGGATAATTTTGGAAAATTTATGGCGGTGGGTATAATTACTTGGATAGTTTTTCAAGCTTTTATAAACATCGCAGCCATTTCCGGACTCATTCCACTGACGGGAATTCCTTTGCCGTTTATCAGCTATGGCGGAACATCGATTATATTTCTTATGTCGGCTACGGGAATAGTTTTAAATATTTCAAAAAATTGCAATAATAATTAATTCACCCTATGGAATAAAATTTTGTTTACAAAATTATCACGCCTTGGCGGGATATTCCACAGGGTAAAAAAAATGAAAATAGTTCTAACAAGTGGTGATTCAGGAGGGCACATAATTCCCCTAATCGCTGTGGCGCGAAAAATAAAAGAGAAAGATCTTAGTGCCGAGTTTATGTTTATCGGACCTGATGGCAAGTTAGAAAAAAGACTTATGGAGGCGGAAGGAATATTAATTAAGTCAGTTATGACAGGAAAACTTAGGAGATATTTTTCTCTTTTGAATTTTATCGATTTTTTTAGAGTTCCTATTGGAATTGTGCAAGCGCTTTGGCATCTTCTTTGGTTTATGCCGGATGCAATTTTTTCCAAAGGTGGCTGTGCATCACTTCCGGTTGTTATTGCCGGATGGGTATATCGCATTCCAATTTTGATTCACGAATCCGATGCTAAACCGGGGATGGCCAATTCAATTTTAGCTAAATTTTCCACACGTGTAGCGGTTTCTTACCCAAGCGCAGAAAGCTATTTCCCAGCCGAACAAGTTGTGATTACAGGAAGCCCTTTGCGAGATGATATTAATAAGGGTGATAAAGAAAATGCCAGAAAAATGTTTTCTCTTTCGGAATCAAAGAAGACTATTTTTGTTATCGGAGGTTCTCAAGGAGCGAAAAATATAAATGATAAAATTTTGGAAGTTTTACCAGAACTTTTGCGAAAATATCAAGTTATTCATCAGACAGGGGATAACAATTTTGAAGAAGTGGTGAAAAGAGCGGGGGAATTGGGGATAAAAAATGGGCGGGAAGGTTATCACGCTCTGCCTTTTATCGGGGAAGAAATGAAAGATATTTTAGCTGTAGCAGATTTAGTGATTTCTCGCGCTGGTAGTTCAGGAATTTCTGAAATCGCAGCCAATGGAAAGCCAGCCATTATAATTCCTCTTGAAAATTCAGGAAACGATCATCAAAGAATGAACGCTTATTCTATTGCGAAAATTGGTGGTTGTATTGTTCTGGAAGAAGGTAATTTGGGTGAGCATATGCTTATGGGAAAAATTGATGAAATTATGAACAACGAGGAACTCCGAAATAAATTATCAACTAATATAAAAACTTTCTATCATCCAGATGCGACTTCGAGAATTGCGGAAGGGTTAATTGGTATGATCAAATAACATATGAATTTAGAAAAAATCAAAAAAGCTTATGTGATTGGGATTAAGGGTTCGGGCGTGATTGCGGTGGTGGAAATTTTGCATGCGATGGGAATTGAAATTGTTGGATCTGATACAGAGGAAAAATTTTTCACAGATGAAATTTTGCAAAAACTTAATATCTCATATTTTGAAAAATTTGAAGCAAAGAACATTCCACTCGATGTCGATTTGGTGGTTTATTCCACGGCGTATAATGAAAATAATAATGTAGAATTTCAAGAATCAAAAAAAAGAAATTTAGAAATGATTAGCTATCCGGAAATTTTAGCTCAGCTTTTTAATGAGAAATATGGCATTGCGGTCTGTGGTACTCACGGAAAAACTACTACCTCGGCGATGCTGGCGCATGTGCTAAAAAAGATTGGCACTGATCCAAGCGCGATAATTGGAAGCAAGGTTATCGATTGGGGAGGCAATGCGTTAGTTGGTAAGGGAGAATTTTTTGTGGCGGAGACGGATGAATTTCAAAATAAATTGCGATTATATGATCCAAAGGCAGTAATTCTAACTAATTTAGATTTTGATCATCCGGATACATTTCCCACTTTTCAAGAATACAAACAAGCTTTTTCTGATTTTGTTGCGCGTATCCCTAAAATTGGTTTTTTAGTTGTTTGGGGTGATAGTGTGGACACGCTGGAGGTAGCTCAAAAGGTAATGTGTGAAAAATTAGTTTATGGTTTTTCAGACGAATGCGACTATAAAATTTTCAATTTTCAATTTTCAATTTTCAACCAATTTCCAATTTCTAATGATAAAACCTTGCCTACCGGCAGGCAGGTTTCAAAACCAATGCAAAAATTCGAGGTTTTATATAAAGATAATTCCTTAGGTGAATTTGAAATACAATTAGTCGGAAAGCATAATATTTTGAATGCGGTGGCAGTGATTGCAGTTTGTCATAAATTAAATTTAGATTTAGAAAAAGTCAAAGAGGCGCTCAAAAATTTTCAAGGCACCAAAAGAAGATTTGAATATATTGGAGAACGAAATGGAGCAATTCTGATTGATGATTATGGTCATCATCCGCAAGAATTACAGGCAACACTCAAAGGCGCTCGAGAAATTTATCCGAAGAAAAATATTTGGGCGGTTTTTCACCCTCATTCCTACTCAAGAACAGAAGCGCTTCTCTCAGAATTTTCACAATCATTTTCTGATGCCGATCATGTGATTGTTTTGGATATTTATGGCTCAGCACGAGAAAATAATGGAAAAGTAAATTCTCTAGATTTGGTAAAATTAATTAATAAATTTGATCGAGACAAAGCCGAGTATTTGAAAACAATCGATGAGGCGGTGGAATTTTTGCAAGATAAAATTGGAGTGGACGATGTCGTCATCACTATCGGCGCCGGCAACGGCTGGGAAGTCGCCGAGAAACTAAAGGAAAAATAAAAATAAATATGCCAAAAAACAAAAAACAAAACTATAACTTAACACTCCAAGAAATTTTGAAAAAATATAGTACTGGTGAGCAGGGGCTTTTGGAGAATGAAACAAAAGAAAGAATCAAGAAATATGGACTTAATGAAATTCAGAAAAAACAGAATTGGAAATGGGCGAAGATTATTTTTGCGCAATTTAATGATGCGTTAGTTTGGATTCTTCTTGTAGCGGCTTTTCTAGCTTTTTTATTTTCTGAATACCGCGATGTGACGATAATTTTGATCATTGTTTTTATCAACGCTAGCATTGGATTTTTTCAAGAATTCAAGGCCGAACGAATTTTAGATAGCATCAAAAAACTCACCAAAGAAAGGGCTGTAGTTATTCGTGAGGGCGAGAAAAAAGAGATTGATGCTAAGCTCATTGTTCCTGGTGATATAATTTCTATTTCATCTGGTGACAATATCCCGGCTGACGGATATATCTTAGAAAGTTATGATCTAAAGGTGAATAATTTTATTTTCACTGGTGAAACAAAACCAAAAAGAAAAGAAGCGGGGGTTTTGGAAGAAATCAATGTTGCGTTGGCAGATATAACCAATATGGTTTTTATGGGTGAAGCAGTGTCTGTTGGTGAGGCAAAGATCTTAGTGATTGGAACTGGTATGAACACGGAGCTTGGACGCATTGCTGACACAGTGCAAACCGTTAAGGATGCACCAACACCATTGCAATCACAAATGCGAGTGCTTGGCAGGGATGTGACTATTCTTTCAGTGATAATTGGAATTTTGGTAGTGGTTGGCGGACAATATTTCAAAATGTCGCTCTATCAAAATTTTCTTTTTGCCTTGGCTCTTTCAGTTTCAGTTGTGCCGGAAGGGTTACCAGCCGCAATTTCGGTGGCATTGTCATTGGGAATGAAACGACTTTTGAAATATAATATTTTAGCGAAAAAATTAAACGCGGTTGAAACACTAGGCTCAGTTTCAATGATTTGCACTGACAAAACTGGGACGATAACTAAAAATGAACTTACCGTGACAAAAATTTTCATTAATGGTGAAACAATTGATGTCTTAGGCACGGGGTATGAACCAAAAGGTGAATTTTTGCAAAATGGAAAAATAATTAAAATCACTAAGACTCCTAATGCTGAAATGCTTTTTAGAATCGGAACACTTTGCAATGATGCTGTACTCAAGAAAAACAAAAAAATCTATTCGATAATTGGTGATCCAACGGAAGGTGCGATAATTGTGGTAGGACAAAAATTCAATTCACAGAAAGGGTTTTTTGAAAAAAACGAAAAGAAAATTACGGAAAATCCTTTTTCTTCCGAGCGAATGAGAATGAGTGTGGTTTTTAGAAATAGCAAGTTAATTTCCTATATCAAAGGCTCACCAGATGTTCTCTTAGATCTTTGCACGCAGATAAAAATCGGAGAAAATATTTTGCCGTTTGATAAAAAAGAAAAAGAAAAAATAAAAAAAGTTTATAATTCGATGTCGCAAGAGGCTCTTCGCGTTTTGGCGTTTGCGTATAAAAATTTAGAAAACGAAAAGGACGAGCCGGAAAAAAATTTGGTTTGGGTGGGAATGATGGCCATGATTGATCCGCCAAGAGCGGACGTAGCGCAGGCAATTACGGATTGCAAAAATTTGGGGATGAAAGTGATTATGATAACGGGGGATTATGAAATAACTGGCCGAGCGATTGCTAAAAAAATCGGATTAGCTCAAGGAGAGGAAGGGGAGGCCATAAATGGAAAAAGCCTGGATAGCTTGAGTGATAAGGAAATATATAAAAGAATAAAAAATGGCGCTTGTGTGTTTGCCAGGATTGCGCCGGATCAAAAATTGCGCATCGCTACGATACTCAAAAAATATGGTGAAACCATTGCAATGACGGGTGATGGTGTTAATGATGCGCCAGCTCTGAAATATGCTGACATTGGTGTGGCAATGGGGGTGATTGGCACGGACGTTTCCAAAGAAGCATCAGACATGATTCTAATGGATGACAATTTTGCTTCGATTGTGAAAGGGGTGCGAGAAGGACGAACAATCTTTTCCAATCTCAAAAAATTTGTGCATTATGTTTTCACTTCCAATGCTAGCGAACTTTTCACGGTAATTTTTGGCGTAATTTTGCAAATTCCTTCTCCAATTTCAGCTGTTCAGATTTTGGCGGTTGATTTAGGTACGGATATTTTGCCGTCTTTTTCTCTAAGTTTGGAACCTCCAGAGCCGGACAGTAAGGAAGAAAAAAATTCCAAAAAAAGACAAGTGATGGACATGGCGGGCTTTCGAAGAATTATATATCTTGGTATAATTATGGCGACTGGAGCGACAATAGCATTTATCTGGTCAATGCTTCGTGGTGGTTGGCATTTTGGAGAAAAAATTGACGCGAATGCATTGTTGTATATAAAATCAACTACAGTAGCTTACGCAATCGTTTCAATGACGCAGATGGCCAACCTTTTGCAATCTCGCAGTGCCAAGCTTTCGCCGTTTCAATTGGGATTTTTCAAAAATAAATATGCCTTAGGCGCGATAGCAATTTCTGTTTCGACTCTTCTTATTTTTATGTATCTGCCATTTTTTCAAAAATATCTGCGGATGTCGCCAATTGATTGGATTGACTGGATGATGGTCATCATCTCAATGCTTGCAATATTTTATTGGGAGGAAATAAGAAAAGCGGAAATTAAAAATTAAAAATATGATCAATATTCAAAAAAATATTCCCCTGGCACCACTGACTACTTTCAAAATTGGTGGGCCGGCGAAACATTTCGTAGAAGTGAGCTCTGAAAATGAAATTTTAGAAGCGCTGGATTTTGCCAAAGAAAATAATTTGGAAATTTTTGTGTTGGGCGGGGGATCAAATATTTTAGTTAGCGACGAAGGATATAATGGGCTAGTCATTAAATTCAAAAGTCATCCGTCTGCCGACGAGACAGAAAAGTCAAAAGTTAAAATTATAAGTAAAGATTCAAAAGTTATTTTGGAATGTTGGGCGGGAGATAGTCTGGCTGATTTGGTAAATTTTTACGTAAAAAATTCTTTATCCGGTATGGAGTGGGCAGTTGGAATTCCGGGGACGGTGGGTGGGGCAATTCGGGGAAACGCCGGAATACCGTTGGGTTGCATGGCGGATAATATTGAAAGTGTGAAAATAATAGAAACTCAAAATTTAAAACTCAAAACTCAAAATTGCAACTTAAAAGTAAAAACTTTGGAAAATAGAGAATGTAAGTTTTCTTATAGAAACAGCATTTTCAAAGAAAATAAGGATCTAATTATAATTTCAGCTGTTTTAAAATTTAAAAAAGGTGATAAGAAAGAAATTAGCAAAAAAATAAAAGAACTTATTGAAAATCGCTTGAAAGTTGTTCACCCCAATCCAAAGGAACCAAGCTCTGGTAGTTTTTTCAAAAATCCAAAAGTGGATAATCCAGAACTTATCGCTAATTTCGAAAAAGACACTGGTCAAAAAGTGATAGACGGAAAAATTCCAGCTGGTTGGCTAATTGATGAAGTGGGACTGCGCGGGAAAAAAATTGGTGGAGCGCAGGTGAGCGAAAAACATGCCAATTTTGTAGTAAATATAGGGAATGCTAAGGCGCAGGACATTGTGATGCTTTCGAGTTTTATCAAAATGAAAGTGCGTGATGAATTAGGTGTGCAACTCAGCGAAGAAATTCAATATGTGGGGTTCTGAGATTTACGAAATTACGAATTAAACGAAAGTACGAATTCGTAATTTAGCTAGATTGGTATTTTTGTAAGTTATTAAAGCTAATTAACTAAATAAAAACATTATGACAAATAAAGTTTTGAACCTGCGTTGGTTTTGTAAGAACATTGAATTGGATGATCGGACTAAGGACTATATCGTGAAAAGAATTCAGAAGATGGAAAAATTTTTGAAAAAAAGTTTGGAATATGAAATAGAAGTTTCGATGGATAAAAAAGGAAAATTTTATGTAGAAATTATGATTAAGACTCCGCATAAACTATACCGAGCCACAGAAATTTCTGAAAGCGTGGAAGGTTCAACTGATATGGCGGTGGAAGAATTGCAAAAGCAAATTACCAAAGATAAAAGTAAGCTCAGAGAAATCCGCGAACGCGGAGCTCGCTCGCTCAAAAAGAAGATCGTGATTAGTGAGGATGCAAGGTTCTAGAAAATATAAAAACTGTCATAATCAATAATGCTGTCATCCTGAACTTGTTTCAGGATCTACTATGGAGATGCTGAAACCCGCCTGCCGGCGAGGCACGGTAAATTCAGCATGACAATATTTAAAAATTGCCACTAGCTTAAGTGGCAGTTTTATTTTGTTGTGGTATAATTTAGATATAAAAATTAGCTATAATTTAAAAACAAATATGAACAAAAAAATTTCAACAACCCTAGCATTTAGTGTGATTATAATTCTGGCAATTTTTTTGGCTGGAATTTCTTTTTATCTATGGAAGGGAATTAAAACTGAAAACAGTCCACTGGTTAATCTTCCCAGAAAAAACAAGATTGTTGCTTGCACCGAGGAAGCAAAAGTTTGTCCCGATGGATCGGCAGTGGGAAGAACGGCGCCGAATTGTGAATTTTCGCCGTGTCCGGAAATTGTTGGCATTGCGAATAAAATTTTGATAACTTCGTTGAAACCCAATGATGTGATTTCGAGTCAACTTTCAATTTTAGGAAAAGCAGTTGGTGGATGGTTTTTTGAAGCGGATTTTCCGATTGAAATTTATGATGGTAATGATAAAAAGATTGGATCTAAATATTGTTCATTTTCTCCAAAAACAGAAAATGAAACATGGATGACAGAAGAATTTGTCGATTTTAAATGTGAACTTCAATTTGAAAAACCAAAAACGGACAGTGGATATATCATTTTCAAAAAAGACAACCCATCAGATATGCGAGAATTAGATGAAGAATTTAAATTACCGGTGAGATTTTCTAAAAACATTGAAAGTGTCAATCCATTTGCTTGGAGAGCTTATGCAAATGAAAATCTTGGATTTAAATTGGGTTTCCCAGAGTCTTGGAAAGGATATGTTGCAATGGAAAGCAATCAGCCTAATGATCAAAGCGTTAGCTTTAGTTTTAATGATGGACATCAGCCTTTTTCCATTATGACTATTCGAGTTGTTCAAGAAAATGACTGGAATAATATGTCTAATAAATCAGCTTTAACAAAGATAACTCAGGATAGTGGAAAAGTATATTTTTGCGATGGTTGTTGCGGACAAAAAGGTGATACTGGCGGTGGTCAATTTGATAAATTCCAAAGAGATAGATGCAATGAGGCTGAAAAAATATTGCAAACTTTTGAATTAATAGTCAATAAATAAAATCAAAATCTTCTTTTGACTCCCGCCTCTTTTCTTGCTAGAATAAATAAGATTTACGAAAGTACTAATCGAACGAAAGTACTAATTCGTAATTTAGCTTAATTCGTATTTTCCGTAAATTATTATGTCAATCATCAGTAAACTTTTTGGTTCTAATGAAAAAGAGGTCGCCAGAACTCGGCCAATTGTAGAAAAAATAAATTCTCTAGAAGCGGAAATTTCCAAATTGTCGGATAAAGAGCTTCGCGCTAAAACTGAAGAATTTAAAAAAAGAATTAATCCGCCAGCTGGCGGAGAAAAAGAGACTCTGGATGAAATATTGCCAGAGGCTTTTGCAGTTGTGCGTGAAGCAGTTAAAAGGGTGGATGACAAAAGATTGTTTGATGTTCAGATGACAGGCGGGATAATTTTGCATCAAGGTAGAATTGCGGAAATGAAAACTGGAGAAGGAAAAACTCATACGGCTTTACTTCCAATGTACCTCAACGCGTTAACTGGCAAAGGAGTGCACATTGTCACAGTTAATGATTATCTGGCTAAACGCGATTGCAATTGGATGGGATCAATTTTGCATTTTTTGGGAATATCCACCGCTTGCATAATTCATGACACTTCATATATATATGAGCCAAAAATAATCGATGCCAATGAAGTGAGCGTCGAAATGGAAAATTTGAAACAAGTGACTCGGCGTGAAGCGTATAATGCCGACATCACTTACGGAACAAATAATGAATTTGGTTTTGATTTTTTACGCGACAATATGGTGCAAGATGCTTCTCAAATGTCGCAAAGAGAATTAAATTTTGCAATCGTTGACGAAGTGGACTCAATTTTGATCGACGAAGCCAGAACTCCACTTATCATCAGTGCGCCAGACTCAGAATCAACCAAGATGTACCAACAATTCGCCTCACTTGTTCCACGTCTCAAAAAAGACGAAGATTTCGATTTGGATGAAAAAATGAAAGCTATTTCGATAACAGACAGTGGAATTTCCAAGATTGAAAGTTGGCTCGGAGTGGAAAATATTTATGACGCGGGGAAAATAAATTATGTGCATCATTTGGAACAAGCCCTGAAAGCGGAAATTATTTTTCAAAAAGATCGTGACTATGTTGTCAAAGATGGCGAAGTGATCATTGTAGATGACTTTACGGGGCGCATTATGCCTGGCAGGCGTTATAGCGAAGGCTTGCATCAAGCGATTGAAGCTAAGGAAAAAGTGCAAGTGCAAAAAGAATCAAAAACGCTGGCCACTATCACTTTTCAGAATTATTTTCGAATTTACAAAAAACTTTCTGGTATGACAGGAACAGCCACTACTTCAGCGGAAGAATTTTTCAAAGTATATAATATTGATGTGGTGGAAATTCCAACCAATAGGCCACTTGTCAGAAAAGATCTGGCTGATATTGTTTATAAATCAGAAAAAGGAAAATTTAATGCGATTTGCGAGCGGATAAAAGAAATAAACAAGACGGGCCAACCAGTTTTGGTCGGCACAATCGCTATTGAAAAATCAGAATATTTGAGCGCACTCCTCACACGCTTTGGCGTCAAGCATGAAGTTTTGAATGCTAAACAACACGAAAAAGAAGCGCTCATCATTCAAAATGCTGGGCAACTAGGAGCGGTGACAATCGCGACTAATATGGCCGGACGCGGAACTGACATTAAATTGGGTGAGGGAGTCAAAGAAGTGGGTGGACTTTTCATACTGGGTACGGAACGACATGAAGCTCGACGCATTGACAACCAGCTTCGTGGACGCGCTGGTCGACAAGGTGATCCAGGAGCTTCACAATTTTTTGTGTCATTGGAAGATGAACTGATGCGCCGTTTTGGTGGAGACAAACTTATCAGCATGATGAATACGCTGGGACTACCAGAAGATCAGCCGATTCAAAATAAAATAATTTCACGCACCATTGAAAACGCTCAATCAAAAATTGAAGGTTTCAACTTTGACATTCGCAAACATGTTTTGGAATATGATGACGTGATGAACAAACAGCGCGAAGTGATATACAAAAAACGACGAGAAATTTTGGAATCAAAAGATCTTAAAAATGAAATGCTGGGGTATATCATCCAAGAAATGGAAAATTTAGTTTCTTTTCATAGCGCCGAAGAAGAGAAAATTGATATGAAAGAAATTTATGAAGGAATGAAAAATATTATCTCAGCCGACAAGTCAGTGGAGAATAAATTGAAGGAAATTAAAAATGATAGCGCCAAAAATTCGGCGGAAAAAGTTTCTGCGATGACGCAATATTTGAGTGGTTTGGCCAAGGAAGCGTATAACAGAAAAGAACAAGAGATCGGCACGGAAAGCATGCGAGGTATTGAAAAGGCGGTGATTTTGCAAACAATGGATATGATGTGGATGAGTCATCTAGATGAAATGGATTATCTGCGAGATGGCATTGGTCTACGCGGTTATGGACAAAGAGATCCTTTGATTGAATATAAACGAGAAGCCTATTTGATTTTTTCACAT
This sequence comes from Candidatus Moraniibacteriota bacterium, assembly GCA_049303905.1. GTDB lineage: Bacteria > Patescibacteriota > Minisyncoccia > Moranbacterales > UBA2206 > UBA2206. The sequence goes on from JBAQNP010000030.1 coordinate 21,870, forward strand.
CTGATGGATAATATCCGCGCAACAATTGTCCGCACAATTTTCAAAGTTAATATAGTCACACCGCAAGCTCAAGAAAAACTCGCGCAAAATAGTTTGAATTATAGTGGTGGTGGGGAAGTGGAACAATTTGGCGCTGCCAAAAAAGAAGAAGGTGGTAAAGTTGAGGAAAAAAAACTCGCGCCGATTGTAAATGATGATAAGGTCGGACGAAATGATCCTTGTCCATGCGGATCAGGGAAGAAATATAAGAAGTGTCATGGGAAGTAGGAGCTGAAAAATAAACTGCTTTGTGCGAAGAATAAAGCAAAACCCAGTCGAAAGACTGGGTTTTTTCTATGCCAAAAATCCGTCGCCCGAAAATAAAAGTTGCTCGTTGATAGGTCGAGGCACGCGGCGCCTGAGTCCGCCATAAGTTTACAAAAGTTGACAAACAACAAGTATGAAAAATTTAAACAAAGTCAAAAAAAGCCTGCGTGGCGAAGTGCTTGGAAAAGTGATGCGTGACCGCATCAGGGCGAAAGCCGAATTGCTTGCCGAGAATCTCGAAGATAATATCTCCGACGAGACCGGCGAACTGATGGGAAAACTTACGACTGAACTGTCCGACGGAGAAACCCAAAGCGAAATGGCGGGCTACGCCTTCGATCAGATCAGGAAAGCTCTGATCGATGAAATCAAAAAGCAGCTTAAGTAATAATCTTCCGGTCGGCGCATATCGCACGGCCGAGGATAAATCAAAATTATGACCGCAGTAACTTACGAGCACGCCAAGAAAACGATCGTCTGCGCCACGCAATTGGCCGCCTTCCTGGTAATGCTCGACATAATGATTCTCTTCGCCTCGCTCGCCCAAATCACGGCGGATGGTCAAAGCGGATATTGGAGTCCGTTCTGGTCGACCCAAGCGAAGCTGGCGATAAACATTCTCAAATAAAAAACCGAAAGTCGCTCACAATCACCGAACGGAATACGACTCTGTAAGTCGAACAGAGCCGCCAAGTAATTAAAAAATCCCCGAAGTCAATGTCTCGATCTTCGGGGATGTAAATGAACCAGGTTTTCAATATCCGATTCAGCCGATAGGGCGAATAAATCGAAGATGGAAACCTGCCGAAGATAAAAAGTTATGGGAATAGATATTTATGCGCGCTGGAAAAACCAGACGCCAAAACAAGTACAAGAGCAGTTCACCGGATTTTCCGCAGTGCACGGGCACGTGGGATATCTGAGGGAAGCTTATCGCGGCAATCCTTACGCGACCCACTACATGTTTCAGGAAGTTTTTTCCAAAAAAGGAGAAGCGAAAATTCCTGCTAAAGTTTTGCGGGAACGATTGCCGCGGACTCTCGAACTGGTCGAAGAACGGGAGAGAAAACTCTACAAGGAAATAAGAAAAAAGCGGATTGACATGGTCAAGAAAAGCTTCATTGATTTTGTGAAATTGTGCGAGCAAAAAGAAAAGAAGACGGGGGAGCCTTGCACGATAGTAGCCAATTATTGATATGAAATACGCATTCAATCTCGAATGGAACGAGTTTCCAAAAAAATTGCGAGAAAAAAAGATACGGCAGTACATTCTCGACGGCGAAAAACGTCAATGCGAAGAATGTGACGGAGAAAACATCTACTGCAAGAAATGCAGGGGTATCGGGCAGGTCGATCCCGATCCCGACAATTTGTACGAGCAGGAAGAAGCGGAAGAAGACATTAGGACTCATTTCCCGATTTATTTTTAACAGCTCTCAGGCGTTTGCTGGCCGTAAAAAGTCAGTGCGGAAACAGAGGGCTGTTTCCCTTTCGTCAAAAAATATGGAATGTGAAATACAATCGATAATTCCCAATACGACTCAAATACCGCATCTCATCATTCGCAAATGGATGCCGCTTTTGAGTGATGTGGAATTGAGGATTCTTCTTGTCGTTGCCGATCAGACGCTTGGATGGATCGAGGATCTGGAAACCAAAAGGCGTAAAGAAAAAGATTGGATAAGCCAAGGCCAGTTGATGAAAAAGATAAACCGAAGCGACAGGGCCATTCAAAATTCGCTCAAGCGATTGGTGGACGAGTTGAGAATCATTCAGGCTCACGACGAAGCGGGCGAGCTTTTGGATTCGCCACAAAAGCGCATGAAGTGCGGCGGAAAAATCTTCTATCGTCTCAGCCTGAAAAACCCCGAGCAGACTACCCCCGAAAATAGTTCGGGGGCGGAAAAATCAGGTGAGGTATCGAAGGGTTATCCACAACCCCCGAAAAATCTTCGCGCGAAAAATTTTCGGGCTACAAAAGAAACCGGGTTTACAAAGAAGTCCTATCGGACAAGCGATCTTGGCCAAAATAAAAAAATAATTTCATCCAGATATTTTTTCTGGAAGTTCGGCCAGTTATGCCAAGCGATCAGAAAAACCAAACCGGTTCTGGTGAAAAATAAGGATGGCCAGTTGCTGAAGCATGCATTGCAACATTTGACCGAATTTCAGCTTGAGCTTGAACTCGTATGGTTTTTGCAGAACAAAAAAGAAATGAGTCCGAGCTTTGGGGCGGCGCTGTGCAAGGAAGTGGTTAGAGATTTTATCAAAGCCAGTTCCCGTGAATACGGCTTTTACGGAAATCTGGAAAGAATTGCTTTGCAGTACGGCAATGGCAGAAAAATGAAAACCGAAAATGAAGCGAACGCGATGAGCGCAATGGTCGAGGCGCTCAAGAAGTTGAAGGAATCATTCAGTATTTCGCGAAAATAAAAAGAAAAGCATATGAAACATCTTGATTTATTTTCAGGCATCGGCGGCTTCGCTCTGGCAGTCGAAGAAGTCTGGCCAAATGCGGAACATGTTTTCTGCGACAATGATTCCTACTGCCAGAGATTATTGAAATTAAGATTTCCAAATTCAAAAATATATGGGGACATCAAAGAAATCAAATCTGTTGCCAACTCCTTCGGCAAGCGACCACATACAACGAAAAACAAGCAAGAGTTGGAAAGCAAAAGGAGCAACGAATTTTGTGTTGAGCAATCCAGAAATTTGGGACGTATTGACCTCCTCACGGGAGGCTTTCCGTGCCAACCCTTCTCCCAAGCTGGAAAAAGACGGGGAACCGATGACGACCGCTATCTCTGGCCGGAAATGCTTCGAGTCATCCGCTTGGCAAAACCGCGCTGGGTCATCGCTGAAAATGTGCGCGGATTGCTTACTATGCAAAACGGAATGGTATTCGAGCAAGTGTGTTCTGACCTGGAAAATTCCGGTTACGAAGTCCAGCCGTTTATTATTCCAGCTGTCGCCGTCAACGCCCCGCACCGAAGAGACCGAATCTGGTTTGTTGCTCACGCCGTCGGCGATACGGCCGATAGAAAGAAAAAATCCGGAAAGCTATCTGAAACGTCAGGCAAACAGAAACAAGTCGGGGCGCAACACTGTTCCGCCCGGCAATCTTTACGAACAGCTTTTGGCGGGAGGGGCGAGCGATTTGAGAAAAACCCGCTTGTGGCCGCAGCTATTGGGAACACCGAAGGCGCAAGACAGTCGGGCGGCGATGAGAGACAGGGGAAAACACAATATGGGCGAACAAGTTCAGGCGGCGATAAATGCTTTGCTTCCGACACCGAGAGTGAGCGAAAAGGAAGGCTCGCCAGTGAAAAATGCGGAATTGAAAAACGGACGATGGAGCAGATTAAATCGAAAAGGAGTGAGATTCGGCGTGAAAGTAAAAGACGTGTTGGCGATATTACCCACGCCGAGAGCCGGAAATCCGGGAAGTCGTCCAAACAGAAAAGGTGGAAAAATTTTGAACGAAGAAGTTGGGAAAGAAGCTGGCTTGAGGTTGCAACCGAACTTTGTGGAGTGGATGATGGGCTACCCGCAGAACTGGACGGACTTGAATTGTCAAAATCAAGACATCGGATAGAGAGACTGAAGGCTCTCGGAAATGCGATTGTCTCGCAAGTGGCAATTGAGATTATGAGAGCAATAAGAAAAACCGAAGAAAGCATTGGCGACACCTGAGGTGTTTGGAATCGGAAAGTCTGACTCTCCAAGTGTGGCTAATCCACATTCTGCCTGCGGTCGACAGGCGGCTAAAAGATAAAAAATCATAAAGAAAAAAGCTATGGAACAAGATCAAAATTTATTGGAGGCGATTTTGCAGGCTATTGTTACTTACCCTGAACAGGTGCAGGTAGCAAGGCATGTTGATGAGATGGGCGTTCTCCTTTCAGTGAAGCTTGGCGAAGGCGATGCGGGAATCGTGATCGGGAAAGATGGACGCGCTATCAAAGCGATACGCTCGATTATGAACCTTGTCGGTCGCAGAAGCAAAGCTCGAGTCAGTGTTAGGCTTGACGTGCCGGAACTTCCACGCAGTGCCAGACCGACGTCAGTCGGACTTTAACAGGCATCGGCGACCTTGCCGCTAAGGGCGGGACAAAAAAACAAAATCCGCCATATTAAATAATTATGAATCGAACTCAAAAAGGAAAAATTATCGAGAAAAAAGCGCAGGATATCATTTCTCAGGAAGGTTATTGGATTGAAAAAGCCCGTGTTGCAAAATTTCAACCACAGGATCTTTTCGGGTGCTGGGATTTGGTAGCTGTCGGAAAGAAAGACATTCGTTTTATTCAAGTCAGTTCGGAGCGCTTCAGTTCCCGCTCAAGAGCTGACCAGGAACGAATGTTCGCATTTCCAAGACCTCCGCATACATCAAAAGAATATTGGCGTTGGAATGAGAAAACAGATAAGTTCGAAATTACAACAATATGAAAACCAGACTTGAAATTTTAGAGTCGATTCACGACTCGCTATTGGAAGAAATATTGCGGCTGGAAATTGCGATTCGCAATCTTGAAGACCGCGAAGATGATGACGTGGTGATTCCTCGTCTGACCCCATTTAATTTAGACGGTCAAAAAACCAAGAAGGAAATGGTGGCAGAATATAACGAGCGAACCGAAAAAGTCGAACACGCCATCCTAACAACAAAAAAATTAATTGAAGAAGAATATGTCAGAACCAAAATTTTACCGAAGGAAGATCCTTCCTCAAAGGGGGAATAGTCCATCGGAAGATATTCGCATCCCTTCTGCCTTGCTGGTTGAAGCACGGAGAAGACGCATAGAATTGATCCAGCGAGAAAATATTGTGGAAAGATTCACTGATCTTCCGAAGTGGATGCGCACAAAGATTCGTTTTAAATTATTTTTAACACGCCTATGGATAAAAATACGAAAACAATAAAAATATCGGATCTCAAGCATCCGCCTTACAATCCGCGGGATATCAAACAGGAAGACATAGATGCATTGAAGAAATCAATTGAAAGATTCGGACTCCGAGGATTGATAACGGTCAATGCTCATAAAAACCGCTCAGGATTCATTATCGGCGGTAATATGACCGTCATGGTTCTCAAGGAATTGGGCTGGGAAACGATACCGAAGGAAAATGTGGATTTGGTGGATTTGCCTGAAGAAGAAGAAAAAGCGTTGAGTCTCGCCTTGAATAAGATTGCCGAGCGGCGAGATTGGAACGATGAGAAGTTGGCCGATCTCATGGTGGAACTTAACCATTCAGATTTTGATCTTTCGGTTACCGGTTTCAATGAAGTGGAGATCAGCAATCTCCTTGATAGCCGGATACTTGATGAACTTGATGAAGAGGAAAAAACTGTCGAAGAGGAATACGAGGAAATAAAAAAGCCGGAATCGAAGCATGGCGAAATTTATAAACTCGGAAAACATCGTCTCATGTGCGGAGACGCGACGAAAATTGAAGATGTAAAAAAACTAATGGGGGCGATAAAAGCCGATATGGTTTTTACCGATCCGCCATACAATGTGGATCACATCAGTCATGAAAAGAAAGGAAAATTTCCGACCGAGCAGGGCAGGATTCTCGGCGACCAGCAAAGCCAAGAAGATTTTGAAGCATTCAGCAAAAAGGTGTTTGAAAATTATCATGAAATTCTGAAACCGGGCGCAGTGATTTATGTCTGTACCGGCTATACCAGTTATTCGCTGTGGTACTATGAGATGCTCAATTCAGGTTTTGAGTTTTCATCAACACTCGTCTGGGTTAAGCCGTCTTTTTCCATCGGTTGGGGAGACTACAAAAAACAATACGAGCAAATCATGAAGGCCAAAAGAAGCAAGAGCAAAACCAAAGCGCAGCCGATTATGTATGGTTGGAAAAAAGGAGAGCGGCATTTTTTCTATGGAGACAATAATGAAAGCGACGTCTGGGACATGCCGAGGAAGGCTGTGACCAAGATGACGCATCCGACCGAAAAACCGGAGTGGCTCATCATGCGAGCCATCAAAAATTCCAGTCGGGTCGGAAACACTGTCGTCGATTTTTTCGGCGGATCAGGCAGCACGCTTTTTGCCGCCAATAAATTGGGTCGAACATGCTATCTGTTGGAGCTGGATCCTCGCTGGTGCGATGTGATCAGAAAGCGTTGGGAAAAAGTCAAAATAAAAAACTAAAGCACCCGGGTTCACTATGACCTCCGGTTAATTTTCACCAGGGTTCACCATGGTCTCCGGTCGATTATGAGCAAGCCAATTCTTACAACCTCCAAAATGCCGAAAGAGACAGAACAGCAATACACTGCCTGGCTTTTGTATTGCGAATCAGGGAGCTTGGAAAAGCTCCATCGCATGTGGGAAGGACTTCATCAAGGCTTCATTGATTCTTCATCGGAAATGGCGGGTCTCAGGGGGAGATTAGGAGCTCCGCCGACACTCAGAACTATTGCCGAATGGTCTTCAAAATTTCGCTGGGTCGAACGAAAAGACCTGAAACTAACCGAAGATTTGGAGAGTCTTCATAAAAAGGCCCAGGAAATTAAACAGAAGAAAGTTGGTGTTATTGCCGAGATATTTTGGGAAAAATTGCAGGTTCTCAAAAAACAGATAAAAAAGGGAGAGGGGTCGACGGTGGATGAGATAAAAAAGCTATGGGAAATGTTTCGCACCGAAATGGGAGAGTCACTTGGCAAACACGAATTGAGCATCAAGGAAGAAGAGCAAAAGCCGCCGACTGCGGAAGAAGAGGAACTGGGATTGGCAATAGATGAAACCATCAAAGATTTTTATGAACGAAAAGGAAAAAGAAAAAAATAGCATTCTGTATTGGATCAAGCGGAACAAAATAAAAAGCGAAAGCGGAGAACCAATCGAATTTTCTGACCACCGTTTCATGCTGGATATTTATTCGGACAGAACCCCGATGCAAGCCATACGCAAAGGTTCGCAGATCGGAGCGAGCACGATGGAAATTTTGCGGGCGATTCACGCGGCGCGCTTCTGGGGCATCAATCAAATTTACACTTTGCCGACGGCGGATGATGTCGCCGAGTTTGTAAAAAGCAAAGTAAATAGGATCGTGAAAACGAATCCTTGCGTTTTGGAAGGAGTGAGTGGAAGAGACGTGGATTCGATAGAGCAAAAACAGATTGGAAAATCATTCCTTTTTTTCAAGGGAACATACACGGAAAAGGAAGCCATCATGCTTACCTCGGACCGCAATATTCACGATGAGCTCGACAAATCCAAGCCCGAGGTCATTCGTGACTATACCAGCCGTATGGGATTTTCAAAAATACGGAGTCAGCATTATTTTTCAACCCCGACAGTTCCAGACGTAGGAATAGATCGTCTGTTCGGACAATCAGACCAAAAACACTGGCGGTTCAATTGTTCTCATTGCGACTATGAACAGCATATGGATTGGGAAAAGAATGTCGATCGCGAGCGAAGGATTTATGTCTGCCAGAAATGTCGGAAGGAAATCACTCCTCGCTGGGTCTGCGATACCGGCCGATGGAAAGCCCGGTATCCGGGAGAGCCAATAAGCGGATATTGGATCAGCCAGATGATATGTCCATGGCGCAGTGCAGCCGATCTTCTCGATGAAGAAGCCAGCGCTGAAGACCAAAAATATTTCTACAATTTCGTCCTCGGATTGCCATATATCGCATCGGATCAAAAAGTTTCACAAAGCTTGTTTCTTCGCAATATTACAAATGAAGAAATTGAAACATCCGGCTGGAATGTGATGGGCGCGGATACCGGGGATGAGAATCACATCGTAATCGGCAATGCCAAAGGAATTTTTTGGATCGGTAAGGTCAAAGATCGTCCGAACAAGACGCGCTGGGAATATATGGCGGAACTTATCCAATTCTATGACGTGCGAGTATGCGTTATCGACGCTATGCCATGGACGGAGGAGGCTTTGCGTTTGGCTCGCAAATTTCCATATCGCGTCTATGTGAATTTCTATAAAGATGACCCGAAAATGCTGGAAGTGATTCGCTGGAATGATGAAAAGGAAGAAGACAGAAAAGTTTTTGAGGATGAAGTCAAAGTGCTCACCTCGCGCAACCGCATCATTGACGACACGATTTCGTCTTTGAGACGCGGTGAAATCAAGTTTGCCATGAAGCCGAATGACATGACCTTTCGCATGTTGATAGACCACGCTCAAACAATGTATGCTCGGACGGTTACTAATCAATTCGGCCAGGAAAAGCGGGAATGGGAATCGACTACCGGCGTTGATCATGCTTGGCACGCCCTACTGTACTGGCATATCGCATTCAAAAAAAGACTAAAATATGAACCAAACAAATAAACAAAAAACGAATAAATCCGGCGAGAAAGAGCGCGACCTTCTCATCCTGGAGATTTTCAAGGATATCGCATCAATTGAGGAGGATGGGTTTGGACGAATTGTGGTTGAAATAAAAAACGGCCGGATAGTGACTTGGTGGAAAGTGGCATCACATACGCGGCGCGGATTTTTCAATAAGATGAAAAATATCGACTATTGACGAAACGGTGAAAATTTACAAAATCTTCACCTAATCTTCACCGGAATTTACCCTTCTGCCAATTATAATTTATTCAAGCTACTGAGAGTATCGGAAAGAAGAGTCCTTGTTTCCAAAGCGTTCTAGGGGGATGAATGTAGGGGGAATGGTCGACATGGACGGGCATTAAGAAAAATTAATTCACAACAGCGCAAAGACATGACTTGATAAGTGATATTGCAATACAAGCGTTTGCGAAGAAAATGCTCATAACGAGCGCGCGCCTTTCTTTGTAGTCGTCTTGGGGGAAATAATTTGCAAGTTCTGAGATAAATCGGAACAAAAAGAAATCTTTGTAATAGCAGGGATTTCTTTTGCTATTTATCAGCGGATTTTACTATGGTCAAAGTTAGTCATAAATGCTAAGATATGGGAGTAAAATAAAAATATTCGGCACTTAAAAAATATGCGAATTTTGGTTATTGACGATGATCCTAAAATTTCCGACTTTCTCAAATCTAATCTTGAGATGGAACTTTTTGCCGTTGATGTGGCGACAGATGGAGAGCGTGGAGCCTTCTTGGGTCGTTGCAATGATTACGATTTGATTATTCTCGACAATGTGTTGCCCAAGAAAAGAGGATTGGAAGTGTGCCAAGCGATTCGCGAAAAAAAGAAGGGTGTGAAAATCATAATGCTTTCGGCGTTGTCCGATATTACCACCAAGGTGGATTTGCTGGATAACGGCGCGGATGATTATTTGACCAAGCCATTCTCCTTCCAAGAGCTTTTGTCCAGAGTGAAAGCATTGATGCGTCGACCAGTCGTTTCAATTAATGAAATAATAAAAATCGGAGATTTAGTCATAGATACCAATAACCATGAAGTAATGCGAGGAAAGAAGAATATCAGCCTGACGAGGAAAGAATTCATGTTGCTGGAGTATTTGGCCAAGAATGCCGGACGGACTTTGTCGCAGATAGACATTATGGAACATGTATGGGATATAAATCTGGATTCTTTTTCCGACACCTTGAAATCCCATATCAGGAACTTACGCGCCAAGATAGATATCGGAAGAAAAGCGAGTATCATTCAAACCGTGAATGGCAGGGGATATAAAATGGAGCTCAGCTGATTTCTTTACATTCTCTTTACCTTTTCTTTACCTCGTTTTGATATAATTTAGTAAATAATTCATGGTCGAGGGATTATTCTTAAAGAAAAAATTAACATGAAAAAAATGAAAAAGAAAATTATCAAAAAAATCCTAACGAGCAAAAAAGCCAGAAAGGCTGTTGCGCTAAGCGCATTTATCATGTCGATGGCGAGCGTTGCAAATCCATGGACTGATGTTGCTTAGATATTTTAACGGGTAACTATATGTTAAAAACAGGCGAAAGGTACAGCTTTTTTATTATGGTTACTCGTTTTTTATATGAAAAGATTTTAATGCCAAAATCAAATGACGAGGATCTTAGGCGCCGAGAGTTTATTTTCAATGTTATAGTATTTGGCTCAATTATACTTTTTTTCGTACTTAGCCTTTTTTCTTCATACCACTCATTAATCAGACATAATGACAGGGCAATCTCTCCAATAGCGCCCTTGGCAATGTTTATCTTCTTTGTTTTTTTATACTATCTTTCGAAAAAAGGATTTTTTGTTATCGCTTCTTTTATTTTTATATATGGTTATTTGATCACGGTGAGTTATGCCGTATATGTATGGGGCGTAGATTTACCAATGGCATTACTGACCTTTGCTCTCTTGATAGTAATGTCAGGAATACTTATCAGCACTCGCTTTGCTTTTGAAATAAATTTTATTATTCTTTTGATAACTCTTGCCCTAGGGTATCTTCAATTAAATCACATTATTTCGCCAAAGGTTTATTGGAAGACAGAATTATTTCAGATGAATGATCCTATCGGGCATTCTATAATATTTTCCATTATCGCTGTTGTTTCATGGCTGTCGAATCGCGAGATTGAAAGATCGCTGAAACGCGCGAGAAAGTCTGAGGCGGAACTCAAGGAGGAACGAGATATGCTGGAAATAAGGGTTCAGGAAAGAACAAGCGAATTGGAGAAGGTACAAGCGGAAAAGATAAATCAAGCGGCAAGATTTATCGAATTTGGAAAAATTTCTTCCGGACTTTTTCACGATCTGATCAATCATATGACATCGTTGTTCTTCGACATAGAAAAGGCTACTGATGCCGGCGAAAAGGAACAGGCTCACACGAAAGAATATCTGAGGCGGGCGAATGAGACCAAGGATGTCCTGATGGAGTACATCGAAGCTGCAAAAAGACAGCTTCAAAATCAAAAAACAGATTCGCCATTTTCTATGAAAAAAGAAATACTAAGAATCGTCAGAATCTTGGGATACAAATTAAAAATGGAAAAAGTTGAAATAATTCTGATGGGAGAATTCGACATAATCACTTATGGAAATTCAATAAAGTTCAATCAAGTAATAACCAATGTCGTTCTGAATGCTTTGGATGCCTATGAAAACAGTGAGCAGAGCAAAAGACAAATAAACATAAAATTGGATAAGCATGACAATAAATCAATTGTTTTCATCGAGGATTGGGCGGGCGGAATTTCCGAATATATCCAAGATAAAATATTCGAACCATTTTTCACCACTAAGGGACTTCAGGAAGGTACGGGAATAGGGCTTACCACCGTAAAAAACATAATTGAGGAAGATTTCGGTGGGACAATCAGGGTTGAAAGCGTCTGGGGACAGGGCAGCAAATTTACCATTGAAATTCCAATTAGAGATGAATCATAGCGATATAAGCGAAGCGATAAAATCAGGCATCAAGTATCTGTCCCGCAGCCAAAAGGAAGACGGGAGTTTTTCCAACCTCATTTCAACCTCGAAGCGTTTTGAAAATCCCAAAGAGAACCGATCCATATTTCCGGCATGCCTGATCTTGGCAAGCCTCTCCAGCCTTCCTCAGTCAAAAGTTCTCGGGAAGGCAAAAAGCAAATCCGCAAAATTTCTACTGAGCCAAAAAAGCGATTTTTGGTCATGGAATTATTGGAAAAGAAATTCCCCTGAAAGCAAGGACGCGCCGTACCCGGACGACTTGGATGATACTTGCTGCGCAATGGTTGCGCTGATTAAGCACGATCCAAAAAGCATCTCCATCAAAGCAGTTTCCAAGGTCGTCAATCTCCTCACATTTTGCGAAAGCAAAGAGGGCGGGCCGTATTATAGCTGGCTTACTCCGCCGGATGCGGACAAGGGCTGGAAAGACATTGATTTGGCGGTCAACAGCAATATCGCTTTTTTTCTTTCGCTTCAGGAAGTGACTTTGAGAAGCCTGGTTGCGCTCACTGAAAAAGCGATTGATTCCGGAGAATACGCTTCTCCGTATTACCATTCCCAATATTCTGTCATTTATTTTATTTCCCGCTGGTACAAGGGAAAGAAGAAAGACAAGATAATCTCATACCTTTTGAAAAAGAAGCTCAAGAATAATTCCTGGGGCAATCCACTGGAAACCGCTTTGGCCGTTAGCGCTCTTATCAATCTCGGATACGAAAGAGAAAAGCTGGAGAAAAGCATCGGCTATATATTAAAAAATCAAATCGCTAGGGCATGGTTGGCATATCCGTTGATAATCGAGTCGGTCAAAAAGAAACAAACATATTATTCCGGCAGTGCGGAACTGACGACGGCTTTTTGCATTGAAGCGCTGGGAAAATTTTCAGTCAAAAATGAATCGGTCAAAAATGAGAGAAAAGCCAAAACAGAAAAAGACCAAAAGAGGACGCATGAAAGGATATTGGCAATTACCGATCAAAGATTTTCCAATCTTGATCCCGAACTGACTGAAAAATTCCTGGCTGTCAGAAAGAAGATATTAAAAGGAGACAAAACAAGTCAGGTAACGCTTTTGCCATATTATGTTCAAAAATCACTGGGGAGCAATGAGTCAGCAGATGAGAATGTTCTGGCGAAACTGGGAGCGGCTAGTCTTTACGGCTGGATGGCATATACGATTTATGATGATTTTTTTGACGGTGAAGGTGATTCTAAAATTCTTTCTTTGGCCAATATCTGCCTTCGTGAACTGACATCGATATACTGCGATAATTTTGCGAAGGATGAAAAATTTTTGCAATTTTTTAGGAACACGCTGGACAGGATTGATTCGGCCAATGCTTGGGAGATGAGCAATTGCCGGGCACAATTGGCCGGGTCTGACTTAGCGATTCCCGACCGATTGCCCAACTTCGGAAAGCTGGAAAGACTTGCCGATCGTTCCATCGGCCATGCACTGGGATCGGTGGCCGTGCTGTATCTCCATATCGGAAACACCGAATCTTCAGAAATAAAAAATCTGTTCGCATTTTTTGAAAACTATATAATCGCCCGGCAGCTCAATGATGATGCGCATGACTGGGAAGAAGACCTCAGAAAAGGACAACTGAGTCCGACAGTAGTATCGGTTTTGAAGAAGCATTTAAGACGAAGGGGAGACAAAAGCACAAGAGAATTGGATCTGAAAAAAGAAATCAAGGAATTGCAAAAAATATTTTGGTACGAAGTGATTCAGGAAATGTGCGACAAAACACTTTTTCATATCAAGAAGGCTCGGAAACATTTGCTATACATAACCGCAATGGAAAATAAGACGTCTTTTGAAAGCATGCTCGCATCAGTCGAAAATTCAGCCAAAGAAGCTCTTGCCGAGCAGAAAGAAATGCTGGAATTTTTGGAAGAATACGAGTAAAAGGGCTGAAGGAAAAATTGAGGGCGTAGCAGAAAGAACCCCGGCTTCGGGGTAGTTGTCCCTTTCGGTATAAAAGTCGCCCGTGTGGGCGAAATTTGGCGAAATACGGGCCTGTTTTTCTTTACTCCGCGACCGAATAAGAGTAAAATTAAAGAAGGTAAGAGTTTGAACCTAAAATGGCAAGCATTCACAAAATTAAAAAAATCATCAATGAAAAATAAAACAAAAATAGAAGCCATAGATTTGTTCAGCGGTATAGGCGGGCTTACCTATGGTCTGAAAAAGGCGGGAATTGATGTTTTGGCCGGTCTTGACAATGACGAGTCTTGCGCCGTCGCTTATAAAAAAAACAACAAAGCGGAATTCATATTAGCCGATGTTTCAAAATACGATTTCAAGGAGTTGAAAAAAATGTTTTCAAAGGACAGTTACAAAGTTTTGGTAGGATGCGCACCATGTCAGCCGTTTTCATCGCATGCATTCAAGCAGCGAAAGAAGGGTAAAGATGAAAGGTGGAATATGTTGGATCACTTCGTGCGAGCGATTGAAGTCGTAAAACCAGATTTGGTATCAATGGAAAATGTGCGTGGCGTGACAAAAGAGGATGTTTTTGAAAATTTCGTGAAGCGATTGGAAGAAATGCGATACAAGGTTGATTACAAGGTCGTATATGCGCCTAATTACGGAGTGCCGCAAAACAGAAGCCGTCTCATATTGCTTGCCTCGCGGCTTGGAAAAATCAAAGTTCCCAAAGAAACACATTCGAAAGAAAATTATGTTACGGTGGGTGATATAATAAAAAAATTACCGAAACTGAAAGCCGGGCAAAAGGACAAAAAAGATCAGATGCATCAAGCCAAAAGTCTTTCCGAAACTAATATGAAGAGAATCAACCAATCCAAGCCGGGTGGATCTTGGAAGGATTGGGATAAGAAATTGTTACCTGAATGTTATAAAAAAGACAGTGGTCAAACATACACATCGGTCTACGGTCGCATGCGATGGAATGAAGTCTCTCCCACAATCACGACGCAATTTGCCAGTTATGGATCGGGTCGTTTTGGACACCCGGAGCAGGATAGGGCAATCTCTTTGAGAGAGGGGGCAATGCTTCAGACATTTCCAGTTTCGTATGATTTCGGGAATTTACCGATGACTCAGCTGTGTCGTCACATAGGGAACGCAGTGCCTCCGCAGCTGGGAGTCGTGATAGGCAAGGCAATTAAGCAGCATATAAAACAATATGGAACCACTAAGATTTGATATATCCCTTACAGTTTTAAATCATCTCGGGCGAAATCTGTACCGGAGTTTTGCTACTATTCTTGGTGAAGCGATTTCAAATGCGTGGGATGCGGAAGCTGAAAATGTGCAGATAACTTACAATCCGGAGAAACACTCCATGTGTATCGTCGACGACGGTTTCGGAATGAATCGAGATGATCTTCAGAATAAGTTTTTGAATATTGGCTACTCAAAACGAGATAAGTTAGGACTTCGTTCGCCTGTTAAAAAGCGACATCATATCGGCAGAAAAGGTATTGGCAAGTTGGCATTGCTATCTTGTGCTGAACAAGTTGTGATTTTATCAAAAGTTGCAGGCGGAGAATGGGTCGGGGTTGTTATAGATAATAGCGAAATTAACCAGGAGATCAAGAATGGCAAAGGTGTGGCGAACTACGAACTGAAAGAGCCTGATTTAGCTGTATATAAAGAACTGTGCGTCGGTAAAAAAGGAACAGTTATTTGTTTCGAGGGATTGAAAGAAGAACAAAGTCATACTGAAGAGTTTTTGCAAAAAATTATCGCTCTATATTTTCGGTTTTCATTGATGGATCCAGAGTTTAAAATCTTTCTTAATAATAACAAGGAAGAAATTTCCGTTAGTGCTCTAAGTGAACTTGCTAATAAGACACAGTTCATTTGGAATATCAATGATTACGATTCGGATCCCTACTTGGAGATGATAAAACCTGCTTGCGAAGCTATTGCTCTTGCGACTGATAGTGTCGAAATACGCGGGTTCATTGCATCTGTTAAAAAACCTACTAACCGAAACATCTTCGGCGCCAAGGAGCGCATAGGGGTTGACTTGTTTGTTAACGGAAGAATGCGTGAACTAGATATTCTCAAACACTTTCCATCGTCTCAGGTGCCTGAGGAATATCTTTATGGACAAATACACATCAATTCTTTGGATAGTGATGAGGAGACCGATCGTTTTACTAGTAGCCGCGAAGGTGTACAGTCTGATGACCCGACTTACAAAAAATATCTAGGGGAAATAAAATCTTTGGTGTCAAAAATAATGGACCAGTGGGACGACTTGCGTGATAGATTCGGTGATGATGGTGATCCGAATAATACAAAGAGGGAATCTTCAAGAATAAAAAAAGCAAAGTCGCTCTATCGGGAAGTTGCAAAAGATTATGTTAGTGAAGACGGCGGTGGGAGTGAGAACGACAAGTTTTTTAAGGACTTGGCGAATGATGCTGCTTTTAATAGCAGTAGTTATGTGCAGTGCTTTGTTGCCGAAAATTTGTTGAGGAGGCATATTGGATCAGCTCCGACGGTCTGTAGTAATATAGACCCAACGGGGAAAACTTGTACAGACAGGTATGACACTAAAACTGGCAGTATCAGTTTATGTGAATATTGCAAGGGTGAGAGAGGCAAACAAAGCTTGCAACAACAAAAGGGTGAAGCGGGTACTTCAATTCAAATCAGAAGCGCCGAAGAAAATCTTTTGATGTATTTGGATTATATGGATTTAGCAAAAATTATTGATGATAAGATACTTAAGGATGAAGACAAGCCTTATAAACCACTTAGAAACTCGGTGATGCATACCTCTCGGCTGACAGAAGAAGCAAAAACAAAGCTGACCTCTGTTTTTGATAATGTTGTAGCGACAGTTAAGCGCCTAGTCGGAATGATTGCAAAAAATGATAAAGTCGAATAAAAGAGGTTGGGTGACTTAAAGAAATAAATCATTTTTAAAAATAAAAAAATGCTGGGACGAGCATGGTTTAAATACAAAAATAATTATTAATATCTAAAAAACTTAACCTTGTATAGTATAATTGGGGTAGATAGTAACAGAATATTGGAACTATCTACCCCAATTTACAAATTCTCAAACACCTCGGGGTTGGCATTACTAAAAAATTATCCTTTATATAAATCAAAAATTATTATACCCGGTAGGTGGGTATTTTTGTTTGTATGCTAGTAATATGAGGTGATTTGACAAATAATTGATATTAAGGCATACTGAAAGTAGCTTACCTAGCGGTAAGTAAATAAGGAGTAACTGAGAAATATGAGAACAATCGCAAAGCAACCAGAGGATGTTATTCAAGACACCAAGAAATATATTATTGACACAGCTCGTCAGTTTTTTTCCGAATATGGTTATTTGGGCGTTTCTATGAATGACATTGCCAAAAAACTGAATATAACCAAGGCGGCGCTCTATTACCATTTCACAGGCAAGGCAGAAATCTATGAAAAGGTGCTCAATGAGGTTTTTAATCCTTTAAAGGGTTAATTCCCCGCGGCTTGCCGCGTTAGTGTATAATAGAGAGATGAGTACATATATCCATAAGAGTCATAACGTAACCGCGCTACTGTATCATTTAGTCTGTCCAACAAAGTATAGAAACTTAGTACTTATTGAAACAGCTGAAAATGTTCTGAAAGAAACATGCTTAGAAATCTCAAAAAAATTTCAAATATATTTTCTCGAGATAGGCTCCGATAAGAATCATGTACACTTTCTAATTCAGTCAGTTCCTACCTATGCTCCGACAAAGATTGTTCGCATTGTGAAAAGTATCACGGCGCGAGAAATCTTTGCCCGAGCACCCGAGGTTAAGAAGCAGCTTTGGGGTGGAGAATTTTGGTCAGATGGGTACTTTATGTCTACTGTGGGCAAAAACGGTACAGAATCAACCATCCAACAATATGTTAAAAATCAAGGTATAGAAAAGGAATACTATCAGTTGCACAAAGGTCAACTAAGAATCTTCAACTGATACCCCGTCGGCTTGCCGCGGGGAGGTTCATTGATTTAAGTCTGACCATTACTGAAGCGATGAACGAAACCGCAATTGACAAAAAATTATACAAATTGATTAAAAATTACTTGGATTTTGGATTTAAAGAAAAGAATCTTATTAAATCCATAGTGCTGAAACTATCACCGGCCGATAGACAGATAACAAAGCATGTCACTCAATTAAGAGAAAAAGTTGCCAATTTGATTCAACCGATAGTCAAGGAAGCATTTGCGAGCAAGAAACTGACCAAAAAAGTTGATAATCAGCTTCTAACTTCTATGCTTACCAGCATGATGGACGGATTACTTTTGGAATATTCATTTTTCAACAAAAAAATAAATTCGGCAAAAATATCAGATCAAATTATTGCAGTTTTATTTTAAAGGTCGAGGATTAGCCCGTCTCAAGGGCTTAAAGAATTAACCAATTAAACACAAAATCAATATGTCAATAAATTTTTTATCAAACATCGACTGGTCAAGCTCAACAATAATTGGGATCGGGATAGGAATAGTGGTTGTTATAGCTGTCGCTGGTTATCTGGTGTGGGCTTGGCAAGAAAAAAAGCCACCATTTGATATGTAAAAGTATTTTGGACGCTCCATTTCAAGTTTATCAGGGTTAATAAAATGGAGCGTCTTTCAATACTCTTACTATAATTTAAGAACCTAAAGAAAGTATTCAAAATGGCTAAGGATTTTTTTATCGCCTGCTGGCTTAGCTTCAAGCAAGTGACGCGCAGCAACAAAAAAAGCGTTGTGATGACCATAGTGGTGGTAGTTTTATTGTTCATCAATATTCTTTTTGTCGCGTCTATGATGTCGGGGCTTATAATCACAGTCAATAACCAGATTATAGATTATCAATATGGCAATATTGTTATTGAGCCAAGTAAGGAAAGCATAAGCGATGCTTACATAAAACAGGCGGATAAAACATTGAGCGATATTAAAAAGATACCTGGTATTATCGGAGCAGTTCAGCACTACAAATCCGGCGTCAAAATTACATATGATCGAGAGAAGAAAGGGATCAATGTCAAAGATATCAGCGGATATTTACTTTCAATAATACCGTCAGAGGAATCGAAAGTTCTTAAAATAAATTCGAAAATTGTTTCCGGAAGATATCTGGAAGACGGCGACCGAGGCAAAATACTTCTTGGTCGGGAAATCAGCGGAGGCTTCGGGGCAACTTTTGATATGAAATCACTAGGCGGAGTAAAAGTCGGAGATGAAGTCTATGTTTATTATCCCAACGGTATAAGCCGAAAATATGAAGTGGCTGGAATTTTTGCCACCAAAAGCTTCTTGGCCGATGCGCAGGCCTATTTGACAAAAGATGAGATGGAAGAAGTGATGGGGCAACATGATTTGGCTGACGAAATAATTGTGAAAACCGCGACGACTGGAAATGAAAAAAAGTATATTTCAAAAATAGAAAATGTATCGGAACAAAAATTAAAACTTTATCCTTGGAGTGATTATTTAGGCGCTTTGGCAACTGTCACAGATAGTTTTGATTTCATTAAGCTGATCTTCTATTTTATCGGGTTGGCTGTTTCCGGCGCCAGCATTTTTATAATTATCTACATAAATCTGAATAACCAGAGAAAACAAATAGGGATATTGAAAGCTATCGGCATGGAAAACAAAATTATCATTGCTTCTTATGTGCTCCAAGCTTTCTTTTATGGCCTTTTGGGAGTGATTTTCGGAAGACTTCTGCTTGAATATGCGATTTTGCCATATTTTATCAAACATCCGCTGGAACTTCCCATAGGGTATGTCAGTCTTAATATTGAAAGCGTTGATCTCGTGCGCACGGAAATAAGCATGATCGTCGTATCCATTATAGCCGGATTTATTCCGTCGCTTCAAATTGCCAGAAAAAATATATTAGATTCTATATTTAAGTAAAAAATCAATGAAAGAAGAAAAAAATATCATAACCGTTAATAATTTGCACAAAACTTATCCTGGGGAGGTTCCTTTACATGTGCTTAAGGGTGTGAGCTTCTCCGTGAAAGCAGGAGAGTTTGTGGCCATTATGGGAAGAAGCGGTAGCGGGAAATCGACGCTTCTGCATCAGCTTAGCCTTTTGGATAATCCTGATAAAGGAGAGATTATTGTTGAGAATAAAGAACTAACAACTTTAAATGAGAAGGAAAAAACAAAATATCGCCTCCACTCTTTTGGTTATGTTTTTCAGGAATATGCCCTTCTTCCGGAATTCACTGCCATTGAGGCGGTGAGCCTGCCATTGATTTTACAGCATTATTCTATGAGAGAAAGTCGCAAACGCGCTCAGGAAATGCTGAAGTTGGTTCAACTGGAAGATCGATTGGATCATTTTCCATCGGAAATGTCAGGAGGAGAACAGCAAAGAGTGGCGGTAGCGAGAGCCTTGGTTAATAATCCGAAGATTCTATTCGCCGACGAACCTTGCGCTAATCTTGATTCGGAAACATCAAAAGTAATTTTAGATCTTTTCAAGAGGCTCAATAAAGAACTCGGACAAACTATAATCCTGGTAACGCATGAGCCGGAAGATGAAAAATATGTCGACAGGGTGATTCACATGAAAGATGGCATTCTGTTATAATTTAAATGTTTAATCGAATAAAAAAATGACGAAAATAAGAAAAATATCTTCCTGGGTTGTAATTATTGCTATTTTAGCGGCGGGAGTTTTTATTTTATTAAGGGGTAGGAATCAAAAAATTGATTATGTGATTACCCCCGTGACTCGAGGAACTCTGACCCAAACCGTTTCGGCAAATGGAAAATATCTATCCAAAGAAGAATCCAATGTCAGTTTTAGAATTTCGGGACAGGTCACGGATGTTAAAGTAAATATTGGCGATAATGTAAGGAAAGGGCAAATATTGGCAAGCGTTGACACTGGCACACTGTCCGATAAGCTTCAGCAAGCGAAGGAGCAAGTCACCGCCCAGAAAAAAATTCTAGCATACCAGAAGGAAAAAGATGATTTGTATGAGAAGGAACAGAGGGATTCTCAAAAAGCAGTGATAAGGGGAGCTGAATCAGTCGTGGATGAGATAAATAAGCAATTTGCATATGCAATTATTAAGGCGCCGATGGACGGAATCGTTGCAAAAAGAAACATCAATGTCGGAGAGATTGCGCAGGCTGGTAATCCAGCGTTTACAATTATCAAAGAGAACGAGATGAGGATAGAAGCCAATATTCCGGAGGTGGATATTGCCGACATTAGAGTCAGCCAAAAAGTAAGTGTTAAATTTGACGCTTATCCGGAAAACAAAAGATTCGAAGCTGTGATAACCGAGATAGATCCCGCGCCGATTACCATTCAGAATGTTGTCTATTATGTAGTCAAGATACGGATTGAAAATCCTGATGCGGGATTAAAATACGGTATGGGTTGCACAATTTATGATCAAACAAATCAAAAGGATAATGTGGTCATTATCCCTAAGGGGGTGATAGAAAAAGAAGGAAACAAAAAATTCGTTACTGTTTTAGTTGACGCTAAAGAAAAAACTGTGGAAAGAAGAGAGATACAAATCGGACTGGAAGGAGACAATGGAATGGCGGAAGTTATTTCCGAACTTAAGGAAGGCGATCAAATAGCGACGGAGAAATAATACGGATGTTGCTTTAAGTGTGATAAAACTCTCCAAAAAATTTGTTTAAATTATTAAGAAAAATAAATGAAAGAAATAATAAAATTTTTTGATAGATTTGAAGACAAAATAAGAGCTTGGCTTAGCCGCAGTCCGATTTTCTATGCTTTAATTGGTGGAATGGGGGTAGTTATTTTTTGGAGGGGAATCTGGCATGCGATGGACACGCTTGTCGGTTTTTTAAATAAGCAACCAATCACTGATTCTCCTTGGTGGGACGGACCCCTTTCGATACTAATTGGGACATTCATTCTTCTTCTTATAGGACTCCTGGTCTCAACATTTATTGGAAATGAAATAATTATTTCCGGGCTTAGAAGAGAAAAGAAAATCACTGAAAAAACCGAAATTGAAGTTCAAAGGGAAACAGAAGATGTGGAAAACATCAAGAAAGAAATTAATAAAATGGCTGTTGATTTAGCTGAAATTAAAGAAAAAATTAGGTAAAATAAAAACTCAAGTTGGAATCAGTGGGTACATGGTTAGTTCAGTTTTTGGATTTAAAAAAGATAATTAGATAGCGATGGAGTGATGAGCCTAGATAGTTTTAAAAGCGTATTAGTAGATATGACTTAAAAAAATATGAATAATTTTTTATAAGTGCGAATATGCGTATCTTATTAATTTCTGATCATGCCGACCCATTGGTGGAAATCGGTTCAAAAGAAGCCGGGGGACAAAATATCTATGTTTTTTACTTGGCAAAGTTTTTGTGCCGACTTGGAATTTTGGTGGATGTATATACCCGCTGGGACAGAAAAAACAAAAACGAAATTGTTGAATTTAACAATCATTTGAGAATCATAAGAGTGAAAGCGGGTCCGAAAAAATATATTCCCAGAGACAATTTTTTGGGCGTTGTGGATGAATTTGCGGGCAATATATTAAAAAGAATAAAAAAAGAAAAAATAAATTATGATATAATTCATGCCAATTATTGGTTTTCAGGACTTATCGGCTTAAGAGTTGCCAAAGAAATTAAAAAACCGCTTGTTCACATTTATCATTCTATCGGACAAGTAAGATTTGAAAGTTTAAAAAAATACAAATTTCAGGAAACCAACAATGTTTTTTACGAACAAAGAACGATTTTCGAAAAAGAAATCGCTCAAAAAGCGGACAGGATAATTGCGACCAGTCCGGTGGAAAAAGAAATTATCAAAAATCTTTTCGGCATCAGCGAGAAAAAAATAAAAACCATAACTATCGGGGTGGATACGAAAATATTCAGACCGATAAAAATTGAAAGAGCCAGGAAGATGGAAAGAATAGAAAATAAAGGAAAAATCATTCTTTATGTCGGGAGAATTGAATGGAGAAAAGGAATTGGAACCCTGCTTTATGCTTTTCGCGAAGTTGTTAAAGATTACCCAAATGCGAAGCTGTATATTATTGGCGGAGGCAGAAGTAAATCGGCAAGAAAACTGGAAGAGGCTGAATGTGAGCGACTGAAAAAAATCTCTCAAGAACTGGGGATAGAAAAGAGAGTAAATTTCTTAGGACCCAAGAAGCAGAACGAATTATATAAATACTATTCAGCTGCTGATATTTGCGTCGTTCCTTCTTATTACGAACCGTTCGGAATAGTTCCTTTGGAATCAATGGCTTGCGGAACTCCCGTGATTGCTTCTCGCACCGGAGGATTGCAGTATACTGTGGGGAATAAAGTAACAGGATGCTTATTTGAACCTAAGAACTATATCGATTTAGCCGAAAAAATAAATATCGTTTTAAAAAATGGAAAAGATTTTTATGCCGGTAACTGTTTAAAACGGATCAGTGATGAATTTCAATGGGATGAAATAGCTGATCAATATGAGAATTTTTTTAATCAACTAATAAACAAACAAAAAAATGAAAATCGCAATAATAGCTCCATTTGAAGAAAGAGTTCCACCACATAAATATGGCGGAACGGAACTTGTCGTATATAATTTAACTCAGCAGTTGGTCAAAATGGGTCATGACGTTACTCTCGTTGCAACCGGAGATTCTCAGACAAGCGCCAAGCTGGAAATTATTTTCAAGAGATCGCTCCGAAGTATTCCTGATCTTACTGACATAAGATTAAGAGAAGCCTATAAATTCATGGGAATAGGAAAGGTGGTCACATATTTGAATGAGAATGATTTCGATATCGTCCATAATCATATCGGTTGGCGACTGCTTCCCTTTGAAAAAATTATCAAATGTCCGGTGGTGACAACTCTTCACGGACCCTTGGATGTTTCTTATCAGCAGAAAGTTTATGGTGAATTTAGTCAGGCAAATTACATAAGCATCAGTATGAACCAGAGAAAACCGATGCCGGAACTTAATTTTGTGGCTAACGCTTACAATGGTCTGGATATGGAAAAATTCAGACAAAATTACAAACCAAAAGATTATTTTGCATTTCTTGGCAGGATGTCTCCGGAAAAAGGTCCGGTGCAGGCCATTCAAGTTGCCAAAAAAGCTGGAGTAAAACTTATTATGGCAGCTAAAGTTGATTTGGTTGACGAAGAATATTTTAAAAAAGAAGTTGAACCTCTTATAGACGATAACCAAATTAAGTTTATTGGAGAAATAGACCACGATGAAAAAGTCGAATTTCTTGGAAATGCCAAAGCTTTAATTGCTCCGATCCAATGGGAAGAACCATTTGGATTGTTTTTTACCGAAGCCATGGCTTGCGGGGCACCGGTGTTTGCAATGAGACGAGGTTCGGTTCCGGAAATTATAGTAGACAAAAAAACAGGATTTATTTGCGACAGCGTGGACGAAATGGCAGAAAAGATAAAAAGAGTGGACGAGATCGACCGAAAAGCTTGTTTTGAGCATGTTAAGAAAAATTTTTCTTCGGAAAAAATGGCAAGGGATTATGTTTCAGTTTACGGGGAAGTTATAGCCGAGTAATAAATTTCGACAAGTAAAAAGTATGGATATGGAATCGAAAATAAAAAAAATTATTAAAAAAATAGATTCACTGAATGAAACGTTAAAAAAGGAATATGCAGAGCTTTCTAAAAAATATGGATTTTTGACAAAACAAAAGAAAATCATATTTTTAGAGAAAATAAGAGAAAGAAATAAGAAATTACGCATACCTGCCTGGAAATATGCTGTTTCCATAAATATTCGTCACTTCCTTTCGATACCTTTTATTTATATGATGATTTTCCCGGTAGCGATCCTGGACATATTCATCACTGTTTATCATGGGGTTGCTTTTCCTCTATACGGTATTCCGAAAGTAAAACGAAGGGAATATATAGTTTATGACAGAAAGTTTCTTGATTATCTGAACATTATCCAAAAAGTGAATTGTCTGTATTGCAGCTATGTAAACGGTTTTTTTGCTTATTCTTTGGAGATTGCGGCTCGGACGGAAAGATATTGGTGTCCAATCAAGGCTGCCCAAAAGCCCAATGGTTATCATAATTGGTACAAGGATTTTTCCGATTACGGAAACCCCGAGGAGTGGAATCAGAAATTCAACGACCCAAAAGCCTTTGAAGAATTGAAAAAAATATCTTCGGAAAAACAAAACAAATAAAAACAATTTAAACATTTTCAAAATTTGTTCATAATCACCTTCTTTCTAGGGAGATTTTGATACTAATTGAGAGTATTACACACAAAAAGGCGTATTGGTTCAAACCAAACGCTGTTCCATTTTTAGTTATTTAGTTAAAAAGCCGTTTGTGCTAAAATTAAGAAGTCATTTATAAAACAAATATGAAATATCAAGGTTTAACTCTCAATGAAGTCAAAAACAAACAGCTCCAGTATGGAACAAATATCCTGCCAGAAGAAAAGACTGTTCCAGCCATAAAACTTTTTCTATCGCAATTTGCCAATCCTCTGGTGTATATTCTTTGTTTTGCGGCTCTTGTTTCTTTTTTTCTCCAGAAATATTTAGACATCGCTCTTATTCTTTCAGTGGTGGTAGTGAACGCCATGATGGGATTTTTTCAGGAGAACAAGACGCAAAAAACTCTTCTGGCTCTCAAAAAATTGATAAAACCAATTGCCAGAGTTTTTCGCAGTGGCGAAATGCAGAATATTGAGGCTTCAGATTTGGTTCCAGGTGATGTTGTGTTTCTTGGCATCGGGGATAAAGTTCCAGCCGATGGTAAGGTCATAGAAAATGTTACTTTTTTTGTAAATGAAGCTATTTTAACCGGAGAAAGTGAAGCAGTAGAAAAGAAAGAAGGAGAAGATGTT
Source organism: Candidatus Moraniibacteriota bacterium (assembly GCA_049303905.1). Lineage (GTDB taxonomy): Bacteria > Patescibacteriota > Minisyncoccia > Moranbacterales > UBA2206 > UBA2206. The sequence continues at coordinate 47,372 of JBAQNP010000030.1, forward strand.
TTTATGGGAACGATTGTTTCTTCCGGACGAGCAGCAATTCAGATTGTGCAAATCGGGCTAAAAACCAAAATTGGGGAAATCGCCCAAATATTAAAAGAAACCGAGCAGCCAGTTACCACTCTTCAGATACGCTTGAAAAAATTGACACACACATTGATTATCATTTCCATTGTTTTAGCCGGGTTGATTTTTTTGTTTGGATTATTGACTGGCAGGGAATTCCTTCAGATGGTGGAACTTTCCGCTGTTATTTTGGTGGCTATAATTCCGGAAGCATTGCTGATAGTCGTTACATTGGTATTAGTACTGGCCATGCAGGATAGTTTAAAGAGAAAAGCTCTGATCAGAAAAATGTTGGCCATTGAAACATTGGGATCAGTAACTACAATTTGCACAGATAAAACGGGGACACTGACGGAAGGGAAAATGAAAATTACCGAGACTGATTTTGCTGATTTGGAAAAAAGCCAATTGGCAATGTGTTTGTGCAATGACCGAAATGGTACGGAAGAAATCGCTCTCTGGGAATATCTGGAAAATCTCAAGAATTTCGAACAACAAAAAATATTTGATGAATATGAAAGAGTTTTTGAAATTCCTTTCGGAAGCGAGCATAAATATATGCTTACGATAAATCATATTCCGGAAAATACCGAAGAATATTTTGCTTCAATTAAAGGCGCTCCGGAAATGGTTCTTGAAATGACTGATTTGGCTGAAGACGAAAAGAATTTGATCACTTTCAAGATTCATGCGTGGGCGGAAAAAGGATTAAAGGTACTAGCAATGGCTAGTAAAAAAATTACTCGCGATGAAATAGAAGAAATAAGGAATAAAAAAATAGTCGATTTTAAATGGAATGGAATAGTCGGTTTATGGGATCCGCCTCGCAAAGAAGTAAAGGAAACATTAAAAATCGCCAGAGAGTCGGGTTTAAAAGTAAAAGTCGTTACCGGTGATTATCATCGCACCGCCGTTAAGATAATGGAATCGTTGGGAATAAAAGTGGAACCGCAGGAAATATTAAAGGGGGAAGATTTGGAAAAATTAAGTGACAGCCAACTTAAAGAAAAAATATCCAACATTCTGCTGTTTGCCCGAGTTACTCCAGCACAAAAGCTAAGAATAGTAGCTACTCTCCAGAATTTGGGAGAAGTTGTGGCAATGACTGGAGATGGAGTCAATGACGCACCCGCTCTAAAAAAATCAAATATTGGAATTGTGGTTGGAGATGCTTCTGAGGTGGCCAAGGAAACAGCCGATCTTATATTGCTTGATAATAATTTTAAGACAATTATTTCAGCGATTGGCGGCGGTCGATTAGTTTTTGAAAATATCAAAAAAATAATTTTATTCATTCTCTCCAACTCTTTTGCGGAAGTTGTAGTTATTTTAGGAGCATTGTTTTTGGGTTGGCCTTTTCCCCTGACTATTGTCCAAATCCTGTGGCTTCATCTTATTTGCGATGGCCCGGAAGATTTTATTTTGGGTTTTGAGCCTAAAGAAAAAGAAATGATGCTTGATGGACCTAAAAAAATGGATGAAGCTATTTTTGACAAGATGGGAATTTTTATCACAATTGCAGTTTCATTGATTTCAGGAATCATTTCTCTCGGATTTTTTTGGTATTTCGGTATTTTTAAAGGAGATATAATTCTTGGTCAGACAATGGTATTTATGTCATTGGCTTTTAGCTCTGTTGTTTATATATTTTCTTGTCGTACTCTTCGAAAGCCTTTTTGGAAATATGAAAATTTTTGGTCAAATAAATGGCTTTTTGTTGTGGTGGGAGCTAGTTTGTTTTTGGCAATTATTATTACTTATTTCACTTCAACTCAAAAATTACTCGGACTTGTGCCATTGAATATATTTCATTGGGGTCTGCTTGTCGCCAAAGCAATTATACTGGTTTTAATAATTGAAATAGGAAAGGCAGTCTTCAAGCCGAGAAGAACATTGATAAAAGAAGCATAAAATATTACAATAATTAAGTTAGATAAATAATTAGAAAAAATAAACTTATGAAATGTCCATTATGCAAATGTGGATTTACAGGCAGAACGCCAGGGAATAAAAATTGATTATTGCCCGAAATGTCGTGGCGTGTGGCTTGACCGAGGAGAATTAGACAAAATTATAGAAAAATCAGCTTCTTTTGTACAAAGACGTGTATAGACCCCAAGGGACTAATCGCAATAGGTTGTGATACCTATTACTTTTCCTGAACATATGCAGAGACGCCTCACGAGGGCGTTTTTTGCGTTGGCTTGGCTGTTCGTTTCTATCAACTTGATGGGTCTTGACACATATTAGAAGCCCTGCTAATATAGTTAGGCAATCTAATAATAAGCTAATGTAATTATATGGAAAAGAAAGATTCTTGTGAGAACCGCATTATTTCCTTAATTTTCACGGCCAGCCGTAATCTTCGGCAAGAAAGCCATGAGAATGAGCTCGACGAAGCCGAGCGTCTTTCTATGGCCCAGTTGGAGACTCTGAAATTCATAGGCGAACGGAAAAACCCTTTAATGAAAGATGTAGCGGATCATTTGTTCATTGCTCCGCCTTCCCTTACCCCACTCATTGATGGACTGGAAACAAGAAAGTTAGTGAAAAGAGGTCCAGCTAAAAATGACCGACGAGCCATTCTTATTTCCCTGACCGATGAAGGCAAGGATGTTTTAGAAGAAACTATGAAGAAAAAAATGAAAAGGATGGGAGATGTTTTCAAAAAACTAACCAAAGAAGAACAAAAATCACTTATTAGGATATTAGAAAAACTATCCGCTATCAAGCAATAAATAATTTAATTTAAACATAATTTGCATGAATAGAATTAAAAACATTGTCATACCTATTTCCGTTGTAGTATTACTGGCTGTGCTAGCGGGAGTATCTTTTGCCAATTCGCAAAATGGAAAATCAGCCGTTGAGCTTGTTTTTCCTAAAAAAGGGGACATTACGGACCAACTCAGATTTTCGGGAAAAATTCAATCCGAAGACACTTTTGATTTAGGATTTCAAGTATCCGGAAAGGTAGCTAAAGTTTATGTGAAAGTCGGAGACAAAGTGCAAAGGGGACAACTTTTGTCCGAAATCAATCCTGAAGAAGCCAATATTTCATATTCGCAAGCTGTTTCCGACCAAAAAGCAGCTCAAGCTCAACTTGAGCAGGCGAAAAGTGATATGGATGCCCAGAAAGCTAAATTGAAAAGCGTGGAAAAATCTTCCACTGCCAATAAGTATGACGAAAAATATCAGAAAGAAATAAAAAATCAATCGGAGGACAATATTAAAGTCAAAGAGGCCTTGCTTAACAAAGCCAATGAATCAGTGCAAAATGCGAGATTGCAGGCTGGCAAAACGAAGCTCTATGCTCCTATTGACGGAACTATTACCAAGCAATCCCTGGAAGCAGGCGAGATCGTTTATCTTTACACACCTGTCATATCCTTGGTAGGAAACGGCACGCTGGAAATCCAAGCGTATGTTTCAGAAATTGAAGTGGCAAAAATTTCCGTGGGAGACAAAGCCAAAGTAAAAATTGATGCCAGTCAAACAGAAGATTTGGAGGCTACTGTTTCGGCTGTTGACCCAGTGGAAACAAATGCTTCTAATATCTCTTCGTATAAAGTCACTTTAGTTCCATCTTTTTCTATGGATAATCTAAAGTCGGGAATGATGGTTGATATAACGCTGAATCGTGGCGAGAAGAAAAATACGCTTATCATTCCTACGCAATCCGTTTTTGAAGAAAATGGAAAATCATTTGTGCTTGTTGAAGTTGACGGTGCTCAAATTAAAAAAGAAGTGCAGTTAGGCGTGAACGATCAGGAAGGCAGTGTGGAAATTTTGTCGGGAATCGGAGAGCAGGATAAGATAGTTTCATTTAATCAATCTAAATAAAAAATAATTATATGGAACAAGTTAAACCAGCTGAATTTTCGGAAAAGAAAGAACCGCAAAGAATATTTAAAAGAAAAATGGATAGAAAAATCGCTATTGGCAGTCTTATTATTATTGTGGCAATAGCTATCGGCGGATACGCTTATTGGAAGACCACTTCCAGCCGGATTTATATTGAAAAGGGAGAAATTTCGGCTTCTCAAATTGACCTGTCTTCCCAAAACGGGGGAATTTTGGAAAGGCTCTTGGTTAAAGAAGGAGATGTGGTAACCAAGAATCAACCTGTCGCTCAAGTCGGAGATGAAATTATTAGAAGCCGTGAAGACGGAATGGTAGTCAAAGTTCAAGATGAAATTGGCAAAAATTTTAATCCCAGAGAGGATGTTGCCAGCATTATAAAGCCCGCTGATTTAAGAGTCTTGGGAACTATCGGAGAAGATAAAGGGCTGAAAGACATTAAAGTAGGACAACGAGTAGTTTTTACGGCTGACGCTTTCGGGTCTAAAGAATATGAAGGTTTTGTGGAGGAAATCAGTCCCAGCTCAAAAGACAAAGGCTTAGCTTTCAGCATTTCAGACAAAAGAGCCACCAGTGAATTTGTGATTAAGGTGCGATTTAGCACTGATGTTTATTCCGAACTTAAAAACGGTATGTCGGCTAAAATCTGGGTGTATAAGCAATAAAAAGGTTTATAGTAATGCTTATGAAAAAAAAACACTCTGAAAAACCGAAAAGACATTCGCCTTGGATGGTACTCATCACGGTTATAGTTGGAACATTACTTGTTGGATTAGACAGGACAGTGGTTAACTTAGGCTTGCCTAAGATGATTGCTGATTTTGGTATTTCTGTTTCTATGGCTGGCTGGATTGCCACCGCCTATATTCTTTCCAACGCTGTTTTCGTGCCTGTTTTTGGAAAACTTGGTGATATGATAGGAAACCGAAAGATTTATCTCTGGAGTTTCATTGCCTTTATTGGCACTTCTGTTTTAGCAGGATTTTCTTGGAATATTTCCTCAATGATATTTTTTCGGGCTCTGCAGGGACTAGTCGGGGCAGCCATTTACCCGACTGCTATGTCTTTGATTGTCAAAAATTTTCCCGACCAAAAAGCACGATCTCAAGCATTGGGAATTTGGTCAGCTTCTTTTGCCGCTTCAGCCGTCTTCGGACCGCTGATTGGTGGACCGCTGATTGACATTTATTCTTGGCGGATGTTGTTTTACATCAATCTTCCTATCGGAATTATAGGTATTTTTATGGTGCTTCTCTATCTTCCGAATGACAAAGGCAAAGAGAAAAAAGGTTTTGATATTTACGGAGCCATTACTTTGGCCGTTGCTCTTTCCAGCTTAGTCTTAGTCTTGGAAAAAGGACGGGAATGGGAATGGACATCTCTTGCCAGCATCTTATGTTACGCCCTTGTTTTGTTTTTTGGTATTTTATTTGTTCGAATTGAAAAAAAACATCCCAGTCCGATGATTGATTTGAAATTTTTCAAAAATCAGACTTTTGTTTCCGCTCTTTTGGTTTCTTTCATTTCTTTTGGCGGAATGATGGGGGCGATGTTTTTGCTTCCCATTTTTGTTCAAACATACCTGGGGTTTGATGCTACTCAAACGGGATTTCTATTTCTACCAATGGCACTGACTATGTTTGTAGCTGCTCCTCTTGGGGCGAAACTTGCACAAAAAATTCACGTTCGCTACAGTGTTTCCTTGGGAATGTTTCTGGTGGCATTGGCTATTTATCTTTTAACTGGGCTTGACGCCAGAACTTCCGCCTCGGAACTCACGCTTCCCTTAATGGTATTGGCTGTCGGAATGGGCATTGGAATGGCTCCGCTTACCAATGCGGTTGCTAGTTCGGTTCCTGCTCACGAAGTGGGAATAGCTTCCGCTATTCTTAATCTGACGAGAAATATTGCAGGGGCGGTGGCAATCGCACTTTTCGGAACATTGCTCAGTAATGTGACTGAATCAAAAGTTTTAGAAGTTGGGGCTAATACTATAATTAATGACCCAAAATTTGCTTCATTTTTACCTGCGTTGGTTGTGCTTAAATCCCAAATTCTGGCTTATCGTGAGGTATTCCTTGTCGCTTCACTGGTGACGGTAGTTGGAGCTTTTGTCGCCTTGACGCTAAGAGATTCCAGTAAAATCAAAGATGAAAAAAATGAGGCAATTCAGCTAGAAGGTATTTAAGTAAATAATTGTACAACTTGTATATTGCAGAACACCTTAAATGGTGTTTTTTGCGTTGGTTTGACAGGAAAAGAATGGCTAGTGATTATTTTAGTCGCATCATCAATAATAGTCGTAGAAGAGGTCGGAAAGATTGCATACAAAAAATTAGTATTTCAAAAATCGTAGGTCTTTCTTCAAGCATTTTTGGTCGCAGAGCTGATTGTCATTGAGCGTACTTTTTGTTATAATTAAACAAGAAGTTTGATAAAATTTTTTATTTCTATGAATAATAAAGAACTTGATTTTTTGATCCAAGAAGGCGAGGGATTCAACCTCGAATTTAAGGAAAGTTATAATTCTAATCTGGCTCGCGAAATCTGCGCCATGGCTAATGCCAACGGGGGCAAGGTTTTGATCGGCGTTACTGATGACGGGAAAATAAAACCAGTCACTTTGAACAACAGGATGAAATCGGAAATTCAGGATTTGGTCAGAAAATTCGATCCGATCTTTTCGGTTAATATAAGCGAATTTGAAGGTGTGGTGATTATCGATGTGCCGGAAGGCAAAAAGAAGCCATATTCGACCGGAGGAAAATTTTATATGCGCCAGGGCGCCAACAGTCAGCAGCTTTCAAGAGATGAAATCAGGGATCTTTTTATGGATGAAGGCTTGATTCGTTTCGATGAAAAATTGAATAAAAAATTTGATCTGACAAAAGATTTTAATGATGATGCTTATGGGAACTTTTTGAAAAAAATAGGCATAGAGACCAAACTGAGCCGGGATGAAGTTTTGCGAAACTTGGAATTGTTGGGAGATAATAAGCTGAAAAACGCAGGAGTGTTGATGTTCTGCAACAAAGCTTCGCGGTTTATCAGCAGCGCCACGATCACTTGCGCCTTGTTTCGTGGCAAATCTAAAACAAAGGTAATTGACAGTAAAGAATTTGACGCGGATTTGTATGCGAACTATCAGGAAGCTTTCAATTATTTGCAGTCAAAATTAAATACGGAATATATTATTAGGGGCGGCGGTCCGAGAAAAGAAGTCTTGGAGTTGCCTGCTGAAGCCTTGAGGGAAGCGCTTCTGAATGCAATAGCTCACAGGGATTATTTTTCCATAGGCAATATCCAGATCAGTATTTTTTCCGACCGGATAGAAATTGATAATCCGGGGAGCTTGATAGGAAATATCAAAGTAGAAGATTTATACAAGAAAAGTTTTCCCAGAAATACTCTGCTATTCGGACTGATGCAAAGAATGGAATTGGTCGAAAAGATTGGATCGGGACTAATGAGGATGAGCGAGATGATGGATGAATATTTTCTACCGCATCCGAAACTGGATGTCAGCGATGTTCGCTTCAGTATTACATTTGAAAGACCGGACTTGCAGAAAATGAGCATTGAACAAAGAATGGAAAAATATAAAGAGGGGGTAGAAAAGGGAGTAGAACGGGGGGTAGAAAAGGGAGTAGAAAAATTGAGGGAAAATCAGAAAATCATTATTAATTTGATTGAAAAAAACAGAAATATTTCCAAAGAAGAGATGGTGAAGGCGGGCAAGCTTTCGAAAAAAACAGTCGAGTATAATATCAAAGTTCTAAAAGATAAGGGAATCATAAAAAGAATCGGACCGGACAAGGGTGGATTCTGGGAAGTTGTGAATTAATAGAAACATTTTTCAATAAAAAACAAAACGGGATTAATCCCGTTTTGTTTTTTGCCGGACTGAAGAAAAATATTCTAATATAGAATACGGATTTCATCAAATCCAACTTGTGTTGAGCTTCCTTCGCAGGTTGCGTCGGAAAGCCAGGTGTTACGGATGTCGTAATAAGTTCCGGCCAAAATCCAAGTATCATAATACGCATTTTGGTTTATTGTAAAGGTGTGCGTACTGGCTCCGTTATAGGTCATGGTATATGGCGCTCGGGTAGTTGTTGCACTGCTACCTGGAATAAAAACTTTTTCTGTTCCATTTTGAGCCGAATCAATGTTATTCCATTGCGCCTGGTTGCTTACGGAACAGCCATTGTTATAAGTCCATCTCATGCTGTTCGGGCTGCAGCTACCGCTGATGTGTCCGCAGTAGCCCGCATTTGTTGTCGTGTGCCAGTACCCAGAAGGACCATATTCCGTATAATAGGAACCGCTGCTGGCGTAGTTGTAGGTCCCGGAAAGGGCGAACGCAGACTTGACGCCGCCGGCAAGAACTGCGACCATCGCGATCATCGAGAAAAGCATTGCCCGCCTCGATGTTTTTAATGTTCTCATATTTTTATTTTGAGATTAATAGTTAGAATCGGGCGACTAAAGGCCGAGTGAATTCGTATAGCTTAGTAAATCGCCGCCGCGGGAAAACCCGACCTGGATAAACGGATGCATATCCTCGATTTCCCGTGAAGTATCTTCCCAACGGAAGAAATAATTGACTCCTTCTTTGTCGCCGAATTTTTGAGTGAGATCATCAACTTTCACTTCTGGAGCGTTTTTGGCGATGAATTGGCGAGCCATTGTTTCCAATTCAGCTTTTGAATAGCGATCAGTAGTATCGAATTTTTTGGACTCCTGTCCAATCTCAAGAGGTTTCGGACCGAATTGAATAATTTTGTTATTTCTCGCGTCCACTTCATATTGATCAAAGTCAGTCGTATAGACTTCGGATGAAACAAGAGCGTTGTATGAAGATTTGCTGGTGGCCTTGTAGTTCACAGCTAAGTCCGATTTACCGGAGAATTTTTTGATTTCATTGACAGCCTTTTGCCGTTCGTTTTCCGGCCGGGCAATCAAAGCATCAATTTCCGCCTGCGTTTCGTCGTGCAACTTTTTCATTTTCTCTGCCGATTCTCCCACAAACACCTTGCCTTGAGGAGTGTCGACAAGTTGACCGCTTTGCTGTTCCTGCTGTGATGTCGTTTGCAGCTTGCTCAGCAGAGACTGGATTTTTTCCTGCACGCTTTGTCCGCCCTCATTGGAAGCGAACGCGTTGGTTACGCCTAATCCCAAAATCAGTGCAAGGGAACTGAATCCCGCCAATTTCAGAATTTGCTTTTTTGAGTATTGTGTTTTCATATGCAATACTTTAATTATTACGTGACTTGCGCATTTTTCCATTCGAGATATTCAGACGCTGATATCAGTTAATTTTTCAGTCGCTTAATTTTGAAGCGACTCTGATTTTTAGACCTGCTTGCCCGAACTGCGATGAGCTCAATCGAGTTGCGGACAGGGTGCAGGTGAGCACCAAATAGCCGTATGGATAAAATGTGCAAATCTTGAATTAGTGACTTCAGTATAAAATAATGCCGGTAAAGTTTCTGTAAAGACGCCGTGCAGTTTTGGTTAATTTTTTGAACCGCTTGGCGATAGGCACCACTTCTCCGAAGTGTCCGGATGTTAGGATAGTTGAAAGGTAAAGTCAAGTAAGAAGAATGGAGTTATTGGAAGGATATTTTCAATCAGATATTTGGCATATTAAAGCCATAAAATCACAGTAATTTTTTGCACGCATTTAGTTATCCACTGTACGCAAGTGTCAGAAATAGCATTGTATTCGTTTTGACTGAAATGGCCATTTATGAGAAACTTGATATATGACTAAGAAAAAAATCGGTATAATTCTGGGAATGGGCATAATTTTTGTTGTAGTCTTGTTTGTGGCACAACGTTTATTTTTCGCTGCACCTCAAGTGCAGGAAAAAAACGAAGTTTTTACAGTGGGGTTAAAACAAAATGAATCACAAATTTTGGATAAGCTAAAAAGTCAGGGATTCATAAAAAATAAGGCTGCTTTTAATATTGCGTTGTCCATCAATCGAAAGCACGATGCGATACAGCCGGGCGGTTACAATATATCCAAAAATATGGATGCTTGGCAGTTGGCAGAGAAACTGACTGATAATCCTGATATGAAATGGGTGGTGATTCCGGAAGGATGGAGAAAGGAACAGATTGGAGAAAAACTGGCAGATACATTTGGTTGGAGCAATGAAGAAATTGATAAATGGAATACGGAATATACCAAAATGAGGATAGATTATATTGAAGGAACATATTTTCCCGATACCTATCTTATTCCGGTTAATGAAGGCGGATTCAAAATCGCTGAGCGAATGACAAGAAATTTTGATGAAAAATTCGCTCCCTATATCGGTCAGTTTGCCGAGCAAAATATCGTTTGGACGACGGGGATCAAACTCGCGTCAATCATTCAACGGGAAGCGGCCGGAAATGATGACATGCCTCTCATTGCCGGAATAATTTGGAACAGACTTAATGATGGAATGAATTTGGAAATAGATGCGACCGTTCAATATGCTAGGGGTAAAACCGATACTGGCTGGTGGGCGCCGATAAAAGCTGAAGATATAAAAAATGAAGTATTTAAAATAACGTTTTTTTCTCGCTCCGCTGTGGTATAATTACTAAAACTAGAAAATAATAAAAACAAAACATTATGGAACATAATCACAATCACGAGCAGATGAGTCATTCTATGCGTAATATGGCTGGAATGGAACATAAAAATAATCAAGAAGAAGGCTATAACAAGCACGCAGGACATTCCCTTGAAAATTTCAAAAGAAAATTCTATATATCCCTTGCTTTAACTCTCCCAATCCTGCTTCTCTCGCCTTTTATTCAGGGACTGTTGGGAATTTCCATCAAATTCACAGGCGACCAATGGGTTTTGTTTTTAATTTCATCTTTTGTTTTTTTCTTCGGAGGCAGTCCATTTCTTGTCGGAGCATTAGGTGAAATCAAGAATAAGGCGTTAGGAATGATGACCCTCATTTCACTAGCTATCGTTGTTGCATATCTATATAGTTCGGCGGTGACTTTCGGACTCAAAGGCGAAGTATTTTTTTGGGAGCTGGCAACACTGATTGATATTATGCTTTTAGGGCACTGGCTGGAAATGAAGTCGGTAATGGGTGCGTCAATGGCGTTGGAAAAACTCTCGGCTCTTATTCCGGACAAAGCTCATTTTAAAAATGACAGTGAAATAGTTGAGGTGAATGTGAGCGAACTCAAAAAAGGCGACATAATTCTGGTAAAACCCGGCGAAAAAATTCCAACGGACGGAATCGTGGTTAAAGGCGAGAGCTTTGTGAATGAATCAATGCTCACTGGCGAAGCCAAGCCGGTCTCCAAAGAAACAGGCTCAAAAGTTATTGGCGGCTCTATCACGGAAGAAGGATCATTGGAAATACGAGTGGAAGGAGTGGGTGAGGAAACTTATCTTTCTAAAGTAATTAAACTAGTCAAAGACGCTCAATCCTCAAAATCCAAAACACAACTCTTGGCTGACAAAGCCGCTTTTTGGCTGACACTTATTGCCATCACTATTGGCACGATAACATTTATAACTTGGCTTGCTTTGGGCGAAAATATCGCTTTCGCCATTGAGCGAACAGCTACTGTCCTTATCATCGCTTGTCCTCACGCTTTGGGATTGGCGGTGCCATTGGTCGTGGCGATCTCCACAGCCTTATCGGCTCAAAACGGACTCTTGATTAGAAACAGAACGGCCTTTGAAAACTCCAGAAAAATTACGACAATAATTTTTGACAAGACCGGGACGCTCACGAAAGGAACTTTCAGCGTAAAGAAAATTTATGCTTTGGGCAATAATTACAGTGAAGACAAAATTTTACAAATCGCTTCAGCCTTGGAACAAAACTCCGAACACCCGATTGCCAGAGCGATAATTGCCGAAGCGGAGAATAGAAAAATTAGAAAACTGGAAGTGAGCAGTTTCAAGGCAATTAAAGGCAAAGGTATAGAGGCGATGGTGGACAACAAAAAAATAATAGTTGCCAGTCCTGGATACCTGAAAGAACTTGGATTATTCGTCCCAGATTTATTGAATCAGGTGGAGGGAACAATGATATTTGTGGTGGTTGAAAATAACGGATTAAATTTGGTCGGTGCCTTGAATCTCTCTGATACAATCCGAGACGAATCTTATGATGCCGTTAAACTACTCCGAAGAGAGGGTATTAAAATGTGGATGCTCACTGGCGATAATGAAAGTTCGGCTAAAAACGTGGCGGAAGCATTAAAGCTGGACGGATATTTTGCTGGAGTTTTGCCTCATCAAAAACAAGAGAAAGTGAAAGAACTGCAAGCCAAAGGTGAATTTGTGGCGATGGTGGGAGACGGAATAAACGATGCTCCGGCCCTAGCTCAAGCGAATGTGGGAATCGCCATCGGTTCAGGAACGGATATTGCCGCCGAAACTGCGGATATAATTTTAGTAAACAGCAATCCGAAAGATATTGCGTCGCTGGTCCTTTTTGGCAAAGCCACTTACAAAAAAATGGTTCAGAATCTGGCTTGGGCGACAGGTTACAATGTCATCGCCATTCCTTTGGCAGCAGGAGTTTTGGCAGGTTCCGGAATTTTGCTTTCCCCAGCGGTGGGAGCTATTTTTATGTCCCTTTCCACGGTAATTGTGGCGATAAATGCCAAGATGCTGAAAGTTAACAAATAACCAGATGAAAAAAACCGCCATCTTCTATTTGGTTATTTCATTTATCCTGAATTTTATTTGGGAGGTGAGTCAGGTTGGGTTGTATGAACCTCATTTCAACGGCGTATTGAATTTAGTTTCTGTACATCTGAAAGCAACAATGGGTGATGTGATTATTTTTCTCATTATCTATGCTCTTATGGGCTTACTCTTAAGAAATGTACATTGGATTGTAAAAGATAAGGTAATGCTATTAGTGCTGGCGGCAATTTTGGGATTTATTTTTTCCGTTATTGTGGAAAAGTATGCCCTTACGACTGGCAGATGGAAATACAATGAGATTATGCCAATAATTCCGTATATAAAAGTTGGTTTGGTTCCAGTTTTGCAATTGACAATCTTGGTTCCATTGGCCACTTTTGTTACTAGAAGATATGCGGTTAGTCAAATGAAATAAAGGCAGGAATAAATCGTATTACTATTGGCAAAGTGCGAATCGCACTGGGTTTAAATTTAAGAAAAATATGATGTGGAATTCTTGGGGTAATATGATGGGCTGGGGTGGAGGTTTCGGCTTTGGCTGGATTTTTATGCTAGTCTTTTGGGGTTTGATTATTTGGGGAATTTTAACTTTGGTGCGTGGAGCTGGAGGACACGGCTGTTGGGGTGGGCATCATCATGATGAACACGGACACAAAAGCAATACCGCTCTGGATATTCTTAAAGAACGTTACGCCAAAGGAGAAATATCCAAAGAAGATTTTGAAAAGATGAAGAAAGATTTGGAATAATGATCAAATGGATATTGACAGCTTAAATCACATTTGTTAAAATAAAGATACGAAAATGCAGAAAGTAATCGCCTGACGGCGTTCCGATTTATCGGAACTAAACGAGACGGGGCTACGACTTCTGTTATCAATAATCTTTTGACCAAATTCAATGGTCGGATTTTGATGACACGAAGTGGTAGTCTCGTTTTTTTGTTTGGTCAGCGGACGCCAAAAAAAGTACCGTATCCTTTTATGGCTTCGGCTTTGCATTGATGCGATAAGTACACGACTTGAAAATAACTGGGCCGAGCTCTTAAAAGGGTTCGGCTTATTTTATTTTTATTATGGTGGTATCAAATGAACAAATAAAAGATGGAGTTTCAGGCAATGAAACATATTCTCCGTCCAGCGACGAATTGGCGCTCATTGAAAAATGGAAAAAAAGATTTAATCGGGCTGAAACATATTTGCGCCCGTATCGCGCAAAATGGCTTCGCATGTACAAACTGTATCGCGCTTACCAGGAAAAAGTGAACTATGCCTATCAGACACGCCTTATGCCGCCGATTGCATTTCAGATCGTGGAGACAGTGGCCTCCCGCATGGTAACGGCGAAGCGCAAGACCAGAATACTTCCACGCGAGAAAAAAGATGTTGATTCGAAATCGATTCAGGCGTGGGATGACCTTGTCAATTATGATTTCGACATTATGAAGCTCCAAAAAAAGCTTCCGCGGTGGGTGAAATCGGCGATAACTTTCGGCAATGGCATCGCTATGGTGACTTGGCTTACCGACGAGAGTGTCGATCATGACGACCCATTTCTTGCGATTTGCGACCTGTGGGACATTTTGCCCGCTCCCGAAACTGAAGATTTGGAAGAAGATTGCCCTTGGCTCATCCGGCGCGTTCTTAAATCAAAGGAAAAGATCGAGCGCGAGGAAAAAGCTCGCGGTGAGAATGCTCTTTATAAAAATATAAATTTACTTCAGCCGAAGCAGATTGAGGATTGGAAACAAGAGCGCTATGACATCAATATCAAAAAGATGGGACAAATTCAGAGCACTGGATCAGGCGCGCAAGGCGATTCGGTCATTAAAGTTTCAAGTGAAAAATATGAACGGGAAAAGCTGATTGAGGTATGGGAATGCTATGACTTCGAGGAAGGAAAACTAGTTACGATCGGCAACCGTGAAATTTTGATGCGTAATGACGAAAATCCCTATCAAGAAGTAAATCACGGCCGTATTTTTCTGAATCTTTATGATCATGAGGTGAACTGGGAACTGTGGGCTATCGGGCATATCGAACCGGTTGAAACGACTATCGTGGAAATTGCCGATCTCAGGAATCAACGCATGGACGATGTCATTTTGATGCTTGATCCGGTCATTAAAATCCGCAAGGATTCCGGTATCTCAAAAAACGATATTATTTTCGCTCCCGGCGCAAAATGGGAGCTTCGCAAGATGGATGATGTGGTGGTTGAACGCTTGCCTGACATTTCTCTTATGGGAGTGAACGAAGAAAGGATGCTGCACGACGAGATCGAAAAAACGCTTGCCATTTCCGAATATGTCCAAGGCGTGCCGAAATCATCCACTGAATCGCTTGGCAAAGTGGCAATGCTCATTGGACAAAGCAATCTGCGCTTGAGTTCATTCGCTCAAAATCTTTCGGAAACACTCACTAGGCTGGCAAACATTCTGATTGAAATGAATCAGGAATTTATCGAAGAAGACAAGCTTTATCGCGTAGTCGGAGATGATGTAAGTTTCAAGGAATTTACATCATCGGATAAAGAAATAAAAGTGGATGCCGTCGTGGCGGTTGATCCGGTTGTGCCACCGGATCAGCAAACGAGACTGAATCAAACACTGCTTCTCTATGATAAATTAGTGGCTCAGGACAAGCCGGATCCAAATAATATCGATGAATTGAAGCAATGGAAAAAACGCAAGCGAGTGATACAGGAAATGATTCTCGAGGAAATGGATAAAGACGCTTATCGGGCAATACTCCTTGGCGAAGAAAAGGAGGAGCCGGCACAAAATCAGACAGAAAGAAAATCAGAAGAATCGCCCGTCGCAGCCGAAGTGGAGGCCTTGTCTGAAAAATCGCTGCCCACGCAACCGCAACCGCAGCCAAGTTTTATAAAAAAAGTATTGTCTCGTATTCCGTTTATAGGATCAAAAATAAAATAAAAAATAAATTTATGGCGAAAACAAATTATCTGACAAAGTCCATTACGGTTACCGTATTGAGCAAAACGCTCAGCGGAAATGATTGCATCGTGTCGCTGCAGGAAGACCAGGGGCGAGTGCATACAGTTTATCTTTCTCGTGAAGAGTCTTCCAAAATAGATTTGGGATACAAGCTCAAAATCACGCTTGAAAATATAGAATCCAAATCATAATTAATCTTATAAATATTCTTATGGAAACAAAACCAATAAAAGAAAAAGGAGTCATTGATGAAAGCGCAGATGAAGGCGCGGATCAGGAGGTTGAAAAAAAGATCGGTCTCAAAAAGCAAAAATCCGATAATACAAATGACGAAGATGAGGATGTGCAATGGAAAAAAATCGAAAGTATCGTGAGCGCTGCAAAAGAAATATATCAGTCCGGAAAATCAAGCTTCCATGATGTGGTCGAGAGCATGGCGGCGACCTTTCAGGACTTACTGGCTAATGAAGGAAATGGTGCGGGACTAGGCGGTCTTTATGGCGGTCCTCAGATGGATCTGCCAGCTGAGCCTGATCCTAATTCTAAAGAAGAAGCGCAATAAAATATTATGCAGACCAATGAAGAAAAATTCGAAACGGGATTGGCGGTATTGGAGATGATAAGAACTTCCGGTTGGAAGTGGCTGGAAGGGAGGATTCGCGAGGAACTGGCGATTGAATACGTGGAACTTCGAGGATTTGATATTGCCGGCAAAACAGACGGGGAAATTGCCTCTGAGTATCTTCAGCATCGCGCCAATGCGAATGCTTATGAAAAAGTTCTCACAATGGTTGAATTCGCAGTTCGCGAAAAGGACGAAGCGGCAGACGAGATGAATAGGGAGTAGCGCTGCAGCCTGCAAAAAAATAAGAATATTGGAACAAGGTCGATCCCAATTAATTAATAAAAAATATAAATTTAATAAAAGCGCTTTATGAATAAAGATAGAAAAAAGGAGCTTGATACGCTCCTCAACACAAACTTGGAAGAGGAAAAAGACGGCAAGGAAAATAAAGAGGAGATTGATGAGAAATCCAAAGATGATGAAATAAAAAAATCTGAAACAGAAACGAAAGAAAATAAAAATGAAGACGAGGAAGAAGACGGAAAAAACGACGAAAAGGAAAAATCAAAAGAGGATGATGAGGAAGATGAATCTGACAAGGGAACAGAAGATCACGAAAATGAAGACGGCGATGAAGAGGACAAAGAAGGCGAAGCACCTGATAAAAAAGATAAGTGGCACGGCAAAAGCCGTGAAGAAGTGATCCGAATGTATGAAGAACTTGATGGCAAGCCGTTAACCAAAATAAAATCTCCCAATTCTGAAGATAAAAAAAGCAAAGATAAAGAGGATGAAAATTTGGGAGACGGCGTCAATGTGCCTTCGGATGAAGAGTTGTCTAAAATGACACCTAGGCAATTTGCCGAGTGGATGGTTGTGACCGTAAGAAATATGGTGAGCAACACTTATGATACGCGAAGTCAGATGCGGGATTCTGTTACCCAGGAAATAAGAGAGGCACAGAAGGACCATCCGCTTCTAAAAACCAGTCCGGAATATAGGGAGTTGGTGCTGTCGCTGATTGATACCGCCTCTCAAAAAGGAACGGTCATATCATTGAAAGACGCATGCGCGAAGGTGGATGAATTTGCGGGAAAGGTTAAAGGGGAAACGAAAGTTACTGATACTGAGAAGATTCGATTAAAGAAAGCCAAAGCACAAGTTGAGAGAGGGGCGGGTGCTCCGACCTCGCCGGGCGAAGATAAGGGCGCGGAAGAACGCCGCCTCGAAGAAATCTTCGGAACAAGCGGGTCAAAAGGTCCCTTGGGAGGTTTGGGGGTCTAACCTCAAAATAGGTCGAATCCTCCTACTAATTAATTTAAATTAATACAAAAAAACATATGCCTTCAGCAAATGGAATAAGAGGAACAGCAAATCTTGGCGCCACGCGCAAATATGACGTGGCCGATGTAATTTCGCTTCTTGATGTGGCTCGCTATCCGATGCTCGCCATTCTCACGAATGCGGGCAAGGATCCTGTGACAAAGCAAGGTGATGCGCTTAAGAAAAAAGAAACGACAGATCCGGAATTCAAGTGGTTCGAGGATAAATTCGGAGCACGCGAGGATATAGTGGCAAGCAATCAAGGTGGAGCGACTTCACTGGCCGTGACCAATGGATCATACTTCAGTGTCGGTGACGTTTTGTTATGCGTGAAGTCAACTCAGGGCACAAGCAATCCGACGGGCGAAGTTATGCTTGTTACGGCCGTAAACACCAACACATTGACACTGGCGCGCCAAGTCGGAGACAGCGCATTGGGTGGAGGATTGCTTCAACAAAATGATATTATCTGGATCATTGGAAATGCCAACGAGGAAGGTGCGAGCATTCGGGAAATAAAGGCTACGGCCATCGCGGAAGCTCTTAATTATTGCCAAATTTTTCGAACTACTATCGGTATTACTGAAACCGCGCGCAATACTACGGGATGGACAAAGGAAAGTGATTTTGATTATCAAACCCGAAAAAAGGGTATTGAGCATTTAGTCGATGTGGAGCGTGCTTTCATGTTCGGTAAGAAAGAACTTATTATGAGCGGTGTTCATCCGAAACGGTTCACTGGCGGAATTTTTCAAAGAATTTCTCAGGTAGTATCGAATGTGACGACACGCGATGATTTCAATGGATATCTCAGAACTTTGTTCGCACATGGAAATTCTGAAAAGTACCTTCTCGCTTCCGGATATGTCGTGGATAAGATCGGCAGTTTCGCGCACGATAAACTTCAAATTCTGCAGGGAGAGAAAACCTTCGGGCTCAGTATCATCAAATACTTTTCTCCGCATGGAACGCTCAATATTATTAAGCATGATCTGCTTTCTGGGGATTTGTACGGCAAAAGCGCAGTGGGATTGGATATGGAAGCTTTGACATACAGATATCTTTCAAATCGTGATACGAAACTTCTCACAAACAGACAGGCGCCCGGTGAAGATTCCAACATCAATGAGTATTTGACGGAATGCGGACTTCAACTTGAGCAACCGGAGCGACACGCAGTTGTTAAGTTTGCCTAAGAGTTTTTCGATAATCCTTCAAGTTTCGGTCGGGCGGGCATGCTTTCCAAACCCGCCTGACCGAATGGAAAGCCCTTGAGGGTTTTCGCGGGATATAAGGTCGACCCGCGATTAATTAATAGAAAAAATAGCAACTAATTTGTATGGCAAAGACAAAAACATCAGTGCCCGAAAAATCAAAAACAACGGCCAAGCGTTTTGCAACGCGTTATGGCCAGCACTATAGTATTGTGATGCTTCCCACTGTGACAGAAGTTATCAATGGAATCGCAATAACGCGTCCGGGGAAAACAATTGAATTCAAAAACGGCATTTATGAAACCAAGGATCCGCAGGAGCAGGAATTTCTGGAAAATTCTTCGTTCGCCGGCATCGATTATCAGGAGGTTACGAAGGAAGTAACTTCAGCTCTCGTCACAAAATCGCTTGCCGAGCGAGAATCCGAGTTGAAAGCCAAGGAAGAAGATTTAAAACGTCGGGAAATGGAAATTAAAGGCAGGGAGGAAGGATCGGAATCATCAGTGGGAACGGAAGCAAGAACAAAAGAAAAGTCAAAAAGCAAGCAGGCGAAATTTTAGCGAATCGATCACGATTGAACGATCATGATTAATTAAAAACACAATGCTATGGCAGTAGAAAGCAAATCAAAATTTTCCGTAAATGAAGCGACAGTGGCTGCTGCGGGCACTGCCGTGCAACTTCCGGATATTTCTGTCGGCGAGGCTTGCGAGCTCATTGTCAAAGCTAGGCGCACCAACAGCGGCATTATCAAGGTCGGCGAGTCGGAAGTGCAAGCCCAAGCTGGAAAATTCACTCTGGAGCCGGGCGAAGCGGTGAAGCTCCGAATCGGCAACGCGAACAAAGTATACATAGACGCGGAAATAAGTGGCGATAAAGTCGAAATCATCGTCGAACAATAATATTTATGGCTGAATTCATCCCACAAAAAGGAGACTTCTCTTTTCTGCGAATAAGAAAGACTGGCAGATATTTCGGGCCGTTTCTTACGGGCGGTACGGTTGCTACGCAAGCGTTATCTTCAGCGAACTCTCTTCGCGCGTTTCCGTTTTTCGTTCCGAGAACAATGAAGTTCGATCGAATTGCGATTCGCGTGACTACTGCGGGCACTGGCACTACGCCACGTGTTCGTCTTGGTATTTATGAAGACAAGGGAGATGGGAGTGTTTATCCAGGCGCACTCGCGCTTGATGCGGGCGAAGTCGATGTGAACACGACCGGGCTCAAGGAAAAAGCAATAAACATAGTATTGAAAGGCGGGAAACTATACTGGCTCACTTTGATAGGTCAAGACACGGCATCGTTAGCTGTCGCCGCAATTCCGGCAGCGGATGCCTTCGCTTCATTCCTTGGATTAGATAACGGGCTGACAGGCACGCCTTATCTCGGCTATGCGATAACGCAAACTTACGGCGCATTGCCCTTGATTTTTCCGACGGGTAGTCCGACCGATTGGAGTCTACCCGTTCCACTTATCGCTTTGCGTAAAGCATAGATATGCCAATGAATTACATCGGCAAAATTAACGCCCTGATTACTGAAACGATAGATGATGGACGAGAGCAAGACGCAACTTCATGGAATGGCATCGGCAATGCCGGTAATATTATCACATTCGGAAACATGAGCGGTTCGTTATATCTCGGAGCATTTCGTTTTCGCAATATCGATATTCCGAGAAATGCCAAGATTGTTTTGGCTCGATTAAAAATTCGTCCCGCAGTTACCGATTCGGTGGATCCGGATGTAAAGCTGATTATTAAAGGAATAAAAGAATCAGACACGAAACCGTTTACGCAAACTTCCCGTCCAAGTCAACGAACAAGGACTGTAAATAGTGTATCGTGGCACATCATCAAAAAATGGGAAGTTCATGAATGGACACAAACGCCGAATCTCAAACTGATAATCGAAGAAATTGTGGCGCAGACTGGATGGAAGGCGGGCAATTCACTGGCACTGACGATTGAGGATAACGGATCTTCTTCCGATCAAGCCGCAACATGCTATGACAGCAGTAAGGGTAAGGGATACGAAGCGGAATTGGAAGTTCTGTTCACGACTAAGAATGTCAGCATTGGCACGATTGCAGGCACGGATCGTGACGGCGTGGAAACAGATCGCACCACTTGGCAATCAAGTCCGACAGGCAATGTTATCGCGCTTGGCAATGACGGCATCTCAATAAATGAGGGCGCTTTCATATTCAGCGCATTGAATATTCCGCGTTACGCAAATATTATCGGCGCCCATCTTCTTCTCACGCAAGCTGACCAAAACAATCGTTTTCCGAATCTTCTTATAAAGGGAATCGCAGAAGATAATGTGGTGCTATTTGCAAGTGACGGATCAAATCGACCGTCATTACGAACAAAAACGAAAGCACAAATAGAATGGACGATCGGTGAAACGGTCGACGGCGTATTTGTAGGAATTCACTGGTCGGCCAACAGCGTATATGAATCGCCTGATTTGCGCGAAATAGTTCAGGAGATTGTCGATCGTGAAGGCTGGACCACATCAAATAATCTCGGTCTTGTTTTGGAAAATTTATCTTCGTGGGGCGGGCAATATAAATTGCCTTGGGACTACGTAAAAAACAACGGGGAGTTTGCGGCCAAACTGGTGGTTGTATGGAATACGCTTCGCACCTTTCGTTCGACGAAAAAAGATGCACCTAAGTATGATAAAGCCAATTATCCCGAATTCATCATTGTGCATCACACGGCAACGCCGCGCGACTCAACTCGCTTCAGCACGATTAAAAATAATCACATAGGAATCGGTTGGGGAGATATCGCCTATCATCACTGGATTGCGGGAGCGATGGACGGATTGGGAACGCATATTATTGGGCGTCCGGAAAACAAGATCGGCGCGCATGCCGACACCGAAAAAATGAATTACCGATCGATTGGTATCGCTGTGTGCGGTAATTTTCATCCGACGAGCGGCAATGAGCAACCCAGTTCCGAGCAACTGGCAACCCTACAGGAGCTTCTCGATAAAATCAGAAAAGAACGCGGTATTCCAAAATGCCGGGTGCTCGGACATCGTGAAGTTCCCGATGCAACCGACTGCCCGGGCGATAATCTGATGGAATATTTAAATCAATATCGGGATACGGGCAAACTTATTCCTTAACGCATATGCAATTACAAGAATTTATACAAGATCTAAACGCACGTATGTCGGCGGCCAAGACAACCGGATTTTGGAGCGAGGCAGACAAAAAAAGATGGATCAATAAATCCATTGTGCGCGCATGTAATTTTGCCAAATGGAATTTTCTTAATCACCATTCGACTCAGCTGACCGAGAAAGATGTGGAAACATACTTTTTGCCTTTCGATTATAAGCCGGGCGGAATGATGTTTCTCAAAATTGACGGACAAGAGCATGCAAAAATAAGCATAGAGAATTATCAGAGCGGCAATCATTCTTGGGAACGCATATTTTGCATGCTGGGCGATCAGTATTTGATTAAGCCCGCACCCACCGAGGACGGAAAAATCATAGACATATATTATCGCAGGCGGCTTATTTCTCTTGTGAACGATACCGATGAACCTGCCACGCCGGAAGAAATGGATGAAGTAATTGTTAAATTCGCACTCGGCATATGTCTTAAGAAAGAACCGAACCGAAGCACAGACGCGGACAGACAGGTTCTTGAAGCCACAGCGATTCTTCAACAAATAAAAGACCGACAGGATGAGGAAGGCGGAGAAGCCGGTTTTGTCGGACAGGCGACAAGTTCGCGCTTCTTGTACAAAAACAATAATCCGCAAGATTTCAACCAATAAAATATGGGACTTAACGCATACAGGATAAAAGGTTTTCGCGGCGGTATTTCAGACGATGCCTATAAGGGCGTTGCCGGAGCTTTCCGCTTCGGCTATGGTCTGGATATTCGGGGCGGAGCGGATACGCTAAAGTGCAATCAAGCACTCATAAAAGACTCAGGGGATGTCGTTGTGGATTTGATTTTATTTTTTGTGCCGGCTTCGAACGGAAAACTGTATGGTTTCGGGAATGCAGGCAGAATTTATCGCAAGGATACTCTGACTTCTTCGTGGTCTCTTATATATACCGATCCCGACGGAAGAATCAGTGGTGCAGACGAATATACGAACAATAACGGATCAGGAAGTTATATCGCATATTTATATTGGGCGACTGAGACAAAAATCAAACGCATTCCGCTTTCAGGAAATTGGAGTACTGATGTGCAAACATTGGGAACACTGAATGGCGATCCGGCTTGGCACACGATGACTATGGCGGTCGGAGTTTTGCAGATTTGCGATGGGCGATACATTGCACTGGTTGACTATGAGGGTAACTTCAATAATCAAGCACTAGACGTTATTGCAGGCAATCGGACAAAAACTATATTGCCTCAAGATCAGATTGCTATTATCGGCTCGACTAAAGGTGACAAAATCGAGGAAGGTTGGCTGTGGACTTGGGATAAGCAACAACCCTCATGGATTATGCGTCGTATGATTGCCGAAAAGGGAATCAACGCCATGATACAGACTGACTTTATCATTGCGCAGGCTGGTATCAGCGGAGGACTCTATTATTGGGATACGGTAAATATTATTCGCTTCAAAGCATTTCCCGGAGGCGGATGGGTGAATCCCGGAGCGGTGGCCAATCAAAAAGGCGTTGCACTTTTCGGAGTAATGGGGTCTGACAAATGCGGACTTTATTCTTACGGACGATTAAGTAAAAATGAACCTTATTCGTTAAATCTCGAACACATACTTTCACATGGAAAACTTATTGACGTAGAAATCGGCGCAGTGACGGTTTATGGAGATCAGATATTTGTTTCATGGAAGGATGGTTCAACTTACGGGGTGGATACGATTGATCTGAATAATAAAGCGGATGCTCGATATGAGGGATTGGTCTTCGACGCAGGCGAACCGGAATTACAAAAAGAATTTCGGCACATCAAGCTCCTGACTAAGCCGCTTTCAGCCCAATGTTGGATAAAAGCATATTATCGAATCAACGAGCAGGGCGATTGGAAGCAGGCATATCTGGAAGACGGCGCAGATAGTTTCGACAGGGAAGGAAATACGAAGGTGGTATTCACCATTGAAACCGGCGACGAAGAAGGAGAAGAAAAAGGTAAAGGAGAGACATTCGAGCTCGCATTCGATTTGCATCCGTCGGGAAACAGCACGCCGGAGATCGTGGCAGCCAGTACTTATTTTGAACCGATAGGTATCCTATAAAAAAATCATGAGCGATTTTTTGCAAAAAATTTTTGGCAATCAGGAAGTGGAAGATCAGCCTTTCCCGGAAGCTCCATTGCATACTCATGATGGGGACAATTCACCATTATTAGCTCCTTCCTCCATTGATTCGCTTCAGATAAAATCCGGGGCGGTCGGAACAGCGGCTTTAGCGGATGAATCAGTGAGCTCCAACAAGATTATTGACAGTGCTATTCTCAGCCAGCATCTCGATGCATTGTCAGTGACTGAACAAAAACTGGCCGATGCGGCGGTAGCCACGGCTAAAATAAGAAACGGAGCAGTTAACGCCTCGAAGATTATTCAGACCGAAGCGGTGGTGACTCTATCGGCTCAAATTGATACGGCGATAATAATCGGAGCGCATATTGGCACGGGAGTCATTCAAAACGCGCATTTGGGAAATGCAGTCATCAGCTCAGCAAAAATTGTAGACGGCGCAATTATTAATGCCAAAATCGGAGATGGACAGATAACGTCAGCCAAGATCGGCTTGGCTGAAGTGCAAAATGCCAATATTGAAAATTTGGCCGTCACTAACGCGAAGATTGCCAATCTTGCCATAGACAATGCCAAAATCGCCAATGTCTGTGCCGACAAGATTACGGCCGGAACAATCAATCTGACTTCGACCGGATATTTGGCCACGCCGTACGGCGGAATACGAATCGGTTATCTGCGTCAGGTCAATGGCGTTTCCACTTACGGACTTCAGGCTGGTCCCGGACACGGGCTTATGCTTGATGACGGAGCGAACGGATACGCTCGAATATGGATTGATACATCGGGAAACCGTCCACTTGTTATCGATACAACAAGTAATGATCGAATCTTTTTCAAAGCATCAAGTGGAAACGATATTCTGCGTCTCTATGGAAACAATGCAATCGGCGGGGGATTCGTAGATGTCCTTACGTCAATGCGCATCGGAAGCGATCAGCCGAGCGATCCCGTAGAAGGCCAAATGTATTGGGAAAAAGATCCGAGCGGTATGGGTTCTGGTGGAAGACTGATGATTTATAACGGTTATAGTTGGCATGGAGTTGCTTGGTATGACGACATTTAAAAAGTGCTTGGTGCAATTAATAAAAAATAACTCATTTTTATGTTCACAAAAAAATTAGACAAAACGGATCTCGAAGAGCTTCGTAAACGGCAGGAAATGATCCATCAACATACGCTTATTGCGCAGGCCCTTGAAACGCAAAAGCAAACGTATCTTATAGGTCGATTTCATAGATACGGTCTTGATCCTGTGAAAGAATATATCTTTGATTTAAAAACAGGGAAAATAACGGAAAACAAAAAAGTGAGTACATAAATTTATGGCAGATAACAGTGCAACAAATATAGACTGGGATGGATTTCGTCAGCAGATGGAGCAATTAGGAAGAAACGTCAGCGCTCAATCGACATCCGCATCAGATACGGCCGGTTCTCCGTCCGGATTAAATTTTTCTTCTCTCCAGAAAAAAATTGATACCGTTCAGAAAAAGCTTGATAAAGCGCAAGGCAAACTCAAAAATTTTTATAGCTCGCGATACGACCAAGAATACAAGTCACAGGGGCTGGGAGATATAAAGGCAAAAATAACGGATGTTGATTCTAGGATTGCTGGCGAGAAAGGAGTCCGCGATGAATCAATCAGTAAAACTCGTCTCAATCCATATTATTCAGCCGCAACCATTACCGGAGAATCATCTGAAATTGAGCGGCTGGCTAATTCTAAAATTAATAACTATGTCGATGAAAGAAATAGCCTGGCTGGCAGTTATAATTCCGCTCTCGACGAAGTGACCAAAAAAGTTGCTACAGAAACTGCCGAAAAAGAACGCGAGGTTGATGAGCTTAAATATGGTCTTGGCAATCTCACTCAACAGATGAACAGTTATAAAGATTTGCTAAAAAGCGAATTGGAACGCAGTGATAATGAACAGCATTGGGAAAAAGAATTCATGTTGAAATTGCAGGAAGTTAATCAGCGTGAAAAAAATGGAAGCAGTGCATTGTCATCGCGCATTGAGCAGGGATTAGAACCTGATCCGACTATGCGTGCGACCGCTCAGCGGCTTATTTTGCAAGGCGTTTCCGATCCCACTCGACTTGGCTATGCC
The DNA here is from genome assembly GCA_049303905.1 of Candidatus Moraniibacteriota bacterium. Classification (GTDB taxonomy): domain Bacteria; phylum Patescibacteriota; class Minisyncoccia; order Moranbacterales; family UBA2206; genus UBA2206. The sequence goes on from JBAQNP010000030.1 coordinate 73,433, forward strand.
GGAGATTTGGCGGTGCAGCTGGAATCGGAAATGGATTATATCAAGAAACAATCGCCCCAAACAGATTCAGCTTCAAATGCTCAGAAAGGCATAACGGCCGAGGGCACTTTCAGGCGCGAAGTCAGGGATGCGTGGAAAGAGGGCTATAGTCCTGAGCAGCTTAAGCAATCATACAGTAATGTAGGTTTCAGTGATTCGAAAAAATCTCCCTTAGAAATTATTGATGACGAGTGGCGCATTAAAAATGCTACAGGCGTCAGCGGTTTTCTGGGTCGGCTTTTTCGCATCGGAGTATAAAAAACAATATGAATAATTTTTGGAGTACAATAACGGCGCCGTTCAAAAAGGCAGCTGAAAAAACAAAAAAGACTTTAGGCGATTTTTTCGCGCCTGTTCCCGATGAAGTGCGGGCGCGTGATTTTGTGCGTGAACTTCCGGGAGCGACGGAAAAAGTCGGAACATCCATTCTGAATTTCGGCAAAGATGTTCTTCGCGCAGCTCCAAGAGCCGCGGCATCGATTACGCTTTCCGTGGAAGACCAAAAGGAATTTATTCCCGGAGCCGGCGTTGCGCCGAAATTTGAGAAGTTTATCTTCGGAGACAAACCAATCAAAGACATACGAGGTACCGGCGAAGAGACGGTTCAAATATTCGGCGGAAGCCAGAAGACCGCACAGAAATACGGACTTCCTCTTGGATTTGCCATGACTGCGCTTGATATTATTCCAGGTATTCCAAAGAAAAAAGTGGCTGAGAAAGTTGGCGAACGGTTGATAAAAAGGTATGGCGATGATGTAGCAAAAATGATTATGGAAAAGGGCGGAAAGAATTTCGCGGAGCAGACTTTAAAAGAAGGCGGAGAAAAACTTTTAGAGAAATCAGGCATCCGTTTGGCCAAAGAAATAAAACCTATCGAACAAACCATAGAAAACATTGAAGAAACAATTAAATCGGTAAAGCCGGCTGAGTATTTCGAAAAAGAAGGAAAGAATCTTATGGAATTTGAAAATGCCAATCTGTCTTTGCCTGAGCTTAAGCGAAAATTTGAAATAGCGACCGAAGGCAAAGATGAGGGGTTGATCGGATCAATAAAGGATGGCATTGAAAAAAGAGAAACGGAATTGATAGATGTGGCGAGAGCAAATAAAGAAACACTTGAAAAAGATTTATATCACGGAACGACGAAAGAGAATGCGGACTCCATACTAAAAAATGGAATTGACACAAGTCTCAATAAAAAAGGGTTCGCGGAAGCACCCGATTCTTTCTATGTTGCGCCCACCGTGCAGGAAGCTTCTATGTATGGGAATACTATTCTCAAGGTCAAACCGACCCAGGAAGTAAAGACACTGAGCGTATCCAGTGAGGAATGGGCTCAGACTGTAGGAAAATCGAAAAACGCTCAGGAATCAAAACTTGCCAGGGATGAATTGAGAAAGCGAGGATATGATGCTGTCCATTACGGCGACGAAGTTGAAATTTTGAATCCAGAAAAATTCCAAGTTGTCGGTCCGCGCAATCTTACTTCAAAATCGGAAAATGCGCTGGAAGCGATCAATGAAAAAGGGAATCCCGTCATAAAAGAGGGAAAGAGAATCGCTCCGCAAAATCCAAGAACGGATGAAATCAGTCCTCCGCCAACGCCTCCGAGGACGCCGACAGAAATTCCGTTGTCGAATGTTCCCGATTCTCCGGAAGGAAGCGCACTTGAGGCTATTGACAGCATGGTTGGGAAAATCAGCAAGCCGAAAAATTTACTTGAATGGATAAAAGGCGCGCCCAAGAAATTTACCGAAGCATTCAGTGATCGGTTTGCGCCTATCAAGCGTTTCGAAGAAATGGTCAGTGACATGGCCGGGCGTCCGATTGATATCAACTCAAGTTCCTATATCGCTGCGCGCATGTATGCCGGGCGCATGGGAACAGTCGAATCGTATTTGGGCAATTTGCAAAAAATTCTTTCGCCTCTTAGCAAAGAGCGTGCCGATTTTACACGTTTTGTTTTATCCCGTCGCGCATTTGAGCGAGCGGAAAGAGGATTTGCCAATCCGGCAGGCGTAACATCCGATACCGCAAGACAAGCGGTGGAAGAACTTAAGGCGAAAGTCGGCCCAGAGATCTTTAGTAAATTCGAAGCGACTGAGCAGGCGATTCAAAAATGGGCGGATGATGCAATTCTGAAACCTGCTGTTGAATCCGGAATCATTTCTGAAAATGTCTACAATTCGGTCATTGCAAAAAACAGGCATTGGATGCCATTTCATGTAATAGATGAGTTGCCGGGTCCGGCAGCTCTGGATGCTCTTCCGAAAGGCACGGAGATATTTTCGGTAGGAAGGCAGGGCATAATAAATGAACTGGAAGGAACGGAAAAGATTATTCGCGATCCTTTCGAATCCATAATTGATAAATTAAGCAATGCGGTAAATCTTACCAAGCGCAATGAAGTCGCTCAGAAACTGATAAATATCAGGGAAATTATGCCTGAAGCGAAAGAATTCATAAAACCGCTTGAAAAAAGCGAGCGTGTTCCGAAAGGCTGGGGTTCAATCAGCGTGTTTTCCGATGGAATAAATACAAAATGGATCGTACCGGAAGAGCTTTCCTGGGCGATGCATCAGATGAACGAGGTCGAAGCCGGCATACTCGGCAACTTTGTCAAATTCACATCCTCCGCTTTCCGCAAGGGAGCGACGACTCTCTATATTCCATTCTCTCTTTCCAATGCAGTGCGTGATGCACAGATGACTATCATGACATCAAAGTATGGGTTCAATGCGGCTGATTGGGTTAAGGGATTCGCAGACGGACTGAAAGGTGCTTTCGGGTGGGATTCAAAACTCATAGAAGAATTCGGTCGAAATGGCGGAGGATTTGGAGGTTTTATCCAAGGAGCCAGGGAGATAAGTGGAGTGAAGAATCAATTATTTGAACCGATATGGTGGAAACGAACCAAGGCTGTTATTAATCCGTTTGATCTTGTAGGTAATTTTGCAGAAGCAGTGGAACTCGCACCGCGTCTCGGTGTTTATAAACGGGCTCTGAAAAATGGCGCATCAACACTGGAAGCCGCATTTGAGGCTCGGAACTCGACGATTGATTTTGCCAAAGCCGGACAAGAGATGAGAATCATCAATATGTGGGTGCCCTTTGTAAATGCCCGCTGGCAGGCACTGCTCAATACAGCACGCGTCTTCAAGGAGAGTCCGGTAAAATCTTCCGTAAAGGCTGGAGCCTTGATTGTTACGCCGGGAGTAACGACTTATTTTTGGAACGCTTTGAATTATCCGGATTTATATGAAGACATACCGCGCTGGATCAAGGATACCTATTTTCCCATCATCGTCGGAGAGGATAAGGATTCGGACGGTAATCGAATACCGAAAATGGTGCTTATCCCGAAAGGGGATGTCGGCCAGATTTTCTATAATCCGATCGAATATTCTCTCGACTATGTGCGAAAGGGAGAACCGAATAACTTTGCCAAACTCGCGCTTGAATGGATGAGTCAGTTGGCGCCGATCCCGTTTACCCGGGATGGAGAACTGTCAGCCTCTCAGTTTTTATCCGGAGCATTACCGCCAATCCTGCGTACTCCGGCAGAATTATCTACCAATAAGTCATTCTTCACTGGAGGACCGATAGTGCCGCGACGCCTTGAGCAGGTTGCGCCGACGGAGCAATATGACGATAAAACGCCGTATGCGGCAGTGGTCGTGGGGCGAGCCTTGGGCGTTTCACCGATGAAATTGGCTTATGGACTGAATGGCTTGCTCGGAGGATTTGGCCGGGAAGTAATTGATCCGTCAAAAATATTGCAAACTACCTCCGATAAATTTTATCGATCAGTCGGAGGAGAAAAACGGAATCAGGCATGGAATATGAAAGACGAAGCGGTAGTCGGATATAATACGGCGCGCGAACAGGCAAAACGAGCGATTGAGGCTAATGATATGAAGACGGCAACGGCGATAATCGAAAACTGGAACGCAACTGCGGAAAAAATATTGCCGGACATTTTACCATATCTGGCGGAAGACGATCCGCAGGAAGCACAGAAGCTTAGCTCGTCAGTGACGTTTCAGATGCAGGATATCGCCAGATTGCAAAGGTCGGTATATGACAAGCTTTCTGAAAAAGATGCGCAGAAAGATTCCTCTGGAACAAACAATGCATCCGCAACAATGGGACAGATGTTTCCTAATCAGGGATTGCAACAGACAGATTTGCGCCAAATGAGACAGCCCCCGCGATAAAGAAATTTTTATGGAAAAACCAAATTATCAAAATCAAATGCAAGACAAGCGTCTCGATAATCTCGAAAAAGGCATTGCCGAAATAAAAAACAATCATCTGTTTCACATCAATACTAAATTGATGCAGGTAGGCACGGATGTGGATTGGCTGAAAAGATTTTTTTGGATTGTCGCAACCGCATCAATCGGCGGTCTCGTTGCGACTCTTATTAATTTGCTGATAACAATTAACAAATAAAAAATACAAATGAATACTATTCAAAAAATTTGGAAAGTGTCCTCTAATTTCTGGGCGGGACGAAAGGGCTATAAGCCTGAAATCGTCGTAATTCATATTATGGACGGAATGTTGTCCGGCACGGATTCCTGGTTCGCCAATCCCGCTTCGCAGGTAAGCGCTCATTATGGAATCGGTAAGAATGGAGAGATTCATCAATATGTGAAAGAAGAAGACGCTGCTTGGCACGCTGGAAGGGTGGATGCGCCCAGTTGCAAATTTATAAAAGCAAATGTCAATCCGAATCTGTACACGATCGGAATTGAACATGAGGGCGGACCGAAGGATGTTTGGACGGATGCGATGAAGCAGGCAAGCTCCTTATTGATTCGTGAAATTTGCCAGCGCTGGAAAATTCCGATTGATCGGGATCATATTATTGGGCATTATCAGATATATTCGAAAAAACCGAACTGTCCGGCTCACGATAAGAAAATTTTGGACGAACTCGTCGCTCTTGCCAACCAACCGCAAGCGAATCCCTCCCAGGTCGAAGAGGGAATAAAAAAAATAGAGGAAGGGTTGGATTTAATAAAACAAACACTAAAATGAATATGGAAGTTTTGAAATCAGCAAGCAAGATTGTATTTGTCTTGATGGCCTTGGCAACAGTCGGCGCTCTTTTCGCCGGTAAAATCTCAGGTGATCAGTTTTTGCTTCTGGCCGGCATGGCGTTCTCTTTTTATTTTTCCAATAAAGGAGACTCCGCGCAGCCGTTTGCCGGAAAATAAAGCGCAAATACTTGGCGTAAAAGCTCGGTTTGAAACCGGGCTTTTATGCGTTTTCACCTGTGGATAACTAAAAAATCTTTATTTCATCCCCATGATTATTTTTTGATTCGATATCCGGCAGGGCATTTTGTTTCGGCACGTTTGAGCCTGCTTCTGACAATTTTTACTAAAAATACACAACTCTTTTTATAGAATAAAATAGCTGTGCTAAACGCGTTTGACTTCTTTGGCGCGAGGGGGTAGTGTTTCGCTTGGCATAGCGGAAGACATTGTCGAAAAGTCTTTCGTCAAACACATTAATATAAATAAACGCTCGTCCCATCGCCTCTTAAAAGAGAGTTGGTGGCGCAAGTCGAGGGTGCGATATGGTGGGTTTGAAATTCAAAAAAAGACATGCAGAAATCAGAATGGTCGGATATTTCCGCAACCTGATTTTTCACGCACTTTGGCGAATGACCTACTGGAAATCGCATCATGACGAGTTTTCGTGTCATATGCTAACAAAAGAAGCAATTATTCAATTTTCAAATTGGAGACAATTCAAAGTAAAAAAACAAACCGTGCGCGGTTACGATCGCGAGTTGAGAAACTTCTGCCTATTCCTCCGCAATCCGGAAATCGAGAATATCGCCCTGAATGATGTGATGGAATACCTCAACGGGATGGCCGATCTCGGGTGGGACAGAAACAGCTTTGTCGGTAAATGCATGGCGCTCCGCAAATTCTTCGAATTCTACAGACTGCAGGGATACAAAGTAGTTGATGAGGAATTGATTCCCATCCCGGATAGAGAAATGAAACTTCCGCGAGTGGCGAACGATGAACAATTTGATCAGCTTATCTCAATCATCCCGAAAGAATCGAACGACCCTCGCCATATAAGGAATTTGGCAATCATCGGCCTCTTGTGGGATACCGGAGCGCGCAACGGGGAAATATGCTCGCTCAATGTCGAGGATCTGGATCTGAAAGAAATGAGGGCGGTGATAAAAACGGAAAAAGCGAAAACGCGCCGGCCATTCAGGGAGATATTCTGGACTGAGAGTACAAATGAGTATCTAATAAACTGGCTCAAGAAAAGAAAGCATCTTGATGGAGCGGTGAAATTCGCGGAGCCCGATGCGCTTTTCATATCGGCTACAAGTTCGAAATACGGACAGAGATTCAGCATCAAAGGTCTGGGTGAAATGCTAAGACGATATTGTAATCGAGCCAAGATGCCGTACATGAATGCTCACAGCTTCAGACATCATCGGGGTCACCACATCATAGCGAGTGGGGGATCGACATCGGACGTAATGAATATTCTCGGACACTCCTCGGTGCAAAGCACGACCATATACACGATGATGCGCGGCAAGGAACTTGAGCAGCGGGCGCGACTGTTCTTGGACAACAATAAGGGTGACAGATTCCCGGAGCCGGAACGCAGTCGCGGATTCGGTGATGCGCTCAAGGGAATGGAGGTCTTTGTCCGGAATGATAACAGAGTCCCATACTACGCAAGTTGACAAAAGTTGACAGAGTGGTATACTGTATTTAGTTAATAATTACACACATATGCCACTATCAATATTCAAGCAAAAGCAAATAAACGAGATGAAAGAAAAAGCGGTGCGCCTCTATAAGCAGGGTTTTGATACGCGCACCGCCGCAAAAATGCTCAAGGAATTGTATGGCTTCAAACGGAGCCATACTTGGGTATGGGAGGCGGTGAGGGATCATGAAAAGTTATCCACTTCCAAGAAAGTTGACAAGAAACTGACAAGGGGGTAAAATATCCGTAGGAACATTGAAAATAGTAATTCGCCTACTCGTCTACGAGGGATAATCACAACCGGGAAACATCAATACATCCGGTTGCGCATCCTCGCAGACGAGCATGCGGGAAAAATCGACTGGATAATTTTCCAGCATCCAAAACCCCTGTGGCATTTGCCACACTAGAAGAAGTATAAAAAATGTTGTGGGAAGTAAAATGAAAAAGTTTAAACCAAAACCTGGACAAATTGATTTTACGAATGCGAGATTTGCGCCGGTGATTAATTGTGTAGTTAAAAATAAAGACAAAATTTTAATTGTGCAAAGAAGTAAAACTCTGAATTTTTATCCAGAGTTTTGGAATGGCATTTCTGGGTTCTTGGATGATTCGCAAACACTCAAACAAAAAGTGGAAAGTGAAATTAAGGAAGAATTAGGAATTGCCAAGAAAAATATAATTTCAATAAAGTTGGGAAGTATTTTCCACCAAGAAGCGCCAAAATACAAAAAAACTTGGATCGTGCATCCAATTTTGGTGGAAGTAAAAAAAGATACGATAAAAATAGATTGGGAAGCGCAAGATTACAGATGGATAAAATTCCAAGACGTCAAAAAATTCAAATTATTGCCGGGGTTTGGTAGAGTTTTAGAAGAAATAAAAAAATAATTTATGGCTTATTATAATAAAATTGGATTATTAATATTGAATGAAAGCGAAGACAAATTTTTGGTTTGTGAGCCAGGAGAAAAATATGAAGAAAAAAGAGTCACTCAATATTTGATGCCCGGTGGACAACTTGAAGGAGAATTAGATATTAAATGTTTAGAACGAGAAATAAAAGAAGAATTGAATTGTAATTTAGAGCTTAATAGCTTGGAATTTATTAACGAATATATTGATATCGCTGCTACACCAGGGAAAGATGTGATGATTAGATTATACAGTGGAAAATTAATAGGCGAGCCAAAACCATCTTCAGAAATTGGTGCGTTGCATTGGATTGGAAGAGAGAACTTAATGGATCAAAAGGTATCACCTATTATTAGAAATAAAATAATTCCTGATTTAATAGAAAAGAAAATTCTTAAATAATGTTTAGTTGCAATTTAATAAGGTTTGTGTAAAATAAAGAATATGAACGTTAGACAAAAACTTAGACTAAAATTTGGAGCGGTGATAATTCTGGCAATTTTGGCCGGACTGATTTCCTATCCGCAGGCGGTTTCCAAAATCCCAAAACTTTATGATTTTTTCAATAAGCCAAAAATTAATTTAGGTTTGGATTTGCAAGGAGGAATTCATTTGGAATATAAGGCTGATTTGAGTCAAGTTGATCCGGCAAAGCAAAAAGAAGCGATGCAAGCGATGCAAGATGCGGTTGAGCGAAAAATCAACGCTTTTGGTGTGGCTGAACCAGTCATTTATACCACTAAATCAGGCGACGAACAAAGATTGATTGTGGAACTTGCTGGAATAAAAGATATTAATGAAGCGAAAAAAAGAATTGGAGAAATGCCATTTTTGGAATTTAAGGAGGAAAAAGAAACTGCGGTAGAAAAAATTCCGGAAGATATTTTGAATAAAACTAATGAAACTGCCAAAAATAAAGCGCAAGATTTATTAAAAAAAGCTTTAGCGGGTGAAGATTTTGCGAAACTTGCCAAGGAAAATAGTGAAGATCCAGGTTCAAAAGAAAAGGGCGGAGAATATGATTTTGTCAAAAAAGGAATGTTTGTTCCGGAATATGAAGCGGTTATTTTTGATAAGGGCTTGAAAGATGGTGAAATATACAAAGAATTGGTGGAAACACAGTTTGGTTGGCACATAATCAAAAGAATTGAAGTGCGGGGCGAGGGAGATGCACAAGAATTCAAGAGTGCCCATATTCTAATTGCCAAAAAAGTTCAGCCAGAACCAAAAATAGAAGTTGTGGCTACAGGACTTACGGGGAAAAACTTGAAAAGCGCTAGCGTTGGTTTTCAAAATCAAGGCCTTACAGAACCAGTGATTGATTTAGAATTTGACGAAGAAGGCACAAAACTTTTTGCAGAAATAACTAAACGAAATATCGGAAAGCGTGTAGCAATTTTGATTGATGGAGAGATTATAACTAATCCGACAGTTAATTCTGAAATTCCTAATGGCAAAGCGCAAATTACTGGCAGTTATACCACGACCGAAGCTAATGCTTTAGTAAAAAGGCTTAATGAAGGAGCTTTACCAGTGCCAATTGGTAACCCAATCAATCAACAAAGCGTGGAAGCATCACTTGGAAAAATATCTTTGGAAAAAAGTTTGAAGGCAGGAATTATCGGAATGGTTTTAGTGATTATTTTTATGCTTTTGTTCTATCGATTTTTGGGACTAGTGGCTTCTTTCTCACTTCTTATCTATTCTGCTCTGATGATTTCAATTTTCAAATTATCCGGATTTTCTCCATGGCAAATTACCCTCACACTTCCGGGAATTGCTGGCTTTGTGCTTTCAATTGGAATGGCGGTAGATGCTAATATTTTGATTTTTGAAAGAACAAAGGAGGAAATTAGAAAAGGGCGGGATGTTTTGAGTGCGATCGAAGAAGGTTTCAAGCGCGCTTGGACTTCTATTCGCGATGGTAATATGTCATCCATCATTACCGCTTTTATTTTGATTGAAATGGGAACAGGATTCGTTAAAGGTTTTGCTGTCACACTGATTATTGGAGTGATTGTTTCTATGTTTACCGCCGTGGTCATCACCCGAACAATTTTGCGATATGTTATGGGAAAATGGTTAGAAAATAAATTATGGTTAATTAGAGTAAACAAACTCAAAATTCAAAACTCAAATCTCAAAGTTACATCTCAAAAATAAAAACTTTTAAGATTTTAGTTGTGGTTTTGAATTTTGACATTTAAGTTTTTACATTTTTTTATGTTAAATATCATTTCTAAAACAAAATACGCTTATGGATTTTCGATAGTGCTTACTGTGTTATGTATCGCCAGTCTTTTTGTGTGGAGACTCAAGCTCGGGATTGATTTCACTGGCGGAACACTGATGGAAGTGCAATTTGAAAAAAGTTTGCCAAGTAATTCGGAAATTGAAGAAAATCTCAAAAATTTAAACTTGAAAAGTCTTTCTTTGCAAGCCACAGAAAACAGTACTGTTCTTTTCCGTTATGTACCAGAAGATGATAAAACCAATCAAGAAGTTTTGAAAACTTTGAAAGAAAAATATCCTGAGTCTAAGGAACTTCGAACTGATTATGCTAATAGTACTATCTCCAAAGAGTTGAAAAGCAAGTCACTCTGGTCAATTTTTTGGGCCGTAGCGGGAATTATGGCCTACATTGCCTGGGCTTTTCGCAAAGTTTCTCGCCCAGTGCCTTCTTGGAAATATGGGATGGGAGCAATTATCGCGCTTGTGCATGATATTCTAATCACAGCGGGAGTTTTTTCAGTTCTCGGACATTTTTATGGGGTAGAAATTGGTATTCCGTTTGTGGCAGCCCTTCTAACCATTCTTGGTTTTTCCGTGCATGACACGATTGTGGTGTATGACCGAACACGAGAAAATTTGCTTCGTAGTTCCTCCAAGGAAACTTTTCCAGAAGTGGTCAATCGAAGCTTAAATGAAACTCTGGTGCGTTCCATTAACACATCACTGACTGTTATCATCACCCTGCTTTCAATTTATATTTTCGGCGGAGAGTCAATCAAATATTTTTCTCTAGCGCTTTTGGTGGGCGTGACTTTTGGAACATACTCCTCAATTTTCATCGCCTCCGCGCTACTCGTGACTAGTTATAATCTACAAAGTAGAAAGTAGGATGTAGAAAGTAGAAAGCAGAAACCAGATTTAATCCATTTTTGTTTTTATACTTACTACATAATACTTGCTACTTACTACATATTTATGTGGAATCCATTAAAAAAAGCTAAAGCAAAAGTTAGTTCAACTGCGGTAAACATGATGCAGAAGGTGGCCATGAAAAAAATTGCCAAAATGAGCCCGCAGGAACAACAAAAATTGATGGCCGAAGCCTTCAAGCCTGAAAATAGAAACAAACTTCTTTCCGCTATGGAGCAAATGAAAGCTTCCGGTCAAATCACCGAAGAACAATATCGTATGGCGAAGCAAAAGATGGGGATGTAAATTTGCAAAAAGCCTTATTTTAGCTTAGAATATAAATGTCGATACAATTGTCATTCCCGCGTAGGCGGGAATCTAGTGTAGAAATTAAATAAGAAAATATTATATAAAAATATTCTACATTCTAAGATAAGTTTGTGACTAGATTCCCGTTTTCACGGGAATGACATAAAAGATTATGCTCAAAGAAAAAATTGAAAACTTAAAAAAGCAGTTTTTGGCGGAAATTGAGAAAATCAAGCCGAGCGATGAGGCTCTTTTTGAATTGGAAAAAAAGTACACTGGGAGAAAAAGTGAATTTATCGGAATTTTGAAAAGTCTCAAAGATTTGAGTCCGGAAGAAAAAAAACAAATTGGAGAATTGGCAAATAATACAAAAAATCAGATTTGGGAAATAATCAAAAATAAGCGAGAAGAGATTTCTGAAAATTCTTTTGACACCGAAAAAGAAAAAATTGACGTGACGATACCTGGAAAGAAAAAAAGCGTGGGGCATTTCAATCCAATTTCACTGGTGCGTCGTGACATTGAGGACATTTTTGTTTCGATGGGATATGAAATTGCTGATGGACCTGAGGTGGAAACTGGCTGGTATAATTTTGATGCCCTAAATATTCCTAAAGATCATCCAGCGCGCGATATGCAAGATACTTTTTTTCTTGATGCAAAAGACGGTGAAGAAAAATTATCCATGCGAAGTCAAACCTCGGCAGTTCAGGCTAGATATATGGAAAAAAATAAACCGCCTTTGCGAATTATTGTTCCCGGGAAATGTTATCGTAGGGAAGCCACTGACACCACGCATGATCATACTTTCTATCAATTCGAAGCTTTGATTGCTGGAGAAAATGTTAATGTGGGAAATTTGAAATTTACCGCCCAAGAATTTTTCTCAGCTTTTTTCAAACAAAATGTGACTGTGAGACTTCGCCCGAGCTATTTTCCTTTTGTCGAACCAGGTTTTGAATTTGATATCTCTTGCACAGTTTGTGGTGGCAAGGGTTGTCGCGCTTGTAAAGGCGGAGGCTGGCTGGAAATTGGTGGCGCCGGAATGGTCAACCAAAACGTTTTTGTTTCCGCTGGTTATCCAAGAAATAAATATCAAGGCTTTGCTTGGGGGTTTGGTTTGGAAAGACTCGCTATGATGAAATATAAGATTGATGATGTGCGGTTGTTTCATGGGGGGGATTTAAGATTTGTTAAACAATTTTAGTTAGATCTTTACTAATTACTAATCATATACGAATATACTAATGAGTATAAAAAATGATTTAATTTATAAAGAGGAATGTTATAAAATTATTGGTTTGATTTTTAGTACTTTTAATGAAATCGGATATGGACATAAAGAAAGTTTTTATCAAAAAGCAATTGCTAATATTTTTTCGGAAAATAATATAAAATTTAAAGAACAATTAAAAGCAAAAGTTAAACATAGAGGAAAAGAGATTGGTTATTATATTTTTGATTTTTTAGTTTTTGATAAAATAGTTATTGAATTGAAAAGTAAGAATTATTTTTCAAAAAGAGATATTGATCAATTATATTCTTATTTAAAAGCGATGAATCTGAAATTAGGTATACTCGTTTATTTTACAAAAGAATGTGTGAGGTATAAAAGGATTGTAAATTTAGAAGATTAGTATATTAGTAATAAAATTAGTAATTAGTAAAGAATAACATGAAATATAGCTACAATTGGTTACGAGAATTAAGTGGTACAAAATTATCCCCAGAAAAAGTGAGGGAGGTTTTGACGATGCATTCCTTGGAGATTGAGGGGATGGAGGATAAAAAATGGAATTTTGATGGCGTGGTAGTGGGGAAGATTTTGGAAATCAAAAAACATTCTAATGCGGACAAGTTGCAGCTGACGAAAATTGATATTGGAAATGAAAAGCTTGATATTGTTTGCGGGGCAAAAAATATTGCAGTTGGTGACAAAGTTCCAGTGGCTTTAGTTGGAACTAAACTTCCCAATGGAATCGAAATAAGAGAAGCGGAAATTCGCGGGGAAAAATCTTTTGGTATGCTTTGCGCGTTGGATGAGCTTGGACTTGGAACTGATCATAGTGGAATTATAATTTTAGATCCTAAAGCTAAAATTGGCGAGCCGGCTAAAAAATATTTGGGAGTAGAAGATGACACGATTTTTGAAATCAAAGTTTTGCCTGATCGCGCGCATGATGCAATGAGTCATGTTGGTGTGGCGCGAGAAATTTCAGTGTTGGAAAACAGAAAATTCGAATATGATTTTGATGGGTTAGAATTATCAAAGAAAAAATCCAAGAAATTATCCGTAAAAATAGATGATAATAAATTGTGCTCACGTTATATTGGCGCAGTAATGGAAAATGTGGAAATTAAAGATTCACCAAGTTGGATGAAACAACGATTAGAAGCTTCTGGAATTCGTCCAATTAATAATGTTGTTGATGCGACAAATTATGTGATGCTGGAACTTGGACAACCAATGCATGCCTTTGATGTAGAAAAAGTCAAAAGTCAAAAGTCAAAAGTCGAAATAATTGTCAGAAGAGCAAAAGATAAAGAAAAATTAGTTTTGCTAGATGATTCAGTTTTGGAATTAAATAATTCAGATCTACTTATTACTAATGGCGAAACACCGTTGGCACTGGCTGGAATTATAGGAGGAAAAGATTCAGGAATAAACGAGAATACCAAAACTATAATCTTAGAAGCAGCTAATTTCAACGCAACGAATATTCGAAAAACTCGCACAAGATTAGGCGCAAAAACCGAATCATCGGATCGTTTCGAAAAAGACATTGATCCAAATTTAGCGGAAAAAGCCATTGTTCGAATTGTGGAAATTTTGGAACACACTGCTGACGCAACACTTGAAGGCGTGATGGATATTTATCCAAATAAAATTAAGTCTTGGAAAATAAAATTAGATTTGGAATATGCGGATAATCTTTTAGGTGAAAATATTCCCAAAAAAGAAATTATTAAGATATTAAATTTACTTGGAATCAAAACGGCGCTTAGAGGTTCGACCTCTAATAAGCCTAAGCACCCTCGAGGTCGAACCTCGACGAGCTGTGCAGAGTGTGTTATTCCAACTTACCGAATTGATATCCGCACACAGGAAGATTTGATTGAAGAAATTGGACGCATCTGGGGATATGAAAAAATCGAACCGAGACCGCTTGTTGAACCGGTCATTCCAGCTAAGATAAACGAAATTTTGTCTTTTGAGCGAAAACTGGGAGAAATCGCGATTGGTTTTGGCTTCGATGAAATGTATAATTATTCTTTTTATTCCGAGTTAGATGCCAAAAATTGCGCCTTGGACGGGGTAAAGCATTTTGAACTTTCTAGTCCGATGAATCCAGATCAAAAATATGTTCGAGTCAGTCTCGTGCCAAATATTTTGAAAAACGTCAAAACTAATCTCAAGAATTTTGAAAGTTTGAATATTTTTGAAATTGGTAAAACTTATTATCCAAATAACAATGCAGTAGAAGAAAAAAGAATGCTCGTGATGGCGCAAGTTCTGGAAAAAGACAAAAACGCCGAAACTTTTTATAGTATAAAAGGCATAACAGAAAATTTGTTGGAAAAAATTGGTGCTGATGGAGGTTCGACCTCCATTATGGAGGTCGAACCTCCACGAACTTGGCATCCATCTAGAAGTGCGGAAATTTTGATAGACGGAGAAAAAATTGGAATGATAGGGGAAATTAACCCAATAGTTCTGGGAAAATATAAGATTGGAAAAAGAGTGGCAATTTGCGAGTTGGATACACAAAAACTTTTGAAAATTTCCCAAAAAGAAATTACCTATAAAACTCTGCAAAAATTCCCAATCATCACCCGCGACATTTCAATGCTCGCCAAGGGCGAAACTAAAGCTATCGAAATTCAAAAACTAATCAAAAAAATTGGCGGAAATTTAGTTTTGAATGTTTCAATGTTTGATGTCTTTTTCAAAGACGGTCAGACCAGCTTCGCCTATCACATCGAATTCGGCGCACTGGAGCGAACACTGGAAAATGTTGAAGTGGATGAAGTGATGGGAGAAATTGTTTTGGGATTGGAAAAAGAATTAGGTTTGGAGATTAGGAAATAAAAAAATGATTAAAGAGATTCCAAAAATATACGAAGCGAATAAATATGAGGATGAGATATATAAACTTTGGGAAGAGAGTGGGTTTTTCGATCCGGATAATTTGAATTTGCCAAAAAATGCTCCTTCTTTTACGATTGTTCTTCCTCCACCAAATATTACCGCCAAACTTCATTTGGGACACTCTTCGATGATTGCCATTGAAGATTTCATGATTCGCTATCATCGTATGAAAGGTTTTAGAGCACTCTACGTTCCTGGAACTGATCATGCTTCTATCGCCACTCAAAATGTAGTAGAAAAAAAATTGCTCAAAGAAAAAGGTCTTACTCGTCATGATTTAGGAAAGGAAAAATTTTTGGAGGAAGTATGGAAATTTTTGCGTACTACTCAAGCAACAATCCTAAATCAAGCCAAAAAAATGGGTGGGTCTTTTGACTGGTCGCGCGAAGCTTTTACGCTCGATGAAAAAAGAAAAGAGGCAGTGACAAAAATGTTTATAGAAATGTATAAGGAAGGTTTGGTTTATCGTGGAAAAAGAATTGTTAATTGGTGTCCAAGATGTCATTCAACTCTGGCAGATGATGAGGTTGAATATAAAGAAGAAATCGGAAAACTATATTGGATAAAATACGGGCCATTTATTTTGGCAACCTCTCGTCCAGAAACAAAACTTGGAGACACGGCTGTGGCAGTTCATCCTAGCGACAAAAGATATAAAAAGTTTGTTGGAAATAAATATAAAATCCCAGGAGTATTAGGAGAGTTTGAAGTCCAGGTTGTGGCAGACCATGCAGTTGATCCAAAATTTGGAACCGGTGTGATTAAGGTGACACCAGCGCATGATTTTACCGACAATGAAATTGCCCTTCGTCACAATCTTCCAACTAAACAAATAATAAATGAAGATGGGCGAATGATGGAAAATTGCGGAAAATTTGCTGGACTCACAACTGCCGAAGCTAGAGAGGCAATCTTAGTGGACATGCAAAAAATGGGATTAATTGATCATATCGAAGAAAATTATCAGCATAATTTGGCTACATGTTATCGTTGCGGAGCGACAATTGAACCGATTCCTTCTAATCAATGGTTTGTTGCGGTGGATAAAAAAATAAAACGTTTGGGCGGAAAATCTTTCAAAGAAAAAGCGCTGGAAGTTGCGAAGAATAAAAAAATTAAATTTATTCCATTTAGATTTACAAAACGCTATACTGACTGGATGACCAATTTGCATGATTGGTGTATTTCGCGCCAAATTTGGTTCGGACATGAGATGCCGATTTGGTATAAAGGAGAAGAGATTTATGTAGGCAAAAAAGCGCCTGAGGGAAATGGTTGGAAAAAAGATGAAGACACTTTCGACACTTGGTTTTCTTCCGGAATGTGGACTTTTTCCACACTTGGTTGGCCAGATAATTATAAGAATGGCAAAAAAACTGGGGATTTGGCGAAATTTCATCCTACTCAAGTTTTAGAAACTGGTTATGAGATTATCACCCTTTGGGTTTCGCGAATGATTATGATGTCTCTTTTCGCGCTAGGTGAGATTCCTTTTGAAAATGTTTATCTTCATGGAATGATCTTGGATAAGCACGGGAAAAAAATGTCAAAGTCAAAAAACAATGGAATTGATCCGCTAGATATGATTGCTAAATTTGGCACTGACGCGGTTCGACTCTCGCTTATGATGGGATCAACTCCGGGAAATGATACTAGGCTCTCCGAGGAAAAAATAGAAAGTTATAGAAATTTTGTCACTAAACTTTGGAACATTTATCGCTACAGCTTTACCTCTAGTGAGAATATTGAATTATTAGAAAAGATTTCTAATAAAGATATTAAAACTCTTTCGGACAGATTGATTGTTAGTAGAATAAACGAAGTTATTCAAAATGTCGATGAAGATATTGCTAAATATAATTTTTCACTAGCGGGAGAAAAATTGCAAAAATTCACTTGGGATGAACTGGCTTCGTGGTATCTGGAAATTCATAAGTTGGAAAAAAATGAAAAAGTTTTGGGATATGTTTTGGAAAAAATTCTGAAACTTTGGCATCCTTTTATGCCGTTTGTGACGGAAAAAATTTGGCAGGATAGTTTTTCTGGGAAAAAAATAATGATGGTTGAAAAATGGCCAGTATCTGACAAAAAACTAATTGATAAAAAAGCGGAAAAAGAATTTCAAAATTTACAAGAAATAATCGGTAAGATTAGAAATATTCGCTCGAGTTATCGCATTGCGCCAAGTGAAATCATCAGCGCATCTTCGCAAAAGCTGAAAAATCAAGAGATAATTGAAAAATTGGGGCGAGTTAAATTTGGCGAAAAAATAAAACAGGGGATTGATGTTTCGGAAAAAAATATTAGAATAATTTTGGATATTGCAGAGTTGATTGATGTGGAGAAAGAAAAGAAAAATTTTGAAAAAGAAATTTCTAATCTGGAAAACTTGATTGCCAAAAATGAGGCACTTCTCAAAAATAAGAATTTTATTTCTAGCGCGCCAAAGGAAATCGTAGAAAATAATAAAATTAAACTTGGAGAGTATAAAGATAAATTAAAACTCCAAAAAAACTTACTTGATAATCTAAGAAAGCTTTCCTAAACCTTTTCTTTAGGAAAAATTAAATCTTTACAGATTATGCATATTGTGCTAGTATAATAAGGTAAGAACCTTAAAATTTTGGCTTATAAAAGCGAAAAAATTTAATTTTCAATTTTTCGTAAAAAATTTTAGGCATATATCAAGGCAAATTGAATGATTGAGCCCGCCTCATCGGCGGGTTAGGAAAGTCCGGACATTTACCCGCCGAAGAGGCGGGAAGGGTAGTGGATAACATCCATCGTGCGTAAGCATAGAGGTGCGAGCAGAGACGTGCGAGACCGAAAGGTTGAGCACCCCGTCGACAAGACGGGGCGAATCCAATAGTAATATTGGGGTGAAACGGCTAAATCCTTACCTGAATGCAAGGTCGTGTCCTGTTTTTTTAGCTAAAAACGGGAAGTGCCGCTTGACCCCGATGGTAACATCGGGGCTAGATAAATGATCATTCTCGACAAAATCCGGCTTATAGATTTGCCTTGATATATATTTGGAATTCACCCTGTTAAATAAATTTTAAATTTTTGTAAAAATTTAAAATTAAGATTTGAGTAAATTAGGGTGGGAATATTTATAAATAGAAATATTTTTTTATAATAAGTTGTTTCTCGAATAGAGACTCAAATCTTATTTAACAGGGTAAATGAAACGATCAGAACTTTTTTTTAGTGCTATTCAAGTCCCCGTGGATTTTTTAATGATAATTCTGGCCGGATTGTCAGCTTTTTATCTTAGAAACGTCCCAGAACTTTTTGTTGGGAGACCAAAACTTTATAATTTTCCACTTAGGGAGTATTTCGAAATACTTCTAATTGTGGCTCCTTTTTTTATCTTAATTTATGCTATTGAAGGTCTTTATAATATCAGGGCTACAAGAAAATTTTGGAAAGAAGGACTCCGAGTTTTTTCTGCTACTTCAATTGGATTGGTGATTATTATCGTAACTATATTTTTGAAACGCGAATGGTTTTCTTCGCGTTTTGTTATTTTAGCCGCTTGGATTTTTGGAGTTATTTTTGTTATTTTAGCAAGATATTTAATACAATTATTTCAAAAATGGCTTTTGCGATCAAGGGGTATCGGCGTGTATAGACTCCTTTTGATTGGAATAAACGGGAAAATGAATACTATTTCTAAATTAATATCTCAGAATAAGAATTTAGGATTTAAGATTATAGATCAAATTGATACTGCTAGTCTCCACGTAATTAAAGAAATAAAACAACAAAAAGGAATTGATGAGATAATTTTATGCGAGCCATCTATGACTGATGCTGAACAAGAAAAAATTATCGACTATTGCGCTATTCATAATATTAAATTTAAATTTATTCCGACTACATTACAAACCTCAAAATATGAAATTGGAGTTTTAAATGGCGAACCATTAATTGAAATAAGAAACACTCCATTGGATGGCTGGGGTAGAATTCTTAAGCGAATTTTTGATATCGTGGCTTCGCTTTTTGGAATAATCATCACTTCACCGGTTTTAATTATCACTGCTATTGCAGTGAAATTAGACAGTGATGGTCCAATAATTTATAAAAATAAAAGAATTGGCAATGATAGTAAGGAATTCTCTGTTTATAAATTTCGTTATATGAAATGGGAATTTTGCATGACTAATGAAAATAATAATTTAAAAGAAGCGGTAAAATTAGAAAAGGAATTAATTGAAAAACAAAGCGTGCGTAAAGGTCCGCTCTATAAAATAAAAGATGATCCAAGAAAAACAAGAGTCGGAAAATTTATCGAAAAATATTCCATTGATGAGCTTCCACAATTTTTCAATGTTCTATTTGGTTCAATGAGTTTGGTTGGTCCGCGTCCACATCAAAAAAGAGAAGTGGAAAAATATATGGAATATCATCGCCGCTTGCTCACGATTAAACCGGGAGTGACTGGCATGGCGCAAGTTTCCGGCCGATCAGATTTGGATTTTGAAGATGAGTATAAGCTGGATTTATTTTATATTGAAAATTGGTCATTGTGGTTGGATATTCAAATTTGCTTGAAAACTGTGGGAGTGCTTTTTAGAAAGAGAAAAAATCTGTAAAATCATTTTAACATACTAGCTTATTAACATTTTAACAAGAATAAAATGCGTATAATGCTAATATGCTAAAATGTTAAAATGCTAAAATGAGAATAGCGCTTGTTCATGATTATCTTGTACAAAATGGTGGGGCAGAAAAAGTGCTAGAAGCTTTTTGCGAGCTTTTTCCTTATGCTCCGATTTATACTCTTGTTTATAGTAAAAAACTGATGCATGGTAGTTTTGCTGAAAAAAAAATAACAACTTCTTTTTTGCAAAAAATTCCCTTCGCGGTGGCCAGACATCGCATCTTTCCGCAATTCATGCCGTTTGCGATTGAACAATTTGATTTTTCTGACTATGATATCGTGCTATCGGATTCTTCTAGTTTTGCCAAAGGAATAATTACGGGTCCAAAAACGTTGCATATTTGTTATATGCATACGCCAATGCGTTTTGCTTGGGACGATTGCCAAAAATATAATCGCGATTTTTATTTTCCTAATTTCATAAAAAAACTGGTACCGTTCTTTATGAATTATATTCGTTTGTGGGATCGAGTAAGCGCTGATCGGCCAGACAAGATAATTGCTAATTCTAATTTTGTGGCGCGCCGGATAAAAAAATATTTCAGACGTGAATCTGTGGTGATAAATCCGCCGGTTAATGTTAATAATTTCAAAATTAGTCGAGAAAAAGATGATTATTTTTTAATCGCTGGACGGTTAATGGCGTATAAACGTTTTGATATTGCAATCAAAGCCTTTAATGAATTGAAATTACCACTTAGAATTCTTGGGCGTGGACCAGAAATGAAAAGATTGCAAAAAATAGCGGGGCCAAATGTCAAGCTTCTTGGACGAGTTAGTGATGAAGAACTTCGAAAGCATTTTTCTCGATGCCAAGCTTTTATTTTTCCCCAAGAAGAAGATTTTGGCCTTACGGCTATTGAGGCTATGGCTTCTGGCACGCCACTTATTGCTTATAACGGTGGGGATATACCGGAACATATGGAAGAAGGGAAGACGGGAGTGTTTTTTCATCATCAAACAGTAGAAGATTTAGTTGAGGTAGTTAGAAAATTCAAAAATTCTGATTATGACCCATACTATATTAGACAAAGAGTTTTAGAATTTGACAAAGAGATATTTAAGGCTAAAATAAAGGAATATATTGAGAAGGAATGGAAGGAATTTAATAGGGTAGAGAAAAAAAATCATGAAAATTTGCATAGATATTAGGTGTCTAGCTGAAGGAAGAAGAACGGGGGTTGAAGAATATACTCACTATCTTTTGGATAATCTTTTTTCTGTTGATAAGAAGAACGAATATGTTCTTTTTTTGAATTCTTGGAAAAAAACAAAATTTGATTTTTCTTGGATTCAAAAATGTCCCAATGTAAGCGTGAAAAAATTCAGATTTCCTAATAAGATTTTAAATTTAATGTTTTGGTATTTAGGTTGGCCAAAAATTGATCATCTGGTTGGTGGTGCGAACATAGTTTTTTCACCTAATATTATTTTTGGCAATGTGAGTGCCAGGACGAAATTCATTATTACTATTCATGATTTGTCTTTCTTTCGTCACAGTGAATATTTTTCTTGGAAAAGAAAATGGTGGCATATTTTTATCAACCCAAAAAAAATTTGTCGTAGTGCAAACAAAATAATTGCAGTTTCAAATTCAACCAAGCATGATTTGATTAGTTTATATAAAATTCAGCCAGAAAAAATAATTGTTATTCCAAGCGCAGTGGCGGATAATTTTTGTGTAATTGATCGAAACAATGAAAAACTGATTAAAGTTAAGGAAAAATATAATTTGCCATACAAGTTCATTCTTTTTTTTGGTACAATTGAGCCACGAAAAAACATAGTGGGACTTATCCAGGCTTTCAACTTATTGCAAAAAGATAATAGTGTGTACAATTTAGTTATTGCGGGAGAAAAAGGTTGGTTAAGTGAGGAGATATACGAAGAAATTAAAAATTCTCCTTTTCGTGAAAAAATTAAGATTATAAATTCTATCCCAGATGAGGATAAGGTTTATCTATATAATCTAGCTTCGCTTTTTGTTTACCCATCTTTTTTTGAAGGTTTTGGTTTTCCGCCTCTCGAAGCAATGAAATGCGGTGTGCCGGTAATTGTTTCTAATAATTCTTCTCTTCCTGAAATTGTGGGGAATGCTGGAATTTTGATTGATCCAGACAAGCCAGATGAAATTTTTCTAGCTATGAAAGAAATTCTGGAAAAACCGGAGCTTCGAAATTCTTTGATTCAAAAAGGCTTGGAAAAATCGAAAGAATTTGACTGGAAAAAAACCGCCCAAAAAACCTTGAAAGTATTTCAGGGATAGCTTTATTTTAAGTATCTTTGGAAGTGTTTTTGTGGTATAATTTTATTGAGAATTACACAAGATGGCGTGATTTTTAAGCGTAAGAAATTATTAGTATATTAGTATATTTGTACAAGATTAGTAATTCGTAATGTATGAGGATTGGCATTGATGCTCGATTTTTTGGACCAATTGGCAAGGGGTTGGGGCGTTACACACAAAAATTAATAGAAAATTTAGAAAAGGTGGATAATACCAATCAATATTTTGTCTTTCTTAAAAAAGACAATTTTAATGAATATCAGCCGAAAAACAAAAATTTTCGGCGTGTGTTGGCTGATTTTCGTTGGTATACCCTAGCTGAACAAATTAAGATGCCACTTTTACTTAGAAAATATAAATTGGATTTAGTGCATTTTCCTCATTTCAATGTGCCTCTATTATATTTTGGAAAATTTATTGTCACAATCCACGATCTTATCCTTTTGCGCTTCCCAACAATTAGGAGCTCCACTCTTTCACCGCTAGTATACTGGATTAAATTTTTAGCCTACAAGGTTGTTATTAGTAGTGCCATCCATCGTTCTAACAAAATAATTGGAGTTTCAAATTTTACCAAGAATGATATTTTAAAAAAATATCCTAATATCGATAAGAAAAAAATTTCTGTGACCTATGAGGCTTGTGATGATTTTTGTTTTTTTAATCCTAAAAAGATAGAGGAATTAACTGATCTTTATGGTATAATAAGACCATATATTCTTTATGTTGGAAATGTTTATCCACATAAAAATCCAGAACGGCTTATTATGGCAATGAAAGAAGTGCAAAAAGAATTTCCTGAAATTAAATTAGTTTTTGTGGGAGGGGAAGATTATTTTTATAATAGACTGAAAAATTTAGTCAGAAAAGAAAAAATGGAAAATATTATATTTTCGGGTTTTGTCCCAGACTATGATCTGGATGCAGTTTTTAGGAATTCACTAGCTTATATTCGATCCTCTTTGCATGAAGGTTTTGAATTACCAGCATTGGAAGCGATGGCTAGAGGCGTGCCTGTGATAACGGCTGATTATGAATGTTCTAGGGAAATTTTGGGTGATAGTGCTTGCTATTTTAACGGCAAAGACGTTTCAGATATATTTAGAGCGATAAAAAAAATTATTAAGGATATGGAACTTCGCAAGGAGCTTATAATAAAAGGCTATGAGCAAGCAAAAAAATATAGCTGGAAAAAAATGGCGCAAAAAACCTTAGAGTTATATCAAGATGATACAAAATAAAAAACAAATACTAGCTCAAATGTTTGATGTTCGACCGACTGATAAGGAGGGTAATTTAGATTTGGAGAAGATAGAAAAGTTGGAAAAAATTGTGCAAATTTCTGAGAAAGAGGAAAACGAAGAAGTGCGCAGATATTTGGCATCGAAAAAAATAATTCCAATGCAGGATTTAAGAAAATCAACTGTTTTTGAAGATGAACATAAAAGATTTCAGAAAATGCTTTATCAAGAAAAAGAAATCGAAAGAAAGAAAAAGAGAATGATTGCGATAAATTCGGATGACATTGATAATATAAAGAATATTTCAGTAGAATTTAAGCATGCTCAAAATGCGGAAATTAAACAGGAAGAAGTCGCGAATCTCGAATCTATTTCACAACAATTTATACCCCCGAAATATCTTGAAAAAACAAATGATTCTTTTGATGATCTGGAAATTCCAATTAGTGAAACATTAAAAAGAAATCTATTTTTTTTCACTAAACTTTCTTTGGCGGTAGCGGCTGTTTTTCTTCTTTTTATAATTTCTAGCACTGCCTTGAAAATTAGAAATGGCGGATTGGAGAAAAGTCAATTGGCGATGACTCAGCTGGCTTTAGCCAAAGATGATATTAAAAATGGCAACTTCGAAAAATCCTATATAAAATTTAGTGATGCTAATGAAAAATTAACTCAGGTTTCTGACGACCTTGGTGTTATCGGTGGGACTTTAGCTGATTTTACTAAATATATTCCGTTTCTTTCTAAGGCTTCTTCGGGCTCTAATATAATTAAAGCGGGGAAAAATATTTCACAGGCCGGAAAAATAATTTCGGAAATATTGAAAACCGCCGAGAATATTAAGGCGAAAAAAGAACAAGCCGGAAATATATCTTATTTGGAAATATTTAAAGATAATGAAGCTAAATTAAAACAAATTTCCGTTTTGCTGTCTGAAGCAGAAGATTATTTAGAAGATGTTAATCTAGATGATATTCCTAAGGAAAACAGAGAAGATTTTTTAAAGGCAAAGAGACAACTTCCCGTGATGAACAATATCTTAGCGAAATTCCTAGATGGAGAAAGAATATTTTCTGATATCTTGGGTGGAAATGGTCCGAGAAAATACCTGTTTCTTTTTCAGAATAATCAAGAGATGCGCGCGACAGGTGGCTTTGTTGGAAGTTATGCGCTTTTGGATATTTTCAATGGACGAGTTAGAAATTTTTTCATTGACGGAATTTTCAATCCAGATGGGCAACTCAGAGAAAAGATTGTTCCACCAGCTCCAATTCAAAAAATTAGCGCAGCTTGGAGTTTACATGACAGCAATTGGTTTCCTGATTTTCCAATGAGTGCGGAAAAAGCTTCTTTTTTCTATGAAAAAACTGGTGGTTCGACAGTGGACGGTGTGATTACTATGACTCCGACTGTTATGCAAAAAATGCTAGAAATAACTGGGCCAATTGAAATGCCAGAATATGGGGTGACAGTGGATAAGGATAATTTTGTAGAAAAAATTCAATACGAAGTTGAAGTTGATTATGACAAAGAACTAAACCAACCAAAGAAAATTTTGTCTGATTTGGCCCCAAAAATTTTAGATAAGATATTTAACTCGGATAATTTTTCTGATTTTTCTAAAACAGCCAATGTGCTTTTGGAAAGTTTGAATGAAAAACAAATTTTGATTTATTCTAAAAACTTTGAAATTGAAAAAGTATTATCAGAAAATGGTTGGTCAGGAGAGATTTTAAATACCCCCAAGGATTATCTAAGCGTGATAAACTCAAATATTAATGGCTTCAAAACAGATGGCGTAATTTCGGAAAGCATTATTCATCAAGCAAATATTGAGCCAGATGGAACAATTATTGACACCGTGACAATTACCAGGAAGCATAATGGGGGGGATACTCCATATGATTGGTGGAATAGAGTCAATGCTGATTATATGCGAGTTTATGTGCCAGAAGGCGCAAAACTCATTAGCGCAGAAGGACAAACTAGAGAATTTAATTCTCCACCCTTGGATTATGGCGCTTTGAATTTCAAACGTGATCCGCAAGTGCAAATGGAAGAAAATAGTATGACAATTGATGAAAATAGCGGGACAAGAATTTATGAAGATTCCGGAAAAACAGTTTTTGCCAATTGGGTGTATGTTAGTCCTAAGGAAACCGTGACGATTAAATATAGCTATGTTTTGCCGTTTAAGATTGATTTTGATCTAACTCACCCAACCAGTACCTATTCACTCTTAGCGCAAAAACAATCCGGCAGCATTGGAAGTAAATTTAGCTCAAGAGTGAGCTATCCAAAATCCTATGAAATTTCTTGGCAATACCCCGAAAATGAAATTTCGAAAATTGGCAATTTGCCAAGTGGTCAAGAGGGGATTAAGATGGAAACAGAACTAATTACTGATAAATTTTTAGGCGTAGCTTTTAGCAAAAATTAGTATGATAAAAAAAATTATCAAACATACCTTTTTGAATTCACATGTCTCTTCGTCCGTCGTTAGCGCGGCTTTTTTGATTACGATTGCAGGGCTTGCCAGTCGATTGATGGGTCTTTTTCGTGATCGTTTACTTGCTTCGACTTTTGGTGCCGGCGATACACTTGATATCTACTACGCCGCTTTTCGTATTCCTGATTTGATTTATAATTTACTTATTTTAGGAGCACTCAGCGCCGCTTTCATTCCTGTTTTTACCGGGCTTGTTAGTAATGAGAAAGAAAAGGAAGCTTGGGGATTGGCCAGTGGGATAATGAATTTAGCGATGGGATTTATCATTCTGCTTTCGGTGCTACTTTGTATTTTCTCAGAAGAATTAATGGAGATAATTACCCCTGGATTTTCGCCGGAAAAAATGGAGACCGTAGTGCTTTTCACTCGTATTATGTTTCTTAGTCCATTGTTTTTAGGAATTAGTGGAATTTTTGGTGGCATCCTTACTTCTTTCAAGAGATTTTTTATCTATTCCCTGGCGCCGATATTCTATAATGCCGGGATAATTTTTGGAATTTTGGTTTTTGTGAAATTTTGGGGTCCAATTGGTTTGGCTTGGGGAGTAGTACTGGGTGCATTTTTGCATATGCTCACTCAATATCCAGCCGCTCGTCAACTAGGTTTCAAGCACAGCTGGTCATTTATGATTCATCTTTCTAACAAAGAAGTGCGCAAAGTTTTTCGCTTGATGATTCCGCGCACACTGGGCATTGCAGTCAATCAAATTAATCTTTTTGTGATTACTATTTTTGCATCTTTGTTAGCCTCTGGCTCCTTAGCAATTTTTAGTTTTGCGCAAAATTTACAAGCCGTTCCATTGGGGATTATTGGGGTATCTTTTGCAATTGCAGTTTTCCCAAATCTTTCTGCGATGCATTCCAAGAATGACAAAGAAAATTTTGCCAAAACCTTTTCAGAAACTTTCAGACAGATTCTTTTTTTTATAATCCCTATGAGTGTTTTTATCTTGCTTCTTCGGGCGCAAATTGTGCGAGTTGTTTTGGGGGCGGGAAAATTTGACTGGGAAGATACAGTGCTTACTTTTCAGTGTTTGGGAATTTTTTCTCTGAGTTTATTCGCTCAATGTCTTGTTCCTCTTTTAGCGCGCGCTTTTTATGCGATGCATAATACTAAAACGCCGTTCTATGTGGCAATCGCTACGGAAACGGTGAATATTTTGGCAGTAGTGATGTTGATTGGGAAATATGAAATTCTCAGTTTAGCGATGGCTTTTTCTCTTTCCGCTATTGCGCAGATGTTTCTGCTTTTGTTTTTTCTGCGAGCTAAATATGATAATTTGGACGACAAGAAAATTATCACTTCGATTGGAAAAATAGCTCTGGCTACTTTTTTCAGTGGGGCAGTAATTCAAGGATCGAAATATTTAGTCGCTATGGTAATTAGCCTAGATACATTCCTGGGAATTTTTTCGCAACTTTTTATTGCGTCAATACTAGGCGCTTTAGTTTTTCTTTTAGTTTGTCATCTCGTGAAACTGGAAGAATTTATCAATTTCAAAAAATCTCTTCTAAAGAGACTTTTTGGGAAAGAAAATATTGTCTTAGGAGATAATGTGAACGGAGTGAGTGGAATTTAATTTTTCATTCTTCTAATTCCAGCGCGAAAAAGAAAAGACAAACCAACAATCAAAAGGATGGCAATTATTATCAGTGGAAGAAGCATCAATATTGATCCGCCTGATTTGAGACCAAAGACAGAAAAAATTGTGGTGTAGGTAATTATAATAGCAATTAGAATTACCGCTAAAGCAATCATTCCAATTCCTTGCACCTTTGTTTTGTTCATATTTTTTTCTTAATTATTTTAATATCATTTAATCCAATTAGAAGTAAGGTTATGATCACTATTTTCACAATATAGTGACCTTGGATGTCGATAAAATCTCGTGTTAGGGGAGTTATTTTTCCAAAAATCAAATGGGTGGCAACGCCAATTGGCAAAGTTAAATATAGCCAATTTTGACGTGGGATATCAATTCTTAGTTTCAAAAATATCTTTGACAAAAGGGGAGCAAGTAGATAGAATCCCAAAAATGACACCGCAAAATCAAAAATAGCGTAATCACCTAAACGAAATTGTCGCAAAAATGCAATTGGAATCATATTTTTTGAATTATTTTTTTTATCTTTTTTCTTAATGCGTATAACTTGAGTATACTCTTAATAGCTTAAAAATCAAATTTATAAAAACTATTACTTTTTTTATTTTATTTAGCTGTTTTTTTCGAAGTTATTTTTTAATTTTGGAATTAAAATCGCTATAAACCATATGGCGAAAACAGGAATCAGCATTAGAATCCCAAGCAATATTCCATTCTGAACTAAACCGTCGGTTTTTGTCTCTAGAAATTGGCCACCCTCATATCCTAACAGATGATCGACCAAAATCATTATTGTTGCACCCCATAACATCAGACTTAAAAATCCTAATTTATATTTCTTTTTTAGAAAATACCCCAGTAAAGTTGCCACAATCGCTGATAAAAGCGTTGTAATTAGCCACATAAATTTATGTTGTTAAATTTACATTTCTCTTTTTTGTTAGTACACCTGAAATCAAAATCATTACTATCCATACTGAAAAAATAGCAATGGTCATGGCCGTGCCTATAGTGGCTATTTCTTTGAGCATCATGAGAGTATCCTTAGGATTTTTCATAGCTGTTAGAAATGGCGGAAAAAGAACTATCTCACCGTGAGCGATATGCTCAACTATCAGCATGACGACTCCACCAAAAAGCATGGCATTGAGCCATTCTATGTGATATTCTTGAGGAATTTTCTTTTTTAGAGTAGTGGTTATTATTAATGCTGTTGCTGGTGCTAAAAGACAAGCCATATTTTTATTTTTAATAACAATTAAATTTTTTTAGTACTTTATATAATGAGCGTAGCGCGCGACATTTCGACACAACGTATCGGCATCATCCGAAGTTTTTGTGCAGCGATAGCGGAACAAAAATTTTGGAACCAGATATTTGGTGTTAAATGATGTTTTTTAAATTTTTACGGATTTTTAAACTTGGACGCTTGAAGAGTTTTAAGAATTTCTATATCTTTCTCGGACAAACCTTCTTTCTCTGCGACCTGAATCAATTTAGCGATCGCATACCTAAACTTATCCTCTGTTAATTCGGGTGGTAATTTGATCTCCATCACCCTTTCTTTCTTATCTGGTTTTTTGGAATCAATTGTTTCAAAATTTCTAATAACTTTAAAATCTTCTTTCATAGTAAAAATTTAAAAAATTTCATTTAACGTTAAGAATATCTGAAGTTCATTGTAGCGTAGCGGAAATGAATTTGGGTCGAGAAAATTTTTCTTTCTTTATTATCTTAATTGTGAAAAATTTTTGAGCCAGATATTTTTTGTTATGTGATGTTTAAATTAAGCCACTAACAATTTCAGGGTTTTCCCAATCATTATTATTAATAATTACATCAGCGTATTGTTTTGGTTGCACAATTTTATCAAAAAATAAATAGCCAGAAAAATTTTTCTTAGTATATTTCTTTTCAATTCCGTCCTCATCTCCGTACAGTAATAAATCTCGAGGTCTTGTTTTTGCTCTCAATAATGCAGTCGCTTGATCAATTTCTAGGAAAATTTTGTAATCAAGGTATTTCAGCATGGGTTCTTGAAAAAGATATATACTTTCAACAACCACAATCAGAGGGTACTTTAATGGCACAATCTTAGATATTTTTTCTCCGGAGTCGTAATTAATCGCATCTAAAATTATTGATTCTGGCTTCTGACTTATCGGAGCGAGAAACTTATCGGTCATGGATTGAAAATTAATCGTTCTTTTGACATGCTGAATTGCCCATGTTTTCTCAATAAAATTTTCCTTGTATTCTCTTGGGAATTGAAAAGAATCACCAGAAACAGTTAGAACATTTTTTCCATCATTAATCAATTTTTCTGAAATATTTTCACTCAACTTAGATTTTCCCGATGCATCAATACCAGTAATCCCGACAATAAAAATTGCCTTATTTTTTGATAAAATACTTATCCTTTTTGTTAGCGATGAAACTAACTCATCATGTGTAAGTTTTGGTGACATTATGATTATTGTTTTACGAAGGTATTAGTGGCTTAATTTAAATTTCACATAATGTGCAGCTATGCGATGTCCCGATGTAGCGTAGCGGAATCGGGATTTGGGCGCCAGCCGTATAGCGCGAGTTGTGCGATGTGTTGCGCGCGTTTATTATATCAAAAACTAACTTTATTTCATA
>JBAQNP010000031.1:0-17143 GCA_049303905.1 Candidatus Moraniibacteriota bacterium
CTGCTAAAATATTATTCACAATTGTTTTGAATTTTACCTTGTGTCGACCATAAACCTGTTGAATAAAATAAATGAATTGTTTCTTTTTGTTCCCAAGACTGGAATCGAAATATTTTCCCAATCGGGATTTGGTGGCAATCTTCTGGAGACAATAATCACCACGCGAAGTCGCAGGAAGCAAACCTCCCAACAGATCAGCGAGATCACGGATGTGTTGTTGCTCCAATGGAGTAAAACGACGTAACTTCTTTTTTTTGATTTTATTTTTTCTTTTCGCTGTCTTTTTTTTCATATTTTTTATTATCAATTAATTTCAACAAATTTTCCTCACCCTCCACACCTCTAAGTTTACCCGTCAAAAATCCTAGCCGATAATTAACTCCGTCACTCATAAGCCTCCAGTTAGTTTCTTTTAGAGTATTCCTAATTAATTCCTGAAGTTCATGAACACTGTCCCATTCAGATCGACCGGATTTGGAATCTTGGAGACTGAAGCCTAGAGTCACATCTTTTTGAATTTCTGGTTTTTCGAATTCTAGTTTAACATAGCCTGCCTTTTCACAAATTGGCGAAAGAATATTTTGAAGTTCAAAAACTGTTAACTTTTTGATTTTAGCGATAGCATCATACAGCTCTTTATTATCTTCTTCCTCTTTCCACTTCTTGCCAAGAGCCGTCATCTGCTCAAGGTTTATTTTTTCAGAAGAATATTTTCTACCTTCCTCTTCTGAAAGACAGTATTTCTTACGCTTCATTTCAAAATCAGGATCAACGACCTCTTCTTTTTTACTAAAATCCATGAAGTCGGTTTCCTTGTGTCCACATTTTTGGCAAGAATAAGTAGTTTCCACACCGTTGTCCTTTTTTATATGAGCTGAGTCCATTTCACTTTGACATTTAGGACATAAGTATGGTTTTGATTGCCATTCGATACCATTTTCCCAATAAGCCCGACGCTTATTGCATTTGTCACATTGAAACATAAATAAAACTTCTTCCTTGTCATGAGAATCAGTCATGAAATCTCTTGAAATACAATTCATATTTGGCGAACTGCATTGGAGACAACGAATACCTTTTGGCTCAATAGCGTTTTCTAATTTTTCATCCTTTGCTCGATCTCGATCCATCCATTGCTTTATCGTTTCTTTCTTCTTAAGATATCTTTCACCTTTTTCAATCCATAGGCTTAAATCCACAGCCATATTTGTAAGTATAATCTTATTCTGCTTTTTTATTTCTTCTTCTGTTTTTGGATTTTCGATAATTATATCTTTTTGATTTTCCCAATATTCACAATCCTCAATAGTGAACTTGTCGTAAAGTTCGCTGTAATAAGTATGGTCTTTAAGATATATCATAGTTACATTACTAACTCCTTATACCTAGATTCTAAAAAATCATTTATGCCTCTTAAGTTATTTTTACTTTTTAGCGTAAGCAGATTTTTTATATCGTTATCATCTAATGCTAAAATAAAACCTCTACCATCTTGAGCGGTATCCTTACATCTTTTTATAAACAGATTTTTATCCACAAAGCTTCTGCACACAAGAAATCCAAATCTTCCCCTATTCACCGAAAATCTACCAGCTAATTGATCGAGTTCTGGATTTTTTGGATCACCTGAATAGTTTTTGCATTCAACAAAAATATAACCGGATGGGACACTCTTATTATTTGGCAATTCAAAAAAGAATCCATTGTGAGCAGCATTTTGAAATACTATATCTATTCTTTTTCTGCCATCATGAATTTCTTGTTCCTTTTTTGGGCTCATCAAAAATGGATAGAAAATGGCTGTCAACGCACCAGTTATATGATTATGAAAATCCGCCGCAAATTCTCCTCCGGCACTTATTGAATCAAGTTTTTCAGAAAGTGATTTATAATCCAATGCTGTTTCTTTATTTTTTTCACTAGAAATCGACAGCAGATCCTCATTTGTTAGTTCGCGAATAAAACTTCCCTTGCTTCCCCTATATTCCCTGAGAACCTCAGAATGTTCTTTAGAAAATTCATACAAAAATTTCTTAGAAAGAGGATTCTTTTCTTTAAGTAATTTTTTAGTTGGAGGTCTTTTGGTTCCGTCCCTTAGGGTTCTAACTAACGATGAATTTGCATTCAGATGTTCCGACTGCAAAAAGTTTAGAACAAAATGTTGATAGTATTCTTGATGATTAAATTCAATATCAAAGCGAGCTATTGCCTTGGGGACCAACAAAACACTCCGTCTATTACAAACGGGCAATAGAACATAATCATTAGTCCACTTTTTATTTACATCATCCCAGACAAATCCGCTGGGCGTTGATTCCATTCTAATATTCCATAACTCACACTGGAATTGGGTGTACTCGATAAGTTTGTGTCTGATGATATTGGTTGTAATATCTGAAATTTTATCCCTACCTATGCCTTCAATCATTAATTCACATTCTTCAAGGTCTTGGATGAGACCAGTTTTAATTGCGGTACTGTCAGATAGAGCTTTATACAAATCCTCCGATTGTTCTCCTCCAACTCCACGGCCGTGAGGATCATCTCCCCTCGAAAGACCAAATCTTGTTTGGTTTGGCTCCCCAAGCTCAGAAAGCGCGTACTTCGCACCAGCCTCATCGCCTTGTTTTATTTTATCAACTACATTCTGGAAAAAACTAACTACTAAATTATGACAATCGACTGACCAAAAATCCATTCTTTTAGAAATTGCGTAAGGATCTATAAATAAAGGAACGTCTCCATTGTTTACTGAAACATCCACAAAATCAAGTTCGAATTGAGACTTGCTTAAATTAAAATATTTCGAAAATTTTTGAATTGCTACACTCTCAGTGCTCATATTTTTTATTAATATTACGAAAGTCTCATCTCTAATTTATCCTTTACTTTCTCCCATCTTGGATATTTAGAATTCATCAATTTATAAAATCGCTTATCATGATTTTTATATTTCACATGACAAAGCTCATGAGTAATCACATAATCAATACAATCTTTTGAAGCATGGATGAGAAGGGGGTTAAGAGCGATATTTTTTCCTCGCGCACAGCTACCCCAACGTTTGGGCATTTTCCGTATTTCCAACCTCAACTTTTTATCATAATCAAATTTTTTGAATACCTCCTCATATCTATCTTTGAATATTTCTCGAGCCCGTCTATTATACCAAGCATTTAAATATATCCGTGTATGCACACCATCACTCACTGATTGAGTTGTAAAAAATACTAGTTTTCCATTTTGCAAAACCACTTTATCTTCTTTTGCTTTTTTAACAATCAACTGATATTGCCTGCCAAGATATAAAAAGCTCTCTCCAGATACATATTCTTTCTTATAAATCTTTTTTTGGAATTTCTTGAAAAAATTCAATTGCTTTTGCAACCAAAACCACTTCTTCTTTAGAAATAATTCAATTCGTTCTGCGTCAGCTTTTGGTGGACACTTTAAGAAAATACTCATATCGGGCATAACAGTGAGACCCAAGGTCTTCCGTTTTTCCCTTATAAGCTCATATTCATACGCAAACGATCCATAAACAAACTTATTCATATTTTTATTTTAAGCAATAACCTCATTATTATTTTCCGCAAGTTGCATCGCGATATCAATAATCGCTTTCATTTCTTCATTGGTCAGCTCTATGTTTTTTTTATTTTTGACCACATCATACAGATAATCATCAATAGCGTTCATCATTTTGCGCTTTACATCTCCATTTTTATACCAATCCACAATTGCTTCATCCTTGATAATATTCAAAACATCCAGCACGACATCGATATAAACCTGCTCATCGACAATGCGTTTTCCAAAAGATTCTCGCAAATTGCGATAAAAGACATCCGCCCCTTTGTGAGAGCTTATCTTATCTGGGAGAGTTTCATCTTTTTTATCCACCACATCATCGCGAATAAGCTTCATTTGTTTCAACGCCTCAATATCAGCCATTTTGCCAACTCTCATTTCTTCAAGTATTTCTGAAATCTTTTTGGAAAATCTTTCGTAAAACTCTGGATCCATATCCATTTTCTCAGTAATAGTCTTTTGAGTTTGCGCGGCAATTGCCTCAGCTTTAGATTTATCTGATCCCAGATTTTCAATCGCTTCTTCAAATTGTTTACGATCAGTTATATTAACTTGCTTAGTCAAAAGTTCCACTCCGCGCGCATCCACATATTTATCCAAAATATTTATCAACGATTGTTTATATTGCGCCAAATCAATTCGATCAGCATATTTCAAACTGGCTGCACGCCTAAGCTCCATAAGCTTTTTCAACTCTTTCTTATAGACATCTAAATGGTCAAATTCATGCACAAACTCTTGCAGCACAAAACACTCATTTAAATTTTTAATAAAATCATTAAGTGCTTTGTAAAAAGTTTCTCTCTTAGGACCATCGCTAAGAAATTGCAAATATGCCTCATCATCCGATGATGATTTTATTTCTTTGAAAATATCATGCACCAGACCATAACTTTGTTCCAGCTCCTGAATTTTCTCCGATACATCAATAAGTGTTCCCTTAACATCTAACTCATCATAATTTCCAAATAATTTCATTGCGGTATTAATATTTTTGGCATTTTCAGAATAATCAATAATATATCCAGCAGTTTTTGGGAGCTTCTTATTTTCATGCAAACGATTAACACGCGCAATCGCTTGAAGCAAGTTATGATCTCTTAAATCTTTTGTTAGATATAGCACAGTATTACAAGGAGCATCAAAACCAGTTAAAAGCTTATCCACTACAATAATAATCTCTATGCCATCCTCATTATGCTTGAAACTTTCAATCACATCTTTTTCATACTTGGCCACACTGCTATGATTTTTCCGGACATTGTCCAGATATGTTACCACTTCTTTCTTGTGAGTGTTCTCTTCGTCACCATCTTCATGCTCATCAGAAATCACGATAGCCGTCCGTACCTTTCCACTGTTCTCAAAAAACTTTTGAAACAGAACGGCTGAAAACTTTGAAGGAGCCACGATCTGCGCCTTGAGTCCCGTGTTCTGGAAATTCTCGCAATAATGCTTTTCAATGTCATAGGAAATTTCCACAATTCTCTGCGGATTATCCTTAATGATTTTCGTTCCAATGAATTTTTGCAAATCCTTCTTCTGTTTATCATTCAACCCTTCAGTAATGCGCGAAACCTGCCGATCAATCTGCTCGGCATTTTGCACCAAGTCCACATAGCGACCCTCATAAATAAGTGGCAAAATAATTTTATCCTCCAAGGCATCATCAATTGTATATTTATCAATATAGCCACCAAATTTCCGCCAACTTTCTCCCTCGTTTTTCATAAGAGGCGTTCCAGTAAATCCAATGTAGCAAGCTCCAGGGATAATCCGATTCATTTCAAGATTAGCAATTCCATTTTGACTACGATGAGCCTCGTCGACTAACACAAAAATATTCTTGTCAGGATCAACAAGCCCAGTATTTTTTTTGCGCGCTGATTCAAATTTATGTACCAAGGTAGTAATAACCGAAAGATTTTTTTCCTTAATCAAATCAAGCAGGTGTTGACCACTAGTTGCTTGAATAACATCTTTTTTCAAATTACAATTTTTGAATGTATCCTTGATTTGTTTATCCAAATCTTTTCGATCGGTCACAATAATCACTCGCGGATTACTGATATGTGGATTTTCAATCAGAGCTTTCACAAACATCACCATCGTCAGAGATTTTCCAGATCCTTGCGTGTGCCAAACAAGTCCACCTTTTCGACGGGCTAACTTTTTTTCAGTAACTTCTTCTTCGTCAATTCTTTTGAGCATTTTATGAATAGCAAAATACTGCTGATAACGAGAAAGTTTTTTCACGCCAGCATCAAACAAGATATAGTTCTTGGTCAGATCCAAAAGTCGCGAAGGTTGGAAAAGTGAAACCACGCCTCGATCTTGCTGGGTTGCCAGTCGATCAAGTTTTTGAATATGTCCATCTGTTGCACCATTTAAATCAATTAGTATTTGGTTATAGATCTCGACTGGAATTTGTTTTTGGATGAGACCCTTAATACGCACGTCCATTTCTTCTTTAGAAATTTCTTTTTCCTTCCAAACCGCATAAAACTTATTTGGGGTGCCTGTTGTTCCATATTGAAATTCTTTGTTATTGGTACCAACTAAAAGTTGGGCATAAGCAAAAAGTCTTGGGCAATGTTCAGGATTTTGATATTTGTTTAATTGGCCAATTGCTTCCAAAACTGATACACTCGATTTCTTATTCTCAATAATCGCAAATGGAATACCATTCACAAAGCAAACAATGTCTGGTCGAATGTTTTGCTTGCCAGTCGCTTCAAATTCCGCCGTCACATGAAATTCATTATTCTCCGGATTTTTGAAATCAATAAAGCGAAAATTTTTAGATACTGCTTTTCCACTATAGCTGACTTTGATCGTCTTGCCTCCGCTGGTCGGCATGATAATATTGTATATTTTTTGCGCCGTATCGATCAAACCTTCGTATTGGATATTCTCCAATTCATCAATTGCATCTCTCACATCTTTTTCACTAAATTTATAATCCACCCCATCAATCTCATAACTGTTCAGTTCCATGAGTTTTTTGGTGGCAATGTCCGAAAGGATGAAGTTTGAAGTATCGCCCCGACGCTGTTTCAACGCCTCTTCCGCCGAGATATATTCATATCCCATATTCAAGAGAAGCTCAATGAATGTGAGTTGTGATTGTCTAGCTTCGTCAAAGTGGACTTTTTCTAACATAAATTTATGATTTAGTTCTTATGGATCCAGTAATTAAATTATTCAATAAATATTTTTTTTGATCCTTTAAAATTAAGAGTTTTTTATTCAACTCCTCAATTTCTTTGTCTGCAATTTTGAAAATATCAGCTATAGCATTTTGCTCCTTGATATCACTCGGAATTTTAATGGTAGTATCTAAAAAATATTTCTTTGATAGATTATATCTGCTTGCACCTTGAGCAATTCTTGTCATCTGCTTACGAAACACTTGCCCCCTAAAATAAAACTGAGCAAATTCTGGCGATAATGTTTTGAAATTATTTAATCTAAATCCAAAGCAAAAACTGTTCAAATACAAATCAGAAACATTCTTATCTAATAAAACAGAACTAACTCCTACTTCTTCAGGAGTTTCGGAAGACGTGGTAAAAAATAGATCGCCATACTTTGCTTTATTTTGATTTTCTCCATCATCAATCTTAACGCGACCACATTTATCCGGATTAATTACCGACGAGGAATAAATATTCATATAGGTTATGAAAGGTTTTCCGGATCCAAAATCATCTTTATCTTTCCCCATAATGCCCGCGTAAGTTTTCCCGACATCATTAAGCTTAAATGTTTTCCATTCGTCCTTAAACCCAGCCAAGCGAATTTTCCCAGTCAAAAGATCTTGCATCAATCTTTTTTTGATATTTTTCTTGACCTTAATTTTCTTCGCTAATTTTTCAATCGCATGATCCCAACTTTCAAGCACAGATACTATACGCTCTTGCTCAGCAACCAAAGGTATCTTAACTGCTACAGTAGACACAGTATCCTTTTTTAAATTCTGAACTCCTGATCCGGCAGAAATAGATATAAATTCATTCTGAATTTTCTTTGACGATAATAAATAGTACAGAAATTCCTTACTGATCAAATCAGTTTTAATCTTTCTAAGCGCGAGCCAACCGTCATGAATGCATGCACTTATTTTCATAATGTAGGGACGACCAAAGCTCATTGAATTGGATAGGATAAAATCACCACTATTGACTAGGGTCGTTTTTGATAACCCCTCCTTCCTTATTTTTTGGCTAGTCCCATAAATGTATTTAGCACCCGGATTGATATCGCCAATTCTAAGCCAATTAAGACCATCCTGATTATCAGTTATATATGACTCTATTGGGCGGGGAGATCCGCCACGGCTTATAGTTGCAAGCTTATCGAGATTGATTGTCAACCATCCGTCAGGAATATTCTTTTGTGAATTGTTTTTTGCCATAATTATTTAAAGCTCTCAAATATTATTTTTATGTCATCGAAGACTACTGGCTTTTCAGAGAGAGCTACGTCAATATATGCTTGTCTAATTTTTATTTTGTCCTCACCAAATATATCACTGCAAAATTTTGAAAATATGTTCTTACCACGAAATTCATTTTTCCAGCTGTCATTTGTCAAAGAATCCTCCAGCCTATTTTTTTCTATTTCCATCCAACTTTTTAGATTAGCACCTGATAAATCAGAAGCTAATTTACTCAAAACATCGTTTGTCTCGGAAGAAAATTCATTTATAACATCGTCAATAATTTTTGAATCCAATGATTTAACTGTTGGAATATTAAAATTATGGTTGATCGAGATATGCTCTTTGGTATTTTGCAATAAATTAAGTTTTACCTGACCGGAGGCAATATTTTTTAGTTGCTCATCGATATATTGCTG
Source organism: Candidatus Moraniibacteriota bacterium (assembly GCA_049303905.1). GTDB lineage: Bacteria > Patescibacteriota > Minisyncoccia > Moranbacterales > UBA2206 > UBA2206. The sequence continues at coordinate 8,452 of JBAQNP010000031.1, forward strand.
AGTTATTTCTGTTTTTGTTGTCGTTAAATACAATTTTACAGCAACTTTAAATAAGATATCGGCATCGAGAAAATAATTTTCAATATGTCTTTTATTGAGGCATTTTATTTTGCCACTTTGTTCAAGAGCAGTTATCTGAGCGGGCGTCAATCCGTCCTTATCGCGAATCATATATAAATCAATCCCAAATATTGAATTGCGTATTTGTTCCTCGAAGGCATTCAGTGTAATCAAGTTTTCAACTGATCCAACCGGAATGATCTTAGCATCGGGTAAATATTTTTGTGCAATGGAATGATAGACTAGGCGATCAATGCTAGAATCCTCCCCCTCAACAAAAACTAATTTTTTCCCAACTGCAAATAGCCCGAGGTTCTCCCCGATTAAATCCACAATTTCCTTATGGCTATGATTTAAATCGCTCAATTTATGCGCCTGATTTGATCCGCCTTGTTCAGAATCTATAAAATAAACATTGCCCGTAGAATAATATGTAGAGATGAGATCGGCAGAATGAGTGAGGAAAATAAATTGGTTAGTGTGATCGCCAACAGTTTTTAGAGTTTCGATTAATTTAAAAGTAAGCGTCGGGTGCAAGTGCAGTTCTGGCTCATCAACTATTATTACAGAATCTTTAATATCTTTTCTGGCAACATCAAAAAGAACTTTGACTACTTCTTGTTCGCCAGAACTCAATGAGTTAAATGAAAGAATCGTGCCAGTGGAATCCTGATATTGAAATTCTCTAGGTGAGGCAGGATCTATATCTAAAAGTATTTTTCCCGGCAAGAGGCTACTAAAAATATTCTTATATTTTTCAAGTGGATGTGGTAATTTTTCCTTTATTGTTTTGGCAGTTATATCTGTTCCATTTATCACTTCGGTAGCCAGCTGATTTTGATACGCGGCCACTTTTTGATGTATATAATTCATGAAGTCCTGCCATCTACTTGTAAAATTCTGATAATAAAAATTACTAGGGGTATCCGCATCATCAGGATCGACTACCTGCCAACTAACCTGTTTGTATTGAGTAGTTTGGATATTTCTGTGGGAATCAATTTGAACAAGTGAGCCCACATATTGTCCACGACCAAAGCGCCTTTTCCTCATATACTCAGTTAGTGCTGGGTTCGTTGTGCCTTGAATAATTGCTAATGTATTTGCACCAAAATCTTCGATCTCTTTATCCCTGGTAGCAATGAGTGAAAGTGACATTTGATTTCCTCCTTGTAGGGTGCTGACGATTGCATCTTTCAGGCGACTTTTTCCTGATCCATTGGCTCCGGCAATAATAACAATGTCTCCCAGATTATCCATCTTGAGATTTTTTATTGGCGGAAAGTCTTTTATTTCTAATGACGAAATTTTCATTTTATTTAATTCCCAAATCATTTAAATAATTAGCCATCTGTTTTTCCAGTTCCTTAATCTCCGGTTCAAGTTCAGCCAGCTCTTTTAGGTTAGCTTTGATATCAACCGGTGCTTCTTCTTCGAATGTGTCCACATATCGAGTGATGTTGAGATTAAAGTCATTTTCCTCAATTTCTTTGAAGCTCACCTTGCGGGAAAATTTCTCAATTTCTTTGCGCTTGGCATAGGTGCCATATATTTTTTCAATGTTTTCTTCCGTGAGCGTGTTTTGTGCTTTGCCCGGCTTGAATTCTTTGGATGCCTCAATGAAAAGCACATCTTTCTTTTTTTCGTTAGCTCCGCCTTTTTCGCGAGAACGGTCGAAAATCAAAATCGCCACCGGAATACCGGTTGTCTGAAAAAGTCCGGCCGGAAGTCCGATCACGGCATCAATGATGTTTTCCTTGAGCAGTTGCTCACGAATCTTTCCTTCAGCACCACCACGAAACAGCACGCCATGAGGCGCGATCGCCGCCACGCGCCCAGTTTTAGGCTTGGCAGTTTCAATCATGTGCGTGAGGAAAGCAAAGTCACCTTTGTCTTTCGGTGGCACTCCACGCCAAAACCTTTTATACTTGTCGGCTTCCGCATTTTCTGCGCCCCACTTCTTGAGAGAAAAGGGCATATTACAAACTTGGGTGTCATATTTCATCAGCTGATCATTTTCCACTAACAATGGGTTATTCAAGGTGTCGCCCCATTCCAAGCGTGCCGAATCTTTTCCATGAAGAAACATATTCATCCGCGCCAGTTGATAGGTTGAACCGGTGGATTCCTGACCATAGAGCGCATAATTTTTGGATCCTGTTTTTTCTATTTCTGTCCCAGCTAACAAAAGAAGTCCACCTGATCCACAAGCCGGATCGCAAATTCGATCACCATCTTTTGGCTGGGCAAGTTTTGCCAGCAGTTTAGCTACGGTTTGAGTCGTGAAAAATTCACCGGCTTTTTTGCCAGCGCCAACACCAAACTTTTCAATCATATACATATACGCATTGCCAATGATGTCATCGCCAGCATCGGAAAGGTCGATTCCGTGGAAATCTTGGATCAAGTGACGAAGCATCTTGTTTCTCTGTTCGAGTTTTCCCAAGGTTGATTCAGAATTGAAATCCACACTGAAAACTCCTTCGAGCTTTTCCTTGTTGGCATCTTCGATTTTGTGAAGTGACTTATTAATTTCTTCACCGATGTTGTCTTGCTCAATGATGCTGTAAATATAATCAAAAGAAGCTTTTGGTGGCAGATAAAAACGATCGAGCTTCATCTTTTCTTCAATGCGTTTTTCATCACTGCCGAATCGCTTTTTGTATTCCTCGTGTCTTTTTTTTGAGAGATCGCTGAGATACTTGAAAAAAAGCATCACCAACGCATAGTCCTTATATACGCCAGCGTCGACACTACTCCTTGAAGAATCAGCGGCTGACCATAGAATTTTATTAAGCTCTTCTTGCGTATATTTTTTTACTGCAGTCATAATTTTATTTGTTTAATAATTTATTTATAGCAATCTCATTAATGTCTTTTACCAAATTAATTTTTTTACTTAAAACCTTTTGTAACTCTTTGTCGGTATTATATATTTCTATTATTTTATTTTGCGTTTCTATGTTAGGCAGAGCGATTGACATATTTTCCAAATCATTTCTACGAATCGATTTAATGGCCGCCCCAGTCGCTCTTTCGTTGAGCTTCTTTTGTCCTTCGATTGAGTTTAGATAAATTGCTAAATATTTTGACAATATAATTTCTTTTTTCAACCGTAAAATATATACGGAGGATGAAGCAATTATTTCTTTTGTATTTTCATTTTCAAGCTTAACCGATCCGGCACGAAAACTTCCTCTTGAAGAAATAACGACATCGCCATTTTTCACAATTGCCCTTGAACGATAATTCTCAAAATCAATTCCGTCTAAATTATCCATATCAACCATTGAATCATCGAGAATATTTTTTGCCTGAAGCACAAAGGATGAGGCATTCGCCTTATTGTGCAAAGCAGTTCGGAAAGAATAGCCCGCAATCACTTCCGCAATATCTTTTAGATCTTTTATAGTTTCCATATAAATAAAGCTTACTCTATACACTGGTTTTTGTCAACTTTTTTATTACAGGCACACATCTACTGTTATATATTTAGTCAAGATAACCTTGATTTTTACTAAAAAATTGGCTACAATTGGTTTATTATGAAGAAAATATCAAAAGAAAGTAATAGCATAGAAAATAATAAATTTATCGACATACAATTGACCGACATTCAATTACACGTTATAAAACCAAGAAAGCCCATCTCCCTTGGAAGAGCTATTGATAAATCATTAAAATCTAAAAAGGGTGGCCGAGCTCAGTCTCGTGATATAAGCAACTCTAAAAACAATGAATTTACTTTCTCTATTTCACTTGGAAAAGAATTGTTAGAAAAAGCTAAGCAAGAAGGAAAGCAAATAAGGTTTATTCTTCCAGAATCTGGTATCTCAATAATCCCCGGAAAAGATATGATCGAATATATTAAAGCTCAAAAGAAAAAGGTGTTTGACAAAACTGGAAATTAAAATATAATCAAGATATAAGTTTACAATAAGTTATTTCTCCTTCATGGAGTACCACTCATTTCGACGTTAGTCGATAGGAGATAAAAATTGGAAACGGTTTTTATCAAAGAGGCTTCGCCTCGGTCGTGCCCATTCTGTAGAAAATATTCAAAAACAATAAATGTTTTTGTGTATTTTCCGCGGGATGGGCTTTTTTGTTTTCCAACCCGCGAATTAATTATTAATTTTAAAACTATGACACAGAAAAATGTCACAGAAAAAATCTTGAAGGACAAAATTCAAGTCCAGCATGTGGATGCCTCTATACTAAAGGCATCCGAGTACAATCCACGCAAGTGGTCGAAGGAATCTGAAGTTCAACTTCAGGAAAGTATTAAGCGATTTGGACTGGTCGATCCATTTATCGTAAACAGCGCCCCAAATAGAATGAACATTTTAATTGGCGGACATTTTCGTTTAGCAATGGCGAAAAAGTTAGGAATTGAAAAGGTTCCAGTTGTCTATATTAATATTCCCGATATTGAAAAAGAAAAAGAATTAAATATTCGTCTCAATAAAAACACAGGTGAATTTGATTGGAATTTGCTTGTAGATTTCGGCGAAGCGTTTCTTTCTGAAATAGGTTTCAGCAGTGAAGAATTAGATAATATTTTTGCTATTGAAGATACACCAGAAATGTTTGATTTAGAGAAAGAATTGAAAAAATTAGATATCAAGAAAATTGAGATTCAAAAACAAGACATTTGGCAATTGGGCAATTCTTGTCTTATGTGCGGAGACTCAACTATTGAAACTGATATGTTAAAGCTAATGGGTAATGAAAAAGCCGACATGTGTTTGACTGACCCTCCCTACATTTTAGACTATCTGAAAGGCAAAAAGAAAAACGGCAAACCGATTGAAGGTTTTGGTTATAAGCGAGACCGGAAATATTTAGAGACCGATGTATTGCCAGATGATTTCACGGAAAAATGGATGAGCAATATTCACAAAATCGCTAAGGAAGATTTTTCAATCCTGGTTTATGAAAACTGGAAGAACATTAGGACCATTTGGGGAGAAATGGAAAAGCATTGGAAGGTAAAAAATATGATAGTTTGGCATCTCCCCAACAGAGTTCAAAACTTTGCAGCCAAGTATAAATTCTTTAACAAACACGATATTGCGATGGTCGGTGGAAGTGGAAATGTTGTTATTAATATGGAATCAGAAAACGAATTACTCCAGAATGAATATGAAACTGCGCTTTTCGGAATACAAGGAAAGCCCCATTGGGAATCTTATGAAAAAGGCAAGAAAATTTGTCCTACAGATTTTATTGAATTTAAAGCGGCCGATGAAAAAAGTTCTGGACAGGGAATAATATTTGGCACCAAGCCAATAGAAATTTTAATTCCATATATTAAAGTTCTTACTAAGCGAGGTGATTTGGTTGTGGAACCTTTTGGTGGAAGTGGATCAACTTTAATAGCATCAGAAAAAATGAATCGTCGATGTTTTATCATGGAAAAATCTCCAGTCTATGCGGAAGTCATTCGCAAACGTTGGGAAAATTTAACTGGTAAAAAAGCAATAAAATTATGAAAACAAAAAATGATAAAAAACTTTTTCTTGAGAATCTCAAGAAAATTCCCATTATTCAAGCGGCGTGTGAAAGATCGACAGTTTCTCGAGCCAGTGTTTATCGCTGGAAAGATGAAGACAAAGATTTTGCTAGTGCTATGGAAAAAGCTTTGCAAGAAGGTGAAGCATTAATCAATGATTTATCAGAAGGACAATTGATTGGGCTCATCAAAGACAAGAATTTCAGCGCGATTCGATTTTGGTTGAACCATAGGCATATAAAATTTCGTGATCGTGTAGAAGTGAATGCTAATATCCAGACTGTTTCGGAGGAACTTACATTGGAACAAAAAACTTTGATGCGAGAAGCTCTAGAAATGGCATCGTCTGAACTTAATTTTTCTAATAGCGATGAGAATGAAAAAGAAATTTAAGGAAATGATAGATAGACTAACCAAGGATAAGACATTGCGAGTTGCCGTAACTCGCAACAGTCATTTTTGGTTTTTCCATTCTTATTTTAATCATTATGTTAAATATCCCACTGCAAATTTCCAAAAAGAAATTATCAAGCTTACGGAAGACGAAAAAATTAAAAATTTATTTATCGTAGCTTTTAGAGGCTCGTCCAAATCTTCACTTATAACAATGTCTTATGTTCTTTGGTCAATTCTTGGAATTCAACAAAAGAAATGTGTAATCATTGCGAGTCAAACTGCGCAACAAGCTAGGATGCATCTGCTAAACATTAAACGTGAATTGGAAGGAAATAAGATGCTTCAAGATGACTTAGGACCATTTCGAGAAGAGAAATCTCCATGGGGAATGTCTATGCTTGTTTTCCCACAATATGACGCGATGATTATTCCACTCTCTACAGAACAATCCATTCGAGGAAATCGTTTCGGGCAAAATCGTCCGGATCTTTTTATTGGAGATGATCTGGAAGATGATTCATCTGTTCGCACAAAAGAATCACGAGACAAAACATATGACTGGTTGAAAAATGAAGTTTTTCCTGCTGGAGATAAAGACACGAGAGTAATTATTGTTGGTAATCTACTACATGAGGATTCACTTCTTATGAGACTTAGGCAAGAAGTTGAAAATGGAAACTTACGAGATGCTCTATTCAAAGAATACCCGATTATTAGAAACGGAAAACCAATGTGGCCAGGAAAATTTCCGATTTTGGATGATATAGAAAAGGAGCGGAAAAGGATTGGTAATGATTATTCTTGGCACAAAGAATATCTTCTAGATATCGTCTCTCGAGAAGGGCAAGTTATTCCTTTAGATTGGATTGAATACTATGACAGTCTCCCTCAAAATAAAGATTGTTATCGTGGAATTTATATCGGTGTGGACTTAGCTATTTCAACCAATAAAAATGCTGATTATAATGCCTTTGTCGTGGGACTACTTTGTGAAATAGGGAATGAATATTATATTTATGTTTTACCCAATCCGATAAATAAAAAAATGACTTTCCAGGAAATTCTAGATAGCATAAAAATTCTTTATAATTCCATGGAATCTTTATATGATTACGTCCTTGTTAGTGTAGAAAATAATGGATTTCAAGACGCTGTACCGCAAATGCTTGAGGCGATGGGAATTGAAAACAAGTCAGTTAGGTCAAATGTGGATAAGCGATGTCGACTTATAACAATTAGCAATCATTTACAAGCTAAAAAAGTTCTTTTTCCCAAGCAAGGCGCGGAGCAATTAATCAACCAATTGGTAAATTTTGGAGTTGAAAAACATGATGACTTGGCCGATGCCTTTACTATTATGATGCATGAAGCAGTGGCAAAAATAAATGAACCCAAGCCAGGTATTTTCTTTATGGAGGATTTTTAAAGGGGAAAGTTATCAACAGTTAGGGCCTGGACTTAATTTGAGGGTTGCGTCATTCATTGGGTATATGAACAATACACTCACACAACAAGCTTTAGGGGCTCAAACAGGTTTTCAAGAGCCGATAGAAGCAACCAAGGTTAAATACTGCCTTTATGCAAGAAAATCAACCGAATCGGAAGAACGGCAGGTTTTATCCATCGATTCCCAAGTAAAAGAAATGCTACAGATTGCTGAACGCGAAGGATTGGAAATTGTAGAAATTCGCAGAGAAAGTCATTCCGCCAAGGATTCGGCGCAACGTCCAATCTTCAATGAACTTATTGAAGATATTCGCAAAGAAAAATTCAATGGAATTCTAACTTGGGCGCCAGACCGATTAAGTAGAAATGCGGGCGACCTTGGAACGTTAGTTGATCTCATGGATCAAGGCGGACTAATTGAAATCAGAACATATGGCCAAGTTTTCAAAAACTCGCCTAATGAAAAATTTCTTCTGATGATTTTAGGATCACAAGCTAAGTTGGAAAATGATAACCGTGGCGTGAATGTGAAACGCGGTCTGCGAACTCGGTGCGAGATGGGACTTTGGCCGACTTGCCCACCATCCGGATATCTAACTGATAAAAGTGTAGAACGGAAAGGGCATATCATTATTGATCCCGAACGCGGACCGATTATTCAAAAAATATTTGAAAAAGTTGCACATGAAAGATGGAGCGGGAGAAAAATATATCATTGGTTGAGATTTGAATTAAATTTTAAAACCAAAGGAAATAAAAATCTTTCACTTAGTAATATCTATTTGATTTTACAAAATACATTTTACTATGGACCCTTTGAATATCCGCGAGGCAGTGGCAATTGGTATCAAGGTAATCATGAACCACTTATCACTAAAGAATTATTCGATCTTGCGCATGAACAACTTAAGAGAGATCGAGTAATGAAAGACGCTAAAGAATTTGCTTTCACTAAATTGATAACTTGCGGACATTGTGGATCAGGCATGACGGCTGATGAAAAATATAAGAAGTTGAAAAATGGCAACACTGCTAAATATATTTACTATGGCTGTAATCGATCCAGAGACCATCATTGTAAGGCTGGCTATATTCGAGAAGAAGAATTGATAATACAACTTACAAGAATTATTGATCAATTGGATATAAATGAAATTGGAATCAAAAAACAATTCGAAGAAGAGGTGGAAAGATATGCTAAATTTCGACAAATTGTATTGCAGATAAATGGAAAGGAAAATGAAATTTCAAAAGAGAAAAAAGTTGATTTGAGAA
>JBAQNP010000032.1:0-19764 GCA_049303905.1 Candidatus Moraniibacteriota bacterium
ATGGAATGCATTGGTTATTGTCCGACGGTCGACTCCGATTTATCGGGGAACGTCAATGCCCATGGGAGCTATATGAATCCCAAGTGTATTTTAGTACAGTGCACGTTTAGACTTTGGACTAATCGCAATAGATTGTGAACATAAGAAAACCTGCTCGTTTGTGGCGGGTTTTTGTGTATTATGGAGGATAAAAAAAGTGTCGATAGTTCGGTAGTAACTGTCGACAAAAGCAGTGAAAACAGTCAAAAGATGAGTCGACTCATTGGTGATTTTTTAGAGTATGCGGAATATGAACTTAACTTCTCACCTAAGACCGTTATAAAGTATAAAGAATCTCTGAATTGGTTTATTAAAGATGTCGGAGATAAGAACATTAGTGAAGTTGATGTTCAGGATTTTGTCCGGCTTAAAAAGTCAATGATGAAAAGAGGCGTGGGGCAAGCACGAATTGCCAGTATTGTTTTTGCCACGAGAAGTTTTGTGAATTATTGCCGGAACTTTCTTAAAATAGATACGCTTGACCCAAAACAGATCCGGCCTCCGCGAATGGTAAAGCGCGAAGTTATTTTTCTTAACAAAGAAGAAATCGAAATGTTTATAAGCACGATAGGCGTCAAAAGAATGAACGATTTACGCTTCCGGGCGATTGTAGAGACAATCTTAGGAACTGGAATGCGTATTAGTGAAGTTTTGTCGCTCAACCGCAAACAGATTAACTGGGAAACAAAGGAGGCAAACATAATAGGCAAAGGCAATAAAGAGAGACGAGTATTTTTTACTGATAGAGCCTTGGATTGGATAAGGAAATATCTTGAGAAGCGTTGCGATACTTATGAAGCTATTTTCATAACTTCTGGCGATCCGAGGAGGCTTACGCCGGGGGATATTTGGCGTTTTTTCAAAAGACACAGGATTAAATCAAAGATAAATAAAAGAATAACGCCTCATATTCTGAGGCATACGGTGGCGACTAATTTAGTTTTCAATGGTTGCCCAATTATTCACGTCAAAGAAATTTTAGGACACGAAAAATTGGATACGACTTGCAAATACTATCTTGGAGTGGACAAAGAGCAGGCGAAGAAAGCCCATAATCAGTATTTGGATTTTGTCAGGTAGTTTTTAGCATCATTCTTATTTCCTCAACAACTTTGTCAGCGAATTTTTCTATTTGGGAGTGGTCTTTGTAAATTACTTTTTGGACTCCTCTTTCAATAGCCTCTTTGTTCCATTGGGGGGTGGTGGAAATTGAGATTATTTTGTCTTTTCCGTATTTTTCAAAATCGAGGCAATGAAAAGAGCCACAAGCCTTGCAATCCCGGTCAAGAAGTATCACATCAAATTTAATATGATCGGTTTTGTTAAGATATTCTTCAACCTGCGTGTATTCTGACAAAATCGTTATTGCAATATCCCTTGGAGGGTTGTCTTTCAGAAGCTCCTCTTCAAGTAAGTTAATTTTTTGTAATAATGTTGAAAGTGTAAACAGATCATCCTCAAGGATGAGTATTCGTTTTGTTTCCATAGCTTGATTATATCAATTCGACAAATAACTAGCTATTATCAGTTTGGAACTCTGTTTCTAGGGTTATCAGTATTGTTGAAACGCTAGAATTGTCCACTAACTGCATTTTTTTGATAGTATTTTCTAAACCAGCTTTATTTTTTTCTGCCCACCGGTAAAGTGCCGGAAAGTTTTCCGGATCAATATCTTCGCCAAGTATATTTATTGAATCTTTCATAAAATTAGCTTACCCAAGAGGTAATGCGGAAAAATAGTGTGCCATTGGGCAAATAATACTCATATCCGCCTCTTCCTGCTAACTCTCCGGCAGAAAATCCCCATTCCTTCCTCTTTATTTCAGATACAAACTTATTTTCCTCTCTTGATAAAATCATAACTTTGCCACTATTGAGAATTTCAGACAAGTAGGTTTCAAACGTATTTGGCAAACATTTGCTGTTTCTAGCTTTCAAATAATTTCTTCTGTGATCCATATACAGGGGCATATCATCTTGACCCGCGTATATTGGCCATTCTTTTCGAGTGTCAGGGAAAATTTCGTCCGGACAAAAAGTCGCGATTATCTTTTCGTTAGTATAAAAGGCGTCCGGGGATTTTTCGGGGCGCGTCAGTGCGATTGTTTCAAATATATCCGTCATAGTTTTAATTGCTATCTTTGTTTATACGTTTGTAAAGTTTATTTTCGCTATTATATAGGCGTTGCTTCGTTCTTTCCCAGTTGGTGTTTATCCATATGAGTAAGGCAATTACAATAAAAAGTATTCCAAAAAATAAGGTCATATTATAAGTGCTACCCAAAATTAAAAATCCGATTAAGAATAGCGCTGGAGCAATGTAATTTTTCATAGTTGTGCTGTTTTAATAATTAGTTTTTAGGAAGTATCCTAAACTGATGACAATGAGTATCTCTTGCTTTATTGTATCACAGGTATAAAGATACTCATAGTCCGTCGCCTTAATGTCATCATACCTATAACATTAAGCTATGAGTAAAAATGATGACATCTTAATAAAATTTGGAAGGCGAGTTAGAGAACTAAGGCTTCAGAAAGGCATTACTTCTCAGATAGACTTGGCAAGTAAGACGCGATTGGATCGCACCTATATTGGGGGTGTGGAGAGAGGAGAAAGAAATGTAGGATTGAAGAATATAGAAAAAATATCAAAAGCCCTGAATGTTGATATTGGCGATTTATTCAGATTTTGAAGACTTATTTTTATTGAAAAAACGCTCAGTATGAAATGCGCTTGACGACATTTTCATATGTGATAAGATATAAGTAACAATTGAATACATAGTTGGACTGTCTAGCAATCCAACTGCAACTTGGTAAAAAAATAAGCCCAGGAAAGTAAAAAATATAAAATAACATTCAACCTTAAAAAGTCCGGAGGAAAGCTGTCTTAGCTTACATACTGGCTTGTTGAATGGAAAGTATATTTATTTTCCTGGGTTTTTTTGTTTTTTCAACAGTTAGTTTAGGCTAACTGTTTTTTTTGTAAAAAAAAGCTAATTATTAAAATTTAAAAATATGCGTTCAATTAGGCGGCGGTATGAGAATATCACAAAGAAAAATCCAATACAAAGTTCCTACGTTTCTTTTGTGGAAGCAATCAAGGGACAAGGATTTTGTTATAAACAGATCAAAAAATGGTTTAGTGAACTGGTTGATGAGGAAGATTATGCGAGGAGAGAAAAAGGGGCTATATTGCGATCCCTAAAAAGTTTATAAATGTGCTGTGGAGGGTATAAAAATGAGTTAAATTTCTAATTTTAGTCATCTTAAATAGAAAAACATACATGAGGTGGTAAATAAAAAATGACGAAGCGTGTGAGCGAAAAATGAGAAAAATTGTCGGCAAATTTTTTATGGGTAAAAAACCAGTTAAAAGCATAGCTGAAAAAGAGGGTATAGATGTTGAGAATAACGGACTACGTTTATCGTGGGTAAAATTTATTGATGAATATATGGCAAATGGTGGCAATGCGACGCAGGCCTATCTGAAAGCATATCCGGAAAGTAGCGAAAGAGCAGCGAGATCAAGCGCGCCTGTTCTCCTAGCAAGACCTAGCATTCGTGAGGAAATTAATAATAGGCTTGCAACACAAAGAGTTACTGACGATTTCATCATTACTGGACTAGCGGATATTGCAGTTTCATTTCGCAAAGAGAAAACAATTATGGCAGCAGTGAAAGCGCTTGAAGTACTGGCTAGGATTAAGGGAATGCTGACAGACACTAAAAAATTTGAATTTACAGCAGAAAATCCGTGCATATTTCCGTCTTTCGTAAAACCGGAAAATTTCAAAAAGTTTGAGGAAGAAGAGAAATTAGGAATACGAATTACAGAATAAATTTATGAAATCAAATGCAAACAGTATTTTAATTAAGCAATTGGCGGCGAAGCCAGTGGCTTTTAATCCGGAATTGGCAAGAATTGCAGGAAGCGCGATAGCGGGGTTGTTTATGTCCCAATTACTTTACTGGTGGGGTAAGGGAAGAAACAAAGATTGTGTTTATAAAACCATAAAAGAATTTAAATCGGAAACCTGCTTGACCAGATCAGAACAAAATCGTGCAATTAAGATTTGGAAAAATTTGGAAGTTTTGGAGGTTAGGAATAAAGGAATACCACAAACAAGACATTTTTATATAGACCAGGATAGGTTAATAAAATTATTGGGTAAGCGAGCTAAATCTAGAGGTATTGATGGATATTATATTGATCGGGACAAACAGAACGACAAACTAGTTTGCTGAAATTAGCAAACTTGTTGCTGATTTTAACAAACTATTTTGTTAATTCTGGAAATTTATTCCAGAGATGAATCTCAAAGATTATAAACAAAGAATATATCAGAAATTCCGTTTTTTCAAACGGACGGCAATTTTTGCAAAATTGCCTTAATTTTTTAAATTTTTTTATTAAATGCATAAAGGAATTATACATTTAGCAGAAGACTGTTTCCGCGACGCCAGAATTACTGACGAGATTTGTGTTGGCACAGAAAAGAAATATATCAGCTCAATTAGAAAATTTTTGTCGGTTATCAATGTTAAAAAAATGGAAGAATTGAGCAATGACGATTTTGATAATTTCATACTCAAAATGAAAGATAATGGTGCAAGTAATTCTCGAATCAGAAATGTAATTTCCGCAATGGTATGGATTGTGAATAAGTTGCAAAATAAAGGAATAATTTTTAATAATTTTAATATGCTAACTATCAAAAAACCTAAAGTTATAAAAAAGGAGGTTAATTATCTTACTGAACAAGAGGTTGCGATATTTTTAAATTGCGTCACTAAGGATATTGAGAAAAAGCCTATGGCTAAAAATATCAGATTTATGGCCTTTGTAATGATTCTATTTCAAACAGGCGCAAGAATAGGGGAGGTGTTATCGATAGATATTAATGATTTAGACAGGCAAAATAAAGAAGTGAGAATAATTGGCAAAGGAAGCAAGCCTCGAACATTGTGCCTGAGGGAAGAAGCGTTACATTGGATTGATAAGTATTTAGATATTCGAAAAGACAGTGAGAGAGCGCTTTTCGCCACGCAGGACGGCACTTCGCGTTGGAAGCAGACTGATGTTGGAAGAGCATTTAGAAAATACAAGAAGACGTCAGGTATAAAAAAAGATTTTGTTGTCCATACGATTCGCCACACTTTTGCCACGCAGTATCTTTTGCGAGGCGTAGGATTGCCTGTGGTTCAAGCTGCATTAGGACATTCCGATCCTATGACTACGCTGAAATACTATTCCGGAGCAGTAGAAAAAGTCAAGGTTAAGGAAATGATTAACGATAAACACTTTGATTTTATACCCAAAGCTATTTTGGAGAGGATAAATAGTTCATAAAAAGTGTCGTAGAAAGACATTCTTTCTAGGGAGTTTTCAAAAACAGTCGTATTCTGAATGTTTTTCTTTACACAAAGACCGTTTGAGAGTATTATAAAATTATGAAAATGTCTTTATTATAAGACTTTTTTCCTAATTATCAAATAGGATTATTTTTGTGTAAAAAGGCTTAATTGCTAATAAATTTATGGCGCAAGTATTCAAAACGACGGATTATACAATCGGAAAACTCATTGAAGATATTGAGATTGGCGATATAGCTCTTCCTGATATTCAGCGTCCGTTTGTTTGGTATAAAAAAATTTCAAAAGTTCGTGATTTACTTGATTCTATTTATCGCGGGTATCCAATCGGATATTTACTTTTTTGGGAGAATGCCAATCGCAGTGATTATAAAAATATCGGCTTTGAGGAAAAGAAAAGGAAGATTCCAAGATTTTTGATCATTGACGGGCAACAGCGATTGACGGCACTTTTTGCGGTTATGAAAAATCAGGAAGTTTTAACGCCTGATTATGAAAAAAGGAAAATTAAAATTGCTTTCAAACCGATAGACGGCACATTCAAGGTGGGTGATGCGGCCACTGATAGAGATCCTGAATACATTGCCGATTTATCGGCACTTTGGTCTGGTGAGGGAGATTTTGCTATAATTAGCTCTTTTATTTCTCAACTAAAGGAAAAAAGGGAAATAAGCAAGGAAGAAGAAAAAACCATATCTTCTAGCATACAGTCGTTGATAAATATCAATAAATATCCATTGACAGCGCTAGAAATTGCGCCAAATCTTGAAGAAGAAGTTGTTTCTGACATTTTTGTTCGTATAAATAGTCAGGGCGTAAGCTTAACCCAAGCAGATTTTATTTTGACGTTACTATCCGTTTATTGGGAAGAGGGAAGAAAAGAAATTGAACAATTTTGTATTGATTCGCGCTGCATACCTGACAAGGAAACGAAGTTCTCGTCCTTTAATTATCTTATTAAGCCCGATCCGGATGATATGCTACGTGTTCTAGTGGGACTCACATTCCATCGTGCCAAAATGAAGGATGTATATTCTATTATCCGAGGACGTAATATGGAGACAGGAGAATTTTCAGAAGATTTAAGGACTTTGCAATTTGAAAAATTAAAAAACAATCTCCCGGCAGTTCTTGATAACACTAATTGGCAGAGCTTTCTAAAGATTTTGATCGGTGGTGGTTACAAGGATGAAGAGCTAATTTCCTCAAAGAGCGCCGTTTTGTATAGTTACATACTCTATCTTATCGGAAAAGACAATTTTTCTGTTTCAAATCACGAATTGCAAAGAGTGATTGGACGTTGGTTTGTGATGGCTTCGCTTACGGGAAGATACTCTTCATCACCGGAGACTGCTTTTGAAAAAGATTTGAATAGAGTTAGGGAATTTAATGCTGATTCATTTGTTTCCGGACTCGAAAAGATTATTAGCGATAATCTTACAAATGACTTTTGGGAAACTACCCTTGTGGGGCAAATGGAAACATCATCCGCAAGAAGCCCAGAAGCTAATGCTTTTTATGCTTCTCTTAATAAATTAGGTTCGCCAATCTTATTTTCACGAAAACTCGTAGGTGATTTATACGATCCATCTTTGAAAATTAAGAAGAAGCGTCTTGAAAAGCACCATATTTTCCCACGTAATTTTCTTATTTCTGAATATGGTTTTGATCGCAACAAAGATAAGGCCAAAATCAATCAGATTGCAAACCTAACCTTTTTGGAATTTGAAGATAATATAGAAATAAGCGACGCGCATCCACGTGAATATGTTGCAATGGTAAAAAAACGCTTTGCTGATAACGAACTGCAAGAAATGTTTGTTCAACACGCTATTCCTGGAAATTTCTACGAATTGAGCTATGATGAATTTTTGCATAAAAGACGTCAATTGATGACTGGTGTTATAAGAAAAGCATTTAACAAGATCTAATTATGGTAAAAATTAACGAAGCGAAAACAAGACAAGAAATAATTGATAAGCGACTCGAAAAAGCTGGGTGGGATATTAAAAATCCCTCACAAGTTACCTCGGAACTTGATATTTGGGTTGGCCTGCCAGAAATGGTCAAAGAGCCAACTGCGGAATATCAAGGGTATCAATTTGCCGATTATGCCTTGCTTGGCGATAATGGTGAGCCGTTAGCTGTTGTGGAAGCAAAGAAAACTTCTAGGGATGCAAGAGTAGGGCAAGAACAAGCGCGTCAATATGCTGAAAACATTCAAAAAAATTCTGGCAAAGATATGCCATTCGTTTTTTACACTAATGGACACGACATTTATTTTTGGGATACCGAAAAATATCCACCTCGCAAAGTCTATGGTTTTCCGACTAAAAAAGATTTAGAAAGAATGTTGTTTTTACGAAAAAACGAGAAGCCTCTTTCTCAAGAATTGATCAGCAAGGATATTTCTGGACGACCTTATCAAATTGAAGCAATTCGTTCAGTTTTTGAAAACCTAGAAAAAGGAAAAAGGAAGTCGCTGCTTGTGATGGCAACTGGAACTGGAAAGACGAGAACCTGCGCTTCAATGTTCGATGTTTTAATGCGAACAAATAGGGTGCAAAAAGTTTTATTCTTAGTAGATAGAATTGCGCTTAGAAACCAAGCACTTGATGCGTTTAAAGAATTTTTGCCCAATGCTCCTATATGGCCAAAAAATGGAGAACACGACATCGCAACTGATAGAAGGATATATTGCGCAACTTATCCGACAATGCTCAATATCATTGAAAATAAGGACTGTCCCTTGAGTCCGCATTTTTTTGATATGATTGTAGCTGATGAAAGCCACAGATCAATTTATAATGTCTATAAAAACATTTTTGATTATTTCGATACGATTCAATTGGGATTAACTGCCACCCCTAAAGACGCAGTGGAGCATAATACTTTTGGTCTATTTGAATGCGAAGATGGTGTTCCTACTTATGCCTACTCATATGAAGAGGCGATAAATAATAAGCCACCTTATTTGTGTGATTTTAAAGTTCTGAAAGTTAGAACAAAATTCCAAAAAGAAGGCATTAGAAAAGATACTATATCTCTTGCGGAGCAACAGAAACTGCTTGCTGACGGCAAAGAACCAGCTCAAATAAACTATGAGGGCAGTGAAATAGAAAAGAAGGTTACCAACAAAGGCACGAATGCGCTTATTGTGCAGGAATTTATGGAGGAGTGTATTAAGGACGAAAGTGGAACTTTGCCCGGAAAAACAATTTTCTTTGCAATGACAATGAAGCACGCCAGAAGATTGCAGGAAGTGTTTGATGATCTATACCCTGAACATAAAGGAAATATCGCAAAGGTAATTGTTTCTGATGATTCTCGTGTTTATGGAAAAGGTGGTTTACTCGATCAATTTATAAACAAGGATTTTCCGCGAATTGCCATTAGCGTAGATATGCTTGATACAGGTATTGATGTTAGGGAGTTAGTCAATCTAGTTTTTGCTAAGCCAGTTTTCTCTTACACTAAATTTTGGCAAATGATTGGTCGCGGAACGAGACTCCTAGAGGAAAAGAAAATAAAGCCGTGGTGCAAAAATAAAGATAAGTTTCTTATAATTGATTGTTGGGAAAACTTTGAATACTTTCAGATGAATCCGACTGGAAAAGTTGATAAGCCATCAAAGCCAATTCCAGTTCGTCTTTTTGAAACAAAATTGCAGAAATTAAATGTGGCTGAAAATCAGGGAAATGATGAAGTGGTGCAATCTGTGATAAAAAAGTTAAAAGATGATATTGATAAATTGCCACAAAATAATGTGGTTATCTTGGATGCGAAAAGTAAATTGGAGAAAGTGGACGCTTCTTTTTGGCAAAAACTCAATAAGGATAAAAAGCTCTTTCTTGAAAAAGATATTGCTCCTTTGATGCGCACGAGAACTGGAGAGGACTATAAAGCAATGAGTTTTGAACTTAAAGTGTTGCTTTATTCGATTGCCAAGCTTGAAAATATAAAAGGGCAGAAAAAGAAGATAAAAACATTAGAAGAAGTTATAGTTGAAATGGTTTCAGATCTCCCTTTGTCAGTTAATGTAGTTGCTAAAGAAGAAACACTAATTGGGGAGGTTTTGCATAATGGATATTTGGAAAAAGCTGATGAAGAAGCTTTGGAAGTTTTGATTCAGAAGATTGCTCCATTGATGAAATACCGAGAGGAGGGCATAAAACCTAATCAAGATTCCTTAGACTTGCGCGACATAACGAGCGAAAAAGGATATATCAACTTTGGTGCAGAGAATGAGCGCCTCACTATCCATAAATATCGTGAAAAGGTAGAAGCGCTTGTGAAAAAGCTTGAAGAGGAAAATGAAATTTTGCGCAAAATAAAGCAAGGCGAAAATATAACTCAAGAAGAGGTTGAAGAATTAGCGGAGGTTTTGGCTGAATATGATCCACATCCAACTGAGGAAAAACTACAAAAAGCCTATGATGCTCGCAAGGTGCAATTTTTGGATTTAATTAAATACATTATGGGTATCGGAGGATTAGTGACATTTTCCGAAAAGGTGTCAGAAGCCTTTGCTGAATTTATCGCTGAGCATAATACGCTTGCGCCTAATCAAATTCAATTTTTGATAGTTCTTCGGGATTTTATTATCGACAATGGGGAACTTACTAAAAAAGACCTCGTTAGTGAGCCTTTCACTAAATTGCACGCTCGTGGCTTCCTGGGTCTTTTTACTCCGCAAATGCAAAAAGAGGTATTATTGTTTACTAATAAAATTTTACATTATGCTTAACTCAACATTGAAGTCATCAATTGGTCGTCTTTGGGATAAATTTTGGAGTGGGGGAATTTCCAATCCACTCACCGCTATTGAGCAGATTTCTTATCTGCTATTTATGAAGCGCTTGGATGAGCTTGATATTAAAAAACGTCAAGATGCAGAGTTTACTGGAGAATCATACGTATCAATTTTTTCCGGTAAAAACGAGAATCTTCGCTGGAGTCATTTTAGACAAATGGAAGGTGGAGAAATGTTGACTCATATCCAAACAAAAGTATTTCCATTTTTAAAAACAATTGGCAAGGAGGAAAGTCCTTTTGCGAAGCATATGGGCAATGCCGTTTTTATTATTTCCAAACCATCACTTTTGGTTGAAGCTGTTAATATCATTGATGAGATTTTTGAGGAAATAGCAAAGCAAGAATCAAATGGACAAGGTTTTCAGGATACGCAGGGTGATATATATGAATACTTGCTTTCAGAAATAACCAGTGCAGGAAAGCTTGGTCAATTTAGAACCCCTCGCCATATTATCCAGCTTATGTGTGAGCTTGTTGATCCGAAGCTTGGAGATACTATATGTGATCCGGCGTGTGGAACGGGCGGATTTTTGCTTGGCGCATATCAACACATTATTACTGCTCATACCAGCAAGGAACATCAAAAAACTGATGAAAATGGACTTACGCGCGGTCTTTTGGGTGATAAGTTGACGGATGAGAGACAGTGGACGCACCTCAAAGAAAAAACTTTCTATGGGTATGATATGGATGAGAGCATGGTTCGTATAGGACTGATGAACTTAATGATGCACGGAATATCTAGCCCAAACATTGAACAGAAGGATACTCTTTCTAAAAAATATGATGAGGATAATTTTTTTGATTGCATAATGGCGAACCCTCCTTTTAAAGGCAGTATTGATAAGGGGGATATAAATGAATCGCTTTCTCTTAACACTACAAAAACAGAACTCTTGTTTATAGATAGAATTGTTAAATCTTTAAAAATAGGAGGACGGGCAGGCGTAATAGTTCCCGATGGCGTTCTTTTTGGTTCTAGCAATGTGCATAAGCACGCGCGTAAAATGCTCCTTGATGATTGTGAGCTTCAAGGTGTTATTTCAATGCCAAGCGGAGTGTTTAAGCCCTACGCAGGGGTTAGCACGGCAATCTTGATATTTGTGAAAGGTGGTGAGACGGAGAAAGTTTGGTTTTATGATATGCAATCAGACGGATATTCCCTAGATGATAAACGCAGTAAGATTAATGGCGGAGGCGATTTGCCGGATATTGTTGCGAAATGGAAAAATCGTAAGGAGCAGACAGAAAATAAACTAAACAGCAAATTTTTCTATATTGATAAAAAAGAGATTGAAGAGGCCGACTTTGACTTGAGTATCAATCGGTATAAAGTAACTGATTATGAGGAAATACAGTATGAAGATTCAAAAGTTATTTTAGGAAAAATTGAAAACTTGGAAAAAGAAATTATTGCCGGTCTTGATGAATTAAAGAAAATATAATTATGAAATTTGTAAAATTTTCACAATTATTGGATTTTCAAAAGAAATCGCATATAAAAGCAGGAGATGGATTAAAAAATGGGTCTTTTCCATTTTTCACATCAAGTCCGCTTCTTTCAAAATATACTGATTCTTTTCAATTTGAATTACCTAGTCTTATTTTTGGAACAGGTGGAAGCGCTAGCATTCATATATGCGATAAGCCATTTTCTGTTTCTACGGACTGCTTGGTTGCGCAGTTAAAGCCCGATATGCTTCAAAAGTTTGAAATAAAGTTCATTTATTATTATTTATCCGGAAATGTTTGGATTTTAGAAAGGGGTTTTAAAGGAGCGGGATTAAAACATATTTCAAAAGGCTATATAAATGATATTGATATTCCGGAATTACCTCGTGAAGAGCAAAAAAGAATTGTAAAAATTCTTGATGAAACGGATGCTTGTCGCCAGAAAAGGAAGCAAGCAATTGAATTGCTGAACGATTATTTAAAGTCAGTGTTTTTGGAGATGTTCGGTGATCCAGTCCAAAACCCAAGAAAATGGGATTTGAAACCACTTGAAAAAGTTGCAAAATTGGAAAGGGGAAGATTTTCACCAAGACCAAGAAATGACCCTTCTTACTTTAATGGAGAGCATCCATTTATCCAAACAGGAGATATCAGCAATTCAAATCACAAACTCAATAAGTTTGTTCAGACCCTGAATGAGAAAGGAACAAAGGTTAGTAAGCAATTTTTTAAAGGAGATATAGTTATTGCAATAGTTGGCGCAACAATTGGCGTAACAGCAATACTTGAGATTGATGTGTATGCCACGGACAGCGTTATTTGCATAAAGCCTTATGGTGCTGTAATCAACAATATCTACTTGGAATATGTATTGCGATTTTGGAAGAAGATACTTTTGAGGGATGCGCCTGAGGCGGCAAGACCTAACATTAATTTGACTATTTTGAATAACTTAAAAATCATACTTCCTCCCGTGGAACTTCAAACAAGATTCGTTAGTATAGTAGAAAAGGTTGAAGATTTAAGGCAAGATATGATTGTCCAATCCGAAGAAATGGAAAAACAATTTCAAGTCTTGATGCAGAAAGCTTTTAAGGGAGAATTATAATTTATATGTTATGGACGATATATTTCCACAATACTATGAAGATTTACTCCGCGCTCAATATCGAGTATCGGAAAATTTAGTTAAGGATCAGCATCTGGCGTGTGGAACAATTAGGGAAGAATTTTTGCGTGAAATTCTAATAAAGAAAAAGCGATCAATAGAAATTACGAAGGGTTTTATAAGAAGGGGGAATGATAAAAGCGGAGAATGTGATCACATATTTCACCATCAAGATTCTCCGGTAGACACATTGGGTGGGCAGGTTTTTTTAAAGCCCGAGCATTGTAGGCTTGTTTTGGAAATAAAATCAAACGCAACGGGGACGGATATCAAAAAGACAAATGATAAATTTAAAAAGATAAAATCACTTGACTCAGATAATCAGCCAGTGTGTGGGCTGTTTTGTTATAACACTGCTATTGAGAAAAAAACCATATTGAATCGTTTTGGCTGGAGATATTATGAGGAAACCGAAAGTTGGGAAGAAAGCATATCTGCGAATATAGAATATCCGTATATTGATTTTATTGTTTGTATTGCGTGTTTAGAAAAAAATGAGGAATGCATTAAAAAGCAATTTTTTCTTATTAAGGATAATGTTTCTGGAAGATTTATATTGTGTCAAGAATATCCAATAATAAAGAATTTTTTTGCGGTTACTGATAATTTATAAAATTGTAATTAGAGGAAAGTAAACAATAAAAAAATTTAGATATGATTTTTAATAAATTATTTTCGGAAATAAATTATAGAGATATTGAGGATTTAACTTCTCAGAAGATTTCTGAAAATCAGAACATAGAATTTAAGAAAGAAGTTTGGGGAAGAGGGGATGAGGATGTGCGAGAGATGCTAAGAGACATAGACGCGATAGCTAATGGCTATGGTGGCTATTTGATAATTGGTATAGAAGAAGATAAGGATGGTTTTGCTGGTAAAATACATAATATAGATAAGGCCGAAGAAGAAAGGGATAGGATATTTTCCTCTTGCATCGCTAATTTGCAACCACGAATACCTGGCTTAAGCATTAAATGTCTTGCTGGAGATGAAGGAAATATCATAATAATCCACATTCCTTATAGCTTGCGCGCTCCACACATCATAACATTTAGAGGATTGAATCAATTTTGGATAAGGCACGACAGGCAGAAATCTCCAATGTCGGTTGATGAAATACGTGATGCATTTGCAAGAAACACAAGCATTACTACTACTGCTGCGGATTTTTTAGCAGCTAGAAAGAAAGATTTGTCTGATAATACTGATAATAAGCCTATGTTTGTTTTAGGCGCATTGCCGATTGGTGCTTCAGGTGAATTTGTCGATGTTTCTGATGAAGAATTGAGGAATAAGATTAAGAACCCATCATATAACAGGCACAGCGGGTGGGATTTGAAGTTTTCATATGATAATTCTCACCCAAGCTTTAATGGGTTAAGGATTGGTGGTAAAAACGAAGATCATAAGCAAATTGAATTGTTTCGCAATGGCTATCTTGAAGCAAGATTTGCAATAGGAGACTTGATGATTAGAGAAAAGGTGAATGTTAAAGATGTTGAGATTCCAGTTATTGGAGGTTATCCTATTATTGAATATACTTATAGTTTTATTGACCAAGTTGAAAATGTTTTTAATTACCTCGGACTGGATACGCAGGTTTTAATTTTCTGTATATTTATAGATATAAAAGGTTTTGGCTTGCGAAAATACAGACCAAATACTTATGGTTTTAGTGACTATTTGGGGATATGGGATAAGGATTTTTTAGAGATTGGGCTTATGAATTTTGATCATATTGATAAAAATAAAACAACGAAAGCAATCACCGATAGAATATGGCAGTCGTTTAATTATGACAATAGTGATAATTTCTATAAAGACGGACAATTTGACACCACATTATGGAAATAGAAATACAAATTTTATTATGGAGGAAAAAACTAAAGCGATAGTAAAAAATACGGAAAAAAATTACCAACAAATTAGTATTGATCAATTTGATAATTTTATAAAAAAATTTCCCACCTATGGCACATTAATAAAATGTGGAGAATATAGTCTAGACCTTTTTAATAATAAAAACGAGGAATTTTATAATTATGTAATTGAGGAAAAAGATAAACAAACAATTACGCAATGGGGTCTTGCTTTAATCTCCTTTCGCTCAGTTTTAAGATCAAATGACGGCAGGGGTTATGCTTTGTCTGAACAAGATTTTTTTCAGTTGAATAGTCAGGCTAATTCTATAAAGGAGCCATTTTCTGAAGATAAAAATTTAACATCATTTTTACAGAGGATTTCGCAAGAGCAATTTCCGGCGCAAAATTCGAAAAGAAGTAATTGTTTGGCCAGATACTACGATATATTTAAAAGCTCCAATTTGAGTCAGGACTTTCAGGATGTTTATGATATTAGTATAGAAGATTATATGTTAACAGGGATGGCAATTTTTGGTTTGATTATCAAAAATAATAATCCTATTATTGATTTTGATAATGTTAACATAGAAACTAATAACAAGAGAATTAACGATGTTTTTATTAGAGAAAAAAAAGAAAAATTTCGCAATATAGCTTTCGCTGATTACAATGAGTTTAGGAGCTTAATAATTGGTTCGTGTAGCATCCCAGGTTATGAAAAATACGAGTTCAATCCTTTATATTCAAAGCCAATAATTGATGGAGATAATAGATATTCATATTTAAAAGGTAAAAATGTAGTTCCAAATGTAGAAGCCTTAATAAGTAAAATAACGAAAGGTATCTATTGGGATTTGAGGGATTATTACCGAAAAAAAGATTCTCAAGATTTTTTAAATTCATTTGGTGATTTGTTTAAGGATTATGTTGGCAGGATACTAAAAAATTATTTTGGAGAGAATAATGTAGTTGACTTGGATATTTATAAAGAGAAAAATTCAATAAAAGGTAAAATTGCAGACTGGCTAATTTGCTTGGATGAAATAGAACTGTTGATAGAATGCAAATCTTCATTACTAAGTCAAAAAGTAAAACAAACATTTATTCCCGAAGTCTTTCAAAAATGGTGCATAGATAGTAAATTTTCTAAAGCCGTTGATCAACTGTTAGAGACCGATAAAGTTTTGTCAAAAACAGAGAAAAAGAGATATAATGTAATTGTTATATTGGAAGATTTATATTTAGCAGAAATGCCGGAAGTTAAAAAAAAGATTGATCCAAGAGTCGATGATTTTTTTATAACGACTATTGCAGATTTGGAAAATATGGAAAATTGGATAAAAAAATATGGAATAGAAAAGATAATAGAAGAGAAACTAGCTTCTGATAAAAGAAATAATCCAGCAGAGGGGCGAGAGTTTATGCAAGTTTGTTTTAATTTGGATAATGAGATTAAAATGCATAATTCTTTCTTGAATGATATTTATAATACGGCCTTAAAGTTTTAAATTTTATAATTAAAATAAAAATAGTATGGATACAATGCTCGTTATATTTTTTGTGTTTATAACTCTTGGATGGCTATATAATCTCTTTTTTCTTGACGGTACGATTTTTAACACGGGATTATATTTTGCAGTAATAACAATCCTTGCGTTGATTAAGATATATAAGGATGACCATAAGCGCTAATGAAAACTTATGTATTAAAATCTAAAAGACCTACTTATTTATGATGAGCTTTATGATAAGTTTACTATTGAAAAGTGTCAAAGTTGGAAAATGTGCAAGGGAACACAGGAAATGATTGCTTTGCAATAGAATCTTTTTTAAAAATATAAAAAATGAGTGACATTTTGACTCAAAAATTAAGAGCTTGGCGGAGAGATGTAGCAAGCACTGCCGGTGTTGAGCTTTTTCGCGTGCTACCGAATAAAGTTTTGGAAGATATAGCGCGTTTGAAGCCGACTTGCAAGGAGGATCTGCTGGCTGTTAAAGGAATACGGGAAAAGAAGTTTGAAAAGTATGGGCGGGATATTTTGGCGATTATTCAAGAATGTTCCGGCGGAGGTGAAGTTGAAATTCAAGAAACTTATCAGGAAAAAAATAAAATTTATACAGTTAGTAATTATCTCGATAGTCTAAACTCAAAACTTTCGCAGGCAGGGGCGGCTATTAAGGGTGAGGTTTCTAGTATAAGTATTAGAAATGGACACGCTTATTTCGCAATCAAGGACAAAAGCGATGAGAGCTTGCTGAATTGTTTTATGTGGGCGCGAAATTATGAGATGTCGGGAATAGACTTGGTTGAAGGAATGGAGGTTATTATCCACGGGATCCCGGAGGTATATAAGCCTTATGGGAAATTGTCTTTCAAAACCAGTGTAATTGAGCTGGTGGGCGAAGGAGCGCTTAAAAAAGCATACGAAGCCCTAAAGAAGAAACTGGAAGTCGAAGGGTTGTTTGCGGAGGAGCGCAAGAAGCTAATTCCGGATTTTCCTCACAAGGTTGGGTTGATTACTTCCCGGGACGGAGCTGTAATAGGAGATTTCAACACTAACATCGGAAATTTTGGATACGAGATTATTTTTATGGACTCCCGGGTGGAAGGCGCGGCGGCTATCAGTGATCTGATAAATGCAGTTGATTATTTTGAAGATAAAGATATTGATGTTTTGGTGATTATTCGGGGCGGAGGAAGTTTGGAGAGTTTACAGGCGTTCAATAATGAAATGCTAATACGAAAAGTGGCTGATTTGAAAATGCCGGTGATTTGCGGAATTGGACACGACAAAGATATGCCTTTGCTTTCCTATGTGGCCGATAAGGCTGTTTCAACGCCAACGGCAGTCGCACAAGTTTTGAACAAATCTTGGGAGCGAGCGCTGGATAGGTTGGATAGCTATGAAAAAAGCATTATCAATCAGTATGAAACAATAGTGAGAGATAGTCGAGATAAAATAGAAAATGCCTCAAATACGATAAAGGAATTTTATCAAGAAACATTTAGGAACTTTGAGCGCTATGAACAAGTAATTAAAAATAATCTTATTACAGTCGACTATTCAATAAAACGAGAAAAGAAGATGTTGGAACGAACAGGAGAAATACTGCGCTATCATTTTGGCAATAATGTCGGCGAAACCAAAAGGATGCTGGATAATTTCGGGAACGAATTATATAGTCAGCATTTACTAAAAAATATCGGTCATTCCTTAAAGCTAAATATCGGTAAATTGGGAGAATTTGGTGAAAATTTTACTAAAAAATTTATAGTTAGCTTAAATGGTATAATAAAAAAATTAGATGATTTTGAAAAAGATTTGAATAGTAATAATCCAGAACGACAGTTGAAACTCGGTTATAGTATTATCCGTGTTAATGGAAAAATTGTGAAATCAATCAGTCAGGTGAATAAGGGCGATGAGTTAATAAGTAAATTGAGTGATGGCGAGGTGTATTCAAAAGCTGAAAAAATAGTTAATCAATAATTTTAATAAAACTAATATGCAAAATCCAAATCTATCTGAATCATTAAAAAAGTTGGAAGAAATCACTCAATGGTTCAATGGGCAAGAAGAAGTTGATGTGGAAAAAGGACTAGAAAAAGTAAAGGAAGGTGCAAAGCTTATAAGAGCTAGTAGAGAAAGATTAAAAGAAGTTGAGAATGAGTTTAAGGATGTTAAAAAAGAGTTGGAGGGAGACTTAGAAGAATAAAAATGTATCAATATCAAAAAGATTATACTTACTATGAGGAGCTTTATGATAAGCTTACTATTGAAAAGTGCCAGCGCTGGGAAAATAATCCATATCAGGCGGATATTTCTAAATTAAAAGGCAAGGAGAAGAAGCTAGGGGAACTAAAAAATAAGTTTTCTCACAATAGCGTTATGCCTCTTACTTTGCTTTTTTTGAAAATTGAACGCGCAGCCAAAAAATCAGATACAATTCAAGAATGGATGGAGCGAGACAGAAATAAAGATGAAAAACTTACCAATGCTAGAGAGCCAGAGGGAGTTCGTTGCTTTGGATGTAGTTCGCCTTTGAAAAATTGTGTCTCGCGCGATCTTATGGATAATCATCAAGAGAAAGAAGAAGTCCTTTTTATGTTTGAGTGCGACAAATGCGGAAAGCGTCGTGCATTTTGGGAAAACGGTAAAGAGTGGGAGCATAAACCAACTTGTGGCAAGTGCAAGGCTGAAGTTCAAATAAGTAGTATTAAGGGGGATAATGTTATTACCACGGAATATCATTGCTCAAAATGTGGACACGTAGAAACCGATACACTGAATTTGAATAAAAAAGAAGAGCAGGTTAATCCGGATTTTGAAGCTAATCGAAAAAAGTATTGTCTTTCTGAATCAATGGGTCGCGATCTTATGGATAAGGCCGAGTGTATGAGTAAGGTTGTGGGCGGATGGGAAGATAGGGAGAAAAATAAAGAACTTTATGAGGCTGCTGGTAAAATAAAAAAGCTCACTGTCGTGGAACTTCAAAACTTGCTTAATCCGGCGATTGAAAAAGCGGGATATTCCAAGCTGGAATTTGAAAAGCCCGAAATTGAAAAGAATGTCATTTTAGGATTCAGTCTTCAGGACGCGAAAACTGGCAGAGATAAACTCAATAGTGAATATGATCTCAAGAGATTGATTAAAGCAACTCTTGAGGACACAAATTGGCGTCTGATGAGCGATGGGGTTAATTATCGCCTAGGTTTTCTGATAGGACGCTTAAATGGTGTAGAGAGCGAGGAAGATATTCTGAAATTGGTATTAGGGAATAAAGCCAGACAAAAGCTTGCAAATAAATAATTTTCGTGTATACTGTAGTAGAAACCAGTTAAATTTACAACTTAATTTATACTCTACATAAACGAGCAAAATCGCTCCGTTTATTGCGGAAGTCCTGTGAGTTCCACGCCCGGAATCACCTCCTTTCTAGGGAGAATTTGACAATAATCCAGAGATGTGTTCTATTAAAGTATTTTCCGTCAAAAGAAAATATGGAATGCATTGGTTATTGTCCGACGGTCGACTCCGATTTATCGGGGAA
>JBAQNP010000033.1:0-1726 GCA_049303905.1 Candidatus Moraniibacteriota bacterium
GAGCTAAGGTCATTAAACCATTGACAGTTGATTTGGCTCAAAAAGTGATCGAAAACATTCGGGATCAACTATCCAAATCCGGAAAAAGCCTCGGGATGCTGGGAATCGATACCAATAACAAGCTCGAAAGTATTATCAGGAATCTTAATCAGACTTTTGGCGGTACTGATCTTTATCCAAATCTTGAGGGAAAAGCGGCCAACCTTCTCTATCTCACCATCAAAGATCATCCGTTTTTGGACGGTAACAAGCGCATTGGTTCAATGTTGTTCATTATCTTTCTCGATCAAAATAACTATCTCTATCGGGAAAGCGGGGAGAGAAAAATAAATGACAACGCCCTGGTAGCCCTGGCCCTTCTCGTCGCCGTCAGCCCGTCTTCCGAAAAAGAATTGATTATCGATCTTATCAAAAGTCTAGTCGCCTAAAAATGAGGAAGATAATTAGGTGGGGCACACCAAGAAAAGCCAATCCAAAATACGAAAAATACGACCATGCCCCCGGAATTTCAAAATGGAAATGCAAAAAGAATAGAGGGAAGCATTTCTTGGTTTTTGTGAAGAAACACCGAAGCCTTTTCGGTGAGAAATGGAACGAATTTATTTGTTCCGTCTGTGGCAAGAAGATATCTGAAAATATTGAAGAATAACTCGATCGACAGGGGCACGCCCTGCAAGCGGGATGGACGTCTCGTTTGAGAGCGCGAGACGCGGTAGTTTAGTCTGTTTGACAATATCAAAGTAATAGTTATATAATACTCCCATATGAACACCACGGTACTCCAGATCCCAATAAATATTGATCTCCGAAAACGGGTTGATCAGATGGCTGAAAATCAAGGTTTCTCTTCCGCGCAGGAAGTCGTCAGAGTTTTTCTAAGCCGCTTCGCTGCCGGAAAAGTTGAGGTCGAGTTTTTTCCTCGATTCAGTCTGTCCGCACTTAACGAAAGAAGGTATAAAAAAATGCTGAAACAACCGATGAACAGTCAAAAACAATTCGGTGACGTCGAAGATTTGATGGAGTCTCTAAATGTTGGATGAAAATCATCACTCATTCGATTTTCAAGAAAAACTTCAAAAA
Organism: Candidatus Moraniibacteriota bacterium; assembly: GCA_049303905.1. Taxonomy (GTDB): domain Bacteria; phylum Patescibacteriota; class Minisyncoccia; order Moranbacterales; family UBA2206; genus UBA2206. The sequence continues at coordinate 1,081 of JBAQNP010000033.1, forward strand.
AAGAATTGAGCCTAACGGTAATCTGGTAAAAAGGTTTAAGTTAAGGGTAAAATTATTCCTCACGAATCGGGAAAACCCAATTCTTCGCGATCACGCATTGATTGGTAAGAAACTAACGCTTCGAGCTTTTTCCGTTGCGGGGGACATTCGAATCGTTTACAAGCTCGAAAAGCAGGATTTGGCCATCTTTTTAGATATTGGTTCCCATAATCAAGTGTATTAGGAGGGGCGGTTTTCCTTTTCGGATTCAACTTGCTAAAATCGAGGTAATGCGTATCGCCAACCTCTCAATCAGCGGCGGAGGAATCCATTTTGTCGATAAAGACAACAAAAAGCTGACCTATGGCACCGGCTTTCAAAAAATCTTCGTTCGCTTCTACAACTATTTCCTCGATGGGCAGCTTTATCTCCTCTGGCTAGTTGGTTATGTGCCTTCTCACCTGTTTCGCAATTTTTGTTATCGCCTGGCCGGTATGAAGATTGGCAAAGGCAGTACACTCCATATGGGCGCCCGTTTTTATTTGCTCCATCAAATCAGTATCGGCGAAGACAGTTTGGTTGGTGACCACGCTTTTCTTGACGGCCGCGCTCCCTTGAAGATCGGCAGCCACGTCGACATTGCCAGTCAGGTGATGATCTATAATTC
>JBAQNP010000034.1:0-24435 GCA_049303905.1 Candidatus Moraniibacteriota bacterium
TGACGACACAGCTATGCTAATCTCCTGCGGACTCTGGAATTACCATCTCGATTCTACGAGCTGATCATTCCAGAATCATTAGGATGATTCCATGCGAAAGCATTGTTATTAAGCAACAGGTCTAATATATTAAATGAAAACAATATGAATGAAGAAAAAACACAATTAGCCTTAATTAAAACAAGTCTAGGTGACATCAAAGTAGAATTATTCGCAGACAGCGCGCCTAAAACCGCTCAAAATTTTTCTGATCTTGCGCAAAAAGGATTCTATAACGGTACGAAATTTCATCGAGTGATCAAGGGTTTTATGATTCAAGCGGGCGATCCACTTTCTAAGGATGATTCACAAAAATCTATGTGGGGAACTGGTGGTCCGGGATATAAATTTAATGATGAACTTAGTGGCAAGGAAAAGTATCTCCAAGGAACACTAGCGATGGCTAATTCTGGACCAAACACTAACGGCTCTCAATTTTTCATCGTTACTGCCAGCCCCGGAGCACAACTTCCGCCAGCTTATACAGTTTTTGGCAAAGTAGTTTCTGGAATGGACATCGCCCTAAAAATCGAAAACGTCAAAACCGCTCCCAATGATCAGCCGACTGATGATGTGGTGATTTATAATATGGAACTGTTGTAGAAATAAAAATTATACTTTTCTCTATAACTAGAAAAACCGCTTATGTGGCGGTTTTTTTGATGGATAATAGTAATAGGTATAAAATAGGTATAATTTAGGTATAATTATACCTATCTTGACAATAGGTATAAAATAGGTATAATTTAGGTATAATTATACTAATTAAAAAATATGTTATTTAAATTAGAAGAACCAGATATTTCTAAAATTAATAAAGAAGAAATATTAAAGGCTTTTACTGATAAAAACAAGACTGATATTTTAGATTTTGTAAAAAAATCTGCAGAACCCGATTATCTATATTGGGATAAAATTCGCTATAAAGAACCTTCGCCAGAAGGAATTTCTAAAGACGCACTTTGGATGATTATTAAGATTTTTCGTGAATCACAAAGCTTGAAGACAAATATTAAGGACAAAAAAGGTAATTTTTTCAAATGGTCTAAGTTGGATTATTTTGAAGAATTTTTTCATGAACTGGATATGAATACAGGAGGAGAGCTTTTTGTTGAAAAAAATGGATTTAATAAAGCGAATAAGCAAAAATTAATTACTCGAGGAATAATGGAGGAAGCGATAGCATCTTCTCAATTAGAGGGGGCAGCTACAAGTAGACAAGCCGCAAAAAAACTTTTAAGAGAGGGGAGAGAGCCAATAAATAGATCTGAGCAAATGATTGTGAATAGTTATGTGTCCATGAAAATGATAGAGGAAAATTATAAAGACAGAGAAATGAGCATGGATTTGATATTAGAATTGCATTCGCTTATCACTAAGGATACTTTAGATTCTCAAAATGAAAAACCCAGAATGAGAAATGCTGGAGAACCAGTTTGTGTTACTGATGAAATCAGTGGTGTTATTTATCATGAGGGTCCAGATATTAAATTTGTAAAAAAAGAATTAGAAGAATTGATAAAGTTTGCTAATGATGAGTCTGAAAAAAAATCCTTTATTCATCCAATTATAAAAGCAATCATGCTTCATTTTTGGATGGGTTATTTGCATCCCTTTACAGATGGCAATGGAAGACTTGCTAGGTTATTATTTTATTGGTATTTAATAAGAAAAGGTTATTGGGCTTTTGTTTATTTACCAATTTCCAAAGTAATAAAAAAATCTCCCAAACAATATGTAATGGCATATGTTTATAGTGAGCAAGATAGCAATGATATGACGTATTTTCTGAATTACAATATTAAGAAAATTAAATTAGCTGTGAGTGAGTTTTTAGAATATTTAGAAAAACAATCTGACAAAAACACTAAAATGAAGAAGAAGTGTGATGCAAAATACAAATTAAATATTAGGCAAATTCAGTTGCTACAATATTTATATGGCGATCCAGACGAGAGAACCAGCCTCACGGCGCATATGAATGTAAATCAAGTGACAAAAATGACAGCTAGCAAGGATCTTAAGGATTTACTGAAAAAGGGATTTTTAACTTTAACAAAGCAAGGAAGGAATGTCTATTATTTTGGAACTGAAAAAATTAAGGAATTGTTTTAGGAAAATAAAAATATTTTTGAAACAAAAAAACAGGCAGGGTCGAAGTTCTCGACGCCTGCCTTTTTGTTAAATTATTCTGCTTCGAGAAATAACTCGATTTCTCTAATGATTTTTTTTGCAAAGGATATCATCGTTTGGACAATCACGCCCAAAAACTGATTTACAGCTATAGCTATCAAAATAAGCTGAGGGGATTTTTCCTGCATGATAAAAACCAGCACCAACAAATGTCATTTCATCGAAATTTATGTTATAGTCATACCTTGATTGTTTTAGATAGTCGAAATGAGACATTATCCCATTAAGAATAAGAAATACCGTTATTTCATCTTTGATGGAAATTGCGATAAACTTACTTCGAAATCTATCTTCTTTCTTTTCCCACCCAGGCTGTGCATAATTTTTAACTGTAATATTCATGCCCTTCTCCTTTTTTAGATTATTAATGTGCATTATTAAGATGTTTATTTTCTGATTTTTATCCTAACAAAGCATTATATGTTAAATTTCATAACTTGTCATTAATAAAGACCTACTTATTGTATTAGCATAACATATTTGCTTTATTTTAAGCATTATGCTACAATAATAATGTTGACATAATTGACGACACCTATGAAAAATGAACTACAAAAAGAGCTTTTAGCAACAGGCTTAAGTGAAAATGAATCGGCTATATATTTGTCTGCTTTGGAGTTGGGTGAGACGACAGTGAGTCGCTTAGCTAAAAAGGCTGGGGTCAAAAGAACCACGGCCTATTTAGTGCTTGAGTCTTTGAAGGAAAAAGGCTTAATCAGCTCACTTAAAAAAGAATCGGCGTCAGTCTTTTTTGCTGAAGATCCAAAAAAACTTCACGATATTTTGGAAGAACGCAAGGAAAAAATTGACAAGATTATGCCACAACTTTTGGCGTTTACGAATATGATTGATAAAAAGCCAGAGATTCGCTATTTTGATGGAGATGAAGGAATCAAGGAGGTTTATCGAGATTCGCTAAAATATCCCAAGAGTGAGATATTAACTTGGTTTGCCGAAAATTTTTCAAGCCACTTTGAAGAAGCTTTTTTTGTTGAGGAGTATATTCCCAAAAGAATAAAAAACAAAATTTGGGCAAGGGCAATTTTGCCAGACAATCAATTTATCCGAGAGTGGGTCAAAAATGATCAAGCCCATTTTCGAAAATCAAAATTAATTTCAGCTGAAAAATATCCAATTTCAATTGAATTAAATATCTACGGGAAAAATAAAGTCGGTATTGTTTCCTATGAAGAAAAATTTGCCATTATAATAGAAAGTCAAAAAATTCACAGCAGTCTAAAAAGCATTTTTGAAGCTATGTGGAATTTATTGCCGGAATAATTTTAATTTTGTAATATTTTATACTTAGCGATATACTAATAATATGCCAAACAAACCAAAAATATCGAAAGGTGAAAATGCATCGTTTTGGAAAATTAAATCCAATTAACGATACAGGTAATATATACAGGTAAGTTATAAAAGTGGCTAAATATAAGGTTTTGCTGTATATAATTAAGTTATTATGATACAGGTAATATATACAGGTAATTAATATTTTATTTTATGTCTGGAAAGAAAAAACTTATCCTAATTGACGGCAATGCGATCATCCATCGGTCGTATCACGCGCTTCCGCCATTGACGACTAAAAGCGGGGAATTGGTCAATGCAGTTTATGGATTTGCGTCCACAATGCTGAGCGTTATTTCTAAATTTCAGCCGGACTATATTCTGGCGACTTTTGATTTGGCGGGACCGACTTTTCGCCATGAGGAATATAAGGAATATAAAGCTACCCGGACAAAAGCGCCGGATGAACTATATCAACAAATTGAACGAGTGAAAGAAGTAGTGCGAGCGATGGGGATTCCGATTTATGAAAAGGCGGGGTTTGAAGCAGATGACGTGATTGGGACGATGATTAGAAAATCAGAAAATGATTATTCTGACATTGAAAACATTATTGTGACAGGGGATTTGGACACGGTGCAATTGGTGAGTGAAAAAACTCAAGTTTATACCATGCGCAGAGGACTCACTGATTCGGTGATGTATACGCCCGCGAAAGTTTTTGAAAGGTATGGTTTGAAACCAAATCAGATAATTGATTATAAGGGTTTACGCGGGGATCCGTCGGATAATATTTTGGGTGTCAAGGGTATTGGAGAAAAAACAGCTTCTTCTTTGCTTCAAAAATATGGAACAATTGAAGGAGTGTATGAAAATATCGCTGAAATTAAAGGGTCAGTCAAGGAAAAATTGGAACGGGACAAAATGCAAGCTATTCAAAGTAAGAGCTTGGCGACAATTCGCAAGGATGTTCCTGTGGAATTGAATTTGGAAGAAGCTAGGACGCACGAATTTGATCGGCAAAAATTGGTGAAACTTTTTCAGGAGTTAACTTTTTACTCGCTAATAAAGCGTATTCCAGAGTCGAAAAATTTTAGTACTACAAATTTACAAATCGATTACAAATCTACAGATAATTCCGGAATTAAGGATTTTAAGTATGAATTAATTACGGATGATAAAGCGGAAGAATTTTTTAGGAATTTAAATGCGCAAAAAGAAGTTGCGATTACGCTCAGAACCTCACCCCAACCCTCTCCTTATCAAGGAGAGGGGGTTAAAGGCATAGCTTTTTCTTGGAAAACAGGACGAGCGGGATATATCGCCTTCGGCGAAGTCAAAAGTCACCTGTCTGCCGACGAGGCAGGAAAGTCAAATGTCAAAAGTATTTTGGAAAATGAAAGTATCAATAAGATTGGATATGATTTGAAAAATAGCATAAAAATATTAAAAGAAAATAATATTGAACTAAAAGGTAAAATGTATGATGTGATGCTTTCTGCTTATGTTTTGAATCCGGGAGGAAAACAGGAATTTTCTAGATTAGTCTTAGAACAGCTAGGTGAAGAAGTAGCTCCTGAAAAAAAGAAAGGACAGCTGGGATTGGATATGGAAACACAAGAAGAAGTTGCAAGCAAGGAATGTGCAGTAGCTGATTATGTTTTTAAATTGAAAGAAATTTTTTCACAAAAAATTGAAAAAATTTCCAAGGAGCAGGGGAGGGATAATAATTTGGAAAATGTTTTTTCTAAAATCGAAATGCCATTGGTTGAAATTTTAGCAGAAATGGAAACCCATGGAGTGAAACTAAACACAGTTATTTTCAAAGGCATTGCTGAAAAAATAAATGCGCGGATTATAAATCTGGAAAAAAACATTTATGATTTGGCCGGAACGCAGTTTAATATCAATTCTCCTAAGCAATTGGCGGAAATTCTTTTTGTGAAACTTAAAATTCCAACGACGGACATCAAAAAAGGCAAGACCGGATTTTCTACTGCTTCAGCTGAATTACAAAAAATAAAAGGGGAATTTAAGATTGCGCAAATTATCGAAGAATATCGAGAAATTTTCAAACTAAAAACCACCTATCTCGATGCTCTACCATTGCTTGTAGATGAAAATTCCCGCATTCACACAACATTCAATCAAGCCGTCACCGCGACAGGGCGTTTGTCTTCCTCGGAACCTAATTTGCAAAACATTCCAATTCGCACTGATCTTGGGCAACTGCTTCGCGTAGCTTTTGAAGCGGAAGCAGGATATAAATTAGTAGCGGCTGACTATTCACAAATTGATCTTCGCGCCGTGGCGCATGTTTCGGGCGACAAAAAAATGATCGAACTTTTTCACGCTGGGTCTGACATTCACAGTGCTACCGCTTCTGAAATCAACAAGGTTTCAATTTCGCAAGTGACTCAGAAAATGCGAAGTTCGGCCAAGGCTTTGAATTTTGGTGTGATATATGGCATGAGCGTTTTTGGTTTTTCTGTTTCTGCGGGAATTTCTCGCGATGACGCTAAAAAATTTATCGACGCTTATTTTGAAAAATTTACTGGCGTGGCGCAGTATATGAAATCGACCAAAGAATTTGCCAAAACTAATGGCTACGTCGAAACCGAAATGGGTCGCCGTCGCTATATCCCAGAAATAAATTCTTCAAATTTTATGGTGCAAAACTCAGCTGAGCGAATGGCGATCAATATGCCGATTCAAGGGATGTCGGCTGATATTGTGAAACTTGCGATGATAGCGGTGTATGAAGAATATAAAAATAATTCAGATGTAAAAATAATTTTGCAAGTGCATGATGAAATAATTTTAGAAGTTAAAGAAGAAATTGCTCAGGAAGTGGCCAAGAAAGTTAAAGAAATTATGGAAGGTGTTTATAAACTCAAAGTCCCACTAGTGGTAGATGTGAAGGTGGGGGATAATTGGGGGGAGATTTAGTCTTTCCTAAAACTGAGCGTTAGATCCTTTCCCAAAGCATTTCGTAAATTTTTTTCATAGATTTGGCTATACTTTCGGATTCAATGATCAGTCCAATTTTGTCAGCATAAGACATAAAAGCAACTTTATTATTATAAATATTTATTTCAATTGGTATATTGAAATCTTTGATTAATTTTGTCTCACTCAGTTCTTCTTTATCCAACTTGGCCCGTTGAGAATAGAGTTTGTCTTTTGGGGCTATGCGCAAAGCACGAATATTTTTCTTTTTTCTTTCTTCTACATAATCCACGGGAAAAGTATCAAAAGTTTTAAAAATTTCTGAAGTATTGAATTCTAATATTTCTACCGGATTTTCATTAAGAGTATCTTTATAAACCTTTAAAATTCCTTCCGTATCTTCAAAAAATAAAACTTTGGGCCTCACTTCTCTTTTATTATGGATAGACTCTAGCTCAGGCAAAACATTTTCAAAGCTTTTTTGATATGCTTGAAAGCGCTCTGCTAAATTTTTTGGATTTTCTGCTAAATATTGATGGTAGCCTTCTTTCTTAGTTTTTAAAACAAATCCTTTCTTGACCATACCTTCCAAAACCGAATAAGCCGTGGTTCTTTTAACCGTGGCTTTTTGGGCAATTCTCTGAGCGGAAGTCTGTCCCGATTCTAGAGCTGCCAAATATATCCTGGCTTCATTGGGGGACATACCTAGGTTAGTTAATATTAGTTCACTAATCATAAAGTTTACTTATGTTGACGATAATTTCGTCGTCTAATAATTTAAGTATAATATATCATCTGAAATATGTCAATATGTGGCTAAAATAAAGGAATAATTAAGATAATGAAAATACTATCTAAAGACGAAGTAATTGACTGCATATCTGAAAATGTCTAAAATAAAATAATCAGTTATGGAGAAAATGAATGAACTTTAAAAATCTAGAGGAGAAAAATTATGAGCATACAAAATTTGTTATTTCTTATTTTTGGCATTGTTTAATGGCGGAGCAATTATTATTAATATAAATTTTTTCTATGAAAAGGAAGGATTATTATGATTACAACAATACTTAGTAATTTTGCTGGGGTAGTATTTGCTTTTGTGGTATGGGTATATTTCCCCAGAACACTTGCTATTATCATAGCAATATTCTACATGGGGGCAAAAATATCAAATGTAGAATATATGATAGTTGCCGCTGTTTTTTTAGTTGGTGTCGTAATTGATATTTTTTTATTAATCAAAATGGAAGGGGGTAAAGATAAAAAAGAAAAAAAAGTGTGTTAAATTTACACACGAAAAAGCCTTTTGCACTTTGTTGCACGAGGCTTTTTTATTTGTGATATAATTTAAATATTCTTAAAAAGCTGTAAATTATTTTTATAAGAGGGACTGTTTCCTAAAGCTTCGCTTTAGGATATAATTGCATTATGAGAAAAATAGAATTTGCTAATGAAGAATATTACCATATCTTTAATCGCGGAGTGGATAAGCGCGAAATATTTTTAAGTGCTCAAGAATACGAGAGATTTATTTTGGCGATGCAATTATTAAATGATAAAGAAGATGGGTTGATGATTAAATGGCGAGACTACAAAAAAGCCAATTCCGGCGCTAATTTAGAGGCTTTCCTAAAGCGAAGCTTTAGGAAGAGGGAATCTCTGGTTGAGATTATTGCATATTGTCTAAATCCAAATCATTATCATTTTATTTTGAAACAAACTGAAGATAATGGTATTGAAAGATTTATGCATAAAATTGGGACAAGTTATACGAAATATTTTAATAAGAAAAATAAGCGGAGCGGAGTTTTGTTTCAGGGAGTTTTTAAGTCAGTCCATATTGATTCCAATGAATACTTATTGTATCTTTCGGCTTATGTGAATAAAAATAATTTTATTCACGGATATAATAAAAATAATAATTGGCAATATTCCAGCTTATCTGATTATTTAGACAAAGAAAAAATCGGGTTTGTGAATAGGAATGCAGTTTTAGGACAATTTAAAAACATAAAGGAATATAAAGAATATTTGAAAAACAATGCTTTGCATATGAAAGAAAAAAAGGAAATGGAAGAATATTTAATTGAAGAATAACTCTCCTAAATAACTCTCCTAAAGCTTCGCTTTAGTAAGAAAAATATGCCGGAATTACCCGAGGTACAAACAGTCGTCAGTGACTTAAATGAAAAAATAAAGGGCGACACGATCGTTGGTTTTTGGAGTGAGTGGCCGAAAGCGATTAAACTCGCCTCATCGGCAGATGAATTTTCGAAGAAAATTAAAAATAGAAAAATTTTGGGTGCGAGAAGAATTGGAAAAAATATTTTTATTGATTTGTCAGGAGGAAAAACTCTATATATTCATCTCAAGATGACTGGGCATCTTCTAGTTAAGAAACAAGAAACAAGAGACAAGGAACAAAAAAATTCAAAATCCAAAAAACAAAGTTATTTTAATGATAAGGTTAATCAATATATTAGACATATATTCTATCTCAAAAGTCAAAAATCAAAAGTCAAAACTGCAACTCAAAATTTAAAACTAAAAAATAATTATGATAAAACATTAGAGTTTTCAGATCTGAGAAAGTTTGGCAAAATTGTTTTAGATGATACGGATAAGATAAATAATTTGAAAGAAATAAAAGCTTTGGGAATTGATGCGCTCGATTCAAAATTCACTTTCAAAAAATTTCAAGAAATATTAGAAAGAAAACCCAACTCAAAAATAGGAATAATTTTGATGGATCAGAATGTAATTTCTGGTATTGGGAATATATATAGAAGTGAGATACTTTTTGACGCGAAAGTTTTACCAGAAAGATTAGTGAGGTCAATTTCAAAAAAAGATTTAGAAAAAATATATAAAGTGACGATAAAAATCCTAAAAAAGGCTGTTAAAATGCGGGGGACTTCTGACTCAGATTATCGTGATACTTCCGGCGCTCCAGGGAGTTTTCAAAAAGTTTTAAAAGTGTATAATAAAGAAAAGAAAAGTTGTCAAGTTTGCAATACAATAATCAAGAGAGAGATACTAGGGCAGAGAAGTGTTTTTATTTGCTCAAGTTGTCAGAAGTAATTTTTTATAAATAATTTTAATTTACTAAAGTACGAATCGAGCGAAAGTACGAATTCGTAATTTAGTTTAATTAGTATTTTCGTAAATATGACTAAAAAACAAAAAGTAATTATTGCTGTTCTTGCGATAGCAATCGTAGTGGGGGGATTTTATTTTTTTAAAAAAACAAATACTTCTAATGTTAAACCAATAGATCTAAATAAGACTCAGCAGAGTGGGCCAGCCAATGTCGGGCCAGTCAGTCCAATTTCAGGGATAAATTGCGAGGCGTGGAATCGTCGTCCTGTAGCGGTGATGCAACCATCAGACGTGCAGGCTCGTCCAGCCGCTGGGTTTTCGCAGGCCGATATGGTAATTGAAATGCCAGCCTATACCTCTTCTGTCACACGTCTAATGGGAGTGTATGTTTGCAATATTCCTAAAGAAATTGGAGCTATTAGAAGCTCCCGCCATGACTACATTGCTTTGGCGAAAGGTTTGGATGCATTTTTTATCCACTGGGGAGGCTCGCATTTCGCGTTGGATCTTTTGGCAAAAAATGTGATCGATCGAATTGATTGTATGACTACCAATTATTGCGCAAGGTGGCCGGTATCGGGAAAAATGAGAATGGAAGACACGGGGCACATCACAGGAGAAAATGTTTTAACAGCTATGAAAAATTTGAATCTTAGAATGGAAAGCAATTTTTCTGGTTATGCTCACCAAAATGAAGCGCCACTTGAGGAGCGTCCAAACGGTGGAAAACTTCGGGTGGCCTTTGCTCAGCCATATGATGCTGAATATGAATATGACAAAAATTCCAATTCCTATCTTCGAGTTTGGGGAGAAGAGAAAGATACTGATAGAAACAATAGTCAAAGATTATCGCCGAAAAATGTGGTGGTAATGTTTGCTAAATCGGAACAAATTGTGAACACTAAGGATTATAAAGCACTAGGATTACAAGATCCGTGGGAAGGCGTAGAGACGGTGAAAAATACCGGAGTAGAAAGTATTAGCGGGCGGTATAATAATGTAGAAATTGGCGATCCGTGGTATGACGAAACCGACAGTGGTCCAGCCAAATATTATTTTAACGGCAAGGAATACGAAGGGACTTGGAAAAAAGACAAATCTAAAATCGATAGTAAATTATTTTTCTATGATAATTCAGGAGCGGAGATAAGATTTGTGCCGGGACAAATCTGGGTAGATATTTTGGAACCAGGGCAAACTCTTAGATGGGAACCAGCTTCATAAAACATATAACATAAAACATGTAACAATAGTAAATTTAACTGTTTCATGCTTCATGTTTCATGCTACATGATATATGATTATTTTTCTCTTTGGTGATGATACACTTCGCTCTAGCCAAAAAATTAGCGAAATAAAAAATAAATTTCTATCTTCTGACAAGTCCGGTTCGGGCTTGTCAGTTTTTGACTATGCGGACGAGAGCGAGGCTTCAGGAAAAATTGTCAAAACTATAAATACGCCAAATTTATTGGCACCCAAGAGACTTATAATTGTCAAAAACCTAATTTCCAAAACTTTAGCCGAGGAGTCTAAAAAAATTCTAGAATTTTTAAGAAAGAAAAAGGATTTAAGCGAAGACAAGGACATAGTGGTGATTTTTTGGGAAAGCGAGATGCCTAAAAAAAACAATGCACTGTATAAATTTTTAGTAGACAAAAATTCAGGGAGCAAGAGTCAGAATTTTGAAAAATTGGCTGGGATAAAGCTAGAAGCGTGGATCTTAAAAACCATAAAAGACATCAATCCTACTGCAAGTATTTCTAAGAGTGCTTTGTTTAAGTTGATTGCTTTTTGTGGAGAGGATAATTTCTTATTATCCCAAGAAATTCAAAAACTAGTTTCTTATGCTGGAGAAAATTTGATTAGCGAAAAAGATGTGGAACTTCTAGTCAAGGCTGATTTAAATAGTAATATTTTTGCAACAGTGGATGCACTGGGCGCGAATAACAAGAAAGAAGCTCTCAGGCTTTTGCATGAGCATTTGAAAAAAGGTGATGACCCATTCTATCTTTTGTCGATGTTTTTCTATCAATTTCGAAATATGCTCAAAGTTGCAGACTTGTATGAAAAAGGTATGCGCGCGGAATATGACATTGCTCGCATAACAAAGCTTCATCCATTTGTGGTCAAAAAAACTTTGTCTCAAATGCGAAACTTCACATTTGGAAAATTGAAAAAGATTTATCAAACACTAGGGGAGATTGATACTGCTGTCAAAACTGGGAAAGTCGAGATAAGATTGGCGTTGGATAAATTTGTGGTGGAGCTTTGATTTTACTTTTCTTTTTCCCGCAAAAAGAAAAGTAACAAAAGAAAAGCTCTCAGCCGAGCTCACGCGCCAATAAATTCTTCGTTCTTCGGCTAAAATTTATAACTCGGCCCGACCAAATGCGTCGGGCCTCAAACAGGATAAATTTTTTAACGCCGACTCACTCGAATTTATAGTGGCACATTTCGCAAGGCTGAAATAAAATACAAAATACAAAAAACGCTCCATTGACGGAGCGTTTATTTTTCTTGAAGATTACTTCTTAGCTATGGCGACGGTTTTGACTTGCTTGTTGAGGCGGGATTTCATGCGGGCGACGCCGTTTTTGGTGAGAACTTTCTTTTGGGCGGCTTTGTCCAAAGCTTTCAAGGATTTTTTCAAATATTCTTGGGCTTTGTCGATTTCGCCCTTAGAAAGAGCAGTTTTAGTGATTTTGATCGCACTTCGAAATTGGCCCTTGATTTTATTGTTCTTTTGGGTCTTTCTCTCAGTCACTCGCATGTACTTTTTGGCTGATTTGATGATTGGCATAAGTCATGAAACATGAAACATGAAACATGAAACATAATTTGCGATTAGTTTCGTATTCCGTATCCCTTATTTTGCATTTAATTACTTTATTATTTTTAGCACAGCTTTCAGGTTTTGGCAAGAGCCAATTTAAATGATAAGATATAACTATGATCGCAAAACTAACCGGGAAAATTGAATATCTTAAAAATAACTACGCAGTGGTGGATGTGAATAGTATTGGCTACAAAGTATTTTTGTCAGCTTATACTTTCGGAAAAGTGGCTGGAATGCCGGAAGTGAGTTTGTTTATTCACACTTATGTGCGGGAAGACGCGCTGGCGCTGTATGGTTTTTTGACGAACGAAGAATTGGAAATGTTTGAACTTTTGATTTCAATTTCTGGTATTGGTCCAAAAGCGGGCATGGGAATTCTTTCTATTGCTACGCCCAAAACAATTAAGACTGCCATTCTCAATGAAGACCCATCTATTCTCACTAAAGTTTCCGGCATTGGCAAAAAAACCGCCGAGCGAGTTATTTTGGAACTACGAAACAAGGTGGCGGATATGACCATCGGTGAAAAAGAAGAAGCCACGATTGATTCAGATGCAATCGAAGCTTTGCTCACAATGGGATATAGCGTCACCGAAGCGCGTGACGCTTTGAAAGTCGTTCCATTGGATGTGAAAGATGTGGGACAGAGAGTCAAAATGGCGCTGAAAAATTTAGGAAAAAAATAAATTATCCTACCTCTCCCTTAGGGAGAGGATGTCCGGTACTCCGGACAGGAGAGGGAGAAAAATAAATGAAAAATAAAAACAAAGTTGTCAGAATAAATCCTAGAAAAGAATTAAAAATTTAAGAGCGGAATATTTTTTTAGCTTGTTCCCTCTCTGTCGCGAGTACGCGACATCTCTCCCAAAGGGAGAGAGGGAGACAAGACTATATAGAATGGAAAAAAATCAAGAAAAATTTAAAAAAAACCTTCTTCAATCAAAAGAATGGCGGAAGTTTCAGGAGGCGGTAGGGCGGAAGACCTTTGAAATTACCTCATCCGCCCTACGGGCACCTTCTCCTTATAAAGGAGAAGGGGATTTTTGTTTTTCTGCTAGTATGATTGAGCATGAGCTTCCAATAGTGGGAAAGTATTTTTATATCCCACGTGGACCAATAATTTCATGTAGCATGAAGCATGAAGCATGTAACAAGAAAATACAAGAATTAATAAATTTAGCGAAAAAAGAAAAGGCGGGGTGGATTAGGATTGAGCCGGAGAATGAGAAAGTTTTAGCGATAATCAAAAAAACTGTAAAAAATAAAATTATTAAAGCTCCGCACGATATGCAACCGAAGGAAACTTTGATAATGGATATTTCAAAATCAGAAGAAGAAATTTTGGCGGGGATGAAGAGTAAAACACGCTATAATATTAAATTGGCAGAGAAAAAGGGAATAAAAATTTTCAACAATTGTCATCCTGAACTCGTTTCAGGATCTAGCCTCAGTTCAGAGATGCCGAAACAAGTTCGGCATGACAAGGATTTTTACATTGAAGAATTTTTACGGCTAACAAAGATAATGTCTGAGCGACAAGGAATTAAAACTCACGGTGATGAATATTATCGAAAGATGTTTGAAATAATTCCAAGTGATATTTTGAAGTTATATGTGGCAGAATACGATGGGAAAATTATCGCGGCTAACATTGTCATTTTCTATGAAGATACAGCCTATTATTTGCACGGAGCATCAGATGATAAATATAAAAACCTGATGGCTCCGCATCTCTTGCAATGGAAACAAATTCAAGATGCGCGCAAAGTTGGATGTTTAAAATATGATTTTTGCGGAGTGAAAGTGAATGATAAAAAGGGGAGATCATGGGAAGGGATAACTCGGTTTAAACTGGGATTTTCACCGAAAACTAAACCTGTTGAATTTCCGGGAAGTTATGATATAGTTATTAGCCCGGTAAGATATTGGGTATATAGAACACTGCAATTTCTTAAGAGTTTTATTAAATAGTAAATAGTGAACAGTTAATAGTTAATAGGATATGAAGAATCTAATTCCACAAAATATAAAAAATATTTATCATTTAGCGCAAGCAGTTGTGGCAAATATTATCAATAATTTTCCTTCGAGAAAAATTAAGATAATCGGAGTGACGGGAACAAATGGAAAAACTACTACTGTTCAGATAATCACGAAGATATTAGAAGAATCGGGTGCGCGAGTGGCGATGGCTTCGACAATTAATTTTAAGCTTGGTGAAAAGGAATGGGTCAATGCTACAAAATTCACCACCCTTTCTAGTTTTCAAGTGCAAAAATTTATTGCCAAGGCGGTCAAAGCCAATTGTGAATATTTAGTTTTGGAAACTTCTTCTCATTCTTTGGATCAAAAAAGAGTTTGGGGAGTAAGATACGACACGGTTGTGATCACTAACGTCACGCGTGAGCATCTAGACTATCATAAGACAATTGAAGAATATCGCCAGGCGAAATTAAAACTTTTTAAAAATGTTAAAAATGCGGTGGTGAATTTGGATATGGAAAAACCGGAAACTTTTTTTCATTTTAATAATGAAAAAAAATTAGTATATAGTAGCAAGTATAATGTAGAAAGCATTCCATATAAAGAATTAAAAAATAAATATAATAATTTAGAAATAATAAACGCTGAAAATATTAAATTAGAAATTGATACTTCCAAATACTTTATACATAATACTTCATACATACTACATATTCCCGGTTTGTTTAATGTGGAAAATGCGCTGGCGGCGACTTGTGTTGGACTTGCGTATGGAATTTCCGAAGAAATTATAAAAACTGCTTTGGAAAAAATTCAGGGCGTGCCGGGGAGAATGGAAAAAGTGCTAAATGATCGAGGCATTGAAATTATCATTGATTATGCGGTGACTCCGGATAGTTTGGAAAAAGTGTATGAGCTTATAAAAAATATTCGCGACAATTCGCTTAAAATTGGCATAAATTCGCGAATAATATCAGTTCTTGGTGCTTGCGGAGAACGGGATCGCGGTAAACGGCCAATGATGGGGGAGATAGTTTCGCGCTACGCAGATTATGTGATTGTCACTAACGAAGATCCTTATGACGAAGATCCAGCTCAGATAATAAATGAAGTCGAGAGCGGGATAAAAATCACAAATCACAAATCACAAATCACAAATAATTTTCAAAATCCAAAATCCAAAATCCAAAAAGAATTTATTAAAGACGGGAATTTATTTCGAATCATGGATCGACGCGAGGCAATCAAAAAGGCCTTGCAACTTGCAAAGCCTGGCGATATTTTTGTCATCACTGGTAAAGGTGCGGAAGAAGTGATGGCGATTGACAAGCAGAGAATTCCGTGGAACGAAAAGAAAGTTATTTTGGAAGAATTAGAAAAACTTAATTAATTTCTTCTATTTTTTGATGTAATAATTGTCCAGCGTTCTTTCCAATTCTTTTCAGTTCAGAAATATATCTGAGAGCTTCTTTTCTTTTTTCTGGATCTTTTGGTGTAACGCCGACAATATCCTCGTCAATCTTATTTTGATGAAAGGTTGTGATATCTTTAGCCTCTTGAGGGGATGGCATAGATGATCCAAATTTTTTAATTGTTATAATGCCTCCTTTTAATAAATAATAACCATACCCTTCATCTTTTCTGTCGGGAATCTCATCTTGCTTTGACTGTCGTGATGTCCAGATTGAAGGATTTATTCCTTCTTTATTTAAGGCATTAAAAATAAATTCTGCTGTTATCCCGCAAGTACATAATAAGCTAGTAGTATGAGCGGAGGCTAGTTCATCATAAGTAACACCCATTATTTCTGCTCTTTTATTATTAATATCGTCTGTTTGTAACCCAGTGCCCTCAATTAATGGATAGTTTATTCTCGTACCATTTTCAGAATATTTTCCAATAGCGCCAATGCCATGAGCACGACTTCCTTCGTCAAACACAATGATGCGTGGATTTGTCTTTGTTATTGTATTTGAAATATATTCAGAAATAAATTTATTGGCTTCTTCTTCGTTGATTTTTTCTTTTTTATTTCTTCTGTCACCTCGTTCATAGCCATGTCCTATTATTGTTTTTTCCCCAGTCACAAGAGAAGCTGTAGGATTAATTCTGAGAAACTTCGGCAGATTTTCTTTTGGATAGGCCTGTTGCCATGTTTCTTTCAACACATAACCAGCAGGAGTTGCGCTAGTCTCAGTCAAAAAAATATAATCAGGTTTTATATCATCGTGCCAAGATTCTACTATTTTAACTGCCCATTCTTCTATTTTCTTAGCTTCATAATCAGAAAATATTTTTTCAGCTCCAGCTTCATAGTCTTCTTTTGTTGGTTCACTATCTTTTTCTTTCTCGGAAACTCTTTTATTTTTTATTTCTATTGCTTTTTTTCTAATAGCATCAGCTTCATATTCTGCTGAAAACTTAGATTTAAATGAATAATTTTCCATAGGTTTGAATAGTTTAGCCAGATTCTTTTTTAAAAATAAATCTTATCCAAGCAGTCTTACAAGAATTAAAGTAAAAATAACGCCGAGGATTCCACCGACAATCACTTCGGAAATTCGGTGACCCATTCTTTCATGAAGACGAGGAAATTGATCCTCGTTTATATTTAGTTGTCTGATAAGCATATTGAGATAGCGTCCTTGGTCACCCATATACATGCGAAGTCGAGCGGCATCGTCAATCACGATAATAGCGAGAGCCACGGCGACGGCGAAAGCGCCAGAGTCAATACCTTCATAATATCCAACTGAAGTGACCAGTGACATAATGAAACCAGTGTGAGCACTTGGCATATGACCATGCGTCATGGCATATTGAATGTTCCAACCATGCTTCATTGAATAAACTATAAATTTTATTATCTGCACTACACCTCCAACAAACATCGGGATTAGAAAAACATAATATGGTTTGAAAATATCCATAAGAATAAATTAATTGTTAACTTGTATAAATTATAGCATAATTATACAGTTTTACATAGAAGTCAAAAAATGATATAATTTAGACATAATTAACTAAGTTTAAAAATATGGGAATAGGAATAATTTTATTGGGCATTGTGGTTGTGGTTGCAATTGCCATAATTGCTATGTATAACGGGCTTATCACTCTCAAAAATAGAGTGGATGAAGCTTGGAGCGATATCTCAGTGCAACTAAAAAGACGCTATGATTTGATTCCAAATTTGATTAGCACCGTCAAAGGTTATGCGGCGCATGAAAAAGAAGTGTTTGAAAAAGTGACCGAAGCGCGAACGCGCGCCATGAACGCTGGGACAACTGCGGACAAGGCTGAGGCGGAAAATATGCTTAGCGGAACTTTGAAAACATTGTTTGCTGTGAGTGAAAATTATCCAGAACTCAAAGCTAATCAAAACTTTTTGGAATTACAAAGAGAACTCACTGACACGGAAGACAAAATTATGGCTAGTCGAAGATTCTATAACGGCAATGTGCGTGATTTCAACACAAAACTGCAAGTTTTTCCAACTAATATGATTGCCGGAATGCTAAAATTTAGCGCGCGAGAATTTTTTGAAATGGACGAAAAAGAAAAAGAAAATGTGAAGGTGGAATTCTAAAATACTTAGAAATTATTAGAAATGAAATTGAAATGCATTGAAATTAATTGATATAAAATTAAAATAAAAAAGTGGAGAATAAAAAATTTATACCACTTGAAGATCTTGAAGTTTATAAATTGGCTATTGAATTATCTGATTTATCTTGGGAAATTTATTCTGAAATGGATTGGCAGGATAAAAAAATTATGGGGGATCAGTTTATAAGAGCAATTGATTCTGTTGGCGCTAACATTACCGAAGGGTATTTCAGGTTTCATTATTTAGATAAAATCAAGTTTTATTATATTTCCAGAGCTTCTTTGGCTGAAGGTATAAAGCATTGGCTAGAACTTATGCTTAAAAGAAGTAAAGTTGAACAATCTAAATATCTAAAATCTAAAGAAATTGCAAATAGCATATCTGTTAAATTAAATAATTTTATTTCTTCTACATACAAGTGTAAAAAGGATGACAAATAATTTCTATTAATTTCGCGAGCATAGCGAGCATATTTCAATTTATGTCTACTATTTACAATCAAGCGGACAAAAATACTCGTCTTACCTGGCTTTATATCACCGGTTTTTTGGTGTTTGTAATTGGGGTGGGGTATGTTTTTGCTGGGGCAATGGGCAACAGCACAATACTATACATCGCAGTTATTTTTTCTGTCGTGATGAGCTTCGCGTCTTATTGGTGGAGCGACAAAATAGTTTTAGCGATGAGTTCTGCCAAGGAGGTAAAACATTCTGAAAATCCGGAAATTTATCATCTAGTGGAAAATCTTTGTATCACAGCCGGACTACCAGTGCCAAAAATATATATAATTCAAGATTCAGCGATAAATGCTTTTGCTACAGGACGAGATGCACAGCATGGCGTGATTTGTCTTACCACTGGAATAATTTCACGACTAGAAAAAACGGAAATTGAGGGAGTGATTGCACACGAATTGTCGCATATTGGCAATCGCGACATTTTACTTTCAACCGTGATCGTGATTCTGGTGGGATTTGTGACGCTTCTGGCTGATTGGTTTCGTCACTGGGCATTTTTTGGAGGACGCTCAAGAGATAATAATAGTGAGGGTGGACAACTGCGAATGATTCTCATAATCTTAGCAATTATTCTGTCTATTTTGGCGCCTATTGCGGCAATGCTGATGCAATTGGCCATTTCTCGTAAGCGCGAATTTCTGGCGGATGCTTCGGGCGCGCTTCTCACTCGTTATCCTGAGGGCTTGGCAAAAGCTTTGGAAAAAATTTCCACCGACACTGAACCACTCGAAGCCGCCAACCGCGCCACCGCCCATCTTTTTATCGCTAATCCTTTTAAAGGGAAAAAAATGATGAAGATGTTTATGACCCATCCACCAATTGAGGAAAGGATAAAAGCTTTGCGGGGAATGAATATGTAATTTTTGGAAAAATAAAAAAAGCCGTCGATCATTGCCGACGGCTTTTGTAATATCAATTTTTAATTAATATTGTTTGTTAACTTCTTTTTGCAGGTGTTTATGTTCAGGATAGAACTTAAAAAAATCCCTCAATATTTTTTCTCGAAGAGATGTTATCCTTATAACTTGCATTACAATAGAACTTGCAATAAAGATGACGATAAAAAACAATATAGCAATAGCACGACCTCCTTTGTTTTCTAATATGATTGGGAGGGAGTGAAATCCTGGTTCAATATTGATTACTCCGGAATAAGCGGCTACAAAAGCTCCAAATAGTGTGGCGAGAAATAGTGGCAGTATGAGAGATATAATTCTAAGAAAAGAGTAGAAAGGTTTTTTTTCGAACATCTTTAATTTTTTTACAGCAACAAATGCATTGCGTTCATTTCTGGATTTTTGCAGATCACTTTCATCAAAATTGGAATAGAAAAACAGGCGGGCTAAATCATATCCATACAGCTCCAATGCTCGTTCTTGGTCAGTATTAAGAAAGATTTGTAATGTAGAACGGTGGATTATTCCGTTGAATCTACAGGATCTTATCACATGGATGGATAATATTAGTGCGCTGATGTATAAAAGACTAATGATTGTAATCATCCATACTGTGAATGAGAATAAACTAAAACATTTACTTAACAACAAAAAAATAAAAGAAAGTGTAGCACAAACTATTGCAATTTTTACAACTGTTTGGGGTTTTAACCCAAAAGGCATAGAATTTTTTTCTACATCCCTTTGTATTTGCTTAAATTCATTCCTCATCTTTATTATTCTTTTCTCTAATATTTCCATGGCAATCTCCTTGTTCAATAGTTAGTTGATATTAAGTTGTTAAAGAATAGTTCGTTATTATATAATCAACATTATTTTATGCCAGTATTTGCAAGAAAAAGTTAATATAATTCTTTATGTAAGCCTTTTATTATTAAGTGCTGTATTTTATATGACGAAAAAAGTTGACACTTTTAAAAAATGGGTGTAGACTATTTTTATGAATAATCTTGAAGAAAAATTGGCTAATTTGGATTTATCAAAAAGAGAAATTGATGTGTATTTGGCTGTTTTGGTGCTTGGGAAAAGCACTATTTCTGATATTTCGAGAAAATCAAAAATTAAGAGAACGACCGTGTATGAATATATTGAAAGTCTCTTGGAGAAAGGATTGGCCTATAAAACCGCTGAGAAAAAAAGAATATTTTATTGCGTGGAAAATCCGGAAAAAATAACTAAGATTTTAGAAGACAAAAAGAAAGCAATTGACGCAAGGAAACAAAAAATAGAAAAAATTATTCCTGAATTGCAATCGCTGTACTGTGCTTCATTTAACAAGCCTGCGGTTAGTTTTTATGAAGGAAAAGCAGGACTCAAGAGAATATATGAAGAGATGACCAATACTCATAAAAATGTCTATTCCATATTTTCACCAACTAGTTTTTTTAAATTGTTTTCTTTAAGGGAAAATCATGAATTATTGATGAATTTGTATAACAATGGGGGAATTCTTCATAATTTAGTGGAAAAATCAGACAAAGCGATTGAACGCTTGAAGCAGAAAGAATATAATAATTTTGTGAAAAACAAATTATTGCCGGAAAATTTTCGTTTTGAAACTGATTTATTGATTGTTGATGACATCGTGGCCTTGATTTCGTTTAAAAATTTAGTCGGTGTAATTATAAAAGACAGAGCGATTGCCGATTTACATAAAAATATCTTTAATTTTATTTGGAATGGCGTGAAATAAAAACGAGTTATTTCCTTGTGTTGCTAAGATAGGAAATCATGCTAAAATAAGATTAAGGGGAAAATAAATCTCTTAAATATTCACCCCTGTGGAATATCCCGACTTGTCGAGATAATTTTGTAAGCAAAATTTATTCCACGGGGTAAAAAAATAGATTGGAGGTGTATTATGGAAGAACAAAAAAACGAAGAACAAAAAATACAAGAAGCGCCAAAAACCGGATCATCTGATGTGGAAAAAAACAAGCTGATGGCTATTGTGGGATATATCATTCCAATTCTTTTCTTCATTCCTCTTTTGAATGAAGAAAGCAAAAAGAGTCCATTTGCCAAGTTTCACGCTAATCAACAATTGGTACTTTTGATTTCCGCCATTGCGGTTAATATTGTTGGAACATTAATTCCTATTCTTGGCTGGTTTATAATCTTGCCTATCGGAAGTATTATAATATTTGTTGTTGCAATCATGGGAATAATCAATGCAGCTAAGGGCGAAATGAAAAAACTGCCGATTATCGGAGGATTTGAAATTTTGAAATAGTCAGCAGTATCTTTATAAAACAGGCAAATTTAGGTTTGTCTGTTTTTGTTTGAAGTTTAATGGTATAATGAGTATATAAAAATTATTAGTCATTTACGAAATTACGAATCAAGCTAAATTACTAATCCTTGTTTGTTTTTATTCGTACTTTCGTTTAATTCGTATTTTTGTAAATTTATGAAGAGAACTAAAATTGTAGCTACTATCGGACCATCGACCGGCACTAAGGAAAAATTGAAAAAATTAATCAAAGCCGGAATGAATGTGGCCAGAATTAATTTTTCTCACGGCGATCATAATTCTAATGGTAAATTGATAAATTATATCAAAGAACTTCGTTCGGAGATGGAATTGCCAATTGGAATTATTGCTGATCTTCAAGGGCCAAGAATCAGAACTGTCATTGAAGAAGAAATTACAATTAAGAAAAAAGAAATTATTTTTGTTTCAGATGTTTCAGTGGAGGAAAAATTTCTAAGTATTGAAGGAAAAGTATTTAAGCTTGATTGGCCGAAAATTATCGCAGATATTAAGGTTGGAAATTATATCTTAATCGAAGATGGACTGATAAAAATCAAAGTGATTTCTAAAGAAAAAAAATATTTGAAAGCAGAAGTGATAAGTGGGGGAATACTCAAAAATCATAAGGGTGTTAATATCCCGGATATTAAATTAGAAAGAGGGGCGTTTACGAAAAAGGATGACGAAGATTTGAAGTTTGCACTTTCTCAAAATATTGACTATATCGCGCTTTCTTTTGTGAGTAATGCTAAGGAGATAATGAACGTGAAAAAGAAAATAGAAAAGATAGTTAAGAATAAATCCAAATTGCCTCAGATAATTGCCAAAATTGAAAGAAAAGAAGCGATTAGAAATATCGAAGAAATAATTGAGGCGACGGACGCGGTGATGGTAGCGAGAGGCGATCTTGGAATTGAAATGGATGAAAATCGAGTAGTGATTTATCAAAAAGAAATTATCGCCAAGTGCCTTCGATCAGCTGTGCCAGTTATCGTGGCCACACAAATGCTCAACTCAATGATTGAAAATCCTTTGCCAACTCGGGCGGAAGTCTCAGATGTTTCTAACGCGGTGATTGATCACACTGACGCGGTGATGCTTTCGGGTGAGACAGCCAACGGGAAATATCCAACGCAAGCAGTGAAAGCTATGAGTGACATAATTAGCAACACTGAACGATCACCTTTTGATGATTTGGAACATGGATTTTTGGGCGACAAAAATAAATCTACTTCATCGGCTGTGGCTAATTCCGCTCATGAATTACAAAAAGATACTAAAGCTAAGGCGATTGTGGTGGCGAGCGTGAGCGGTTTTACCGCCCAAATGATTTCTCGTCATCGTCCGGAAAGTCCGATTTTTGTTATGACTAACAATGAAAAAACTCATAATCAATTGAGTTTAGTTTGGGGCGTGCAAAGTTTTGTTTTGCCGGATTGTGAAACTATTGATGAACTTATTGATATTTCAATCAAGATTCTAAAGAAAAAGAAAAAAGTCAATCTTAAGGACAAATTAGTCATCGTGATGGGTCGTCCGCATGTTACCAAAGAGCATATGAGTTTAGTGAAGGTGGAGGAGGTGGATTAATTTACGAAAGTACGAATCGAGCGAAAATATGAATTAAGATTTTTTCTTATGGAGTGGGGAAAAATGCAAAAAACAAAATTCAAAAATGCTTGCAGAAAAGTTGAGCTTTAGAGTGGAGCCTAAACTTTTCGAAAAGCTCAACTTTAATAAAGAGCAATCATAGATAGACTCTAAGTGTCAAGACAGAGCCTTAACAAAGTTAGACACTTAGAGTCTAGTGGCAGGGATTTTTACAAAACTTGGTCAAAAATTTTATCGATAAAACTGAAGATGATAAAAAAGTCTTTATTTAAGCCAAAAAAAGATATATAAGATTGACTTTTAGCCTTAGCAGTGCTTTAATGTCTTAATTATCAGAAAACGGTCTGGTAATTGAAAGTTCTTTAAAAATAGATAAAAAAATAATATTTTTCCGAATCAATCTACCTCCCAGGAGGTGCGTGCTGTCAGATGGTCTGATAGCATTTAATTCAGCATTCCTCAAGGAGTGCTACTTCAGATGGCTTTTAGAAAAAGGAGAATGTACCATGAAAAAGCAAGTGCCTGAAGAAAAAGATCAATTGGAATTTTTACATCAAAAGTTACTTGGCAATAATGTTTTTAAGGCTTGTCGTGGCAAAGGAGGGGCAACTAGTATTTTTAGCGCTATCGAAAAAACCGATAATCCATCTCAATTTTGTTCTGATTGGAATCGGCAAACGGCTGAGTTGAGAGTTATGGGAAATTTATTAGCTCAACTTAAACGAGATGGCTGGGAATACGCATTTAGTTTGTTAAAAAATGCGCTAATTGATAATTACTTTTTATTTCCAGGTGAGGTTGTAGAAAAAACAAGGCCCTTTACTATTATAATGCCAAATTCAACAAAAAATTTAACATTATTAAGATGGATTACTACAATCCATCCGCATGAAATGTATAAATGGCTTAGATTGGCAGGGGCTTATGATTATTTGGATAGATTCCCTTTTCATAATTCTGGATTATTAACCAGCCGAGCAATTCTACTCCAAAGCATATCTAACACTTTGTGCTTTGAAGTAGGCTTGTATCTTTTGAGGTCTTCTTTGAATCGATTTCATAAACGCATGAATATTTCTTTTTAACTC
>JBAQNP010000035.1:0-1686 GCA_049303905.1 Candidatus Moraniibacteriota bacterium
GCTTATCCGTTCCATCACTTTCCCACGTTAAAGCGCAATGTCTCCAGCTGGCTTTACTGACCAAGCTCTCAAACTCATCAGATTACACCCGCGAGATTATTATGAAAGATCGGCATGGCGCAGGCGGTTGGCACGTCTACAAAATCGCTCCTTATAGTTACAAAAAGATCCTCTCCATTATGCAAAAGAATCCCACTATTTCTTTTATCATCCAGCCATTTACTTTATTTGACGCTAAAGATATCCGGCTCATTTATATCGGTGGCAAACTCTTGCAGTCGTACTTTAGGCAAGCAAAGTCCGGAGACTTCCGCTGCAACGAACACCAAGGTGGGACTTCCACCTACATCAAACTCAGTACAATCCCCAAAGATATTTTGACTAAATCAAATTTCATCGTTTCCTCTCTCAACCATGCCAACACGCTTTTCGCCCTCGATTTTATCGTAGGTACTAGCGGCAGAATCCATTTTATCGAAGGCAATACTGGCCCAGGTTTATCCTGGAACAAGCACAATGTTAAAGAAGTCTTTATGGGCAAACAGCTCATCCGCGCTATCGTACAAAATCTCGCAAGTCGACTAGAAATTCAAAGTTCTCAAAAATCCATCACCCCTCACCAATTTTTATCACTTCCTAAAACGTCTAGATATGGGGATGTCTTTAGTCCTCCAAAAATCATTAATGCATCTTAGCTGATTTTCAAAATCTTTATAAAAGTCACCTTCACCCATACTTGCGTCAAGCACCACCAAGCGCTGATTATGTACTATATACATAGCAGCTTCTCTGTTACATTTCTGACGCCGTTGCAGTTCGTGATAAAAACTCTCAACTCCATAATGACTAGATTTAATTTGCGCAAATACACTCAACTCGGCTGGCACCCAAATATCATGTAGGCTAGCATTGAGACTAACCTCGTCAAAAGTTACAACTAAATCCTTTCGTCTGCGATCAGCCTTATCATTACCTGAAATAATAGACACAGATTCCACATATCCCAATGCCTTTAATCTTGCTTTGGCAGTTTGTTCAGACTCAGCCCCACGCACCCTTGCATCGGCCTCCCTTTTGTGCGTAGCATCAATTTGTCCCGTCAATTGCGCATTTGGAACACCTTGCTTCATTAAATCAAAAATTGCTTCCATGCCCTGTAAGCGTTTTTGTGTCTCAAAATTTCTCATACTATATTAGCTCTCTAAATACTTATAGTAAAATACTATTTGCTAGTATAGCTCAAAGTACTCATAAAAACTATATCTCGCCTATTACCTCAGAATAATCTTCCCGCCAAAAGTCCATTTTTGCCTCAGGCATCAGAAAGACCTTTTCTGGCTTTAGCTCCTTGATAAATTCTTCGGTATGGGACACGATGATCATCGTGCCTTTATAAGCTTTGAGGGCATCCAGTATCACCCGCTGTGAGAGCACGTCTAGATAAGTCGTAGGCTCGTCCAGGATCAACAGATTAGCGTCGGTTGAACACAACATGGCAATTGATAATCTAGTTTTTTCACCTCCCGACAATGTCCCCACTTTTTGGTGGACTTTGTTTGAGAGGAAATTAAACTTGCCCAGAAACGGTCTGCAAAATGATTCCATCCGCTCACATTTATCCATAAATAGCTGTATTACCGACTTCTCCATGTCAAAGTCCTCAAATTCTTGGGAGTAATATCCCAG
>JBAQNP010000036.1:0-21860 GCA_049303905.1 Candidatus Moraniibacteriota bacterium
GTATCTGTGCATGGGTGTTATGCATTGGTGCAAAAATATTATGGGACATAGCGATATTGATCAATTATCTCCTGCTGATGCAGCTTCACGGATCATTATGGTTAGTCATCTTCTTGAAGTCATTGAAAACAAATTTAATAAGACAGATAAAGAAAAATGATAATGATACAGTTGACTGTCTTATTTCTCAAAATGAGACATCTACTGTTTTATTACGGTGATATTGACAAAAAAGCTTATGAATGCTAAATTATTATGATCTCTTGGGTCCTAATCTAGGTAAGGGATTTTGTAACTTGACAAAAAAATATCTTAAAAATTCAAAAATTGAAAGGAGGTGAGTTAGAGGTAGAGCTATTTTGTTTTTTTTCAAAAAAGTAATATTTCATTCACACACACAAAAAAAGGAGACCGTTCATGGCTATTGAGATTATAAAAAGACCATTGGGTATTGGCCAATTTGTTTGGTCAATGAGTAAAAAAGACGGAAAATACAAAATACTGATCGGACCCGATCCGCTGGAAGCGACGGACGATGACATCTTTTTTATTTCTGATTCGGTAGATCCGAAAAAAATTGTACCCGTTGGCAATCCCGGAGAGGCAATCCAGGATTTTATTACGCTCAAGACAAACGAGTATGCCGTTCTACACAGCCCTTCGGAAACAACCTCGGTCGAATATCCGAATGCCAACTATTCGTCAGGCAAAAATGATATGAAGCCGTTGTTGCGTGGGCAGAAAAGAACGATTACGTCCGGTCACTTTCCGTTGTGGCCTGGGCAGTCGGTTGAGATACGCAAAGTTCATGGTCTTTCGTCGAATCAATATTTAATGGTCGTAGTGGAGTCAAATACGGTTGATGTAAATGCTCCCTATTACGACATCACAATCAAATGTGCCGGCATCAAGAAGGCCGTTGTCGACGAAACCGTTGCAAGTGAAGACAGTGAGAAAATCAAGATCGGTGTCGTAAAAGAAGCCGAGTCTTTGCAATCGGGAACCAAAGAAGGTGAGACGGATTCAGCTGGATCCCCTGGCGGTAAGGGTAATAATGAAACGAGGAGCGGGGGAAAAGAATCCGTGCCGATGGACATCGTACTCAAAGTCGGCCAGAAAATAATCATTCCGGGGAGTCTTACGCCGACATACATCCCTCCCACCGGAATAGAAGTCGTGTCGGAAGGCGAAAATGAAGAAACGGCCGAAGATGATCCCCTTACGTTCCCACAGGATTTCATTGAAAAGATGATTGATACAGGAGCTCTCAAAATCGAAAACCTCAAGGGTTTCATGGAAAAGGCGGGCTTAGATGTAGATTACGCAGACGAAGTTACGAGGTATTACACCAGCTTTCGTCGTGATAATGAAGGGAAGAAAGCTTTGAATCGTGCAATCTCAGGAGTTGTCACAAATACCGGTTCCAGAGATATATACTCAAAGCTCGCAAAAATATTGGCTGGCAAAGCCAAGAATTCAGGCAAGTCTGACCTCGCAGTAAGAAAGGCGGTAGTTCTCGGTCCTACCGAATTCTGCGTTCTTTTCGATGAAGACGGAAAACCAAGAACCCACAAGGGTCCCGGCAGAGTATTCCCTGGTCCGTATGACATTTTCAGAATTGAAGGATCACGTAACCGCATTTATGATGCTTATCACCTGCGCGAAGACAGAGGGCTTCTGCTCAGAGTTGTGGCGGACAAGATTTCCCGCACAGACTTGATTAAGCAGTTGCCTGAAGGATCTGCAAAGTCGCTGGAAGGTAAGGAAACATACGAGAAAGGCGACGAAATTTTCATCGGTGGCTTCGACGCATATCTGGTTCCCAGTAATTCCATCGAGGTCATCAATCCCGAAACGCGTCAACCTCACATCGGCAACGATCACTCGGAAGTTTATGTCCAGTCGATCGGAGTCGACCAGAAAAGTGGCGTTTATGTGGCCAGCGTGGCGACTGGCAACGTGAAGCTGGAAAAGGGAGAGAAGAAACTCCTTCTCGACCCGCGCAAGGAAAAACACATCAAAAGGCGCATACCGCGTGAGATGTGGAATCTGATTATCGCAAAGGGCGAAGCACATAAGGCAACCGACCAGAGAATGGTTGAAACGCCGTGGGCACTTTCTGTCATCATCCCCAACAACGAAGCTGCCCTGGTAACAGGCAAGGACAGTCGCAGGGTTGTGGTAGGCCCTCGCACGGAATTGCTCGGCTACGAAGAGTGGCTGGAAGTCCTGACCCTTTCCAAAGGAAGACCGAAACTCGAGGAATCAATACTTGAAACATGCTTTTTGAGGGTTACGGGCAACAGGATAACCGACCAGATCGAGCTCGAAACTTCAGACTTCGTCAGAATAAAGATCGATGTTTGCTACGGCGTGGAGTTCGAGGGTAAAACGCAGGAGGAAATGGCCAAGTGGTTTAATCACATAAACTACGTCATGCTTCTTTGTAATAATCTGCGCAGTCGTCTCAAGCTGGCGGCCAGAAAGATATCCCTCAAGAATCTCTATCCGGACATTCCGGACTTCGTCCGCAACACAATACTCGGCGAAAAGCCGACGAGAGCGGAAGAAGGCAAGGAAACACATCGTCCTGGTCTCAAATTCGACGAGAATAATATGCTGGTTAACGAGGTCGAGGTACTGTCTGTAACCATACCTGACAGCGAGATCGCAACTGCAATCGTCGAACAGAATCGCACTATTATTAAGGGTGAAATGGAAGTCGCAACATCGAAAGCAAACCTTGAGTCAGCAAAAGCCAAGGATGCAATCGACGAAGAGATTTCCATGATCCAGATCGAAAAGGCAGATCGCGACAAGGAGACCGGCCTCAAGGTGGCCAAAAGTCAGCACGAGGTCGAAAAAAAGAAGAAAGAGCTGGCGCATCAGATAAATAAGCTTATACAGGAAAATCAGGCGGCCATCGACAAGGCCATGGAAACGGCTACCAATGTAAAGGCCGAGCTCGTCAGAACGAGAGAGAGTGATGACGCCAAGGCGATGATTGCCAGAGATGGCGAGAAGCACAAGAAAATCATCGAATTCCGCACAGCATTGAAAGAGATTCAGATAGCATTGATTGATGCGGAATCCAATGCAGATGTTGCTCGCCTCGGCGCAGTCCAGAATGGTCTCATTGAGGCTCTTGAAGGACTGGGTAACAAGGAATTGGCAACGGCGCTGGCGAAGAATCTGCCACAAGCAACCGGATCACTTGGTTTGCTTCTCGGTCAGGGCGGACTCGACGCAGTACTCAAGATGGTCAAGGGCACAAAGCTCGAAGGTGCTATCAACGCGCTCAAAGACAGCGCCAAGACCATCGAAAAAACATCCGAACAAATCGGTAAAGCAGCAGGAGAAGACACGCAGTAAAAAAACACGAAGTCCATATAAAATTTATATGGCAAAGGGCGCCCCAATTGTGGACGCCCTTTTATTATTTATAATAAATAAAACATTATATTGTTTCATTTTCTAAAATGAGACACATGCTGTCCCGTGTCTCATTTGTCTCATTTACTTCTCGAAATTGTGACCGATGAGCCTCAAAATCATATTTGGACAAATAGTCAGAAAAGCCTTACAATTCTCTATAGTTAAAAGTTCTAGACCGATGATGCCCGCAAAATCTAAAAAACAGTTCAATTTATTGAGCTGTTTTTTGTTCTGGCTAACCTTGAACATTTCATCCTTTGATGCTAGGCTAAAGGCATGAAAATAGAAGTGTTAAGTAATATATTAAGTAACAATGGGTCGCGCCTCAGTTTGTCAATCTTATGCTTCGCGCGAGGTCTGATGAAAAGAAAAAAGAAGAGTTGAGGAGAATTATTTTTGGTTAAAATGGTGAAACGTAAGAATTATGATAAAAGACAATACTATAATAATAAAGAAAGGAGTTAGTTCTGGTAAGACAGTGGGGATTTTTTGTGGTGTTCATGGCAATGAAGAAGCTGGAATTGAAGCAGTAAAAAGAATTATAAAAAATATTGAAATAATATCAGGAAAAGTCTATTTTGTTTTTGCGAACCCTGAAGCTATTAGAAAAAAAGTTCGATATATTGAAAAAAATTTAAACAGGTGTTTTTTTAAAAATAATAAAGGCAAAACAATTGAGGATAGGCGAGCTGTCGAATTATTAAATATCCTAGATGAATGTGAAATTCTCTTAGACATACATGCTAGTAATAATTCTCAGAGTGTACCTTTTGTTATTTGTGAGAAAGATGGATATGATATTGCAAAAAAACTTGATTTTGAAATAATTTCTTCTGGTTGGGATGAATTTGAGCCAGGAGCAACTGATGGCTATATGTTTAACAATGGGAAGATAGGAATTTGCTTAGAGTGTGGCTCTATTCTTGATTATGAAAACGGGAGTAATTTAGCGGAAAAATCAATTTATCAATTTTTGACATATACTCAAAATATTATCAGTGATATTAAATATGATGAAAAACCAAAGAGATTTTTGAAAATTATTAGAATGGAAAGAAAAGAGACAAAAAGCCTTTCGTTTAGTAGGGAATATAAGGATTTTGAAATACTTATAGAAGGGGAAATTTTTGCCAAAGATGGAGAGAAAGAATATGTCGCGGGAAAGGATGAATGTATAATTTTTCCAAATTCAAATAAGAAAATAGGAGAGGAAATCTTTCTGATTGGAAAATTTATTTAATTCATTTATCTCAAAAATAATTTATGAATAACAAAACATCGCATGATAGTGAAACGCCGGCGAAGAGTCAACAGGTGATTACCGCTTGCGCGTTTATTTTCCATGATTTTGATGGGGTGAAGAAAGTTTTTTTGCCGCGTCGCGCTAAGACAAAAAAGTTCTTGCCGGATGTTTTTGAATTGCCAGGTGGACACATCGAATATGGCGAGGATATTGTCGATGGCTTGAAAAGAGAAATTAAAGAGGAGTTTGAAATGGAAATTGAGGTAGGGGAGTCATTCGCTGTGTTTACTTATATAAATGAGATAAAAGGCACTCATTCAATTGAAGTTATATATCTAGCTCAGTTTCGAGGTGATATTGAAAATGTTAGAATAAATCCAGCAGACCACTCGGAATTTATTTGGATTTCTAAAGATGAAATTGGAAAAATTTTGTCTCAGAATAAAACTAAAGATGATCCCGAAATTCAAGCGATACGAAAAGGTTTTGAAAAAATATCACGATAAAAAGCGTTATTTTTGCCATTTTAGCCGCTTGCAAAAGCGGATTTAAAAGGCTATAATTATATTAGCAAGTGATAAACACGGATAAGCAATCCAGATGTTTATTTTTAAAAGTTGCAAAAAATAGCTCACACTAATATGACGCTCAAATCTTACATTTGGGGAATACGTATCATCACCTTGATTTCATTGGTGGCTCTGGGGGCTGTAATCTATTATGTTGATCCAGAGAACTCTGGTCTGATCGGTATCTTGCTTTTCTATCTGGTGGCCTTTTTTGTTTTAAGTGGGGTATTCAATTTGATGCTAATTTTCCTTCGTAGAAAACTTTTGGGAAATGAAATGGCAGTGAAGAATATTGATTTGAGTTTTCGCCAAGGAATACTTCTAGCTGTGATGATTATCGCTATTATGATTTTGCAAAGTTATCAGATGTTAATTTGGTGGGATGCATTGCTAGTGGTAGCCGGAGTGTTTCTTGTTGAATTATATTTTCTATCTCGAGAGTAAGTAGATATTTAAACAACTAATAATTTTCAATTTACAATTTTAAATTTTCAATCAATTTCTAAATTTCTAAATTTTAAAAAATATGGCCAAGGATAAAATTACAAAAGATAATGGGGATTATACAGCTAAGTCCATTCAGGTTTTGGAAGGTTTGGAGCCGGTGAGAAAACGTCCTGGAATGTATATTGGAGGGACTTCAACTGAAGGATTGCATCATTTGATTTGGGAAGTGGTGAACAATTCCGTGGACGAGGCGATGGCGGGATATTGCAAGAATGTTGAAGTGAAACTTTTAGCGGGCAATGTAATTGAAATTTCTGACGATGGTCGGGGAATTCCAGTGGAAATTCATCCGCAAACAAAAAAATCAACTTTGGAAACTGTGCTCACAGTCCTTCATGCCGGGGGAAAATTTGGTGGCAACGGCTACAAAATTTCTGGCGGACTTCACGGCGTGGGAGTTTCGGTAGTAAACGCACTTTCCACTTGGCTTCGAGCGGAAGTAAAAAGAGATGGAAAAATTTATTCCATGGAATTTGAACGAGGCAAGCCAAAAAGCAAAGAACCAAAAGTAATTGGCCCCGCCTCGACTCGCGGAGACGCATCGTCGACGCGAGGCGGGAAAGCCAAGGAAACTGGAACAAAAATAATTTTTGAAGCGGATCCACAAATTTTTCCGGAGATAAAATATTCTTGGGAGAAAATTTTGGCCTATCTTCGTCAACAATCATATCTCACCAAAGGAATTAGTGTGAAAATTTATGACGAACGCGGAGAAGGAGATAATAAAGCTTATGGGTTTCTTTTTGATGGAGGACTTGTGTCATATATAAAATTTCTCAATCGTGGCAAAGAAGTGAAAAATGAAATGCCTTTTTATGTGGAAAAAGCGGTGGATGACAACATGGTAGAAATTGCGATGCAATATACTGATTCATACAAAGAGCATGTTTTTTCTTTTGCTAATAATATTTTCACTCCAGAAGGTGGAATGCATGAGATGGGATTTCGCACGGCGTTAACTCGGGTGGTTAATGCTTATGCAAAAAAATCCGGAATTTTGAAAGAGAAAGATGATAATTTTACTTCCGAAGATTTGCAAGAAGGTTTGACTGCGGTGATTAGCGTGAAACTTCGTAATCCGCAATTTGAAGGACAGACCAAAGCCAAATTAGGCAATGGAGAAATGCGAGGGATAGTTTCTGGCGTGATGGCGGAAGCATTGACGGAATATTTAGAAGCCCATCCGAATAATGCCAAGGCGATGATTTCCAAGATAATGCTCACAGCCAAAGCGAGAATTGCGGCGCGAGCAGCCAAAGACGCGGTGATTCGAAAAGGCGCTTTGGAAGGCATGACGCTACCGGGAAAATTAGCCGACTGTTCTATTCGCGATGCTTCCCAATCAGAACTCTATATCGTTGAGGGAGACTCTGCGGGTGGCTCGGCCAAGCAGGGGAGAGATCGAAGATTTCAAGCGATTTTGCCACTGCGAGGAAAATTGGTGAACGTAGAAAAAACAACTTTGGATAAGGTGGTAAAATCTGACACTCTAAAACCAATTATCATCGCGCTTGGAGCGGGGATTGGGGATAGCTTGGACATTGCTAAAACGCGTTATCACCGAATTATAATTATGGCCGATGCCGACGTTGACGGTTCACACATTCGAACTTTGCTTTTGACATTTTTCTATCGCTATTTTGAACCGCTTATTCGTGCCGGATATATCTATATCGCGCAACCACCACTTTACCGAATTCAAAAAGGCAAAGAAGTGCAATATTGCTATACTGAAGAACAAAAAAATATCGCGGTGGATAAAATAATAAAAGCCACGGCTGAGAAAACGGATAAGAAAGGAAAAGCTGAAAAAAATGTTGCGCCGGAAATAATCATAGAAACAGATTCAGAAGAAGGGGAAAGTGAAGTGGGGGAGAAAGTTTCTGGAATTAATATCCAACGCTATAAAGGTCTTGGAGAAATGAATCCGCAACAACTTTGGGAAACTACTATGGATCCGGCTACGCGTCTTATGCTTCAAGTGACCATTGATGACGCCGAAGCTGCCGACAAAATGTTTGATGTTTTGATGGGCTCTGAAGTTGAACCACGCCGACGCTTTATCCAAACTCACGCCAAGAGCGTGAAGAATTTGGATGTGTAATTTTTTATAAAATTAGTTTTTCGCTAACCGTCCGCAAGGGCGGTTTTCTTTTGGGTATAAATTTATTGTAGCAAAGCCAAAAATAGTATATAATAAAGATGGATATTAAACATTCACCCTGTTAAATATTTTGCATTAGCAAAATAAAAATGTAAACATTTTTTATTTAACAAGGTGAAAACAGAAAGGAGGTGGAATTATGAACGGAGTACAAAATTGGGGAGAAGCTATAACAATGTCCCTCATTACTCTTGGGCAAAGATTGATTGAATTTTTGCCAGTTTTAATTGGAGCGCTTTTGGTGCTTCTAGCTGGTTGGATTATCGCTATTGCGATTGGAAAACTAGCGGAAAAATTTATGAAGGCTCTCCGCGTTGACAAGGCAGCTGAAAAAATTGGTATCAGCAGTAGAATTTATGGCAGTGAAATCCATCTAACAATTTCCGCTTTTTTTGGCGGATTGATCAAATGGTTTTTAGTGTTAGTTTTTTTGATGGCCGCAGCAGATATTTTGAAACTAAACCAAGTGACAGATTTTCTAAATAGCATTTTGCTCTACATTCCAAATGTTATAGTAGCAGTTGTTATCTTAGGTGCAGTAATGCTTTTGGGAAATTTTGTTTACACAGTTGTTAAGGGAAGCACTAAGGCTGCTGGCATTATGTCAGCTACGCTCTTGGCAACAATTTCCAAATGGTCAATTGTGATTTTTGGAATTTTTGCGGCTTTCATTCAACTCGGAATTGCTCCATCACTTGTGAGTACAATTTTTATCGGAATAGTTGCAATGTTGGCTTTGGCTGGAGGACTGGCTTTTGGCCTTGGTGGGAAAGACGAAGCAGCACTAATGCTCAAAAAATTGCGAGAAGAAATTACCGAACATCACAGATAAGCTTGATTTTTTTCAAGTTTATTTTTTCAAAAACAGCCCCAAAATAGGGGTTGTTTTTTGGTTTTTATTTTGTCCACAGTTTTTAATTTCAAAAGCCTTGACAACTATCTCGAGGGTTGCTAGAATAACTTTACGTGTAAATTAGTAGTTGCTCAAGTTTAAAAATTAAATTTTTAGGGGAAATCCTTAATGATAAATTCAATACAATTTATATTCATCCGCCAGCTGGCGGAGAAAAGCGGGTGATTCTTAATTTTAGCTTTGGTTAAAATGTCCCGCTCGTGAGGCGGTTTTTTTATTTCCTACGAATTACAAATCTTGTACAAATATACAAATGTACGAATAATAAAATTGATACTGAAACAAGTTTATATTACATAAATTATTCAATGTTATATAAAATTGTTTCCGCATCAGTCTGAACCTTAACAATTTATAGGTCTTAATCATAGCAAATTAATTTCTAGTAACCTGGCGGAAAAGGAATTAATGTTAATGATTAGTCACTCAGCATTTTTTAAGCAATAAAAATGTTGAGTTTTGTAGGTAAAAAATGCAATAAGTAAGAGTTTAAATAAGTTAGCAAATTATTTGGTAATTGCTAACTGCTAATCCGTCCCGATGTAAATCGGGGCAAAAAATTAAGAGCGGTAATACTAATGCATATGGTGAATGCCTTGACTCATACTAGCGATGAAGGGCGTAGCAGTCTGCGATAAGCTTCGGGGAGGTGACTAGCAACCTTTGATCCGGAGATTTCCGAATGGGATAACCCAGCCGTGCATGGCACGGAATTTCTAATTTCTAATTTCTAATTTCTAAATAATTTCTAAATTTTAAAATTCATAAATTGAAAATTGTTTGAAAATTGAAAATTGAAAATTGGGATTTCCGTGCTGTGCATGGTTAATATCAACTGAATTCATAGGTTGATATGGCGCACCCGGCGAACTGAAACATCTTATTAGCCGGAGGAAAAGAAATCAATTGAGATTCCCCAAGTAGTGGCGAGCGAACGGGGAATAGTCTAAACCATCCTAATTTATTACGATGGGGTTGCGAGGTAATTTTACTCGTTTAATCGGGGTAGAATTATATTTATTAACAAAACGTCTCTGGAAAGAGCGGCCATAGAAAGTGAAAGCCTTGTATGTGAAAATATAATATAATCTACGAAATTATTCTCAAGTAGGGCGGGACCGGTGAAATCCCGTCTGAATCCGGGGCCACTATAGCTCCAAGACTAAATATAGTATGAGATCGATAGCGAACGAGTACCGTGAGGGAAAGGTGAAAAGTATCCCGATGAGGGAGATGAAATAGTATCTGAAACCATATGCTAACAAAGAGTCAGAGTCCCCGTGTCTCACTGCGTTCGACACGGAATTTTAAAGGCTAAATTTGAAATTTAAAATCAAATCTAAATTTCTAAATGTCTAAATTTTAAAAATTTATTCATTTAGTCATTGAAAATTTATTGAAAATTGAAAATTTAAAATTGAAAATTCCCTGTGGTGAGCGAAGCGAGATACAGGGATGATGGCGTGCTTTTTGTAGAACGATCCAGCGAGTTAGTTCTATGTCGTTGACTAAGCAACTTTATGTTGCGGAGTCGTAGTGAAAGCGAGCCTGAAAGGGCGAACTTAAATGGCATGGACTAGACCCGAAGCCAGGTGAGCTATTTATGAGCAGGGTGAATTTGCTGTAAAAGGCAAAGGAGGCCCGAACCCACGCACCGTGCAACATGCGGGGATGACTTGTGAATAGAGGAGAAATTCCAATCGAACTTGGCGATAGCTGGTTCTTCCCGAAATAGCTTGAGGGCTAGCGTTTGAAAACTATGCTTTGGAGGTAGAGCTACTGAATGAGAATTCGCGGTTCGCCGTAGGGTTCTCAACCAAACTCCGAATTCCAAAGTAATTATTCAAGCAGTCAGTACTCCGGGGCTAAGCTCGGAGCACAAGAGGGAAAAAGCCCATGATCGCAATCTAAGGTCCCAAAATTTATGTTAAGTGGGAAAGGAAGTAAAGTTTCTTATACACCTAGGAGGTTGGCTCAGAAGCAGCCATCCTTTAAAGAGTGCGTAACAGCTCACTAGTCTAGAGACTTTGCGCCGAAAATTCAACGGGGCTCAAACATAATACCGAAGATGCGGGCACGTAAATTTCTCAAAGGAAGATAATCTAATTTTGTGAATTTTTAAAATTTCACGTAAGCGCTTGCAAACAAGCGAAGTTAGATTTTGTCTTTTGAGAAATTTACGTGCGGTAGGGAAGCGTTCCATAAGCGCTGAAGGTCGAGCGTGAGCAAGGCTGGAGTTTATGGAAGTGAGAATGCTGGAACGAGTAACCGCAATTGGGGTGAGAACCCCCAACACCGAAAGTCTAAGGTTTCCTGGGCAATGTCAATCAACTCAGGGTTAGTCGGGCCTAAGGCGAGGCCGAAAGGCGTAGTCGATGGACACACGGTTAATATTCCGAGACTTTCGTGTTATTTGATGGAGGGACGCATTGCTGTACTTTCTGCGAGTAATTGGATTCACGTAGGAGTATTGAGAGCGTATAGTAGGAAAATCCGCTATACAATAGTTCAAGATACTTCTCGAATTCTGCTTTACGGCAGGAGAAGAGAAAGGAGCGCGGTGCCTGGAAAAACTTCTAAAATTAGTAACACGAAAACCGTACTAAAACCGACACAGGTAGACTGGGCGAGTAGCCTAAGGTGAACGAGTGAACCTTCGTTAAGGAACTCGGCAAAATAGCGTCCGTAACCTAGGGATATGGACTCCCCGATGCAAATCGGGGCGCAGCGAAAGATACCAAGCGACTGTTTACCAAAAACACAGGTCTCTGCAAACCCGTAAGGGGATGTATAGGGGCTGACGCCTGACCAGTGCTGGAACGTTAACGGGAGCGGTGCAAGCCAATCCCCGAAGCGCCAGTGAACGTCAGCGATAACTATAATCGTTCTAAGGTAGCGAAATTCCTTGACAGGTAAATTCTGTCCCGCATTAAAGGCGTAACGACTTGGTAACTGTCTTAACGAAGAGCTCGGTGAAATTGCAATGACGGTAAAGATGCCGTCGACCTGCAGCAAGACGAAAAGACCCCGTGGAGCTTTACTACAACTTGGTATTGAATTTGAGATTGTGCTGCCTAGTATAGGTGGGAGACTTTGAAGTCCTGACTCTGGTTAGGATGGAGTCAAAATATGTAATACCACTCTGTATAGTTTTAAATTCTAACCCTGGGCTGTTATGAGTCACAAAAGACTTATGATTTTGAGCCGTTAAATATGATATATTTAAAAGAGGATTAGATTAGACGAAGTTGTAATTATCGTATTTACGGTTCATAAATTTGTAAGTCGTTTTGGTTATTCATACCAGTCCGGGGACAGTGCCTGGCGGGTAGTTTGACTGGGGCGGTCGCCTCCTAAATGGCAACGGAGGCGTTTACAAAGGTTGGCTAGACTCGGATGGAAATCGAGTCGATAGTGCAAAAGCATAAGCCAGCTTTACTGCGAGACTTATTAGTCGATCAGTTACGAAAGTAGAATTTAGTGAACCGACTGTCGCATATAGATGCGCAGAAGATCATCAGATAAAAGTTACCCCGGGGATAACAGGCTGATCCCATCCAAGAGTCCATATCGACGATGGGGTTTGGCACCTCGATGTCGGCTCATCGCATCCTGGGGCTGGAGAAGGTCCCAAGGGTTTGGCTGTTCGCCAATTAAAGCGGTACGTGAGCTGGGTTCAAACCGTTAAGTAGCTTTTTAGCTAATTAGCTCTTAGCTTTTTAGAAAAAAGGTGATTTAACAGTTTGAACCCGAGGAAAACGACATCAAAATCACGGCGGCCTTAAGGAGTAATCTTTAAGTGCGAAACTGACTCATATCGATGAAATCCTGTTGCATGACAAACCGTCATGTGTTAGGATAATATCGAGGGAAGTCGTATATGTTAAAATCAATTTCGTCAACAAAAAAATCTTATCTAGCTGGTTTTCTAGATGCTGATGGAAGCATTTATGTACAAGCGAAACCAAACAGAACTTATCGTTTTGGGTTTCAGATTGTGTCATATATTGTTTTTTATCAATCAGCAAAAGATGCCGATTCTTTTTCGAAGGTATGTTCATTAATAAAATTTGGACATAAACGATTAAGAAAAGATGGCATTATAGAACACATCATCAGTAAACAAGAAGATATTATTATGTTTATTAAATTAATTGAGTCTTATATCATAATGAAGCAAGCTCAGATAAAATTATTAAAAAATATAATTAATCTTAAAAAGAAAGTTAGAAATAAGAAAGATTTTATAAAGTTGATAAATTTGGTGGATAAATTTCGTGAATTGAATTATTCAAAAAAACGAAAAAAACGTACATTGACCCCGTAGAGACTAAACGTCAGTCTCCTGAAATTTTTTTGGGATGAAGGTATAGTCCAATGCACGTAGTAATACGTGGAAAACATGCGTGAGACAGGTTGGTCTCCTATCTGCTGTAGGCGTTATTGCTTGAGAGGACTTTTTCCTAGTACGAGAGGACCGGAAAGAACAAACCTCTGGTGTACCAGCTGTTCCGCCAGGAGCACTGCTGGGTAGCTACGTTTGGACGGGATAACCGCTGAAAGCATATAAGCGGGAAGCCCACCTCAAGATTAGGCAATCCCTTGCACCAATTTTGGGAAAATTTTTTGTAACATAAAATCAGAGGCGAAGCCGATGCTTCGCATCAATCTTATGGATATCAGAGAATATTTCTAAAATTGGTGTTAGGGCGATTTCCTGGAAGATGACCAGGTTGATAGGTTTCAGGTGAAAGCACAGCGATGTGTTAAGCCAAGAAATACTAATAAATTGAACTTTATCTCTCTTAATTTTGATTATCATGTAACATGAAACACAAAACATGAAACAATTCTTTGGATTTGATTCGTGTTGCGTGCTGCGTGTTATGTGATTTAGGTTAGCAGTTAGAAATTACTAAATTAGCATTTTGTATGAAAAAATATAAGGAAAGTTTGAAGTTTATTTTTACAATTTTTACCCTCATAATGACGACCGTAGTATTTTTCATGTTTTTTTCTCCAGTAATTAATGCTTTTTGAAAGAATATATAAGAGAGCATTATTTTGGTGGCTCTAGCGAAGTGGCTACACCTGATCCCATTCCGAACTCAGCAGTTAAGCACTTCAGCGCCGATGGTA
The DNA here is from genome assembly GCA_049303905.1 of Candidatus Moraniibacteriota bacterium. Lineage (GTDB taxonomy): Bacteria > Patescibacteriota > Minisyncoccia > Moranbacterales > UBA2206 > UBA2206. The sequence goes on from JBAQNP010000036.1 coordinate 13,971, forward strand.
CCTCTTACGAGGGAGAGTAGGCCGCCGCCAGAATAATGCTCTTTTTTGTTTTCTAAAAATATGCTAAAATATTTTTATGGAACTAGAAAATACCCAACGTAAAAAATATATTATAATATTCATCTATATAACTTTTTTTATCCTGATTATTCTCGGTCTTTATTTTGCGTTTAAAACAGAAGAAACTTGCACAGATGGAAGACAAAATCAAAATGAGCATGGTATTGATTGTGGGGGAGTTTGCCAAAAAGAATGCAATACAATAATAGCGAAGGATTTGACAATTGTAAAAATTGGCGTAGTCTTCTCTGGTATTTCTGGAAAATATGATTTTTATGCAAAAATAGCTAATCCAAATGCGGTTTTTGGTGATAAAAATTTTGCTTATGAAATAAACTTTAAAGATGAAGCGGGTAGTATTATTGCTACTAAAAAAGGCTCTAGTTTTATTCTACCAAGCGAGGAAAAATATGTAGTGGAAACCAATATCGAGGCACCAAGCGTTCCTTTTTCTCAAGAGTTTAAAATACTTAGTTCTGACTGGATGCGATTTGAGGATTATTATGAAAAGCCAGATATTCAAATTATTAATAAAAATTATAGCGAAATTTCTAGTGGAACAGGTTTTGCTAACGCACAAGGCTTGCTTCGCAATCGTAGCCCCTATGATTTTGATAATATAAAAATACAAATTATATTAAAAGATTCTACTGATAATATTCTGGCGCTTAATTCCACTCAGATGGGGACAATTAAGGCAGGGGAAGATCGGGATTTCAAAACTTTTTGGCCGAGTAGTTTCCCTGGCACAGTAAATACGATGGAAGCTCAAGCGGAGGTGAATATTTTCAATTCGGAAGCTTTTCTAAAGCGAACATACTAGTATGAATAAACTTTTCAAGTTGGATTGGGTTTTGTTAATTTCAATAAGTCTACTTCTCATCATTAGTCTGTTAATAATCTATAGTGTTTCTTTCTCTGGGGCAAATTTTAATCCGGCAAATTTTCAAAAACAAATAATTTCTATTATCATCGGTATCGGAGCGATATTTTTTTTGTCTTTTTTTGACTATCGATTATTAAATTCACATAGCACTAAATTATATTTTTTAATGCTGATTATCTTAATGGCGGTTATTCTATTTGGAAAAACAGTTAAGGGCAATACCGGCTGGTTGGAGTTTTTCTTTTTCAACTTTCAGCCCGTAGAACTGGCTAAAATTATTATGGTTATTTTTTTGGCTAGTTTTCTTAGTAAAAAAAAGACGCAACTAAGTATTTTTGTGCGAATAATTTCTTCTATAGTGCTTATTTTTATCCCAATTTTTCTCATCATGAAACAACCTGATTTGGGCTCTGCAACAATAATTCTAGCTAGTTGGCTCACCCTTCTTTTGGCTTCGGGGCTCAACAAAAAAAATTTAGCGTTGCTTTTGATTTTTGGAATTTTAACTACCTCATCCAGTTGGTTTTTTCTTAAGGATTATCAAAAAAATCGAATAATAAACTTTATAAAGCCTGAGCATGATCCAATGGGTAGTGGATATAATGTGATTCAAGCGACTATTGCAGTCGGTTCAGGAGGAATGTTTGGTAGTGGATTGGGTCGTGGTTCGCAATCACAATTGAATTTTTTGCCGGAAAAACACACTGACTTTATTTTCTCCGTGATTACTGAAGAGCTGGGTCTAGTAGGCGCGATGTCTATTTTTGTGCTTTTTGGAATTATCTTTTGGCGGATAAAAGAAACCGCAAGGCTCGCGCGAGATAATTTCGGCTATCTGCTAACATTGGGAATTCTATCAATTTTATTTTTTCAATTTCTCATAAATGTTGGTATGAACATCGGCGTTATGCCCGTCGCCGGAGTACCCTTGGCATTTTTGAGTTATGGTGGCAGTTCGATGGTAATTATGCTTAGCGCTATTGGGCTAGTTGAAAGTGTCTATTCGAGAAGGATTAAAAACTAAATTAAGATTGACGTGTTTTGATATCTATGCTAGAATTTTCTAGATAAAGCTTTTAGCTTTTTTTAATTTTTATTTCACTTGAGAGCGGACTTTACGAACTACGAAATTAATACTAAATACGAAAGTACGAAAAGAGAGTCTGATTGTTTCGTATTTCGCCAATTTCGTAGTTCGTAAATCCTAGGTAGAGTGGCAAAAACATGGATAAAGTAAAATTAGTAGCTAAGACCAGAGAAGTCTTTGGGAGAAAGACTAAGACTGGAAAAAAAGAAGGCTTATTTCCTGCGGTAGTTTATGGAAAAAAAGTGACTCCAAAAAGCCTTTGGGTTAATGCGATTGAATTTGCAAAACTTCTTAGGAAATCAGGAGAAAGTACAATGATTGAATTGGAAATCGATGAAAAAGACAAAAGAAATGTGATTATATATGAAATTCAAAAAGATCCATTGATGGGTAATTTTATCCACGCTGATTTTTTCCAAGTAAGAATGGATGAAGAAATTGAAAAAGCAGTGGAAGTTGTTTATATCGGAGAAGCACCTGCTGTGAAAGAATTGGGTGGGGTATTGGTTAAGAGTTTGGATGAAATTACGGTTAAGTGTTTACCAGCAGATTTGCCTTCTGAAATTGAGGTTGATATTGCAGGACTTAAAACTTTTGAAGATCATATTTGTATTAAGGATCTTAAGATTTCTCCAAAAGTAAAAATTGAACTTGAGCCGGAGACCGTAGTAGCTCTTGTTTCCCCTCCTCGAAGCGAAGAAGAATTGTCTGGGCTTTCAGAGAAAGTTGAAGCGGATGTGACAAAAGTTGAAGGAGTGATCAAGAAAGAAAAGCCAGCTGAAGGAGAAGAAACCAAAAAAGAAGAAACAAAGAAATAGCTTATAAAATATAGGAAATATTTCAAGAACTGTCCGCCTCATCGGCGGGCAGTTTTGTTTTTTTCAAAAAATTTGCTATAATAAATTAAAGAATATGAAAGTTATTAGCAAGAAAATAGTATTGTTTATTTTTATAGTCGTTTTTATGGCGATTAGTTTTAACGGTGGAACATTTTTTGCGCAAGCAGAGGATGATGTAGATGATATTAAGGATGATATGAGTAAGTTGCAAAATAAAATTGAAAAAGAAGAAAAGGAACTTCAACAAAATCAATCAGAACTTAATGTTACTCAAAAGCAAATAAGCACTACAACACAGCAGCTCAATCAGACAAAAGAAGAAATTTCCAGAAAAGAAAAAGAAATTGAAAATCTTGAAAATAGGATTGAATTGAATAAGAAGGTTATGATGGCTTATGCGCAAGAAATGTATTCGGAGGACGCAGAGATTTTTTGGACGCTAGGCTTAAGCAATATTAAATTTAATGAATATTTCGAAAACTTTGATCAAATGCTTAATGTTAAAGAAAAATTTCTTGCTGTGGCGGAAGAAATAAAAAAAGATAAGAGTAAAACGGTAGTTGTGAAAGAAGAATTAGCCGAAAAAAAAGAAGAACACGAAGAACTTTTAGCGATAAAGCAAGCCGAAAAAAAAGAAATAGTAAGTGATATTGTCGAAACTCAAGCAACGATTGAGGAGCTACAAAAAAAGTTAGCAGAATTACAAAGTGACTTATTGAAAGTGACGGGTACATCATACAGTGCTAAAAACATTCAGGAGGCAGTGGAATATGCCAGTGGAAAAACCGGAGTGCCAAAAGGCGTGTTATACGGGTTTTTGAAAATGGAGACAAATCTTGGAGCTAATACCGGTCAATGTACCTATAAAAAAGTAGTGGAAGTAGCTTTGGCGAGATATAAATCACTTCTCAAGAAGAATAAAAAATGGCAGTCTTCAATAGATTTACTCAATAAAAGAGAGGATCTTTTTTATGATATAGTGAAAGATCTTGGATACAGTAAAGATAAGAAAGTATCCTGTTCACCTAGCGGATATATCGGCCAAGGAGGTGCAATGGGAGTTTCACAATTCATGTCGGATGTTTGGAAAGGTTATGAATCTCAAATAACAGCTAATACAGGGCATAAAAAACCTGATCCTTGGAATATTACTGACGGAGTGATGGCTATGGCGATAAAACTAAAAAAAGCTGGAGCTACTTCAGATAGTTCCTCAACAATAAAGAAAGCTTCTATTAATTATTTAGGGACTTTTAACAACAATTATTATAGTGGAATTGTGTATTGGGCGAAAAATTATAAAAATCTCTTTAAATAAAAACAAAATTAGTTTGAGTTGATTTTATCGGCCACATATAGTATAGTCTATATGTGGTTTTATTATAATTTTAAGCCTAATTTATGGAACATTTTGAAATAATTGGTGGGAAAAAACTAGCTGGCTCAATTGATGTGCGGGGCTCAAAAAACGCCACGACGCCAATTTTAGCTGCGACAATTTTGACTAAAAAAGAATGTATTTTGGAAAATCTTCCGCTTATCGAAGATGTTTTTCGGATGATTGAAATTTTGGAAAGTATGGGGGCAAAAATCAAGTGGTTGGGAAAAAGAAAAATTTCCATCAAAAACGAAAAAATAAATCCACAAAAATTGGATGTAGAAAAGATAAAAAAATTGCGCTCTTCAATTTTGCTTTTGGGATCATTGTCAGCTAGATTCGATAATTTCAAACTTTATCACCCGGGTGGTTGTGTGATTGGCAAGAGACCGCTGGGTACCCATTTTGAAGCGATGCGTAAGATGGGAATTGAAATTTCACAAAATGAAAAATTCTATAATGTAAATTCTAAAAAAAGAAAAACCACGAAAGTTGTACTGCGAGAACTTTCGGTGACAGCTACAGAAAACGCGATGATGCTCGCAACAGGAATGAGGGGAAAAACAATCATAAAAATTGCGGCTTGCGAGCCACACGTGGAGGATTTGGGTAGATTCCTAATTTCTCTAGGAGCCAAGATCGATGGCCTTGGAACGCATACTTTGAAAATAACGGGCTCAAAAAATTTGCATGGAGCGCGTCATAAAATTATTCCTGATGCTAATGAAGCAGCTACTTTCTTGATTTTAGCAGTAGCCACTCAAAGTCCAATCGTTATTAATAATACTTGTGAAGATCATCTGGATTTGGTTTTGGAAAAACTCAGAGAATTTGGCGCGGATTTTAAATGCACAAAAAATTCTATTCGAGTTATCCCAGCTAAAAAACTGCGAGCTGTTTCCAAAATTGACACTCGAACCTATCCTGGTGTGCCATCTGATGTGCAGGCGCCTTTTGGAGTTCTAGCGACACAAGCAACAGGTGAGACTCTAATTCATGATTCACTCTATGAGAATCGTTTTAACTACATTGGAGAACTAAAAAGAATGGGCGCGCGGGCTAAAATTCTTGATCCACATAGAGTGGTAATTAGCGGTCCGAAAAAATTAATCGGAAAAGAAATCACCAGCTTTGATCTTCGTGCTGGCGCCACACTCATTATTGCTGGACTTTTGGCAAAAGGAAAAACTGTCATAAAGGATATTTATCAAGTCGATAGAGGATATGAGAAAATAGAAGAAAGATTGAAAAAATTGGGAGCACAAATAAGGAGAATTAAAAATTAATTTTTTAATATATATGTTTGTAAGAAAGATCGGTATAGATTTAGGAACGGCTAATATCTTAGTGTTTGTTCCAGGCAAAGGAATTGTGGCTAATGAACCAAGCGTGGTGGCAGTTTCGATTTTTGAGAATAAGGTTTTGGCCGTGGGTAATGAAGCCAAAGAAATGCTTGGGCGTACTCCAGATACAATTATCGCAAGTCGTCCAATGAAGGATGGTGTTATTGCTGATTACAAAATCACTGAAGCCATGCTCAAATATTTTATCAATAAAGTTAGTGGAAGATTTCGTCTAATCAAACCAGAAGTTATGATTTCTATCCCAGTTGGCGTCACTTCTACTGAAAGAAGAGCAGTGATTGACGCCGCTATTCGAGCGGGCGCAAAAGCAGCTTATGTTGTCAAAGAACCGATGTTGGCTGCAATTGGCGCGGGCATTCCTATTGCTAATGCTTCAGGAAATATGATAATTAATATTGGTGGTGGAACTTCCGAGATAGCTGTCATTTCTTTGGGCGGAGTTGTGAGTGCCACAAGTGCGCGAGTAGGTGGAAATAAATTTGATCAAGCTATTGCGGATTATATAAAAAGAAAATATAGTTTAGCGATCGGAGATCGAACAGCCGAGGAGATAAAGATAAAAATTGGATCAGCTATCCCGCAAATGAAAGAAGAGTATGCTGATGTTAGGGGGCGAGATCTTACGGGAGGGCTTCCAAAGTCGATAAAAATTTCTTCTAATGAAATTACCGAAGCTATTCAAGATGAGCTCAGGGAAATAATAAATGCAATTAAAAAAGTTTTACAAGAAACTCCACCAGAACTTTCCGCGGACATTATGGATAAGGGGATGGTAATTTCCGGCGGAGGAGCGCTAATTAAAAATATTGACCAGCTTATCACTAAAACTATTGGTGTGCCAAGCTACACTGCTGATGACCCATTGTTTTGTGTAATCAAGGGTATCGGTATCGCTCTAGATAATCTAGAATTGTATAAAAGAACTATAATGTTGAGTAAATAAATTCACATAACATGCAACATGAAATATGTAACAAGATTGTTTCGTGCTACATGTTTCATGCTTCATGATAATAGGTATTGACGGTTCGCGAGCCTTTCTGGCACAGAGAACTGGTATTGAAGAATATTCTTACCAGGTGATAAAAAGCCTAAGAGGGAAGATAAAAAAAACATCCCAAGTTGTTTTGTATTTGAGAAAAGGTCAAGAAGTTGATTTTGATTTGTCAAAAAACCTGCCTGCCGGTGAGACAGGTTGGAAAATAAAAGTTTTAAGATGGCCAAGATTTTGGACGCAAATCGGACTTTCCTTGGAAATACTTTTGCATCCTGTGGATGTTCTTTTTATCCCAGCACATGTCGCACCAATAATTCATCCGACAAAAACTTTTGTTGTGGTGCATGGATTAGAATATGAGATTATAAAAGAAGCCTATTCTTTTTGGGAAAGAATTTACATGCGCAACTCGATAAAACTATCTTGTCGATGGGCCAAAAAAATAATTGCAGTTTCCAAAAATACGAAAAAAGATTTAATTGAATTGTATAAGATACCAGAAAAGAAGATTGAGGTTATTTATAATGGTTTAAATATTGAACAAAAAACAAAAAATAGCGAGCAATATGAAAAATATAAACCATACTTGCTTTTTGTTAGTCGACTGGAAAAAAGAAAAAATGTGGCAGGAATAATTTCGGCCTTTGAAATTTTAAAGGAAAAATATAAAATAAAACATAAATTGGTTTTAGCTGGAAGGCCGGGATTTGGATATCAAGAAATAAAAATTAAAATGAACAATAGTGAGTATAAAGATGAGATAATTGAATTTGGGTTTGCTCAAGAAGATGAGAAATTTAATTTAATTAAAAATGCAGAAGTTTTTTTGTTTCCAACTTTCTATGAAGGTTTTGGATTGCCTATTTTAGAAGCTCAAAGTCTGGGAGTTCCGGTGGTCACTTCCAATGTTTCTTCTTTGCCTGAAGTGGGTGGAGATAGCGTGGCTTATGCAACCCCGACTGAGCCAATAAGCATCGCAGATTCGATTTATAAAATAATTAGCGACAATAATTTTAAAAATGCTATAATAGAAAAAGGATATGAGAATGTGAAAAAATTTAGCTGGGATAAATGCGCAAGCGAGATAGTAAGATTATTGATGGACTAAGTTTGTTTGTAATAAAAAGTAAAGTATAGCGCGCGACATTTTGAATAACGTTGCGTGTATCCGAAGTCACGCACTAATTTTTCGTTGTTAAAAAATAAAAACTGAAAAGTAATAATAACCATATTTAATGCTCAACCCCATCCAAAGCCCACGAAAATTTGTGCGGGATTT
>JBAQNP010000037.1:0-2682 GCA_049303905.1 Candidatus Moraniibacteriota bacterium
AAATCCCGCACAAATTTTCGTGGGCTTTGGATGGGGTTGAGCATTAAATATGGTTATTATTACTTTTCAGTTTTTATTTTTTAACAACGAAAAATTAGTGCGTGACTTCGGATACACGCAACGTTATCGGAAATAAATTTAATTTTTTAATTTATACAAAATGATTATTCCACTTTATTTACTTATAGCTATAGATGCTATTCTAGTTTTTCTAACTTTTAAAAAATGGAAAAAACCTCTTAAGCCTGTTCTGAAAACTACCCTCATGGTAATAACCATTTTATTTATTGGTTATACCTTGATATCCTTATATGCAGTTTATCTTATTACATCAGAAGATGGATGTGTGATAGGGTGCGATTAAAAAATAAATTTACATCCGATAACAACGCATATCTGGCTCCAAAATTTTTCATTATTAGATTTTATAAGGAGTGAAAAATTTTCTCGACCCAAATTTTCATCCCTTAGTCCGATGAAGGTTTAGGCGGAGATAATTAAACAAAGCATTGTCTGAAATCAAAAGTTTATCCTGTAAAGTCGGGATGAAAACTTCAGATGATGCGTGAACGTTATTCAAAATGTCGCGCGCTATGCTTGCTCCATTTTGAATAACGTGCAGCTATGCGAAGGGGCTCTCATTTCAAAAAAATATATTCTTATATCAATCGCGCACAACACTTCGTATAACTCCCGCTATACGGCTGACGCCCAAATTCCACCCTTTTTAGTTTTGTGATAACATATAGATAAGTTATTTAAATATAGAAAACAGCTAATAAAAAGTTTTATCTTTCTTAATCAAAGGGTGGAACTTCGCATAGCTGCACGTTATCGGAAATAATTATTTTTAAAATCAAATCATATGACAAGAAAAATATTTATAATCATTTCATTTTTTTTCTTAACCTTTCTATTAACGGGGTGCCAACCAGAAATTTCGCCAAAGATCATTCCAAGTAATAACCCCAAAATAATAACAGATAGTCCAAAACTAACACCAGAAGAACTAATTACGAAATATAAATCTTGTGAAATTGATTCTGATTGTGGCCAAGTGACCGATCCTGGTGATTTCTGCTGTGGAAGTATTTATACAATGAATAAAAAAGGTATAAAGGAATATAGAGAATATTTTGCTGAAGAATTTAAGAAAAAAAATGAAAAATGCGACAAAGAAGAAGAAAAAGGTCTTTCTTGCTCGATGTGGCAATATGAGCCAGTTTGCGTTGATAAAATTTGTAAATGGAAATATATGGACACGGATAAAGATGAAATTATTGAAAATAAATTTATATCAAATCCTTATTTTCCAGGAGATGATTTATAAAAATAATTACATCCGATAACAAAGAATATCTGGCTTAGAAATTTTTCAGCAATTTTAGTTCAACAAGGAGTGAAAAATTTCTGCGCGCAAATTCATTTCCGCTACGCTACAATGAACTTCAGATATTCTTAAACGTTATCGGAAATAATTAAAATTTTTATCTTTTATTTTAAATAATTATTTGGGGCTATTTTAAATTCAAAAACAATATGAAAAACAAAAAAATAAAAATTGGAATAGTTTTGCTGCTCGCAATTATTATTGGAATATCTTTTTGGATGCAAAACATAAAAGAAAAAGAAGGATTTGAAACACTAAATAAGAAAAATCAGCAAATTACAAAAGATACCTCAGTATCAAAACAGGATAGTGATACAATTAATAACAAAATAACCGAAAACGTTGTATACAAACTATCAGATAGTGGTTGTAAGATTGGTGTAGATAGCGTGGATGGATCTTATTTTGGGCAAACTTTTTTTAAGGTTTGTTCTGATGGCAATACCATAGGAATTGATGAAAAAACTTGCACTTTTTCAAATTGTCCGGCGGAAAAAGAAATTAACACGTCTGGCTGGAAAATATACAAAAATAGCCAATATGGATTTTCAATCAAATATCCTCAGAATTGGATATTAGAAGAAACTTCTAATAGTGTTAGTTTTCATAATAAAAAATGCACATCAACAACTAAACCGGACTGCCCCGCAGATTATTATGGTTATTCTTTAACAATATACAATGAAGGCAATGATTATAATAAGTTTACAAAGGACAATGCCACTGAAAATGAAAAAATTAAATTAAGCAATGGAATGGATGCCGATTTTTTTGTTTTATCAGAATTAAATTTAAAAAATTATAGAAATGTTGTAGACACCTTTATGCCAAGGATGTTTTCCACGATTAAAAATGGGAATCATGTGATGGTTATAGAAAATGATGCAAACTATTACGGAACTGGCACAATGGGATTTAAAGGATATGCTTATTCTGCAAATTATGCTAAAGAAGCTCTGAAAACCCTGCTCTTTAATTGAAAAATAATTTTAAAATAGCCCCAAATAATTTTTATCAAGGAGGATAAAAATTTTAATTACATCCGATAACAAAGAATATCTGGCTCAAAAATTTCTTACTATCATATTTTTATATTAAGGAAAAAGAAATTTTCTCGACCCAAATTCATTTCCGCTACGCTCCAATGAACTTCAGATATTCTTAAACGTTAGACGAAAAAACTAAAAAATTCCTATCTATTTTGAAAAGAATTTTTGGCAATTTCGCTCGGTCGAACTAACTTTATATAAATTTAATTTGTAATAATAAAAACATTATGAAAAAAATAATCA
>JBAQNP010000038.1:0-34563 GCA_049303905.1 Candidatus Moraniibacteriota bacterium
TAGCCAGCATTAAGCGTTTGTTAGCTAATGCTCGTTCGATGTTGAACATATTATTTGGTTGTATTTTTATTTTTTAACTCTGTCTAAATTTTAACATTGTTGTTTAAAAAGCAACAGGTCTATTATATTGCCATTTAAATTCAATTTCTTTGGGATTTTCTAGTGCGATTATTTGCGGTTCAGCTTGTTTTGTCGCTTGTTGAGATAAATTTTGGGAATAATTAGGAGTGTATTTTGTTCTCAGCCAAAAAGCCAAAACTAAAATAGCCACGAAAAAAATAATTCGCAAAAATAAATGTAAAATTTTTCGAAATATTTTCATAAATCTATTATAACACATTGACAAAACATCTTTTTAGGAGTATACTAGTTTAGTCGGATTAATTTCTTTAAGGAGGAAATTTAGGAATATTTTATTATCTTTTATAATAAGGTATTTTTTTTATTTTTACATTTTATGACACAGGAAGAAAAAACAACACAGCTAAAGAAATTGGAAGCTCTGGTGCTTTTCCAAAAAGAATGTTTGAACGGTGAAGATTGGGATGATTATGATAAAGCAGAGAATGAAATCAAAAAATTGGAAAAAGAAATAGTTAGTATCGAAGAAAAAGAATAAAAATAATTGCCCCAAAATGAACTGGGGCGTTTTTATTTTATATGATAGAATTAGGATATGAGTAAATGCTTTGGGAAAATAATTTTAATCATTATTGCGACTGTTTTTTTGGGTGGGTGTGGTTTTTTCAGTGGTAAAGAAACAGAAATTATTAAATCACAAGAGGATGTAGTTATAGAGAAACAAGAAAAAACAGAGGAAAGTATAAGCGAAACGGAAGCTGTGAATAAGGATAGTATTTCGGAAGATAATTCAAATAATGTCGAAGAAAAAAAAGCAGAGGCAGTTGAATCTTCTCAAGAAAAAGAAAAAACTGAAGGTGATATTGTTGAGGAGAATTCAAACAAACCGCCAAAAATAACAAACAAGTTAGTGAGTTGGGGATTTTCTACTTCAGATAGTCGAAAAATTGATACTATTATAATTCATTCTTCATATAACGCGGTTGGGTCGGATGTGCATGATTTGGATGATATAATCTATAAGGAATATAAGCCGTATGGCGTTTCACCGCATTATATTATCTCTCGTGAAGGAAAAATATATCGTCTAGTGAAAGACAAAGACGTCGCCTATCATGCAGGGGAATCAAAAGTTCCAGATGGTAGAACGGGCGTGAATAATTTTTCAATTGGAATTGAAATTGTGAATACAAAATCAGAAAAACCAAATGATTCGCAATACAGTGCACTCAAAAATCTTTTGGCATATTTGAAAAGTGAATACAAGATAAAGTATGTTCTTGGCCACAAAAATATCGCGCCTGGCAGAAAAGACGATCCTTGGAATTTTGATTTTGGGAAAATAAAATAACTTTGAAATATTTTTGAAGCTTTTTGCGTAGTAAAAGGGAGAAAGGAATGGTTTGTGTAAATTTCTAAATGCAAGAAATGCTGGGAAAAGAAGAGCTAAAAAATAAAAGTGATGAAGAATTGGCAGGATTAGTCATTGATAATCCTGATTTTTATTATTTTCTAATGGAGCGTTATGAAGCTAAGATCTTGCGTTATATTCGGCGGATTAGTAATTTTTCCAAGGAAACAACTGAAGATTTGGGACAGGAAATTTTTCTTAAAGCCTATGAAAATATAAATGATTTGGATGAGAATTTGAAATTTTCTTCTTGGCTCTATCGAATCGCCAGAAATCACGTGATAAGTTTTTGGAGAAAAAATAAAAATAGAAAATTAGTTTCATCTTTTGATGCTGATGAAAATTTCAAAAATATGTTTGAATCCGATGAAGATATTGCCAAGGATTTAGAAAAAAAGATTACAGCTGAAGAAGTGGGAAAAATCTTAGAAAAAATGAAAATAGAATACCGAGAAGTTTTGGTGCTTAGATTTTTAGAAGACAAGGATTATAATGAAATTAGCGATATTTTGAAAAAACCGGTTGGCACAGTAGGAACACTTTTGAATCGAGCTAAGAAAGAATTTAGAAAAGAATTAGGAAAAAATAATTTTAACACTTACTAATATGGAAAGTTCAATAAGTCAAAAAGTGATTGAGAAAATTAGACAGGAAAAAATTTCTCCTAAATCAAGATGGAATTTTTTGTTTTGTCGAAGTGCAATTATTGTGCTGTTGATTTTTTGTGTCATTGCTGGAGCAGTATCACTTGGAATTATTTTTAGTATTTTTTCTCAATTTGAAGCGGGAAAAATCATTAGTCGTCCGCATGGGGCGGGAATTTTGTTTTGGAGTCTACCGTTTGTTTGGATAATTCTTCTAGTTCTTTTTCTGATTTTATCAGTTGCAGAATTTGTCAAAACACGTCGAGGATATAGATATCAAACCAAGTATGTGGGAGGAATATTTTTGATTATTATTGTTATAGTGGGTACTTTTTTATACGCATTTAATTTTTCTGACAAAGCAGAAGATTATTTGAGTGAAAATTTTCCTGCCTATAACAAAATTGTACGAACACCTCAAAAAGTTTGGTCTCAGCCAGAAGAAGGATTGATTTCTGGAGAGATAGTTCAAAATAAAAAAGAAGAAAAAAAAATATATCTCAAAGATTGGAATGAGGAGATTTGGGAAGTTGATTATTCATCGGCACTTGTTCGTCCGAGAGTGAAAAAAGAAATAGGAGAAAAAGTGAAGATAATAGGGGAAAAAGAGTCTAAGAATCAATTCAAGGCGCAAGAAATTCGTCCTTGGAATGGAAGGCAAATGAGAGGGCAATGATAAGTTGAAAGAAAAACTGATAGTCTTGCGTAGTAAGAGTTATGAAAGGTTGGCCACCTCTCAAATGGATAATTAATAAATTAAAATTTACTCTTATGAAAAATGAAAAATATTTAAACAAGAAATTTCTAATTGGGACAAGTATGCTTTTAGCTACTGTCGGATTAGTTGGATCAGCTCTATATGCGAGTGCTTATCAAGGTGATCCAAATGTGAAAGGTCCGAACTATACTGCTGAAAGACACGATGCAATGACTAAAGCTTTTGAAAATAATGATTACAACGCATGGAAAGAACTTATGGCCGGGCGAGGCAGAGCTACTCAAGTTGTGAACGAAGGAAATTTTTCAAAATTCGCTGAAGCTCACAGATTAGCTTTAGAAGGAAAAACAGATGAAGCTAATAAGATCAGAACTGAACTTGGTTTAGGACTGCGAAATGGAAGTGGAAATGGGCAAGGAATGGGAATGCATAGAAACAATAGATAACACTAATATATTCCCGAAACACTAAATCAATCCTGAGCGATCGGGATTGATTTTTTGTTTTGCCTATGAGATGATTTGAGTATGGAAATATTAATTAAAATTCAAGAGCGAAAAGTTAGAATTGTGCTACTTCAAGACAAAGAAGAAGTGGATTTTTTGGATATTATTGAAGAACATAGTCTTTCAGAGAAGTTATTGCCGGAAATTGATCGGATGCTTCGAAAAAACAAATTACAACTTGAGGATATTGAAAAAGTGACTGTGGACAGTGATCAAGGTGACAACTTCACCACCACCCGCATCACTAAATCAGTGGCTAACGCGTGGGAATGGAATTTGAAGAACAGGCGATAGTTATCCACAGACCAAAACTTGCGGAGATTTTATATAGTGATATAATATCATTATGTTAAATCAAAACAATATGAACGAGAAAAAAAATAATAAAATAATTCTCTATAAAACAGAAGATGGGAACACGGAAATTGAAGTTAATCTTGAAGGTGAAACAGTTTGGTTAAGTCAGAAACAAATGGCCGAACTTTTTGATTGTACCCCAGAAAACATATTATTGCATTTTAGAAACATTTTCGAAAGCGGTGAATTAGGTGAAGAAGCAACTACTAAGGAATCCTTAGTAGTTCAAAAAGAGGGAAATAGGGCCGTAAATCGAACTATAAGATTTTATAATCTGGATGCTATAATTTCAGTTGGCTATCGCATAAATTCTTTGCGAGGCACGCAATTTCGCATTTGGGCGACACAAAAACTCAAAGAATATATGATTAAGGGCTTTGTGATGGACGATGAGCGATTAGCAGAAGGTGGAGTGAAAAAAGGATTTTTTGAGGAGTGGTTGGAAAGAGTCAGAAAAATTAGGGCTTCAGAAAAAAATCTTTATGAAAAAGTAAAAGATATTTTTGCCACCAGTGTGGATTATGATCCAAGAACTGATTTCACTAAAGAATTTTACGCCACGATGCAAAATAAATTTCACTATGCCATCACGGGGAACACAGCGGCGGAATTGGTAGTGAATCGTATTAGCGGAAAAAAAGAAAATTTAGGGATGACAAATTGGAAAGGGGAAGCGCCGACTAGAAAAGAAGCAAAAGTGGCGAAAAATTATATGTTGGAAACAGAACTTCGCCAGCTCTATCTTTTAGTGGAGCAATTCCTGTCTTTTGCGGAATTTCAGATTGAGCGAAAAAATATTATGCATATGAAAGATTGGGTGAAATATTTGCATGATATGCTCAAAGCCAATAGATTAGAAGTGCTTTCCGGCAAAGGAAAAATTTCGCATGATAAGATGGAAAAAATTGTGAAGAATGAATTGAAGAAATTTATTGAGCAAAGGAGATTGAAATAATTCATTGTCAAATTTGGCGATGGCGAAAAGGCAAGAGATAGGGAAAAGAAGGATACGTCCAAAATTGTGAAAAATATAAAAAAGGTGTTTGGAGAATTGGTGTTGAAAATTGAAAGTAGTGATTGGCGGAAGAATCGTCGGCAATGCTAAAGCCGAACTGGAGAAAAAATTGGGTCGCTCGATTGTTTCTGGGAAGAATTTTTTGTCGTTGAAAGATAGGAAGAGATTGAAATAATTAAAAGAATAAAAACACCAAAAACTGTCTCAATAGTGGTTTTGATTTATTGGAGGCAGACCTATTGACTAAGTTTTGATATTATAATAAACTGCTTTGATAGGTTCTTTGAAATTTTCTATTTTATCGATATATTTCGTATCAACATTTTTTGGAAAATCATTGGAGGGAATATGAATTTTAAAATTAGCAGACACTGGGAACTCAAAATTTTGATTTGGAAGTTGTATGTAGGAACAATTTATAATAATTTTTTGGTTTTTGTATGCAGATGCCCACTTTTTAGTTGCTTTTTTTATACTCTCCGCTATTTCAAAATAGACGAGATATACAAAGAGAATCTTGAAAAGCAGAAACAAAAAACACCGCAATTAAATAAGGATATCAGAAAGGAAGTCCTGAAAAAATCAGCAAGAGAGTACCGGCAGGGTTTAAAAAGGAAAATGATGGAAGCTAAAAAAGAAGCTGATATAGCAACGGAAAGGACTAACCAAATTAAAGTTAAACTTGCTCAATTCAAGCAATTGCTTCAAAATGTTGATGTGGCGGAAAGACAAGAATATAGCGAGCAAATCAATGAGCTTTTTGATTCAACTGATTTCGACGGCTCACTCGAAGGAATTATTCAGTATATTGACTCGATTTTTGAAAAACATGCAAAGTAAATTTTCAGGAAACAATAATTTCAAAAGGAGGAAATTATGAGTATTGTATGCGAGTATTGTAATGATAGGGGGTGTCTGGTATGTGGAATTGTCAGACGTCAAGACACAGTTATTACGGAAGAGCGTCAAGGAGAAGTACTATATCAATATTCGGAAAATCAGGGTGAGTGCTTAATACGGATGAGAGAAGGGAAGTTATGTGACATGGATGACTTTTATGTCAAATATGTTGCCGAAGCGTTGAGTGATTTTCCTAGTTTATTAGATGGGAAAATCGCAAGAGGTCAATTTGGTTACAGACTTGACAAACCGATTTTTGGTATAACATTTACTCCTCCTGCGGGATGCGAAATTCCCGAAAAATATGTCCGAGTTGAAAAATTGTCAACACCATTTCATCAGTAAACTCGTAAACCCAAAAAGAATATTTAACCCACCAGCAGAAATCTGCCTTTGGTGGGTTTCTGTTTTTATACGGTAAAACTAAATAATGGCATATTAATTGATGTGCCACGATGATTTGACAACTTTTCATTCCTCTGATAAGATAAAAATACAAATCAGAAAGATGATGAAAACAGCAGAAATGATGACAAAAAAAATATAATCGGGTGGAAATGGACTGCAAGGCGCTTGCAATTGTTTTTGTTTCATGTATAATGTTTTCACGATACATTTTTATTTAGAAAATTCGTTTTATTTTACTTAGGGTGATAAAAAAATAAATAACTTAATACTTTTAACATAACTCATGTAAAAGCTTTATTTCTGAACGTTCCCAGAAAAAAAGCCGGAAATGAGCGGTATTTCTATGGCTAAAGTTGACAAAAAACTGGAAGTAAAAACATCTTTCGGTTCGGGTTCTTCCCTCTCAAAGCGGAAATTTTTTAGAGACATCTCTATGGTTTCTCTTCCAAACCTGATTGAATCTCAAGTTAATTCATACGAATGGTTTATAGAAAAAGGTTTACGAGAAATCCTAGATGAAGTTAACCCGATTCACGACTTTACCGAAAAAGACCTAGAACTTTCTTTTAAAGAATACTATCTAGACGAACCTAAATATGACGAAGTGACGGCCAAGAACAAAAATATCTCCTTTGAAGCCCCGCTTCGTTGCAAAGTGCAACTTATCATCAAAAGCACTGGAGAAATCAAAGAACAAGAAATTTACCTTGGAGATTTTCCTCTAATGACTGATCGAGGAACTTTTATCATAAATGGAGTAGAAAGAGTGGTAGTTAGCCAGATAATTCGTAGTCCTGGTGTGTTTTTCACTATGGCTTATACCAAAGGAAAGAAGCTTTTTGGTGCGAAAATTATCCCAAATCGTGGAGCTTGGCTGGAAATTGAAACAGATTTAGACGGCGCAATTTTTGTTAAAATCGATCGCAAACGAAAAGTGGCTATCACTTCACTTTTGCGAGCTTTTGGATATTCAACTGACAAAGAACTGCTAAATATTTTCAAAGATGCTGATAATGGAGAAATCAATCACATTGAAGCCACAATTCAAAAGGATGTAGCAAAAAATCAGGGTGAAGGTTACAAGGAAGTGTATAAGAGAATTCGACCGGGTGATTTAGCCACTGAATCTAATGCTAAATCAGTGGTGGATTCAATGTTTTTCAGTTTTGACAAATATGACTTTGGTGGTGTGGGTCGTTATCGCTTGAATCAAAGATTGGAAGTTGATCGACCAGATAATGAAGAAAATCGAGTTTTAATGCTGGATGATTTGATTTTGATAATCAAAGAAATTATCCGACTAAACAATGATCCGCGAGCGATCGCCGATGATATCGATCATCTTGGGAACAGAAGAGTGCGCTCGGTGGGAGAATTGGTGCAAAATAAGATGCGAGTGGGGCTCACGCGAACAGCCAGAAACATCAAGGACAGAATGAGTACTTGCGACATCGCTACGGTTGTTCCTGGACAACTTGTTAACTCTCGTCCTGTAGCAGCTTCAATTAAGGAATTTTTTTCCAGCTCACAGTTATCCCAATTTATGGACCAGGTTAATCCTTTGGCCGAGTTGGAACATAAGAGACGAATTAGTGCGATGGGACCGGGCGGACTCACTCGAGAACGCGCTGGTTTTGAAGTGCGAGATGTACATCCTTCTCATTATGGCCGAATTTGTCCGGTAGAAACTCCAGAAGGACCAAATATTGGCTTGGTTGGACATTTAGCTACATATACAAAAATAAATTCCTATGGCTTTTTGGAAACACCCTACCTCAAAATCTATCATGAAATGGAAAATCAAGCGGAAAAGTTGGTGGGAAAAATTCTAAATGAAAAAGTAGGTGAATTTGAAATAGACACAGAAATTTCTGAAGAAATTGCAGAAAAAATTGCCAAAAGCAAAGACAAGAAAACGATAAAAATTAAACCATGGATCAGTCGGGAAATTGAATATGTTAATGCTACTGTAGAAGATCGAAAAAATATTGCTCACGCCGGAATCAACATTTCTGATAGTGGAAATATTTTAGACGAAGTAGTGGGTGCGAGAGTGAAAGGTCAAGCCACAGAAATTGAAGCATCAAAATTAGATTATATAGATGTGAGCGCCAAGCAATGTATTTCAGTGGCAACTGCTCTTATTCCATTTTTGGAACACGATGATGCCAACCGAGCCTTGATGGGATCGAACATGCAACGCCAAGCTGTTTCTTGCGTAAAACCACAAGCTCCGCTAGTGGGAACTGGTATTGAAGACAAAGCGGCGGCTGACTCAGGACAAGTGGTAATCGCCAAGGCCGATGGAGAAATTATCGAAGTGGATGGAGATCATATTATTGTCAAAGAAGAAGCTCCGGCAGCTGCAAAGAAACCATATTTGAAAAGAGAATATCGATTGCAAACTTTCGTAAAATCCAATGCTTTCACTTCCATGAATCAGGTTCCGCGTGTAGAGAAAGGTCAAATAGTGAAGAAGGGACAACTTTTAGCGGATGGTGCTTCTACTGATCAAGGAGAACTATCACTTGGACAAAACGTGGTAGTAGCGTTTATCCCTTGGGAAGGTTCTAACTATGAAGATGCGATTATCATTTCACAAAAATTAGTGGAAGATGACCGTTATAGCTCAATTCATATTGAAGATTTTTCAATCGATGTGCGCGACACAAAACTCGGACCCGAGATAATTACTCGCGACATTCCAAATATCGGAGAAGAAAGACTTAAGAATTTGGACGAAACTGGAATAATTCGCATTGGCGCAGAAGTTTCTTCTAGTGATATTTTGGTGGGAAAAATTTCTCCAAAAGGTGAAGGCGATTTGACTTCAGAAGAACGATTGCTTCGCGCAATTTTTGGGGAAAAATCTCGAGACGTTAAGGACAGTTCACTCTATTTGCCACATGGAGAATACGGTAAAGTAGTGGATATAAAAATATTTTCACGAGAGCAAGGTGATAAGCTTCCAACTGGTGTGATTCAACAAATCCAAGTGTCTGTGGCGCAACTCAAGAAAATTTCAGTGGGAGACAAATTAGCTGGACGTCACGGAAACAAGGGTGTGATCTCTCGCGTGGCTCCTGTGGAAGATATGCCATATTTGCCAGATGGATCTCCAGTGGATATGATTATTAATCCTCTCGGTGTGGCTAGTCGTATGAACATTGGACAAATTTTGGAAACTCATCTTGGTTGGGCAGCTTTGAAATTAGGTTATAAAGCCGCTACTCCAGCGCTTGAAGGAGTAACCGAAGAACAAATTGAAATGGAGTTGGAAAAAGCTGGACTACCAAAACACGGAAAATCACAACTTATAAATGGAAGAACAGGGGAAAAATTTGATAATGAATCAACGGTAGGCGTGATGTATGTTATGAAACTCCATCATTTAGTGGACGACAAGATTCATATGCGTTCAATTGGACCGTACTCTTTAATTACTCAACAACCTCTTGGTGGAAAAGCGCAATTTGGAGGACAACGTTTTGGAGAAATGGAAGTTTGGGCTTTGGAAGGATATGGCGCTGCTTATACTTTGCAAGAAATGCTCACAATAAAATCAGATGATGTGATGGGACGAAGCAAAGCTTACGAATCTATTATTAAAGGCGAAATGATAAAAAGTCCAAATATCCCAGCTTCTTTTCATGTGCTTGTGAGTGAACTTAAAGGCTTGGGAATGAATGTAGAACTTATGGGAGCAAGGGCTGATGAGGATGAAAATGAAAAGGAAGAGCAGAGCATAGAACAGATATAATTCCAAGATTACGATGTTTAAAATTATTTTTTAAGTATTTTTTTAGAAAATAGTTAATTAGAAAAATGAAAATAGTTCAGGATACTCGAAAATAGAAAAAGGAAAAAAATTTCCAATTTCCATTTTCTTGAACTAATCTCCAATTTCTTTTCAACTAATTTCCTAACTCTATTTTTATGGATTCATTCTCTACCACCAAAATAAGTGACTTTAACAGCGTGAGACTTTCCATTGCTAGTCCAGAGAATTTCTTGGATTGGTCACATGGTGAAGTCACCAAACCAGAAACAATAAATTATCGAACTCAGCGTTATGAACGCGAGGGACTTTTTGACGAAAAGATTTTCGGGCCTTCTAAGGACTGGGAATGTTATTGTGGAAAATATAAAAGAATTCGCTACAAAGGTATCGTTTGTGACAAATGTGGCGTGGAAGTGACTCGCTCAATTGTGAGACGCGAACGAATGGGACACATCAAACTCGCGGTGCCAGTTTCTCACATTTGGTTTTTGCGAGGCGTGCCTTCCAAAATTGGTTTGGCACTTGGAATGGGCGTAATGGATTTGGAAAAAATTGTTTATTTTTCTAGCTACGTTGTCTTTAATGTAGATGAAAAAGAAAGAGAAAAAGCTTTAGTACAACTAGAGCAAGAATTCAAAAATAAACAAAAAGAAATTGCCAAGAATTTTTCAGCTGATACCAAGGAAGGTTTGGAAAAACAAGAAGAATTGAAAAATATCTATCGTTCATCCAAAGAGGAATTGAAAAATTTGCAAAAATTGCAAATCATTTCTGAAATAGAATATTTCAATCTATCTACTAAATATGCGCAAGTTTTTTCTGCTGGCATTGGAGCGGAAGCAGTGAGAAAAATTCTTTGTGATATGGATCCAAAAGCTGAAATTGAAGTTTTGAAAAAAGCTCTAGCAGAAGATGAAAATCAGGATAAGAAAAAAATTCTTAAAAGAATAAAATTATTCCAAGGATTTTTGAAAGCTGATATGAAATTGGAGTGGATGCTTCCAACAATTATTCCGGTTATTCCACCGGATCTTCGTCCGATGGTGGCGCTTGACGGTGGGCGTTATGCTACAAGCGATCTCAATGATCTTTATCGAAGAATCATCAATCGTAACAATCGTTTGAAAAAACTGATTGAAATTGGTGCGCCGGAAGTTATCACGCGAAACGAAAAAAGAATGCTTCAAGAAGCGGTGGATGCTCTTTTTGACAACAGCGCTAGACGCTCTCAAGTGAGTGTGGCTGCTTCAACTGGGCAAAGACGACCACTTAGATCTTTAGCGGATACATTAAAAGGTAAACAAGGACGTTTCCGTCAAAATCTACTTGGAAAACGAGTAGATTATTCTGGACGAAGCGTAATCGTGGTTGGACCAAATTTGAAATTACATCAATGCGGATTGCCAAAGAAAATGGCTTTGGAACTTTTCAAACCATTTATTATCAATAAATTAATCGAAAGAGAATTAGCTTATAATGTTCGCAGTGCTGGAAAAATGGTAGAAGGCGAAACTGAAGAAGCTTATGACATACTAGATGAAATAATTTCACATCATTACGTGCTACTTAACCGTGCTCCAACTTTGCATCGTCTTTCAATTCAAGCTTTTCAACCGGTACTGATTGAAGGTAAGGCGATTCAAATTCACCCAATGGTTTGCTCAGCTTTCAATGCTGACTTCGATGGTGACCAGATGGCCGTGCATGTTCCTTTGACTGACAAGGCTCGTTGGGAAAGTGAAAACTTGATGTTATCATCTCGAAATCTTTTGAAGCCAGCCAGCGGAGAACCAATCACCACTCCAACTCTGGATATGGTTTTGGGTTGCTATTACATTACCCATATCTTAGCTGGCGCTAAAGGTGAAGGGAAAATATTTTCCAATTTCGACGAGGCTATTTTAGCTGTTGAACTTGGACATGTGGATGTGCGAGCAAAGATAAAAGTGGCGCATGAAGGAAAAATATTAGAAACTTCGGTGGGAAGAATAAAACTAAATTTGATTATTCCAAAAGAAATCGGTTTTGTGAATGAAGAAATGACCAAGAAGGAATTGAAATTTTTAGTGGCTAAAGTTTTGGAAGTTTCCGGACGCGAGGTCGCCGCTGTTTTTGTGGATGAAATTAAGAATCTAGGTTTCCGTTCAGTGACTAAATCTGGTATCAGTTGGGGTATGAAAGATTTGTCTGTTCCAACCAACAAGAAAGAAATTATGAACAATGCGGAAGAAAAAGTGGAAGTGGTCAAAAAACAATTCAATATGGGACTTCTTACTGAAGAAGAAAGAAAAAATAAGGTTATTGAAATTTGGAATGATTCTAAAAACAAGATTACTGATGCGGTGCGATCTTCAATGGACAAAGAGGGGCCAGTTTATTCGATGGTCTATTCTAAGGCTCGAGGTTCTGAATCGGTAGTTGTGCAGATGTGTGGAATGAAAGGACTGATGGCGGGACCAACTGGTGAAACTATTGAACTGCCAATTAAGAGTTGTTTCAAAGAAGGTTTGAATGTGTTGGAATATTTCATTTCGACTCATGGAGCCAGAAAAGGTATGGCTGACACCGCTCTTCGAACAGCGACAGCGGGATATTTGACTCGAAGACTTGTGGACGTGGCGCAAGATATTATTGTGCGTGAAGCTGATTGTAAAGACAAAGGCGGGGCTTTCATTTTCAAGGAAGATTCTGATCGAATCGGGCAAAGCTTTGGAAGTCGTGTCACTGGCCGAGTGCTCACGGAAGATGTGGTTGATCCAAAAACTGGAGAAATTATTGTAGAAAAGGATAATTTAGTCACAAAAGAACAAGGCGAAAAAATTGAGAAAGCTGGTATTTCAAAAGTTAAAATTAGAACAGTGGTCACTTGCAAAACCCCACGAGGAGTTTGCCAAAAATGTTATGGTACCGACCTTGGTAGAGGTAATTTAGTGGAAATTGGTCAAGCGGTGGGAATTGTGGCCGCGCAAGCAATTGGTGAACCAGGAACACAGCTAACTATGCGTACTTTCCATATTGGAGGTATCGCAGGATCTGACATTACTCAAGGTTTGCCTCGTGTAGAAGAAATTTTTGAAGCGCGTCCACCGAAAGGCGAAGCGATTATTTCAGAAGTTAATGGAAAAGTTTTGGCCATTGAAAAACAAGATAAGAATTTTGTGATTAAGATTGAAGCGGAGGATAAGCAAAAAACAATCAAGGAATATCAAGTGCCTTCCAACACAACTCTCAAAGTTTCGGAAGGTGAAATAATTGGCATGGGAACACAACTTTCTGAAGGCCATATCGATCTTAAAAAACTCTATAAGACAATGGGTTGGGAAGAAGTTTATCGCTATATTATTCGAGAAATTCAAGAAGTGTATGCGGCACAAGGTGAAGGAATCAACGACAAGCACATTGAATCAATTGTTCGTCAAATGTTTAGTCGAGTGACCATTACTTCTTCTGGAGACGCAGATTTCTCTGTCGGAGATATTTTGGAGCAAGATGAATTCTTGGAAGCCAATGCAGAAATCAAAAAAGCTGGGGGCGAAAAAGCGCTTGGTGAAAAGATGCTTTTAGGCATCACCAAAGTAGCTCTTTCAACGGATAGCTTCCTCTCTGCAGCTTCTTTCCAAGAAACCGCTCGTGTTCTGATCAACGCTGCCTCACAAGGCAAGCAAGACAAACTCCGTGGTCTCAAGGAAAACGTGATCATCGGAAAACTGATTCCAGCCGGGACGGGATATAGAAAATAATTTTTGTAGAGACGAGGCACTGCCTCGTCTCTACCTTGGATACAATACAAAAAACGCCTTGGGAAATCCGAGGCGTTTTTTGGTTTGGGTTTCATCCTAAAGCGAAGTTTTAGAAAATTATTAAGCAATAAGTAAATTATTCCCCTTCTCCCACGCCAATTCAAAAAAAGGTCGCATCGAGATTACCAGCTCTTTTGATTCTACCACAAAGATAAAAGGCTTTTCATCAAGCAATGTGATAGCTAATTTATTTTCAAATAGCGTAAAATCCATTTTGCTATCATTGAGCGCTGACCAACTTTTCACTTTTTGATTAACTTCCAAAAATTTTCTCCCAGCCTTGAAATTAAAATCAGTTTCTGGAATGAGATGTCTGGCTTGTAATTTATGATACCCTCTTTTGAATTCTCGATGCCATTTTTCAGTGATTCCCGGAAAAACATTTTCTAACAATTCATAATTAGAAACAAAAAATGCTTCCTTGCTAGCGCTCATTTCTTCATAGATTTTTAGAATTCCTTCTTTAGTATCATAAAAATGAATTTTGGGTTTTCTATCGCCCTTATTTTGAAGAGAATGAATAAAAGGCAACATCTCGGAAAAATCTTTCACTACCAGTCTAAGTTTATTGAGAATAGCCGAAGGATCAGAGGCTTGAAAGATATTAACGTTTGAATTTCCCGGAAGTCTGCTTGCATAACCTCGCTTAATCAATCCTTCTAGAATGATATAAATTATTGGACGCTTTAATTCTGTCTTTTGAGCAATTTCAAAAACTTTTCCTTGCCCCAACTCAAACAGTGCCAAATACACCTTAGCTTCTTTCTCGGTAAAACCGGATTGTTCTAGCAATTCCACTAATTGATTATCCATAAAATAAGCCTAACAAAACAATTGGCTTTTGTCAATATTTTTGACAATACAATATAAATTTTGCTTTAAACTAGCTAAGATAAAGCTTTATACTATATTTTCAAATTGACTATTACTAAAAATAGTTATATTTTTATCTATTCAGAAGAGATGTTTTTTAACAATTAAATAAGGAAGGAGATAGATCATGAAAGAGCTTAATTACAAGAAGGAATCTATTAAAAAAGCAAATGATGTGTTGCTGAAAATTATGTTTACATATTTGGTAACTAGCAACGGATCGGGGTTAATTAATGAAGAATTAATTCCAATTTCCACTGTCGGTTTTTTAAAAACTGATATGGCAAGTATCAAAATTATTAACTTAATTGGCACATTAACACATATGTTAATATTTAACGTGATTCCAATAACAGGAGGGAAATACAACGAAAAAATATTTTATGGAAATAGCAGATATGTGATCTCTCTTGAAGTTTCTATATCTGAAGTTATGAGAATTGACCTGCCAGAGCGAACGGTCATTCTTAGAGCTCAAAAAACATCAGAATTCAAACCTTAAAAAGGCGATTAGATATGAAAGAGAAACTTTTTGTGACATTTATTTCGACTAGTGTTATTGCATCTTTAGTTTTTGCTATTTTCATTATAACAAATGAGACTAAAAATAGAATTCCTTTTAATGAAGCACCTATCTTGTTCGAGAACCCATATAAAGAAAATTTTATTGTTGCGGATGAGAACATTGCTAAAAATGAAAATGATACACTCGTACCATCAATGGGTCGGGTTGTAGCCAAAGGAAAAAATAGCGGCAAGACTGTTGTCGTGCTAATTATTCCTTATCAAAAAATACCCAAAGGAAGTGAAATCGAGCTAGCTGTGGTAAGTCATTTTCATTCTAGCAATAGATTTGATACACAGTTTTATCTTGTAGGTAAAATCATCAAAAAGGAACACCACCAATGAACGAAACAACAAAAAAAACAATATTGCTTTCACTTTGTTTCATCTCTCTTTTTTGGTTCGATGTATTGTTGGTTTTTATTTCTATTTCTTTCAACATCTCAATGATAATATTTGGCTTTATCTTTTTTGCATCCCTCTTCTTATGTATGGCGGCGATGGATTGTATTTGCGAAAAATATCCTGTAGATGTACCACCGTTTTTTATAATTTTGGCTATCCCATTCATAGCTCCAATTTTTATAGCCATATTATTTTTCGGAAAATATTTATAAAAACACACGATAAAAAAAATCAAGCCTCGTCGTCTTTGAAAAAAGAGACGAGGTTTTTTATATCTAAAAATAAACAACATTTTTTGATTTTCAAATTTTGTGGTAGAAAATATCACCGATAAATATCAAAATTCAGCTTAAAATTGAGAATGTAATCGCATAATTTATACTAATTTTAGGAATTATTCATCCTAAAGCTTTGCTTTAGGAAATCTGGACGGTACTTGACAAATATCAAAATTTAGCCTAAAATTGTAAGTAGAATAACAAATTTAGGCAAAATTATGCAAATAATCTCAAGAATAGCCCAAAAACAAATAGAAGCGGAGCTTTTTAAGGGCAAAGCTATCATTATTTACGGCGCTAGGCAGGTGGGAAAAACGACCTTAGCTAAGCAAATAATCGAAAAATACGGTGAAGAAGCTAATTATTTTGATTGTGAATTGCTCAGCGTGAGGCAAAATCTTGAAATTCCCGAAGTAAACCGGCTAAAATCATATCTAGGAAGATATAAATTGGTAGTTCTGGATGAAATGCAAAAAATGTCTAATGCTGGAACGATATTGAAAATTCTGGTGGATCATTGTCCGGAAATTCAAATTATCGCTACTGGTTCGTCAAGTTTTGAAATGGCGAATAAAACTAGCGAACCAATGACAGGAAGAGCAAAAAGATTTACGCTGTATCCTTTTTCAATTATTGAATTGGAACAAAAATATAATCGATTTGAAATAGACGGCAAATTGGAAAATATTATGCGCTTTGGAATTTATCCGGAAGTTTTTTTAGCGGAAAATGAGGATAGTATAAAAGAAATAGTGGATGAAATTGTTTCGAATTATTTATATAAAGATATTTTAGCCTTTGAAGGAATTAATAAATCCAGCGTGATTGAAAATCTTTTGAAGCTTCTGGCGCTTCAACTTGGACAAGAAGTTTCTTATACTGAATTGGCGAAAAATTTAGGAATAAGCCGGCTCACAGTGCAAAAATATATTGATATTTTAGAACAGTCTTTTATAGTTTTTACATTAAAAGCTTTTAGTCGGAATATGCACAAAGAAATTTCAAAATCTGTTAAAATTTATTTTTATGATTTGGGAATTAGAAATAGCTTGATTCAAAATTTTAATTTATTGTCGCTTAGAAATGATACGGGTGCACTTTGGGAAAATTTGCTTATCATAGAAAGAATAAAAAGAAATTCTCATCGAAAGTTGCGTCCAAATAAATATTTTTGGCGAACCTATGATCAACAAGAAATAGATTTTATAGAAGAACAGGATGGAAAACTTTTTGGCTATGAAATGAAATGGAAAAAAAAGCAAGTTAAGGCTCCAGCGGAATGGTTGAAAAATTATGAAAATTCTTCTTTTGAAATAATTAATAAAGAAAATTATTTTGAATTTGTGGGTCGCACTGATTAATTTTAGGGGCGTTTTTTGATTTTCAAGTTTTGTGGTAGAATAGATTTATGGGAAGAAAGAAGAAAAATAAAAATTTAGAGGGGGATAATTCGAAGGATAGTTTCGAGGAAAAGAAACCGAGAATTAATCTCAAGGGGGACGCCAAAAGGAGCGCGGTGGCCGTGGTTCTTTTTGCGTTGGCTGTGCTTTCCATTTTAGGTTTTTTTAATGCGGCCGGATCTTTTGGGCAATTTTTGAATAAAATGATTGGCTATTCAATCGGTTATGTGAAATTTATTTTTCCAATATCTTTGATTTTTGCTGGCATAGTCCTGCTTCTTCGTCGGGAAACTGCTTTTTATGTGACAAAATTTATTGGACTTTTAGTTTCTCTTTTAAGTATCGCTGGAATTTTCCATTGGTTCTATCTAGCCGAGGAAATGCTAAAAATGGCTGGTAAGGGCAAGGGTGGTGGATATATTGGCTATGGCCTGAGTTATTTTTTGGCAAAATATTTGGGAACAGCGGGAAGTCTGGTGGTGCTTTTGGCTATTTTTATGTTAGGAATTATTTTGACTTTTAATTTTTCTATAGTGCATTTTTTCTTGAAATTTAAAAAAGAAAAAAAAGAGGAAACGGGAGTAGTTCAAGAACAAGAAAATGAAATTTCAGCAGAGGTAAAAATTCCAGAAATTAGTCCAGAAATATTACCAGAAGAAAAAAAGATAGAGGAAATTGAAATCGAAAAAAATATTGGCAAGATTGAATTTGTGGAAGGACGAGATCAATTTGTTTCGCCAAAAGTTGAAGATGAAATTGAGGGGAAAATAAATTCTAAGAAAATAATGAAGCGCCACTCACTCGATTTAGAGGATTTAGCTGAAGAGTTTAAATTCCCAAAATCTAAAAATTCCAAATGGGTTTTCCCGCCATCAAATATGTTAGAAAAAACCTATGGTGAGGCGCAAGGCGGAGATGTGGAAGCTAATTTT
Organism: Candidatus Moraniibacteriota bacterium; assembly: GCA_049303905.1. Lineage (GTDB taxonomy): Bacteria > Patescibacteriota > Minisyncoccia > Moranbacterales > UBA2206 > UBA2206. The sequence goes on from JBAQNP010000038.1 coordinate 18,074, forward strand.
GCCATTATTGAAAAGACTTTGCATGATTTTGGTATTCAAGTGGAAAGAGGTACGGTTAAAATTGGTCCGTCAGTGACGCAATATAGTTTTCGTCCGGCAGTGGGAGTGAAAATTGCTAAGATCTTGGCTCTCCAAAATGATTTATCGTTGGCACTCGCTGCTCATCCAATCAGAATTGAAGCACCTATTCCCGGCCAATCTTTGATCGGTATTGAAATTCCAAATAGATCCTCGCTGATTGTGAGACTACGCGATATGATTGAAGAAACTCAATTCAAAAAAAGGACTTCTAATTTAATGTTGGCCCTAGGAGAGGATGTGAGCGGAAATTGCGTTTATGGCGATTTAGCCAAAATGCCTCATCTTATGATTGCTGGAGCAACTGGCACAGGAAAATCAGTCTCGATAAATTCCGTGATCACAACTTTGCTCTATCAAAATTCGCCGGAAGATTTGAAATTTATTATGGTTGATCCCAAGCGAGTGGAACTTTCGCTCTACAATGGTATTCCACATCTTCTCACTGATGTAATAGTGGATAATGGTAAAGTGGTTAATGCTTTGAAATGGGCAGTGGGAGAAATGGAAAGACGATACAGATTACTTCAAGATGTTGGTTCAAGAGATATAATCTCATATCGAGAAAAATTAAATTCTGGTTATAAGATAAAACGCACTGATCCAGAAACCAAAGAAACGATCGAGGAAGAATTGAAAGTTTTGCCATATATTGTTATTGTGATTGATGAGCTCGCGGATCTTATGGGCAGTCATGGTAAAGAAGTGGAAGGGGCGATTGTGCGCATTGCTCAAATGGCGCGCGCCGTGGGAATTCATCTTATTGTTTCAACTCAACGTCCATCTGTGGAAGTTATCACAGGACTGATTAAGGCTAATATTACCACCCGAATTGCTTTTCAAGTTGCTACTCAAATTGACTCACGAACGATTTTGGATATGGGTGGGGCAGAAAAACTTTTGGGCAATGGAGATATGCTCTATCTGAGCGCTAGCTCTCCAAAACCAAAAAGAATCCAAGGAGTTTTTGTGAGCGAATCGGAAGTGAAGAAAGTGGTGAAATTTATCATCTCACAAAAGAAGGAGGACAAAACAGAAAAGGGAGATGAGGGAAAAGAAATTATTGAAAATCCACATAAGGAAATTACTGATTTCAAAATGGAAGAAGGCAGTGGAGAAGATGATGACCTTTTGAAACAAATTGAGGAAGAGATTATCCGTGCAAAGAAAGCTAGTGCTTCATTTTTACAAAGAAGATTTAGAATCGGCTATGCTCGGGCGGCGAGAATTTTGGATATACTTGAGGAAAAAGGCGTAATCGGACCAGCTGACGGCGCCAAGCCACGCGAGGTTTATGGCGTAGCCGAAGAAGGTAGTATTGAATATGAAAATAATGTAGCTGATCAGGAGAAAAGGGATAAATGGGAGATATAATCATGCAACATGAAGCATGAAGCATGTAACACGAAACAAATTTAATTTTTTGTTTCATGCTACATGTTTCATGCTATATGAATTATGAATGGTTTTACTAAAAAAAGCGTTGGTACATTGACGCTGGGAGAAAAATTGAAAAAATTGCGAAGCGACAAACGAACCTCGATTGCGGAAGCTTCGAGGTTTACCAAAATTCAACCAGCCTATTTGGAATATCTAGAAGAAGGTATTTGGGATAAACTACCAGCGGATGTTTATGTTAAAGGATTTCTGCGAAGTTACGCAGATTTTTTAGGAGTGGACGAAAGAATACTTATCCGAATTTATGAAAGGGAGAAAGAAGTTCGAGCTAATTTGAAAAAAAATAAGAAAGAAAATTTGCAAAAAGAAAAACCAATCAATATTTCTCCTTTTATTTTCACCCCGAGAAAAATTTTTATCTCAGCTATTATCGTTTTAGTTTTAGCCGGATTGGTTTTGTTGTATGGGGAGATAAATTCTTTTGCTAATGCGCCAAATCTTATTATTTTAAATCCTGAAAACAATAGCCAGGTGGAAGGAAATTCAGTTTATGTTGAAGGAGTGACTGACAAGGAAGCACTTTTATATATAAACAATCAGCCAATCCTAGTGGGTGATGACGGTCGGTTTAAGGAAAATTTAACTTTGCAATCAGGTTTAAACACAATCGATGTAAAATCCATAAATAAATTCAAAAAAGAAACTACACAGAGCTTGAGTATTCGCTCTAACTACAAAGAACCAGAAGAAATTAATATTTCTTCAGCTGAAGAAAATATTGCATCAAATCTACCAGAAAAGAAAATAAAAATTGAAGTCAGGGTTGATCCCGGTCCAGTTTGGGTAAATGTAGAAGCGGATGGAGAAATTGTTTTTGATGGCACAATGCTAAGTGGAGCAGTGCAAAATTTTTCCGCTAATGAGAAGATAGTGATAAATTCCGGCAAAGGTAAAGCAACGTTTGTTAAGTTTAACAATCAAGACTTGGGGGCACTAAGCAACGATTCTGGCGCGATAAAAGGCGTGACTTTCACTCTAAATACTCAAGTTAAGGGTGTTAGCACCAAAGCTAAAAAGTAGCCTCTTGCCAAAATTATAGCGGAGTGATACGATATCAGTGTTCCTTACGAATTACGAATTGGTACGAATGTACGAAATACGAATAATTTAATTAAAATTATAATAAAATTATTTAGTTCACATTAGTACATTTGTAAATGTTCGTAATTCGTAAGGGCTAAAAACTAATAATTAAATAAAAGTCTATGAAAGATTCAAGCGAAAAAGATGACAAAAAGTTAATCGCGGTTGTTGATGAGATCAGGGAAAAATTTGGTGAAGGAGTACTTATGAAATTGGGAGACGTCAAAAGAGTAGATGTAGCTTCCATTCCAACCGGAGCGATTTCACTAGACATTGCTTTGGGCATAGGTGGAATTCCGCGTGGCCGAGTAGTGGAAATTTATGGACCAGAATCTTCTGGAAAAACAACTTTGACTTTGCATATCATCGCTAACGCACAAAAAGCTGGTGGTGTGGCCGCCTTTATTGATGCTGAGCATGCGCTTGACCCAGAATATGCCAAAAGAATTGGAGTGAATATTAATGATCTATTAATTTCTCAACCGGATAATGGTGAACAAGCTTTGGATATCGTTGAAACACTTGTGAATTCTGGTGAGATTAGTATTATCGTAGTGGACTCTGTGGCGGCTCTTGTGCCAAAGGCTGAAATTGAAGGTGAAATGGGAGATTCGCATATGGGACGTCAAGCACGGCTTATGTCTCAGGCTCTTCGAAAGCTCACTGCCATTATTGCCAGATCAAATTGCACCGTGATTTTTATCAACCAAATCAGAATGAAAATTGGCGTGATGTTTGGCAATCCAGAAACAACTACTGGTGGAAATGCTTTGAAATTTTATGCGTCAGTGCGAATTGAAGTGAGAAGATCGGCGCAGATCAAAAAAGGCGAAGACATTGTGGGTAATCGCACAAAAGTAAAAATTGTCAAAAACAAAGTGGCTCCACCTTTCAAAACAGCTGAGTTTGACATTATGTATAACGAAGGCGTAAGTGCTTCAGGAGATGTGCTGGATACGGGAGTAAAGTTTGAAGTAATTGAGAAGAAAGGCAACTCATATAATTTTGGTGAGATAAAGCTTGGGGTGGGTCGGGAAAATGCCAAAGCTACTCTCAAAGCTGATCCAAAAATTATGAAAGAGATAAACAAAAAGATTTATGAGAAGCTAAAAGAACAAGAAAAAGCTGAGGAATAATATCTTTTTTCATCCTTGCAAAACTAAAGTATGTCTGTTAGAATAGTCTCATAACCTTGAGAGAGGTTTTTAATTAAATTTAGAATTTGTAAAATTATGGAAAATCATCCATCAAAAGAAAGAACGCTGGTAATTATAAAACCAGACGGAGTGCAAAGAAGTTTAATTGGAGAAATTATTGAAAGATATGAGCGGGTTGGGTTGAAGTTGATTGCCACAAAAATGACTATCCCGACAGAAGAAATGGCTATAAAACATTATTATGAAGTTGGTGGAGATGCATGGCTTGAGGAAGTTGGCAGGAAAGCGCGAGAAAATTATGAAAAGAAGGGATTAAAATCTCCATTTGAAACTAATATGGATAATGGCAGGGCAATTATGGGAGCAAATGCCAAATATCTTAGTTCTGGTCCTGTGGTTGCAATGATCTGGCAAGGTAATCAAGCAACAGCCTTAGTTAGAAAGATAACAGGTAGCACCGAACCTCTTTCTTCTGATATGGGAACAATTCGTGGTGATTTTACTTTGGATACTTATCAAATGTCAGACTTGGACCAAAGGAGCATTCGCAATTTGATTCATGCTTCGGGAAACACGGAGGAGGCGGAAAAAGAAATTCCAATTTGGTTCAAGGAAAATGAAATCATGTCGTATACTCATCTACAAGAAAAAATTCTCTATGACGTGAATATGGATGGAATTTTGGAATAAATTATACCTCATAGAAAAATAAAAAATCCCCAATTGGGGATTTTTTTTGAAGATCATTTTTTCTATTTGGCCATGGTTTTGATGCATTTAGTGCAGACTTTTTTGGATTTTCCGTCAACTTTTTTAACTTGTAAGTTGATCATATATTTTCGGAGAGTCTTTACTTGGGAATGACTAACTTTGTTTCCAACTTGGGAACCTCGACCGCAAACATCACATACTCTACTCATAATCATGAAACATGAAACATATAACATGAAACAAAAATGAAACAAAAATGTTTCATGCTTCATGTTGCGTGCTACATGCATAGGTTGATTTATTACAAGATATAATGTAGCATATAAGGGTAATAAAAGCAAGGGAAAGATGTTTTAACCCCGCACCAGTTCCAATATAGATTTAAGGTAGTATTAGGTTGGTTGTACGTGGTCGCCTAACGGCTTTACTTTGCAATAAAATTTAGTAAATTCTTCGAACTGGTGCAGGGGTGCTTAATTTTGTTCCTGCTCACTGCGTTCGCAGACAAAATTAGCATGTTAAATGAAATAGTCTTAGTTGGTTTTTATATCTCTATACTGCTCTATAGCGTGATTATCCACGAAGTAGCTCATGGGCTAGCGGCATTGTATCTTGGAGACACAACAGCTAAATATGCCGGACGACTCACAGCAAATCCTTTGAAACATTTAGACATGGTGGGCTCGTTTTTTGCTCCGCTTTTTATGTATCTTTCTTTCGGGTTTGCTTTTGGTTGGGCTAAGCCAGTGCCATATAATCCATATAATCTCAAAAATCAAAAATGGGGACCAATGATAGTGGCCCTGGCTGGTCCAGGGATAAATTTAATTGTGGCTCTTATAGCGGCACTCTCAGCTAGATTTATCGCTTTGCCGATAAATCTCAAGAAAGATATTATAAATAATTTCAACGAATGGTCAACAGTTTCTGGATTGATTTCCGGATCAGTGAGTACTATCTTTTATGAAATTCTAATTATCATTGTGATTATTAATGTCTTTCTAGCTTTTTTCAATTTGCTTCCTATTCCGCCAATGGACGGCTCCAAAGTTTTGTTTACTATTTTCCCCATCAGAATTGAAATGCAAGCTATGCTCGAACAATTTGGTTTTGCTATTCTTTTATTTTTCATTTTCTTTTTCTCCACTCCGTTGCGAATTTTTCTCGGCACAGCCATCAACGCTTTTTTAAATATCACGATTTAAGCTTGACTTTTGTCAAAAGATGATGTATAATAGATATATTGAATAAGGAAGCGGGTGAACACCGCTTTTTTTATTTATCTAATTATTTAATTAAATAGCCCGGTATTTTTGCTAAGGCAAGGCAGTTTAATAGGGTTCACCCTGTTGAATAAAAAATTATTAAATTTTTTATTTTGCTAAAGCAAAATTATTCAACAGGGTAAAAAACAAAAATATGGAGGAAACAAAATGCAAATGCCCAACATGTGAAAAGCGGGAAATGGAGGAATTAGAAGCGAATGAAATGAATTTCGCAATCCTTGTGGCCCTAGTGCCAGTTCTCACCATCACACTTTTTAATACAGTCGGATTATTGTAAAAATAATCCCCGATAGAAACTTCAAAAAAATCTGAATTTAAAATTCAGATTTTTTTAATTTTATAAAATTGTAATAAGAAAATAAACTTTTTGTCTAGGCTCTGGAAACGTATTCGCCTCGTTCAGTGTTGATGATAATGTCATCGCCTTCTTTCACAAAAAGAGGAGTAGAGACTTTGATGCCGGTTTCGAGAGTCACCATTTTTCCTCCAGTGGAAACGGTGTTGCCCTTTACTCCTGGTGGCGCTTCAATCACGCGCAAGGTTATTTTGACTGGAAGTTCAATGTTGATTGGATTGCCATTGAAATTCAAAATGGAAACTTCCGTGCCTTCTTTGAGATAGTTGATATTGTCTCCTAGTGCCTCTTTGGAAAGAGTGAATTGTTCGTAGGACTCATTATCCATAAAATTATAGCTGTCATTTTCCTTATAGGTATATTGCGCTTTGCTTTTGGAAACATCAGCTTCTTCTACTGACTCTGCTCCTTGAAAAGTTTTTTCCAAAACTGCTCCATTGGCAAGATTTTTGAGACGGGTGCGCAGTACCGAGCCGGCGCGTCCCATCTTTGAATGTTCGTGATAAAGCACAACATAAGGAGTACCGTTTTGAATGATATTTGTTCCGGTTTTTATTTCATTGATATTGAGCATAATTTATGTGCTAATTAAGGTTATTAATTTACGAAAATACTAATCTGGCGAAATTACTAATTCGTACTTTCGTTCGATTCGTATTTTCGTAAATGATTTATCTCGCGACAAATGGCACAAGAGCCATAGTTCGCGCTTTTTTTATTGCATTAGCAAGTGAGCGCTGATGACGAGCGCAAGTTCCGTGTCGTTTTGGCGGATAAATTTTTCCTTGAGAATTCATAAAGCGACGCAAAAGATAGGAATCCTTAAAGTCAATTTTATCCATTTTGTTCTGACAAAAATGGCAGATCTTTTTTTCAATTACTTCGTTGTTGTTCATAAATATTGTTTTACGAAATACGAAATTAATACTAAATACTAAAGTACGAAAGGGATTTTAAAATTTTTCGTAGTTAGTTATTTTCGTAGTTCGTAAATGTTTATTAAAAGGGTACATCTTCAATTCTTACTTCATTTTCTTCTTCATCTAAATTGATGGTAGGAATTTCTTCGGCGGGAGCTTCTTGTTGCGGTGTTGCTGGTTTAGCTGGAGCAGGATTGTTATAGCTAGAGGCTGGAGCGCTGGCGCCTTGAGCGCGCGAACCAAGCTGCATATTTTCAGCTACAATTTCAGTGGTGCGTCTTTCAGTGCCATCTTTGGCGGTATATTTTCTAGTTTGGAGTCGGCCTTCGATATAAGCTTCTTGTCCTTTGGAAAGGTATTGACCGGCGATTTCCGCGAGTCGTCCCCAAAGCACAACGTTATGAAATTCAGTTTGCTCTTGGCGTTGACCGCTTTTGTCTTTCCAAAATCTGTTTGTAGCGATACTTATGGCTGCAACTGTTTGTCCAGTGGCAGTGTTTCTCACTTCAACGTCTCGAGTGAGTCGTCCGACTAGCATGACTTTGTTTAGATTCATAAATTCATGGAGCATGTAGCATGTAACAGGTAACAATTTTTAGATAGAATTAATCTTGAAAATTGTATGTTTCATGTTGCATGTTTTATGTTATATGTTAAGTATTTCTTCTAATTTTTTGTCGATGTCGTCGCTACTAAGTTTTTCTGAAGCAGTTTCCTCGTCTGTCGGTGAGACAGGTTTTTCTGTTGAATCCTGCGAAATTTTTTCTTCAGCCGCTATGTTTTTTGGTGCTTCTTCTTTTTTCGCAACTGGCTTGGCTGCTTCTCGCATTTTTTGGTTGGATTCTTTTTTGGCAGTTTCATTCATTCTTTCTTCTTTTGATTGTAGAGCAGGTAGTTCGTCAGCCTTACTCATAATATAGCGCAAGATGTTCCCGTTGAGATTTAATTTGGCGATAATCTCTTGCAAGTTTTCAGTGCTTTCCAGTTCAAATCTGCGGGCGATATAAATTCCGTGATTTTCCTTTTTGACCATATAGGACAAACGTCTTTTTTCCAGAGTTTCTTTTTCCAAGAAAACTCCGCCTAAGTCAACTACTGTCTTTTCGACTTCCTTTTTGATGTTATCCAACTCGGACTCTTTTGAAGCCCCAACTAGATAGAAAATTTCATAGATCATAAGCCATGAAACATGAAACATGAAACATGAAACAAGAATAATCTAACTGTTTCGTGTCGCGTGTTTCCTGTTATTAGTTAATAAAAATCCGCTCAAAGAAAGTCCTTGACGGAAGGTAGTTTTCTTATCTCATCGTAGGGTCCGCCTTTGCTCTTTCGAGCTACGGCGGGACAAGCGAGAAAGCTATGGGACTTTTTTGATTAAATGTAGGATAGCACTGGAAGATAAATTAGTCAACACTAATTTACGAAAATACGAATTAAGCGAAATTACTAATCCTTTTTTGCATTTATTCGTATTTTAGCTAGATTCGTACTTTCGTAAAGGCTAAATTTTAAATTCAATAACATCCCCGTCTTTCACGATATATTCTTTGCCTTCCGTTCTGAGTTTGCCAATTTCACGAGCTTTGCTCCATGATCCAACGGCCAAAAGCTCATCCCAAGCTATGACTTCGGCGCGGATAAATTTATCCTTAAAGTCATTATGAATTGCTGTGCCGGCGATTGGCGCAGTAGAATTTTTTCTGATTGTCCAGGCGCGAGTTTCATCTTCTCCTGTAGTGAGAAAAGTAACAAGACCAAGAATTTCATAGGCCTTGAGAATAAGTTGATCCAAATTAGATTTTATTTCTAACTCTTTTGCTTCTTCAGCTGTCATCTCTAAAAGTTCTTCTTCAATTTTGATATCCAGTTTGACATGGTTTCTTTTTTCCAAGTCATCAGCAAGTTTTTGGTTGATATCGGAAACATTATAAGCATAGAGGAAGGGTTTCATAGTTAGTAGGGAAAGTTCGCGAACAATAAGCTCTGTGTTTTCGTCAGATAAATCCAAGGCGGTTTCATTAGCTAATTTTCCTTCCTCCAGATTTTTTCTAATTTTTTGCAAAATCATTAGTTGCTCTGATGCACCTTTTTTGTTTCCGCGGGCATCTTTTTCGATTCTCACTTGAACTTTTTTGACGGTTTCTAAATCGGCGATGATGAGTTCGGTGTTGATTATCTCAATATCTTCCTGTGGATTGATTTGATTGTGCACATGAATGATATCGGAATTTTGAAAATCTCGTACAACTTGCACGATGGCATCCACTTCGCGAATGTTGGCGAGAAATTTATTTCCCAGTCCTTCGCCGGTTGAGGCGCCTTTGACAAGGCCTGCAATATCAACAAATTCGATAACGGTGGGGATAATTTTGGCTGAGTTAGACATTTTGGCCAATTTTTCCAAACGAATGTCTGGTACTTTCACAATTCCAACATTGGGTTCGATTGTGCAAAAGGGATAATTTTGAATATCCACCGGGTTTTTAGTGAGAGCCTTAAAGAGAGTAGATTTTCCGACGTTTGGTAGTCCAACGATTCCAATTTTTAGTGGCATAAAATTAATTCTTGTCATCCTCACACCCGCTTCGCGAGCATAAACTCCTGCGGGGATCTAGTGTAAAAATTTAATGATTTAAGACTGGATTCCCGTTTTCACGGGAATGACAATGCTAAAGTTATTGTGTATGGATAATGTTGCTTTGTCAATGGAAAAATATATGGTATAATTTAGAGGTAAAAAATAAATGTAAAAAAATATGAAAATCAATAAAAGAAAAATTGTTATTCTATCAAGCTTTTTTCTAATCGCTCTGGTTAGTATTTTTGTCTATCAAAATTATATTGCCAAAGCGGCTACTTATGGTTGGGTGCAAGAAACATGGAGTTCTCTAACTTCTAATACTGCTCAACACACAACCGATCAAACTGGTTGGGCTCAGTATAGTGCGGTAGATTCAAGTGTATCCACCGGAGATAGCGTTTCCATTATTTCAGAAACCACTTCCTTAACTCACGACGATTCCACTGAATTCTCCACCGGGACAAGTGTCGGAACACTTACTACCGGGGATCAGGTGAGTTTGGATTTGCCGTAAGGATTAATAATAAAGCATGCTAGAAAAAAAAATCAAAATAAAGGTTCGTAATGTCGCTAAAGATAAAAAAGAAAAAATCAGGAAAATTAGGAAACCTAAAGTAGCGATTGTTAGTTTGACTTCTTGTGAGGGTTGCCAGTTTGCGCTTTTGGATTTGGGTCAAAAATTTCTGGATTTTGCTAATTCTATAGAGATGATTGATTTTCGTTTGATTGAAGATGAAGAGGACAAGGGCGGAAAACTGGATTTGATTTTAGTAGAAGGTAATCCTGTGACAAAAGACAATATAAAAACTTTAAAAAATGCTAGAAAAAGGAGCAAACTTTTGGTGGCACTCGGCAATTGTGCCGCTATGGGTGGTGTGCCAGAAATAAAAAACTATAATGAAAAAGTTAATACCATAAAGCATGTCTATAAATATATCCAAGGAATTTCTAATCCAGAGATCAAGGAAATTGATAATTTTGTGAAGGTGGATTTTGTTTTTCCAGGATGCCCAATAAACGCTGAAGAATTTTTAAAATATATGCCGGATCTTTTGATGGCTTGTCTGCCGAAGAGGCAGGGTAAAATTCCAACTATTCCTGATCAGCCAGTTTGTGTGGAATGTAAAAAAGCCGGGAATCGATGTTTACTTCTCGATAAGAAGCCATGTTTTGGTCCGATGATTTTGGGTGGTTGCAATGCCGTTTGTCCAAGTGCGGGAATGATGTGTCAGGGTTGTCGGGGACTGCGTCCAAATGGGAATATTTCAGCGATGCGCGCCACACTAAAAAGTATGATGACTGATGAAGAATTCGAAAATATTTCAGAAATCTATGGCCTTAGGGATGATATTGAGGAGAGGAGTGTTAAGATGATATAAGCATTTACGAAAATACGAATTAAACGAAAATACGAATTAGTAATTTCGCCAGATTAGTACTTTCGTAAATAAAATTTATGCAAATTAAGATTAACCACATTGCAAAGATGGAAGGGCATGCCGGATTTATGGCAAGTGTTCTTCAGGGTGATGTTAAGTCTTCTAAATTGGAAATACAAGAAGGAATCCGCCTTATCGAAGGCGTTTTAATTGGGCGACATTATAAAGATATGCCGGTAGTGGCACAAAGGATTTGTGGAATTTGCCCGGTAGTGCATAATATAACAGCGATAAAATCTATTGAAAATGCTTTTGGAATAATTGTGAGTGAAGAAACAAAAAAACTTCGTGAAATTATGGAGCTTGGGCAAATTATCCATTCACATGCTTTGCATCTTTTCTTTTTGTCTTTGGCAGATTTTTTGAATATGGATAATGATTTGAAATTGGTGGAAAAATATCCCAAAGAAACAAAAATAGCTATGCGGATTCGTGAATATGGAATGGAAATTGTGAGAGTGATTGGAGGACGAGTGATCCATCCACTTACCAATGAAGTTGGAGGATTTAAAAGAATACCAGATAGCGAAGAGCTCAGAAAATTAGTTTTTTCTTCTAGCGAAATTTTGCAAGATGCGATAGCGTTAGGGAATTTTTTCAAGAAAATAAAACTGCCAGAATTTTCTCGAGAAACAGAATATGTTTGTCTTTCAGCTCCTTCAAAATATGCCATTTATGACGGAGATATCATTTCTAATCGAGGGCTCAATATCCCGGTGGGTAGTTTTGAAAATAATTTTCATGAATTGCAAAAACAAAGAGAGGTGATAAAAAGAGTAGAGCATGAAGGAAAAAGTTATATGGTGGGCGCAATCGCTAGAATCAACTTAAACCGAAAAAAATTGCGACCAGAAGCGCACAGATATCTTAGCAGTTTAGAATTAAAATTTCCTGATTATAATCCTTTCAACAATATCCTATGTCAAATGGTAGAAGTCATTCATGCCATAGAAGAGTCGTCGCATCTTTTGAAGCAGATTTTGCATTGCGATTTGGAAAAAGTTCTCACTAGACCTTATGAGGTCAGAGAAGGCTCGGGGGCGGCGGCTGTAGAAGCTCCGAGAGGCACGCTCTACTATCACACGGAAATCGATGCTAAAGGGTATATCAGAAATGTGAACATAATCACGCCAACGGCGCAAGTTTTGTCTAACTTGGAAGAGGATATTGCCAGGTATATTCCAGGGATTATAAAATTAAAGGGTCAGGCGCGGGAGCGAAAATTGCGCGCTTTCATTCGAGCTTATGATCCTTGTATAAGTTGCGCGGTGCATTAGTTCATGCAACATATAACATGCAGTATGAAACAATTTTTTAATAATTTAATATTGTATGAAGCACGTAGTTTGTTATATGCTACATGTTTCATGCTACATGATTATGACCGAGTTAAATCAAATTTATAAGTGTAATGTTTGCGGGAACATTGTGGAAATGGTCCATGCCGGAGTAGGTGAATTAGTTTGCTGTGGACAGCCGATGGAACTTAAACAAGAAAAAACTCAAGATGAAGGAATGGAAAAGCATGTGCCGGTTATTGAAAGAACGGCAATTGGGGTGATTGTGAGTGTAGGAAAAGTTCCTCACCCAATGATTTCCGAGCATTATATCGAATGGATTGAAGTGATCACAGAACATCGAGTTTATAGAAAACATCTTGAACCAGGGCAAGAACCGTCAGCAGAATTTTGCTTGGAAGCTGAGCATATCGAAGCACGAGCCTATTGCAATGTGCATGGGTTGTGGAAAGAATAAATCAGAACCACTGATTAGCACGTGATTATCCTGATTACACATGAATTAAAATTCAGTGAAATCATGTGTAAATCAGTGAGAATCAGTGGTTCAGACATTTTATGCATGATTTCTTACTTGCCAAAGAAATAATTGACGAACTGAAAATAATAGCTCAAGAAAAAAAACTTGAGAATATTCACAGTGTGAATGTGGAAATTGGAACAATCGCTTTGGCTCACGATGGATTCGAAGAACACACTGAAGATATCTCTTTGGAAAATTTGCAATTTGGACTTGAAAGCATCGCAAAAAACACTGAATTTAAAGGTACGAAATTTAACATTAAAAAAGTTGCAGGAGAAAATTGGAGAATAACGGATGTTGAAGTATAATAAAAGTGGATAGTATCCCGCACCAATTCCAATCAAGGCTTAATATAGTAATTGGTTTTGTGTGTGTGGTCGCCTCCGGCTTAGTTTTTAATTTAATATAATTATTTACAGCGAATTGGTGCAGGGATGCTCATTTTTGTTCCTGCTCATTTCATTCGCAGACAAAAATGGCAAAGATAGCAATCAATGGTTTCGGTCGGATTGGTCGACCAAGTTTCAAAATCGCATTTGAAAAAGATGAGGTGGAAATTGTGGCGATAAATGATTTGACGGATATCAAAACTGCGGCGCATCTTTTGAAATATGATTCAAGTTATGGAATCTATGGCAAGGAAGTGGTAGTAGATGAAAAAAACTCAGAACTAATAATCGATGGCACAAGGATAAAATATTTTATGGAAATGGATCCAGTAAATTTGCCTTGGGGAGATTTAGGAGTTGATGTAGTTTTGGAGTGCAGTGGAGTTTTTAACAGCAAAGAAAAAGCTCAAAAGCATATTGATGCGGGAGCAAAAAAAGTTATTCTTTCAGCCCCAGCTAAAGATGATACGCCAGTTTATCTTTTAGGAGTAAATGAAAATGAATATAAAAATGAAACCATTATTTCTAATGGCTCTTGTACTACCAATTGTTTGTCGCCAATGATAAAGGTGTTGGATGAAAATTTTGGAGTGGAAAAAGGTTTTTTGACAACCGTGCATTCATACACAAATAGCCAGCGCATTTTGGATCTGCCGAGCAAAGATTTACGTGAAGCTAGATCTGCCGGACAAAATATAATCCCAACCACAACTGGTGCGGCAAAAACTGTGGCGAAGGCTATAAAAAGTATGGAGGGGAAATTAGATGGAATTTCTATGCGAGTACCAACTCCAGTGGTTTCAGTCACTGATTTTGTGGGTATTTTGAAAAATGAAGCGACAGTAAAAGAAATCAACCAAGCTTTTGAGGATGCTTCCAAAAATGGACTAAAAAATATTTTATCAGTAAGCAAAGAAGAATTAGTTTCAATGGATTTTAAAGGTAATCCAAATAGCGCCATCGTTGATCTTCCTCTCACAATGGCTAATGGAAATTTAGTGAAGGTTGTAGGTTGGTATGACAATGAATGGGGGTATTCCAATCGCTTAGTGGAAATGGCGGAGTTTATTGGAAAGAGCGAATAAGTAAGAATAAAATTATGCCAAAGCAAATATCAATAATTCCAGATACAAGAATAATCGGAAAAATATATTTTATAAGAGGCGAGAAAGTTATGCTTGATAATGATCTGGCGGAGCTTTATGGGGTTACAACAGGAAATTTAAATAAGGCAGTCAAGCGAAATGCAAAACGCTTTCCGGCTGATTTTATGTTTCAACTTAATGATAAGGAGGCGGATATTTTTTCAAGGTTTCAAAATGGCGATGTGGAGCAAGGTTCTGATTTGCGGATTATGACCTCAAAAAACAAAGCTAACTTGAGATTCCAAAATGGAACCTCAAGTTATGGCGGACGACGTTACAAGCCTTATGTTTTTACTGAACAAGGCGTTTCTATGCTCTCCTCTGTTTTGAAAAGCGACAGGGCTATACAGGTTAATATCCAAATTATGCGCACTTTTACCAAAATGCGACGGCTTTTAGCTACTAACAAAGAGCTTAAGGAAAAAATAGAAAAAATGGAAAAGAAATATGACAATAATTTCAAAATTATTTTTAAAGTAATTGCCGGATTTATGAAAACGGATTTTAAGGGAGAAGAAATGAAAATAATTGGATTTGATGATAAAAAGTAGGAGGTAAAAAAATAAAATACTTTTTGATATTAAACTTATGGAAAACCCCAACTTTCTCAAACAAAAATATAATCTGCATAATTCCAAAGAAGTCAAAGCGGCGACAAAGCATTCTGATGAAAAAATTCCCAACAATCCAGATGACCAAATTCAAAATTATCTTAATCGGTTAGAAAATATTCTTAATCCTACAAAGAGAAAAGGGCATCCTAATGAAGATAGAAGGGAGCGGAATTTAAATCTTCTAAAACCTACTCTTTATGATAAATTTGTCATTAAGCCTCAAGATATCCCAGAAGGTTTTTTTGAAAATCAAAAAAGAATTGCTAGAGAACAAGGTTATGGTGACATTGAAATTACAGACGAGATAAGGAATCAGCATACGGAAGTGATAATTTCTGACCAAAGAAGTTCACTGGATAATTGGATAAATTATCTCACTTCTGCTGATAAGCAAGAAGTCCCATATTCGGACTGGTTGAAATACTGGTCTTTTAGAAGTGTTTTGGGAATAGGAGAATACGACAAGGAAAAAAAGCAATTTACCAAAAGATCCAAAGGTACCACAAAACCTTTTCCTGATCTAGATCGCGAAGCCTTGGCCTATGTTTTGGATGCAGTTGAAAAGAAATATAAAAAAGAAGAAATAGGCTTTGATTTTAAAGATGAAGAAGAAAAAAAAGAATTTGAAAAATTTCTTCAAGGAGAAAACTTTGCCAAGCTTTATGCTTGGGCGATTGAGAAAGTGACACCAGCTTCCAAAGAATTGCTAGCTAACACGGAGGGTGAGTGGAAAAAATATGAACAAGGTTCAAATCATTTGCCGTTGGTGGAATCTCTTCAGGGTCACGGCACTGGTTGGTGCACAGCCGGAGAATCAACTGCAAAAGCTCAACTTAAGAACGGGGATTTCTATGTTTATTATTCATATGATGAAAACAAAAAACCAACCATTCCTCGAGTGGCCATTCGAATGCAAAAAGGAAAAATTTCCGAAGTGCGAGGTATCGCTCATGAACAAAATTTGGATCCTTATGTGAATGATATAGTCAAGGAAAAGCTGACAGAATTTCCTGATGGTAAAGAATATGAAAAGAAAACTGAAAATATGAAACAGCTCACTGAAATTGAAAAGAAAACCAAATCTAATCAAAAATTAACCAAGGAAGAATTAGTTTTTCTTTATGAAATAGATAATAAAATTCAAGGCTTTGGCTATGACAGAGATCCAAGGATTAAAGAAATTCAAGAACAAAGAAAACCGCACATCCAAAAAGACGCCCCAGTTGTTTTTGAGTGTGAACCAAATCAAATTGCCAACAAACCAGAGGATGTTAATGAAAATACTAGGGCGTATATAGGTGAATTAAAATCAGAAATTTTTGAGTTATTAACCAGCCGAGCAATTCTACTCCAAAGCATATCTAACACTTTGTGCTTTGAAGTAGGCTTGTATCTTTTGAGGTCTTCTTTGAATCGATTTCATAAACGCATGAATATTTCTTTTTAACTC
>JBAQNP010000039.1:0-118423 GCA_049303905.1 Candidatus Moraniibacteriota bacterium
TAGCCAGCATTAAGCGTTTGTTAGCTAATGCTCGTTCGATGTTGAACATATTATTTGGTTGTATTTTTATTTTTTAACTCTGTCTAAATTTTAACATTGTTGTTTAAAAAGCAACAGGTCTATTATACTATCTACATTGAATCAATTTATACTGGCGATCAAACATTAACTTGCGTTGAAGGTTCACAGTTTTTTGAAGGAATACCCTATAAAGATTTGAATATTGGTCCAAACGGCTTACCTGTGACTGGAAGTTTTCCCGAACACGCATCAATTAATTTCAAATTGAGCAACGGTAAAGATGCTATTTTAAATGTCCCAGTTACCAAGCCTGTAATGGTCGCTATTGTTGAGATAGAAGGCGTCACTAATGCTATTTGGGTCATTGCAAAGATAGAAAGGAAAAGCACTGATCATATTTCAGTTGTTGCCACTACAGCCACACCTGAAGAAATAGAAAAAATAAACAGCATCTAAAATTTTTAACCCAAAAAATAAAGGAGTCCATAATGGATCAAAAAACACGGGAAATATGTATCGGCTACATCTGGAAGTTAAACGACATTCTCAACTCCCAGAGAGCGACGGAATTACTCTCCAAAAAAATAAGGAAGCCTTGGAAAAAATCAATCGCCATTAAAATTTTGTCGGATTGGAAGGTGCTTTTTACAGAACGAGAAAAGAACATAAGCACTCTTACCTCTATCAGAGACACCTCGGACTATTTTTTAGCCGAAATCATCCTTCTTTCATTGGAGGAGCTTAGATTCCTTGGAATGAAGGACTATCCCATTCCGAAATATATTAAAGAAGAATTGGAGGAATGCATTTCTCCGCAGTTTTAAACCTACGATAAAGACAGAGCAATATCATTAACTCTAACAGGAGCGCGCATTTGTATTTGCAAATGCCCGCTCCTTTTTTATTTACAAGTAAATTTTGTTAAGTAACATGTTACTTAACAAAAAAATAAACTATTATTATATTACTACAGTATTACAGTATACTGTAATACAAAAAAACATTCAGTGAAATCATGTGGGCTCAGTGATAATCAGTGGTTCTGATTGAGAATTTCCTTTATTTCCTCCACACTTTCCGCTAAAACCAACTTTCTCCTTAGTTCTGAAGCGCCCGGGAAACCTTTTACGTACCAACTCATATGCTTTCGAATTTCAAAAAGTCCGTGTTGACCCTTGTCTTTGTGAATTAATTTTGCGTGAAGAAGCATGATTTTTTTTACCCTGTTAAGTAAATTTTGCTCTGCAAAATTATTTTTCGTAATCGAAAAATACTTAACAAGGTGAATCTTTTTAAAATCGTAATTTGCCGTTGTAGAGACGAGGCAGTGCCTCGTCTCTGCGCAAGACAATAAATCCTTTATCTCTTCAAATATCCACGGCCTACCCCAAGCGCCACGAGCAATTCCGAGGCCGTCCAGAAGGGGATGGTCTTTTAAAATTTTCACACCATCCTCGGCTGAATTTATTCCGCCGTTCGCCAAAACTATTTTTTCCGGAAACATTTTCTTGATTTTTTCAACAAGCTTAAAATCAAGCGGTCCGGAAAATCCACCCTCATACGTTCGACCGTGAATCATAATGGCCGAGTAGGGGAGATCGGCTGTATATCTGACAAATTCCAAGGCGGTCGCATCCTTGACGCCAGCGCGAATCTTTATCGAAACTGGCAAATTAGTATTCTCACAAACTGCCGAAATAATTTCGCGGGCCAATTCTTTTTGCATCATTAGGGCACAACCTGAACCATGACCAAAAACTTTTTTAGCAGGACAACCAAAATTAATATCAATTCCATCTGGTTTTACTTTTTCCGAGATTATTTTTGTAGCCTTAGCAAAATGCGCCGGATCTTTGCCAAAAAGTTGCACGATATATGGTCGTTCGGCTTTTTCAAATTTAACTAATTCTAGGGTTTTTTGCGGTTTTACCCTGTTAAGTAAATTTTGATCTACAAAATTATTTTTCGTAAACGAAAAATACTTAACAGGGTGAAAATATAGCGCGCTCACGCTCGCCATTTCCGAATATACCACATCTGCACCATATCGCCGGCAAATTTGACGGAAAGCACTATCTGTTATGCCAGCCATCGGCGCTAGAGCTAGAATAGGATGTTTTATTTTGAACCAGAAGTTATTCATAAAATGAAATTGGTTAAAAAGAAAAAGGAAATCAGTTCAAGAAAAAAGAAATTTGTAAATGGAAAATTTCTTTTTTTCTGTTTTCCAATTTCCTGAACTACTTTCTAATTTCCAAATAACTATTTTCTACTCTGATATCTTTATATCTCCCTCCGGAGTATCTTCTACTTTATATCCCAAAGCCACAATAGCTTCTTTCAAGTCCTCCACCTTGTCTTCAGCTGTTCTGTGAGCATCACAAGCACAAGCATTTTTCTCAATGTCTTTTATGAGACATTTTTTTATACAGTCATCAGTCATGATTTTATTTTTTAATTAAATAATTATTATCTTTTAAATCTTCAACCACATAACCACCTTCTTCAATTTTTTTCCGCAATTCATCTGACAAAACAAAATTTCCGCTGATACGAGCTTGCTTTCTCTCCTCGGCAAGTTGTAAGATATTTTCTGGAATTTCAATTTTGTTTTCCGTGATTATCAATCCAAAAACCTTGTTTATTCTTTCCCAAAATTTCAAAATATTTTCAGTTGTTTCTATGCGTAATTTATTTTCCGTCATTAGCTTATTCGTTTCTGTTATAAGTTCATATAAAACTGAAAGGGCGAGGGGAGTATTAAGATCATCATCCATCGCTTCTTCAAAACGTCTTTGATAGATATGAGAAAAATCGATTTTTTGAGAAACATCTTTTTCAACATCATTAGAAAAATTTTTCAAGCTACCCACCCAATCCGTAATCTTTTGCAAATTATTTTTCGCTTGCGCAACCGACTCCCAAGTAAAATTCATTTGACTGCGATAGTGCGAAGAAAGAAAAAGTAGGCGCAATTCCATTGCGCTATGTCCTTTTTCCAAAATATCTTTAAGAATATAAAAATTGCCTTTTGATTTTGACATCTTTTTTCCGTCTACCAAAAGAAGACGATTATGCACCCAAAAATTTACAAATTTTTTCTCACTAAAACATTCACTTTGAGCAATTTCTGCTTCATGATGAGGAAAGATATTATCCTCTCCGCCAGTGTGAATGTCGAGCGTGTCTCCCAAATATTCAGTACTCATTGCCGAGCATTCAATGTGCCAACCAGGATAACCAACTCCCCAAGGACTTTCCCATTTCATCAAATGTTCCTTAGAAGCTTTGAGCCACAATGCAAAATCCCACGGATTTCTCTTATCTGGATGCTCTTCAAGGCGCGCTCCGACTTTCAAATTAGAAAGTGTATTTCCAGAAAGCTTTCCATAATCATCAAATTTTGTCACATCAAAAAATACGTTGCCATTTTTCTCATAGGCATAGTCCTTTTCGATGAGTCCTGAAATTATCCTTATCATCTGTGGAACATGCGCAGTGGCTCGAGGGAAATAGTGCGCTGGCAAAATATTCATTTCTTTTTCCACTTCTTTGAACTTTTCTTCAAAAAAACGCGCTATTTCTTCTGGTGTTTTTTTCTCACTAAGAGCTTTTTTGGTAATCTTGTCGTCACCAGAGTCGCCCTGAGCAATATCATCCTGGGTCAAATGTCCGACATCAGTAATGTTTTTTATATGCCGCACTTCATAACCCAAATAAACTAAATATCTTCTCAAAATATCCGCATTGAGATAAGCTCGAATATTTCCAATATGAATATAGTCATAAACGGTCGGTCCGCACGAATACATCCCAACTTTGCCGGGGTTGATTGATTTGAATTCTTCTTTTTGTTTGGTTAGAGTGTTGTAGAGTTTAAGCATTTTTTTAAATTTACGAACTTACGAATTAAACGAAAGTACGAATTCGTATTTTCGCTAGATTAGTATTTTCGTAATTTATAACCATTTTCTCATCTTAAAAATTGAGATAGTTATTGCGGAGAGAAAAAGCATAATCGAGAGATGAATCCAAAAAGCATGCGGATTTTTTCCAAAAGGAATGTCAGCGCTCATAGCGAGAATATTGGAATAAACCGTCATCGGAAGCATCACGGCGGAAAAAATTGTGAGCACCTTCATGGTCATGTCCAGCTTGTTAGAAAGCAGGGAATTATTCGTTTCTTCTAATGATTCAATGGTTTCCTTAGCGCTTTCCAAGTTATTCCAAATACGAATATTGGTTCCAATCAAATCTTGATAGTATGGTTTTAGGGCTGGTTCGATTAACTTGAAATCTTTTTGTGCCAAGGATTCAAAAACGCTACGTTGCGGTTTCATTGTACGACGGAAATTTAAAATATCTCTTTTGACCAAGGAAATTTCAAAAACCATTTCTTTTTCGTGGCCGGCAAAAATTTCTTTTTCTACATAGTCTAATTTGTTGGAAATATGATCGAGTTTTGGAAAACAAGTTTCAAGGAGCATTTCGATTATATAGCGTAACAATGCACCAGGAGACTGATTCATATAAATTTCTCTTTTGGTCTTATCGCTTTTCAATTCATTAAAAAAGTCGGTAAGTTGAAAGATATCTCGATCATGCGAAGTGATTAGAACATTTTCACATAGAACTATATCGATTTCCGCCGGATAAGTAGTTTTGTCTTCAGTGTCAAAAAGGGGAATGTGGATAGATAAAAAAAGACAATTATCATATTGCGTCGCTTTGGGACGCAAAGTCGGCGTGGAAAATTCTTCAATAATGAGTGGGTGCAGATTATATTTTTTTTGAATTTTCAGCACATCATCCGCATTAGGTTCTTTGAAATAATGCCAAACCAAATCATTACATTTGACTGTTTCCATAAATTTTAACCTACGAATTTACAAATCGACTACGAATTTACAAATTAGAATTCTATTTGTATATTTGTAAAAGATTTGTAGATTTGCAGTAGAAGTATTAGAATAAACTATTATAGATAAATTATACCAGTAAATATAATTATTGACAAAGAGCTAAATAAATTAAATATGAAAAAGACAATTTTATTTTTAATCCGACTTTACCAAAAAACACTCTCTCTTGATCATAGCTGGCTATCTCACGTCACTTCTGAGCGCTATTGCCGTTTTCATCCATCTTGTAGCCAATATACCTACGAAGCCATCGACCGCTTCGGAGTGGTCAGGGGTGGCTTTCTTGGAATCAAAAGAATCATTCGTTGCCATCCTTGGAATGACGGTGGATATGATCCCGTACCAAAAAAGCCTGCTTGCCGACGAGGCAAATAGAAAGTATTAGGTAGTAAGTATAAAGCCATATTTTCCCTTTACTAATAAATAAATATACATTATAATACTTAGACGAATATTAAGAATTTTATTCGTATTTTCGCTTAATTCGTATTTTCGTAAATATGCTCACTGATGAAGCTAAAATCAAAGTTGAAGCTGGTAAAGGAGGCGACGGAGTCGTGGCTTTTGACAAAGTTTTGATGTCTCTGGGGCCGACTGGTGGAAAAGGTGGTAATGGCGGATCAGTCTATTTTGAAGGCGTATCTGATATTTTTGCTTTGAATAAGTATCGCCATCTCAAAGAACATTATGCCCAAGATGGAGCCAGAGGAAGATCTAATCGATCTGATGGACCAAATGGAAAGGATCTATTTTTAACTGTGCCTATTGGAACCGTCATTAAAAAAATCGACACCAATGAAAGTATTGAAATTACGAAAGTTGGAGAAAAAATTCTTGCGGTTAGGGGTGGAACTGGCGGACAAGGGAATTTCTTTTTTCGTTCTTCGACCAACACATCTCCTGAAGAATTCAAGGAAGGAAAGCCTGGACAAAAAGCTGAGTTTTCCCTAGAGCTTCGCCTTATCGCTGATATCGGGCTAATTGGTCTGCCTAGCGCCGGAAAATCATCTCTGCTTAATGAAATCACCTCTGCTCACGCTAAAGTGGCCGCCTATCATTTCACTACACTTGAGCCAAATCTGGGCGTATTTGATGATTTTATAATTGCTGATATCCCAGGACTTATTGAAGGCGCTTCAACCGGCAAAGGTTTAGGGATAAAATTTCTGCGCCATATCCAAAGAACAAAA
Source organism: Candidatus Moraniibacteriota bacterium (assembly GCA_049303905.1). GTDB lineage: Bacteria > Patescibacteriota > Minisyncoccia > Moranbacterales > UBA2206 > UBA2206. The sequence continues at coordinate 6,134 of JBAQNP010000039.1, forward strand.
ATACTTGCCCATTGTCTGTCTTTGGAATCACAAGATATTTTGAAAGATTATAAAATAATTCGAAAAGAACTTGAAAAATATAATCCAGAACTTCTTGAGAAAAAAGAACTCGCTCTTCTCACTAAGAGTGATTTAGTTTCTCTGAAGGATTTGGCTAAAATAACAAAAAAATTAAAAACGAAAATTAAGGGCGAGATTATCCCGGTTTCTATTCATAATTTTGAAGAAATTGAAATGCTTAAAAATAAGCTTTCAGAGCTATTGCACTAATTTTCTTAATTATGTTATAGTAAAAATATGCCAAAAGAAAAATCAACATTAGGACAACGTGCTGCTGACAGAATTACTAAAATTGTCGGTAGTTGGAAATTTATAATCATCCAAAGTATAATTCTTACCATCTGGATAATTTTAAACGTCACTGCTTGGATAAATCATTGGGATCCCTATCCATTCATTTTGCTAAATCTAATGCTTAGCTTCCAAGCCGCCTACACCGCGCCGATAATTTTAATGAGTGAAAACAGAGAAATGGAACGTGATCGAAAAAAAGAAGAAATTGACCTAGCGACTGACAGAAAAGCAGAAAGAGAAATTGCCGAAATTAAATTGCAACTAGATTATTTGGAAAAAGAAAAAATAGACAAAATTCTCGCCTTATTAAATAAAAAAAATTAATCCAATGCTTAATATCAATTCAGAAATTTTAATTATAATCATCGCGGTTATTTGGACATTACCTTGGAAAGGTTTTGCCCTTTGGAAATCAGCTCGAAGGGGAGACAGTATTTGGTTTGTCATCCTTCTGCTTGTGAACACTTTAGCTATTTTGGAAATTTTATATATTTTTATTTTTTCCGAAAGAAAAGTTGCCAATAGAACTCAACTAAAATAATTTATGTATTGGATTTTTCTTATCATCTTTATAATAACTGTTCTTGTGCCCGATATCGTCCGTACAAACTTTTATCTAATTTCAGAAACAAGATTTGAAGAAATCTTGATTTTTTTTATGGGCGCAATGGCCTTTGCAATTTTCATAAAAAATGAACAACAGCTGATTTCTCATAAAAAAGAAAAGGAAAAAGACAAGAAAAAAATTGAACAAACTGTCAAGGATTTAGTTGAATCATACAGTTATATCGGCGAAGTAAATCGTAAAATGGATCTTTTGATGAACACCGCTCTTGGACTTTCTGATCGATCAACGCTTAGCAAGGCTCATGAAAAAGAAACTTATCAATCAATCGTGAGCGCCACCAGCTTTCTTTTGAAATCTGATTTTGCTTCACTTCGTTTTGTTGATATGAAAAATATAAAAACTAAACAAGAATTTCGCTCAGAAAATAGTGGGCAACCAATAAAAAACAGTGCTCTAGTTGAAATGAGTGATAATATGAATGTGAAAAAAGATAATGATTGTCTGATTGTTTCTTCTAATCAAAAAATAAACAACATTAAGAGTTATCTGATTATTTGCGGATTCGATGAAAAAGAAGAAAGTAATCCGAAAAACATCGAGATCCTCAAAGTCTTCGCTTCTCAAGCTCTTTTTCTATATTCATACACCCACAACGAACCCAAAAATTGCCCGCCATGTGAAAAAAAGAAATAAACATTAAATTTCAATAAAAAATTATGCGCTGGCAAGAATTAAGCTATACTTCAAAAGGAGCTATCGTTGGGGGCTTAATAGGATTAACCGGATCCATCCTTAGGCCATTTTTTTGGTCTATGAATAATGATCCGTTTTTTGTCTTTGGAATAATAGGAATGATACTACGTATTTTTGGGGTCGGTGGATGCAGTTGGAAAAGCTCGTTTTGTTCAGTTGGTGATTTTTTTGGTTACATTATTACAATTATCATTTTTATTTTAATTTTTACTTTAATTGGATTTATGGTAGGAAAAATAAAATCAAAAAAATAAGTTTTATATAATCATATTAAAATATGATGGTATAAGAAAATACTAAATAATTTTTTAAAAAAATATTACAATGAAAAAAATTATAACAATGTTAATTATTTTATTAGCAAATCTATTAATAATCGTTGGTTGTTCTTCCAATCCAGAAAATATGCCTTCCAAAAATGATAAAGATTTTGAAAACATAAAGAATACTCCAATAAATGATTCGGATATCTCAATAATAAATAATACTTCTAATGAAATTAGTAAGAGTATAGATTGGGAAAATATCCCGATATTCATTTCAGAAGAAAAAGGAGACATTAATGAGTATATAGACAAAACAGATGGTCATATGGATGAATTTGGTAATTTTATCAAAACAGGAAAATCATATCAATATGACATTACTTCTATAAAAATAACTTCTGATGATAATTTTGCATATTTTTTAATTGAACTTGCAGATAATTTAGAACATTACTTTAATCTAAATAGAAAAAATAAGAATATGGGAGGTTCAATTGGAAAATTTTTAATTGATACTGATAACAATGAAAATACTGGCGAAGAAGAAATTTTTACAAAAAATAAAGGATTCAATAAAGAGCTAATATTGTATGTATCAACAAATCAAGATTATTTTTACTCAGTTGGTTACCGGCTGGATTTATTACCATTCGATTTTGATAAGAGAATTGATAAAAACTCGGAAGATAAATCGGATTATATATCAATAGATCAAAACTTAATTGAATTTAAGGTTTCACTAAAAGAATTGGACATAAATCAAAACAAAAAAATTAGAATTATGTTTAAGGAAGATGGTGGCATTGGAAGTTTCGCAGATAAATTTTCCGATGTTATAATAAAAGAAATCAATTGAAATTATAATAATAAGTGCTGATTGGTTGTAATAAAATATAATCGCCTGAAAATAATTTAGCTATGATTGTAAAAATGAAGCACTGTAATATGCAAAAACATAATACGAAAATGTGTTTAATATATGTGTATGCAAACTATTGAAAGGTTTACAATTAAAAATGAAGGTCAAGACCTTATTATCACTCTCCAACAAAAGAAAAATGTTGCTAGATTTAGTGTAGTTTATTTAATATTTTTTTTCATTATTTTCTTTGGTGGATATTTTGCGATAAAATATATGGAAATAGATTTTTATAATTTTTCAAGCGCGCTAAGAATTGTCACTCTAGTAATCGTACTCACTATTTTACTAATAGCAATCGTCCTTGGGTTTCTTTATAATTCATATTATATATTATCAAAAAACCAACTAACCAACTATTATAAATATTTTAGAACTTACAAAACCAGGATTGTTAATATTGAGGATATTGAAAAGATAATTATAACTAATCGCAACGGTCATTCTAGAAAAAATTCACAAAAAATTTTTCCATACAGACTAGATTTTTTGTTAAAAAATGGGCAAATACCTAAAACAGATTTTTCTTTTAGTTATGAAAAAAGTTGCGAACAATTTGCTCAAATAATAAATTCGATTATAAATAAACCTATTGAAAAAAGAGAAGTGGGTAAATTTATAAGAAATTTTTAATAATATATATGAATTTAAAAAATATAATACAAAATTCCGGAAAAGTTGGTAGATTCAATTTAGGAGCATTTTTATTTAATTACCTGTGGTTATTTATAAATAAATGCTATCTTCAATTATTATCTTTTGGTTTATTGCACTTCATGATTTCAGTTTTATCAGATAACCTCCCAAAAACTCAACCGTTTTATGGTGTTCCTTACTATCCTTATATTTCTGATATACCAATATACTTATATTTTATTATTTCTTTAATCATAGGTTTTAAAGGAAATGATTGGGCATGGAATAAGTTTATTCCAAAAAATTTATCCTCATTTGAAAATAAGCAGATACAATTAACAAGATATGTTTTAATAGCATCATTAGTTGGTTTGTTCATATTTATTATTATAGCTATATATTTATATTTAACTTTGCCTGTATTTTATTAAAAAACATCTATTAAAATATTAATAATTTATTAAAGCTAAAAAGAAAATATGAACAATTCAACACTGCCTATAATAATTTTTGTCACGATCGTCTTAGTAGTAAGCGCCATAAGCCACTCCCTAATCAAAAACTACGGAAAAGCAATTATTGTCTCCGCGACGATAAGTGCAATTTTATTTCAAATTATGGCATATGTGAGTCTAGGTTATCTTGACCCATTTTTCATTATCGCTATATTTATCACTGGAGTTATCGCTGTTGTAATCAGTGCTATAGTAGGTGTACCTTTCAAAATTAACAGGTGAATAGTCTATTGATAAAAAATACTATGAGTATAAAATATCTTCTAAAACCAACTAAATGGAAAGTAGTAACATTTTTTATATTTTTTATAGTTGTATATCTTATTCCATATTTTAAAGTAGCGGAGTGTCAAACATGTATTTTACAAGCTGGTCATTATCCACTAATTACTGGCTTCTTAGCCCAACTCATATTTATCCCAGACATACTTACGGGCAGTTTTATTTTTAGCGAATTTATTGGTTTCACTACTTATCTAATATCATTTATAACGGTATATATAATATCTTGCTTTGTAGGAACGGGCTTTCAGAGCTATTTCGATAGAAAATAAATTATTTTTTAAAAATTATGTCAAGCCACAATTCTAAAAATCAAAAGCAATGTATTTTTTGTGAAATTGGGAAGGGTAAAATCAAGCCTCTTGGCGAAGCAGTTATTTTTGAAAATGAAAATTATCTAGCTTGGCTTTCTCCTTTCCCTAACACGGAAGGTTTTTCTGTCGTCATTCCAAAAAAACATTATGAGAGTGACGTTCTGAAGATGCCGGATAAGAAATTACAAGAATTTATTCTTGTTGCTAAAAAGGTTTCGAAAATTTTAATGAATTATTTCCAAGATGTTGGGCGAGTCGGGCTTATAATGGAAGGAACAGGAATTGATCATGCGCACATAAAATTATTTCCAATGCATGGCACTGGGTATATGAAAAAAGGGGAGTGGAAACAATCCCACAGCAATAATGACAAATATTTCAAAAAATATGAAGGCTATATTTCCTCTCATGATGGTCCCAAGGCAAACTTTGACAAATTGCAAAAAATGGCGGAGAATATGAGGAAATGAACTAGTATTCTATTTTTATTGAAGAATGCAATAGTGGTTATTGAAACAATGTTCTTTATAAGGAGGGTAACGTATGAAATTAGATAATCCAACAATCACAGAAGTTAGTGAGGCTCAGGTTCATGATGGAAAGGGAGGGTTTACTATTGTGAAACCAGGGGATCAGGTTATTCTAAACAACTACGAGGAAAGTAAAGCACTAAGAGAATTTCTTGGTGGGACTGGACCCCTTACAATTTCATGGATCGGGGAATGGAGATGTGGCAGAAAATCTCTTTATTTCGATACAAAAAACGGTAAGACAGGCACTCACGCCAATGAATTTAGAATTTTTAAAAGCGGATAGCGAATTTCGCCATCCAACAAACACAATAGGAGTAGGATTAATAAAAAAACCTACTCCTATTTTTTATATAAAATTTATTTCACCACCTCAAACCCTTTTTGTTTCCAAGTATTGAGGCCATCAGTTAGAGCACTGACATTTAGAATGCCCATATCGAAAAGTCGGACGGCGCCTTGGAAGGCGAGAAGTCCGGTGTTGTCATAAAGAATAATTCTTTTGTAAGTTGGGATTTCCTTGCGTCGGCTTTCCAAGTTTTCTAGCGGAATATTAACCGCATTTTTCAAATGATCACTGGCAAATTCAGAAGGACTTCGTAAATCAACTAAATGCAATGATCCACCATCTTCTGTTATCAAATTTTTTAGTTCATCATTTTTGATATAATTTACTTTAGCCTGATTAGAAAAAGAATTGGGATTTCCTGCTTCTACGATTGGATTTAATTCATTGACCCAAGCATAAATCCCGCCTTCAAGATAAAAAACATTTCTAAAACTATTTTTAACAAAAATATCAATTACTTTTTTTTCATTGGGCGTAAGTCCTAAATCATCAACTATAAAATAACCCTTGTTTTTTTCAGTAAAAGGAAAATTACTTTCTAAATCATCCAGCGTCATATTTTTTGCGTCCACAATATGGTTTTGTAAAAAATTCTGAGTATCTCGAATATCAATAATTTCTATTTTCTCATCACTATTTATTTTTTTGAGCAATTCTTTTGCACTTATACTAGAATATTTTTGCAAATCATCCGCTTTTTCCTGTTCCAAATTTTTCGCTGAAATTTCCGCATTTTTCTTTTCAGTCCTAGATGATTTAAATAAAAAAAGAGCTGTCACTATAACAATCAAGAAAAAACCAACTACAATTGGCAATAAATTATTTTTTGTTTGATTATTATCTTGATACATATTTTATTTTACCACGCTTCCGACAAAATTTGTGTACCCACGAACAAAATCAGTTGCTTTCATTTTATTTTTCCCTTCCAGCTGAACTTCTTCCAAGATTATATTACCTTCGCCAGTTTTGACTTTTATCACGTTATTTTCTTCGAAAACTTTTCCAACTTCAAAATTATTTTCTTTCGAATTTTCATCCAAGCTAATTTCGTTTAGTTTTAATCGCAAATCTTGGTTGTCTTTTTTGAAATATGTAAATATACCAGGCCAAGCATAGAAGGCTCTGAAACGATTATAAATATCTTTCGCTTCACCTGACCAATCAATTTTTCCATCTTCTTTTTTGATCAACTGACAAAAAGTTGCCTGCGTTTCATCCTGTTTTTTTGGATCTATCTTTCCTTCTATCAAAAGAGGAATTGTTTCTATGAGAAGTTTTGCTGAAATTTCTGAAAGTCTTTGAGAAAGTTCAGGATAATTTTCCGAGAATCCAATTTCAATTTCTTCTTGTTTTAAAATATCACCTGCATCGACTTTTTCTACTAAACACATAATAGTTGCTGCTGTTTTCTTTTCGCCATTCAAAATGGCATTTTGAATTGGCGAGGCCCCGCGATATTTTGGCAAGCTCGACGGATGAGTATTAATTACCCCAAAACGAGGAATTTCCAAGATATTTTTTGGCAAAATTTTTCCATACGCCGAAACAACAATTAGGTCTGGTTTTTGATTTTCTATTTCATGTGCAATATCCTCATTAAATTTTGTCGGTTCAAAAATTTCAATTCCATGTTCTTGGGCAATTTTTTTAACCGCTGATTTTTCTAAGACTTGATTTCGTCCGACTTTTTTGTCGCCTTGAGTATAGACGGAAATAATGTTGAATTTTTTCTCCAGTATTACACGCAAAATATCCGCCGCAAATTCCGGCGTCCCCATGAAAAGTATTCTAAGTTCAGATGAATTTTTCATAACCTCTTTTTTTACGAACTACGAAATAAATACTAAATACGAAAGTACGAAAATAGAGCCTGAATGTTTCGTATTTCGCTAATTTCGTAGTTCGTAAATATTATTTCTTGTCTATAAAAAGCGCTCCGTTTAAATGATCAATTTCATGTTGCAAGGCTCGCGAGAGAAGTCCCTCGGCTTTGATTTCAATTTCTTCTCCTTTTCTGTCCAAAGCCTTAATGGTGACTTTTTTGTGTCTCTTTATTGGAATAAATTTTCCAGGAAAAGATAGACACCCTTCTTCGCAAATTTCTTTTCTCCAAGATTTTCGCGTAATTTTTGGATTAATGAGAATATGTGTTTTTCCATCTAATTTTATAATACAAAGTTGTACCGACTGACCTACTTGTGGAGCAGCCAGCCCCAATGCATTACCGCTATCTTCCATAGTTGCAATCATATCCAAAATCAAGTCCTTGGTTTCTCGACTTTTTGGTTCTTTTATTTTCTTCGCTTTCTGACGAAGAATTTCATTTGGGTAGGTTATTATTGGTAATATCATTACATTAGGCGACTCAAATATCTCGAATCATCACTCGAATGTCTCAAATTAATTCGAATCATTCGCGTGTTCATTCGTAAATTAGGGTCGCTATATTATTGAAATTGGATCTCGATCGATTATCCAGCCTGACCTGAGTTTTCTAATTTCTTTTTCTAATTTGATTGGAATTTTATTTTGAAATTTAATAATCATCTGTTTTCGATATCGTCCTCTGATTTTCGAGAGCAGGGGAGTGTGCGGTTCGGAAATCTTCAACTCTTTTATATTTTCAAGAATCTCGAATATTTCTTGACTTTCTTTTTCAACTTTTTCAAAATTATAATCCTGAAAAACTAGTTTTATAATTTTCCCATAAGGCGGAAAATTCAAAGCTTTTCTTTCCTCAATTATTCTCTCAAAAAAACTTTGAAAATTATTTTCTCCGGCCAGTTGAATAATTTTGTTTTCCGGTTGATATGTTTGAATAACTACCTCTCCAGGAAAACGCGCACCAGGGCGATTCACTCTGCCGGCAAGCTGAGAAATTATCCCAAAGGCCTTTTCTTCGGCCGAAAAATCCGGAAATGACAAAAGATTATCTGCATCTATTATACCAACCAATGACACGTTCGGCAAATCCCAACCTTTGGAAATCATCTGTGTTCCAATGAGAATATCCGCTTCGCCCTTGGAAAAAGCGTCATAAATTTTTTCATGAAAATTTAGTTCTTTTGAAGAAGCTGTGTCTGCCACAATTATTTTGGCCGAAGGAAATAAACTCAAAATTTCTTTTTCCACTTTTTGTGTTCCTAATCCTACATTTTTAAAACTTATCCCGCCACATTTTTCACATTTTGGAAAAATACTGGTCTTATAATTACAATGATTGCACTTATAAAATCCGCCTTTCTCATAAACAAGCGCCCGCTCACACTTAGGACACTTAAGTACTGCTTTGCACGCCTCACAAATTGAGAAAGTGCTCATGCCTTGGCGATTGATGAACAAAATTGATTGTTGTTTATTTTTTAGCGCATATTCAATTTCACCTTTTAGTTTTCTTGATATGCAAGTATGATTTCGGGTCCAGCGTTCCTTTTTCATATCGACGATAGAAGTAGTAGGTAGTAAGTAGCTGGTAGCAAACGGTTTTTTTTTTTCGCCTTCTACTTTATATTTTCTACCTGCCTCGCCGGCAGGCAAGCTTTCTACTTCTAAGTTTAATTTCGGCAATTCTAATAATTTCAAATTTTTATTAATTGCACGATAATATGATTCAATTGACGGCGTAGCTGATCCTCGAACAATTTTTGCCCTATGAATCTCGGCTAATTTTTCTGCCACCGTTCTAGCGTCGTAGCGCGGATTCATATCCCACTGTTTGAAAGACATATCTTGTTCTTCATCAATCACAATAAGCCCGAGTTTTTTAAACGGCGCAAAAACCGCCATACGAGTGCCGATTATTATTTTTATTTCTCCGGATTTTATTTTTTGCCAAGTATCATAAAGCTGGCCTTTTGAAATATTGCTTGAAATAATTCCAATTTCTTCCGGCTTGAAATATGCGCCATATCTTTCCAATGCCTGCGGAGTCAAAGTTTTTTCCGGAATGATAATTAGAAATTGAAAATTTTTATTTTGCTTCCGCAGTTCTAAAATTGAATGAATATAAACCTCAGTTTTCCCTGATCCCGCCGGACCAAAGAGAAGACAGCTATTAGCTTTTAACTGATAGCTTTTAGAATTTATTACGATTTTATTAATCACATTTTTTTGCTCTGGCGTTAAAATTATTTCTTTTTGTTTCATGTTGCATGTTTCATGTTTCATGTTTCGCACTTTAGCGCGCTTGGGTACAAAATTTTTCATCACTACACCCAAGGGAGAAATATAATAATCGGAAATAAATTTTGCCAATTCGATTTGATTTTCAGAGAGGAAATTTTCGGCAATTATTTTCTCAACTTTTTTTAGCTCAATATTTCCCAATCTTTCAAAATCTTGTCTCGTTCCCAAAACAATTCCTTCCACGCTTCGATGAAAAAGGGGAATAGACACCAAAGTTCCAGCTGGAATTTTGACATCTGACAAATAGGAAAAAGACTGATGACTAGTCAGGGGAATTTTTGTCAGTGGAACGATGTCGATAATAAACTTCTGCTTTTTATCTGCCATACCTTAATTGTATCACTTTATTGCTAAAAACTCTAAAAGAAGCTACACTTTATATATGAAAAATAAGATATTTATCAGTATTAATCTTCCCTCAAAAGTCAAAAAAAGGCTAGTTTTGACGACTGAAAAATGGCAAGAACTGCCAGTAAAATGGGAAAAGGAAGCTGATTTACACATAACCTTGGTCTATTTAGGCTTTACCGATGAAGAAGTTGTCTTAGAAATTTGCGAAAAAGTCAAAAAATCTTGCGAGAATATAGATATTTTTGACATTAGACTTGACCAAATTGAGCTTTTCCCATCTACCGAAGAACCTAAGGTAATTGCCCTCATAGGAGAACCAAGTGAAGAATTGAAAAATTTAGTTAATGCGATTGAAAAAGAATTAGGAATTTCCGCTTCACCTAAAAAATCTTTTCGTCCGCACATAACACTGGGACGAGTAAAGAAACATAAATGGGAAGACTCGGAAGACAAACCGGTCATTTTGGAAAAATTTCCCCTAACTGTTGATGCTAGTAGTGTCGATGTTATGACTAGCCAATTCAGCTCCAAAGAAAATCGCTATTCTATTCTTGATTCTTGTCCGCTACAATAAAATGAATATTTTAGGAGTCAAAGTTGATAATCTCACTAAAAAAGAAATTCTGGAAAAAATCAGAACTTTTTTGGTTGAACCAAAATTCCATCAAATCGCCACAATCAATCCGGAATTTATTTTAGAAGCGCAAAAAAATCTGGAGTTTAAAAATATTTTGAATAATTGTGATTTGAATGTGGCGGATGGATTTGGAATAAAATTAGCTTTTTGGCGATTTGGGAAAAAATTGAAAGCAAGATTTACTGGCGCAGATTTGATGCTAGAAATCTTGAAAATCGCCTCAGAACAAAATCTTACTATTTTTTTAGCGGTGAATAAGGATGGCCTAAGTACTTTCGAAGAAACTAAGGATGCAATTCTAAAAATTTATCCTGACCTGATTATAGAAGGCATTGATTTAGAAAAAAATGTTTCATGTTTCATGTTTCATGTTTCATGCCACGTTTTGTTTTGCAACTTCGGCGCTCCCCAGCAAGAACTCTTCATAAATTCGCAAAAATGTGATACAATACGGCTAGCCATGGGAGTTGGCGGAAGTTTCGATTTTCTTACCGGAAAAGTCCGTCGCGCTCCAAAATTTTTGAGATTAATTGGCCTAGAATGGCTGTGGCGATTAATTCTACAACCAAAAAGATGGAAAAGAATATTTAATGCAACTATAATATTCTCTTATAAAATATTATTTAACAAAGAATGATACTGGTTATAATTTTATTAATTTTTCTAATTATTTTAATTTTTTCAATCACTATGACAACAAAAACAACAAGATTAGTTCGATCAATTTATTTGTATCTAGCAGCGCTTATTAGTCTTATTTTCGTAGCTGTTGGAGCAGGAAGAATTATAAACACCACCCTAAAGGCGTATGTTTTTCCGGAAGCGGAAAAAGGAGGGTATGGAATGTGCAGAAATGAGCCTCCTATGTATGAAATTACACCTATACAATCAATTGAAAAAGCAAAAGATAATGAAATTACAACCGAAGATCAAAAAAGGCAAATTGAAGCGCTTTTATCCGATTATAAAACATGGAGAGAAAATAATTCCGGGGATATTTGCTTCAAGAGAGAAAGACAAACAAACTATGTCGACTCATTTACAATGCTTCTTGTCGCTCTGCCACTTTGTCTACTGCATTGGAGAATAATTAAAAAAGATAAAGAGGAAAAAGAAACTGAAATCGCCTAGAAATTAAAAAGTATTTAAATTGTTACGATTCGTACATTGGTATATTTGTATGAGATTCGTAATTCGTAAAGATGAACAAAATCAGAACTAGATTTGCGCCGTCACCAACTGGATACTTGCATGTCGGGGGTCTTCGAACTGCACTTTATGCTTATTTATTCGCCAAAAAAAATGGTGGCGATTTTTTGCTTAAAATTGAAGATACTGATCGAAAAAGATTTGTCGAAGGTGCAGTAGAAAAATTAATTGAATCACTGGACTTTTTAGGGTTAGAAAGAAACGAAGGAGTGATGTTAAGTAAAGTGTTAAGTAACAATACAAATAATCAGGAATCAAAAAATTACCCTGGAGTTTTTGAAGTGGGCGAGTATGGGCCGTATATTCAATCAGAAAAATTAGAAATTTACAAAAAATATGCTGACGAGCTGGTAAAAAATGGTTATGCTTACTATTGCTTTTGTGAACCAGCAAGACTTGAAGAAATGAGGAAAGAACAAACCGCCCAAAAACAACCCCCTATTTATGATAGATTTTGCTTACAAAATGTTAGCGAAGAAGAAATAAATAAAAATCTAAAAAATAATTGTCCTTATACTATTCGACTCAAAGTTCCTCATGACGAAATAATTGAAGTTGATGACATAATCAGGGGACGCGTTAAATTCAACACTAATTTAGTTACTGATCAAATACTTTTGAAATCTGATGGATTTCCGACTTATCACCTAGCTAGTGTTGTAGATGATCATGACATGCAAATTACGCATGTTATTCGTGGCGAAGAATGGCTTCCAAGTATTCCAATTCATATTTTATTATATCGCTATTTTGATTGGGAAACTCCAAAATTTGCTCACTTGCCACTTCTTCTTAATCCTGATAAATCCAAACTTTCCAAACGTCAAGGTGATGTTGCGGTGGAAGACTATATAAAGAAAGGCTATCTAAAGGAAGCGATCATTAATTTCGTGGCAATGCTCGGTTGGAATCCAGGAAAAGGAGAAACTCAAGAAATTTTTACCCTCGAAGAATTAGTGGAGAAATTTGATCTCTCGCATGTTCACAAAGCGGGCGCGGTTTTTGATATCAAAAAATTAGATTGGATAAATTCACAATGGATCAAAAAACTTTCCATCGAAGAGTTATATCAAAAATCTTTAGAATTTTTCAAAGAAAAAGAATTTTACAAATCATGGAACATGAAACATGAAACATGTAGCACAGAAGAGAAAGAAAATTATTTAAAAAAAGTTTTGTCAATTGAGCAAGACCGTTTACAAAATTTGTCAGAAGTGGGGGAGAGCAATCAGTTCTTTTTTAGCGACGCAAATTTCGACAAAGAACTTTTGCGCTGGAAAGATATGAGTGATGAGAATCTGAAAAAATCTTTGGAAAAATCCTTGGATGCTTTGGAAAATATAGAAGAAGAAAATTGGACGCGCGAAAATTTGGAAAAAATTCTCATGGAAACAGCAGGAGAAAATAGAGGAGAGCTTCTTTGGCCATTGCGTGCCACTCTCACTGGAGAAAAAAAATCTCCTTCACCATTTGAATGTGCTTGGGTTTTGGGGAAAACTGAAAGCCTAAAAAGAATAACCAATTCAATAACAAAAATAAACTAAAAGAAAAATGCGAGTTAATAAAAAAATAGAATTATTTTTTTTGCCAATTATTTTTATTATATTTTTTTCATTTTTAAATTTGGAAGATGTTTTTGCTGATGCGTGCAAAGACAAATGCGAAGATCTTTATCCGACTAATGACTCCTTACAAAAAAAATGCAAGGATGATTGCGAAAAAATTGAAAAATATGAAAAAATAATAGAGATAAAAAGCAAACAACTCGAAGTTGTTAATAATCAACTTGGCTACATAAATAAAGAACAAGCCGAAAACCAAAAAGCTCTTCTGGAAACTATAAAAAACCTAAACACTCTCTCTGAAAAAATAACCGCCCTAGAAAATAGTATCGAAGAAAAAGAAAAAGAAATTATCTATCAGAAAAAAATGCTTTCGGGGCTAATGCAGTCCTATTATGATTATGATCAGCAGGGGATACTAGAAATACTTCTCCTGGATAACACTTTCATAAACCCGTTTGGACAAGTAGATTATATCAATCAATCTGAAGTAAAGGTGTCTGACCTTTTAAGCGAAATTAAAAAAAATCAAGAGGAGTTAGTTGAAAAGCAAAAAGAATTACAAGGTTCCTATGAGCAAAGTGACAAACTAAAAAATGAACTTCAGAGTGATAAGTATGAATTGCAATTAAGTGAAAACCAAAAACAAAAAATCCTAATTGAAACTAAAACAGAAAAAGAAAAATATGAAAAACTTTTGTCCGATATTGAAGATGAAATCTATAGTCTAGAGTCAAGTAAATCAGTTGATTATAGCAAACTTCCAGCAGCTAAAGGAGGCTATTTTAATTATCCAGTTTCTTCGGTCAGAATCACTCAAGGATATGGAATGACTTCTTATGCTAAAAAAGGTGCTTATGGCGGAAAGCCTCATAACGGAATTGATTTTGGACTCAGTGTTGGCAATAATATTTTTACAGCCAGAAGTGGAAAAGTTGTTGGAGTTGGAAATAATGGAAAATATGCTTATGGGAAATGGATCGCAGTTGATCATGGCGATGGGCTTCTCACACTCTATGGACATCTCAGTAGTCAACTTGTTTCAAAGGGGAGTAAGGTTAAAACCGGAGACAAGATTGGGAAAAGTGGCAACACTGGATATTCAACCGGGCCACATCTTCATTTTTCCGTTTTTACTTCTAAGAGTTTTGAAGTTGTTGAATCAAAAAATGTTAAAGGTCTTATGATTCCGGTTGGCGCTTCAATCAACCCAACCAAATATTTAAAATAAAAAAACAACCCCCAAAATTGACCTGAGCGTTGTTTTTATTTATTTCAGGATACATAGATGTATCTAGACTTCAATCAATTCAATAGACTAAGATAGTACATAGTGTCGCATAAGTATCATTGTGCGACACTATAGATATTTCTCCTGGCCACTCCCCTTTAATAAAAACCGCTTTTTAGAGCGGTTTTAAAAATACAATTTAAAAAATATTTTTATTTTATTTTTTTTATTTTTCAGTCGTCCGTATTCCACGGGGTGAATTCTTCTCCCTATAATCCTTTATCGCTTCTCTCAAGCTGTCGGCTGCCAAATTTGAACAATGCATTTTTATTGGTGGCAAACCTTCTAGGGCTTCTGCTACATCATTCCTGGTGATCTTTGATGCCTCCTCTAATGTCTTGTTTTTTGCCAAATCCGTGATCATAGATGAGGTCGCAATCGCGCTAGCGCATCCTAGAGTCTCAAATTTTATATCACTTATCACTTCCCTCTTTTTGGAATCTTTTTTTACCTTGATATAAATCTTCATCATATCACCACAAGTTGGATTACCAACCATTCCAACTCCACTCGGATTTTTTATCACACCTTGATTATGCGGACGAGTAAAATGTTCTAGAACTTTTTTTGAATACATATTTTTTCATATAACATGAAACATACAGCATGTAACAATTTCTGTTTCAAAATTCTGATTTAGAATTTTGTTTCATGTTTCATGCTTCATGTTTCATGACTTTATAATAATCTTTGAGCACATTACCAGAAACTTTTCTCAATTTTTCCACTGATTTTTTGATAACCTTCACTGCGTAATCAATTTCTTTTTTTGTTGTGTTTTTCCCAAGCGTCAATCGCAGTGAGCCATGCGTTTCTTCTGGTTTCAAACCAAGCGCCAAAAGTACATGCGATGGAGAAAGTGATCCTGATGAGCAAGCAGAACCAGTTGAAGCAAAAATTCCTTCTTGCGAAAGCATCATGAGTAAGCTCTCCCCTTCTACTCGTGAAAAATTTACGTTCACATTATTCGGCGATCTTTTTATTCTTGAACCATTCAATCTTGAATCAGGAATTTCTTTTAGAATTTTATTTATTAAATAATCACGAAGCGCTACCATGCTTTTGACTTTTGACTTTTGATTTTTGACTTTCTCTATCGCACTTCCTAATCCAACTATCCCTGGCACATTTAGAGTACCTGCGCGCAATCCAAATTCTTGCGCTCCGCCATCTTGAATTTTGACTATATCAAGCCCAAATTTGGCATATAAAACCCCTACTCCCTTTGGTCCATAGATTTTATGCGCCGACATACTCATCAAATCAACACCTAATTTTTCTACATTGCAATCAAAATAATTTATCGCCTGCGTCGCATCGGTATGAAAAATTATTTTTTGATTATTTTTTTTAAGCATTTTTCCAATTTCGGGAATAGGCTGGACTGTGCCAATTTCATTATTCACATACATCACAGAAACCAAAATTGTATTTGGTTTGATTGCATTTTTTATATCGCGGACACCAATCACTCCGTCTTTTTTTGGATTTATATAAGTTGCTTCAATCAGATTTTCTTTTTCCATTTTTTTCACAGTCTCCAAGACACAATGATGCTCAAAAGTGGTTGTGATTATATGTGGTTTCTTTTTTTCTTTTTTGAAATAAGCTTTATCCACACCCTTTATCGCTAAGTTATTCGACTCTGTCGCTCCGCTGGTAAAAATAATTTCATTTAAATTAGCGTTGAAATATTTGGCCACTTGCATTCTGGCTTTCTCCACAACTTCACTCGCTTCTTGACCAAAAGAATGAAGAGATGATGAATTACCGTATTTATCGCTAAAATATGGCATCATTTCTTTCAATACTTTTTTGTCTACCGGCGTAGTCGCCGCGTGATCGAGATAAATTTGTTTCATAATTTTTCATTATTCCCCCTCTCCTTATTAAGGAGAGGGTGTCGCGTACTCGCGACAGGTGAGGTTTATTTTATTAAATCTGACAATTTAATTCCATATAAAGTTTTTCTAATTTGTTCGCCTAGTTTTATCCACACAAAACTGGAAGCACAAGTCTTCATATGCGTACATTTTTCACCATAGCATTTCGGCACCATCGAACCATCCATAATTTCAATAATTTCTCCAACGGCTATTTCTTTAGGTTTTCGCGCTAAGATATATCCCCCATTTTTCCCCTTCAAACTTTTTACTAAATTTTTTTCTCGCAATTCCCCGATTAATCTTTCCAGATATTTAGCTGATATTTTTTCTTCTTGGGAAATATTTTTAATATTTTTTAATTCAGGAAAACAGCCGGCTAAACTAACCATTGCTCTAAGCCCATATTCTGCTTTTGTAGAAAACTTCACCCTGTTAAGTATCTTTTTTCTAAAAAATGTTTTTAGAAAAAAGATAATTTTAAATTTTTACACTAATTTACCCCCTATTATAAATAAATCTCAAAAAATTAAAATTTACTTAACAGGGTGAATAACATTAATATCCTACTAATTTAGTATGCTTTAATTATAGCGCCTTTTAAAAAACTGTCAAATGCCTTATACTTAATACATAATACTTTCTATTTAAAATTTTATGCGTATATCCTACAGCGCCTTTGATGCCTATCAAAATTGTCCGCTGAAATATAAGTTTCAAAATATTGACCATATCAAAGTACCCAAATCTAAGGAGGCGGTTTTTGGTTCGACAATTCATGAAACAATGAAATTTATCCATACACCAGGAATTCTCTCCCCCACCCTAGATCAAGCTATGGAACATTTTTCCAATTCGTGGAATCCAGCAGTTTTTGACGGAGAAACTGAAGAGCGCGCCGCCTTTTCTCAGGGTGTCAAAATTATTCAAGACTACTATCAAAAGAATAATCCGGCGGATTTTAATATTATAAATTTGGAATCACGCTTTCAAATTGAAATTGGAAAAGATTCTAACAAACATATCATTTCTGGTATCATCGACCGCATCGACAAAACTGAAGATGGTTTTGAAATTATCGATTATAAGACAACCAAGAAAATGCCAAACCAAGAAAAAGTCGACAATGACATTCAACTTTCTGTTTATCTACAAGCGTTTCTTTCACAATATCCCAAAGCAATTGATCCGCCAGCTGGCGGATTAGACAAAATTAAGGTTAGTTTATATTATCTCAAACATGGCATGAAATTGTCCGCCACCAGAACCCTAGAGCAATTGAAAAAAAGTGAGCAACTTTTTTTGGATACTATAAAAGTCATTGAAGCTGGTAATTTTGAACCAACGATGTCCCCTCTTTGTGATTGGTGCGGATACCAAAATCTTTGCCCGATGTGGAAACATAAATTCAAAGAACTCCGTCACATCGACACAGAGGAAATTAATAAATCAATTGAAGAATATATTGACCTAAAATCAGCTATCACTATGACAAAAGATAGAATGGCAAAATTACAAGAAGATATTTTGAGTTATATGGATCAAGAAGGCGTGGAACGAGTTTTTGGTCCGCAAGGCGTCATCGCTAGATCGCTTCGCAAGACTTACAAATATGATGAAAAAAAATTGCGCGAAGTTTTGGAACCGCTCGATCATTGGGAAGATGTGTTGAAAGTAGATGGCATAGCGCTTCGAAATATTCTTGGCGTCTTACCGTTTGAAGTTAAAAAAGAAATCGAAAAAGCTAAAGTTCTCGACAAGGAAACTAAAAGTTTAAGCGTGAAGAAGAAATGACAGCGTTAGCTGTCATCCTGAGCGAGGTCCGTACTCGGACGAAGTCAAAGGATCTACGCAGATTCTTCAACTTCGCTACGCTTCACTCAGAATGACAATATTTTTATAAAAGTTTATGCAAAAACTTAAAACCTTCTTCAAAAAATTTTTTCTTATTAATGACACACCGCATAAAATTGCTGCTGGAGCGGCCTTGGGAATTTTTCTGGGAATCATTCCGGGAGGAATTTTGACTGCCATTGTCGTTTCATCAATTTTGCGAGTGAATCGCTTAGCTGCTATTACTGGAGTTTTAGCAACTAATTTTTGGACATCTTTTTTGATTATGCCATTTTCTGCCAAGCTTGGAAGTTGGCTTTTTGGAGTTAAAACGCAAGAACTTATCGAAAATTTCAACAATGCTTATTTGGTTAATTTCAAAGATTTTTTTTCTGAAACTGCTGTGCTGAAACTACTTTTACCTTTAACTATGGGCTTCATAATAATCGCCGGCGCAATCGCCTTGATTTTCTATTTTTTGATTTATTTTTTGTTGAAATATAAAAAAGTGAGTTTTAGATAAAACCTACCATATCACTTTTTAATTTATCTTCTCCCTTATCTCTTTTTTTATTTCATCATCAATTTTATCCGGCAATATGTCGCCTTTTGGATTATATTTTTCAGCTTCGATGTAAATGAAATTAGTTATTTTTTGCAAGACTGATTTCATATAGGGACTTGTTGTTATTTTTTCCTTATTAATATAAAAAATAAAAACAAGCCCAATTGCAATTATCAAAAATATCGCACTTATACTTATTAAAAATTTTTTCATCAATTTATTTTATCACCGTCCCCTGAAACTCCTTCTTCTCTAAAATATTCTTCAAATTTTTCAAATTTTTTCCTTCGGCAATGATAACCTCAAGGTTGTTTTCCTCCGCTAGTTTTGAAGCCACTGGATCAAAAGGCATATTGAGTCCTGGGTCCCAACGATTGCCAACAATTTTGCGAAAATTTTTCCAATTAATTTCTTTGATTATTTTAGCATCCGGATATTTTTTCGGATCCTTGTCGCAAGCATATTTGATGTTGGAAAGATTGATGAGTTTTTTGGCGCCCAGTCGCTCGGCAATAATTGTCGCAACATAATCAGTTGATGCTCCTGGTTTCCAACCGGCGGCTATCATTATCCCTTCCCCATTAGCAAAGTGAGTAGATAAATCTTCTTTAGTGCGTGGATTTTTATTAATTCTTGGATGGGCAAAGGCACGAAAAATAGTTTTCACAAGATGCGCGTTAAGACGAGTCGTATGAATCCCTAACCAATCCTGGTCATCTCTAGTTAATTTTGTGACTTTTGAAGCCCCTTGAATATATTCTCGCGCCGCATATCCCCCGCCTGTAATAATTGCAAATCTTTTACCTTTCTTAATTTCAGAAACGATCAATTCGCGAAACTTTTTCAAAAACTGCCAATCAATTCTTTTTGGAACGATTAATGATCCTCCGAGAGAAATTACGATGATATCATTTTTCATATTAACATATTAGCATTTTAGCATATTAACATATTAGCATATAAGCAAAAATATTCTGAAATTTTTGTTAAAATGTTAGCATGTTAATATGCCAGATGTCTATTTTATACAATTTTTATCCGGCAGATACCCTCTTGATTCTGCCTCAATTTTCGAAGAAAAGCAAACTCGATTTTCGGGGTTAATATTCTTGGCATAACGGCAAGTTGGTAAATGATATTTATTGGAATTTTTTGACCCTATAAAGGCGCAAGTTTGAGGCAGGGTACTTATCTCACTTGGATCTTTTTTCGCTTCAGAGGGCAAATTTTGAGCCTGAGATACGCCACAAACGGTCTGATTATTGTTATCGGCCGGTTTTTCAATAATAAGCGGGTTTTGAGCTGTTTTTTGACCTTTCAAAACCCCTCCTTCAAAAGAAATTATAGCGACCAAAATAAAGCCTATAATAAGGATTATTTTATGCTCATATTTTTGCCAAAAATCTCTGGTTTTTGTTTTTAGGTCTTCATTATGCATAGTGTATTGACATTATAGCATAAAATTGGTAAGCTTAATTGTACTTAAAAGCTTGGCAATCCCGCACCTATTCCGAAATTAGTTTTCTGCTAATTTTTAGATATAGTCGCGGAAACGCCTTCGGCTTTATTTGTTTTTATTATAAAGATTAATTTAAGAATAGGTGCAGGGACGCTCATAATTGTTCCTGCCATTATATTCGCAGACAATTATGGCGCATCGTAAAGCAGGTGGTTCCACTCAACTGGGACGTGATTCGATTTCAAAAAGATTGGGCGTAAAAAAATTTGCTGGAGAAAAAGTTGCTCCAGGGCAGATAATCATCCGCCAACGGGGAACAAAATTCCGACCCGGAAAGGATGTTAAGCGCGCGGAAGATGACACTCTTTTTGCTCTAAAAGAAGGCGTGGTGAAATTTACCGCCAAAAAAGTTCGAAAATTTACCGGAAAAATGATTTCAAAGAAATTTGTTTCTGTGGAATAGACACGAACATACAACGAATATAAACTAAAAAAGCGAACCCTTTAAATGGTTCGCTTTTCTTATTCGTGTGTTTATTATTTTTTATTCGCGACAATTCGTGAGTGACTTGCTTTTATAAATTCAAGAAACAGTGGATGCGAATCAATTGGATCAGTTTTGAATTCCGGATGAAATTGAGTCCCTAAGAAAAATGGATGAATATTTTTTGGTAATTCAGCTATTTCCATTAGTTTTTCATCAGCTGATTTTCCAGAGAAAACCAGACCGGCTTTTTCCAATTTTTCAATATACTGCGGGTTAACTTCCCAGCGATGCCGGTGACGTTCAGAAATCTTGTTTTTTCCATAAGCCCTGAAAGCCACTGTGCCTTTTTTGATAACAGCCGGATAAGCACCGAGTCTCATCGTGGCTCCAAAATTATGATCAGCTAGATTTTTCTTTTGTTCCGGCATAATATCAATCACGGGATTTTTTGTTTTTCTATCAATTTCTGTGGTATTAGCATCTTTTAGACCCAAAACATTTCTCGCATATTCAACCACAGCAAGTTGCATTCCATAACAAAGTCCGAAAAATGGAATCTTGTTTTCTCGCAAAAATTTGATTGCTTCTATTTTCCCTTCAATTCCGCGTGAACCAAATCCGCCAGGGATAATTACGCCATCATAATTTTTCAATTCTTCTAATTTTTCCGGCTCCTTTTCGAAGGCTTCACTGTTTACCCAACTTATTTCTGGTTGAAGTTTCAATTTATAAGTAGCATGCTTAACAGCTTCAATAACACTAATGTACGAATCACTTAAAATAAAATCTCCCGTACCAAAATATTTTCCCACAATTCCAATTTTTATTTTCTGCTTGGAGGTTTTAATATTTTCCACCAAATCATACCACTTTTTAAGATCAGTTTTCTTATATTTTAATCCTAATTTTTTAAGTATGAGCCGACTTAAATCATCTCTTTCAAAATTTATTGGAACTTCATAAACACTTTTAGCATCCGGCGCGCTTATCACATATCTTTCTGGAACATTACAAAAAAGTGAAATTTTCTCTTTTCTTTTTTGATCTAGAAATGTTTCACTTCTGGCAATGATAAAGTCTGGTTGGACACCTGTTCCATTAAGTGTACGCACAGCATGTTGAGTTGGTTTAGTTTTCATTTCGCCACTAGCATGGGGAATGGGAAGATAGCTAACCATAACCGTTATAATATCATCCGGTTGTTTTATTTTAAATAGCCGAATAGCTTCCATAAAAAGAATGTTTTCGTATTCACCTACTGTTCCGCCAATTTCAATAATTGTAATGTCGGCATCAGCTTTGTCTGCTGATTTTTTGATGCGATTTATAACTTCTAGCGGAATATGCGGGACCACCTGAACACACTTTCCTTGATACTCTAGATTTCTTTCTTTATGAATGACTGATTCGTAAACACTACCCGTAGTCATATAATTTTCACTAGGAAGAGTTACCCCAATAAATCTTTCATAATTGCCCATGTCTTGATCAGTTTCAAGACCTGATTCTAAAACAAAAGTTTCCCCATGCTCAATAGGATTCATTGTGCCTGCATCAACATTAATATATGGATCAATTTTCACAGCCGTCACATTGAAGCCACGCGCTTTCAAAATAGTGCCTATCGACGAAGATGTTATCCCCTTTCCCACCCCACTCATCACGCCCCCAACAACAAAGATATACTTTCTGTTTTTCATAAATTTACGAAATTACGAATTAAACGAAATTACGAATTTTATTCAATATAAAAGTCGCTGAAACGCGACCCCTAAAAAAATAATTTATTAAAAATACTCAACCAACTATTACACTCCTTTTACTTCTAATTTAATTTTTTCTCTTATTTCTTCTGATAATTTTATTTCAATTTCATATTCCCCTACTTTCTTTATTGCTTGTTTAATTATAATTGAATTTCCTAAAATGTTCAAGCCTTCTTTTTTCAGGGCTTCTTCAATGTTTTTGGCCGTTATCGAACCAAAAAGCTTACCCTTTTTTTCCTTAGCTTCAATTATAATTTTTTTATTTTTCAAAGTACTAGCTAAGCTTCTTAGCCTTTCTGTTTCAGCTAGTTTATTTTTCTGCTCTTTTTCTTTTTGCAATTGAAAAATTTTAATCGTGTTTTCTGTTGCAACACCCGCTAATTTTTTAGGAAACAAAAAATTCTCAGCGTAGCCTTGCGCCACCTCTTTTACTTCTCCTTTTTTCCCAAGATTTTTTACATCTTGTAATAATATTATTTTCATTTACCCTGTTAAATAAGATTTGAATCTTATGACAAGAAACAACTTATTTTAATTATTTATTACTTAGTTTTCACCCGATATTTACTTTGGATATATTCAAATCTAATTTTAATTTTTTTTAAAAAAATTAAAATTTATTTAACAGGGTGAATTTTTTCCTTAATTACCTCAATCGCCTTATCCAGTTGCGGATCGCGCTTGTTTTCATAGTCATCATTAGTCATCTCAACTTTAATGTCAGGAGAAATTCCTTTTTCCATAATGTAATCGCCTTTGGGCGTGAGCCACTTGGCAACCGTAATTTTCACACTTGAACCACCAGGAAGATCCAGAAGCTGTTGCACGCTTCCTTTACCGAAAGTTTTTTTCCCAATCAACGTCAGTCCGCGATTATCCTTCAGCGCTCCCGCTAAAATTTCTGAGGCGCTGGCACTGCCTTCGTTTATAAGAACTACCATTGAAATTGAACTTAGTTTGTCTCCGCCAGTAGTATATAAACTATTTTTTCCACCCTTATTATCTTCTTCCAAAACAACCACCTCGCCTTTTGGCATCATTCGACTAGCAATTAAAACTGACTTGTCCAAAAGCCCACCTGGGTTATCACGAAGATCTAAAACTATTCCCTTGCTTTTTTCAGTAATTATCTTATTCATCGCCGAATTAAATTGCACATCCACATCATCGGAAAATTTTATTATTTTAAGATACGCAATATCATCGTCCTTAAATTCAACTTTTACACTATCTAATTTTATCGTTTCTCGAGTCACTGTTATTTCAATAGTTTCTTGATCCCCATCATGCAAGATAGTGAGTCTCACTGAGGTTCCCTTTTTTCCCCTAATTAAATCTACTGCTTGATCAATCGTAAGATCTAATGATGATTTTTCATCAATTTTTAAAATTTTATCCCCACTGCGAATCCCAGATTTTTGCGCCGGAGAACCATCTAGCGGAGCAATAACCGTTAAAATTTCATCCTTTATCCCAAGTTCAGCTCCAATTCCATCAAACGAACCAGCAATGTCATCAGAAAACATCTTACTTTCTTCAGGATTAAAAAAACTTGAGTATGGGTCGCCAGTAGCGCCAAGCATTCCATTAATTGCACCATAAACCATTCTTTGTGCATCTAAATTATTTCGTTCAACATGTTTTTCTTTGACTAAATCCCAGACTTTCCAAAAAAGAGAAAAATCGACTTTTCCATTTTGAGATACCTTATTTTCAATAATTGCTTTTTCCAAAGAGATATTTCTATTATTAGACAAATTAGATTGTCCTTTCTTGTATCCCAAAAAGAAACTGCTTGCCACTAGAAAAATAACGATAACAAAAAATGAATATCGCTTAAAAAGATGAAGATTTTTCTCCATATCTTCTTTTTCTTTCTTTTCTTGATCTTCTATTATTTCTTGTTTTATTTTTTCTTCAAAATTTTCTGATTCCATAGATTTTTATTAATTGTGTTTCGGTAAAGGCTTTCCCCAATATTTCCAAAAATATTTAATAGCACTAGCAATATGAATTCGAGAAAGTTTATTAAAGAATATAAGACTTAAAATACTTTTACCAGCTGAACTTCTTCTGTGGTAATGATACATTTGAGCGATTGGATAATAAATAACCTTATATCCTTTTTCCCAAAAATTTCGACACCAATCAATATCTTCAAAATAATAAGTGAAACGTTTATCAATAAGTCCAACTACATTAACTATCTCACGCCTTGTCATCATAGCTGAACCCAAAACCCAGTCCACTTCACATATCTTATTATTATCCATATCTTTCATTAAATAGCGATCTAGATATTTTTTAGCAAACCACAATTTTCCCAATGGTGTTCGACGATAAATTATAGTTAATGGAGTCACGAATCTAAAATAAGATGTTTGAATAGTATTATTAAAATTAAGTAATTGTGGACCAACAATGCCTACTTCTTGATTATTCTTTATGTATTCTAAAAGTTTTTCAATAGAATTTTCCCTAATAATAATATCGTCATTTAAAATAAGAACAAAATCCCCCGTGCTTTCTTTATACCCCCTTCGCACTTCTCCTCCAAACCATAAATTTTTTTCAGAACTTAGAAACTTTACTTCTGGGTAGTCCTCTCTCATCATACTAGAGATTTCTTCAATAGTTTCAGAATCTGAAACTATAATTTCATAATCAGTTCCTTTGTAATTTTTCTTAATCGAATCAATACAAACTTTCAAAAGTTCTGGATTCTTATAACTAGTAATAATGATGGATAATTCCATTAAATCATGAACCATGAAACATGAAACATGAAACAATTAGATTGCCAAACATGCTTCAGGCTTATGCTTTGTAAAATAAGATTTCTACTTAGGTTTTATATCTGATTGCGCTGGGAGAGTAAAGATATCTTTTGCCATTTGGTGAATACGATCATAATTATTACCAATCGGTAAAAGAATATACCCTACTTCTTTTGGCATATCAGTTGGATTATATAAAAATCCTTCTTCGCTATTTTCTAAAACTCTTTGATAGATTTGTAAAGCTGGCATTTTTTTATAAAGATCATAAAATCTTTGCATTTCCCAAATTTCCATATCAGTTCTAACATTATTACCTAAAGCATTAAGCAGAGCATTTCCTTTGGAAAAATCGGCTAGCGTTCCAACACTCAACATTTTGTCTTTTACTAGTTGAATAACTATTTGTTGGCGCTTCGCTCTTTCAAAATCGCTAGAAGTCGCACGCGACCTCACGTAGCAAAGAGCTTTGTCGCCATTTAGAGTTTGCTTTCCGGCCGGAAGAGTGAAATTTCCTCCACATTCCTTGACCGGATTAGTACAAAGCGGATACTCGGCTACAACTCTACCAGTTTTATTTTTCTTAATTTCAAATTTTCCTGTTGGAACTGTAAAAACTTGAGTGTCACAAACATGCGCTTCATTAAATTGCACCGGCTCTTGAAAAGGCTTATCCAGAGTTATTTCAATTCCACCAATCGCATCAATAATTTGTTTGAAACCAGCAAAATTTATACTGGCACTATAATGAATAGGTAAACCTGTCACTTCCTGGGCAACTTTTTTCATATCTTCTAATCCTTGTTTTTTTCCATTCTCTTCGCCAGCGGCATAAACTGCATTTATCTTAGTTTTGCTTCCCCAACCAGGATTATTCACATATAAATCACGTGGGATTGAAATCATTGAAGCCTTGCTTTCTTTTGGGATGATACTAGCAATTATAATAGTATCCGCTAAAAGTCCGCCCCCAGGAATATTCTCTCCACGCATTCCTAAAATCAAAACATTTATTCTGCCATCTTTTTCTCCCTTGAGTTCATTTTCAACTCCCGGAATATTTTTTGCTAAGGATTTCAAAAGTCCACCCTTAGAAATCTTATTTAACACTCCGCCAGTTTTCCAAGCAAAAACTCCACCACCAAGCAATAAAATTGTCAAAATAATAACAAAAATTTTAAAACCTTTTTTTTGATAAAATTTTCTCTTACCATTTTCTCTTACATTAGAATTGTTTCCTATATACGCCATTTTTTTTATTTAATTTAAATTAATACTGCCAAACTATTGATTTGGCAATTATTTTTATTTTACTTATTATTTCATGTTTAGTCAACAACTCATCTTAGAAAAAATTTCCAGCAACTTTTGCGCAGTTTTTTGCCAAGAAAATTTTTCAGCTTGAGCTTTGCCGTTTTTCGACAAACTGTCTCGCACCATCTCATTAGTTACTACCTCCTTAATTCTCTGAGTTAATTCACCAGGAATTTCCGGCTTAAAAAACAATACTGCACTACCGGAAATTTCCCTATGCGGTAAAATATCCGAAGCTATAGTAGGCACGCCCAGCGACATCGCCTCAATGATTGGCATTCCAAAACCTTCATAGAATGAAGGAAACACAAAAATATCCGCGCCTTTAATAATCCCCGCTTTATCTTCTTCGTCAATATATCCTGGAAAAAAAACATCTTCAGCTAAATTATTCCTCTTAACAACATCATCTATAAGCTTGTCATAATTATGCCCTTTACCTCCAGCAATAACTAGTTTTATAGAATTTAATTTTAATTTTAAGTTAATTTCTGTTTTTAACAATGCAATCGCTTCGATAAGGGCTGGAATATTTTTTCTTGGTTGTAAGGTGCCAATATATAGAACATACCTCTCTGGAAGATTATATTTTTTCTTAATTATTTTTATTTTTTCGTCCGTTATATCTTGCGCAAGAAAATCCTGCGAAACCGCATTGTGAAACCAGTCTATCTTCTTTGGATTAATCTTATAGTATTTAATTATTTCATCCTGAGTGAATTTTGAAACGGCAATTATTTTGTCTGCGCGTTTCAAACTTCTAGGGATTAGAGTTCTTAAAAAGAATAAATCCCAAAATTTGATAAATTGCGGATAAAAATTAAAGGAAATGTCATGAATGATTGTGACTATTTTCACTTTTTTCGGCGCAAACCATGGTGTGATATATTGCGTGAGATAAATATCGACTGGTTTTTTTCGTAAATATATTGGAAGTGTCCAAAAATTCCAACTAAAGCGATTTTTAGTTTCAAGCGAAATTATTTCAAAATTATTCTTATCTATAATTTCCAAATCTTTTTTTATTTTCTCGATCTGATTTTTTTCAGTTATATCGGTGAATAATTTGTATTCATTTTCCTGATCAATAATCGCCAGATTTTTAGTCAAATTGAAAAACACTGCCTCACTGCCAGTTTGCTTTTTTCCTATAAGTCTAATGTCGATGCCTATTTTCATTTCACTACAAATTACAAATTTATTACAAATATACAAATGTACAGATACAAAATATTTCTATCTTTTTATTTGCGTCATCCCTAGCCAAAGCCACAAAAATCCTAAAAATATCCCGGCGTTGAAAAAATTGGCAATCATAATTCCCGTCCATGAGATAATCACAAATAAAGCAAAAACTCTTCCTTCTAAATTTTTGGCGAAATAATAATTTTTTATAGCGCCTACTAATATATACGATACCACAATTACAAAAGACGCAAAACCCAAAATTCCACTGCCAAGCCAAATTTCCAAAAATATATTGGAAGAATTGAGCGGTGTCCCACTTTCATCGGTGCCCAATATTTTTGAGATATTCCCCCAGCCAATTCCCAGTATCCAATGATTTTTGATTTCCTTCCAAGATTTTTGGTAAATTTCGGCTCTGATGCTTACATTCGGATCTTTACGATAAATTTCTGTGACATAACTCCCTTTTGATTTTTCTGAATTTATTTCTTCCAAATTAATATGTCGACAATTATATTTTTCTAATTCAGAAATATTTTCAATTTCTTCGGGCAAGGAACGAAAATTTTCGTTCCCTACATTACAGGAAACGGTGATTTTCTGTATTCCTGATCCAGTTGACTGAACCCTGTTTCCAAGCTGAAAATCAGTCAAATGAAAAATATACACTGCGCCAATTGCAATCGCCAAGGCCGAAATTATGACTAATTTAATTTGAATGGTTTTTTTCCATTCCCACCCTTTATAACTTAGTTTTAGATTTGTAAAAATAGTAAAAAGAAAAATAAATGTCACTGCAAATGCTCCGAGCCAAGCACTTCGTGAAACAGTAAGAATTAATACAATATAACTTAAAATTAAAAATATAACCAAACCTATGTCATTGCGATCCGCCAGCTGGCGGAGAAGCAATCCCTTAATATCCAGCACTGATTTATTAAATTCGAGATTGCCACGGTCGTCTCGAGACTCCCTCGCAATGACAGAATTATAAATCAGAATATAAACCACACTCATAACCAGTACTAAAAACATTCCCAACCAATCCGCCTCCGAAAAAGTCGCATTTGGTCGTCCAGGCATCGCTTCAAAACCATTTAATCCTCGTAAAAACCAAACATTTTGCCAAATACCATAAAGCACAACAACCAAAGAAGAACTCAAGAAAAATGGAATAATCTTTTTAAGATCTTCTAAATTTTGAATATAATTTCGTACTAAAAAATATAAAGCCACAAAAGTCGCTAGGATTATGGAAAGCTTCAGGCTGATTATTTTGTTTTCTGCGTTAGCAATACTTAGGAAACTTGAAATACCTACAATTATAACCAACCAATCCTGCCATTTCGGTTTCACCAACTTGAAATTCAATTTTCCAGAAAACAATCTGATTATTATTGCCGTAATCGTGAGCGCGCCGATAAATTGGTATGGCCTAATTGCAATTCCAAGTTCGGCCGGCGCCAGATTGATGTTCTCTAGCGCAATCGTTCCAATAAAAAACAAAAACGCCCACCCAGGACGATACAACGCCAAAAACAAAGTCAGAATTGCAAAAAAAATAAAATCGCCGGTTCGCAGAGGAATGATTCCCAGATTATTACAAATTATCAAAACAAAAACCAAAACTACATTCGCCAAAAGAAGCCAATTCTTTGGTCTATTTAGATTACTGATTATTTTTTCAAAAAATAAATTCATTTAAATTTCTTCTATTATATTCAAAATCTTTTTTATAAATTTTTCCCAAGAAAATTGTTTGGCGCGTTCCATTCCTCGTGATTTCAGTTGGTCTCGTAAATCTTTGTTGGTCAAAACATTTTTCATAACCATTGCAATATCCATTATATCATCCGGATTGCAATATAGCACGCTATCTCCACCAACTTCAGGAAGTGAAGAAACCTTTGAGGTGATAGCGGATGTGCCAACATTCATAGCTTCCAAAATTTGCATACCAAAGCCTTCGTAATGCGAAGGATAGACAAACATAACAGCCTCCCTAAATAGCGCTGGCAAATCTTTTTGTGGAACTTCCCCAAGAAGTTTTACGTGCGTAGTTAGGTTTAGTTCTCTAAGTAGTTTTTCCACATCAGTCGCTAAACTTAAATTTTTTGGCAAAATTTTTCCATAAATTACTAACTTCGGAAAATCTGGCAAAAATTTTTCTTTCTTATTTCTTTCTAATAGCAACTTATACGCCCGCACCACTCCTTCCACATTTTTGCGCACCTCATATCCCCCGCCGGCTAAAATATATCCGGATTTTAATTTGTATTTATTCAAAATATTCGCATGTCCGGCATTCGCCCGCCTCGACTCGCGGAGACCACTCGTCGACGCGAGGCGGGTAGCGCCGGTTCGCGAAGCGAATAAATCATCTACATCAATATAATTGGTAGTAATTTTGTCTGCGCTAATATTTAAATGCTCAATTAAATCTTTTTCCGTTCTTTTAGAAACAGCGATAATTTTGTCCGCTTTTTTTATTCCATATTCAGTGAGTTTCCAATATAATTTTTTTCTTACGTTATCCAGGTACTGCGAAAATAGCTTTGGAATGATATCATGCACTATCATAATATGTTTTACTTCCTTATATGGTTGAATGGAAGTAGGACATTGATACATGCTAATAAAAACATCACACTCGTCTTTTTTGACCCGCCTTGGCAAAAGAAATTTTTCCCACCAAATTTTTCGAATCAAATCATCTCTTCTATACATCGGCAAAAATATTTTCTTGGTAAAATTATCAGGAATCTCAAAATCCTTTGAAATATCTTCTTCCAAATACAAAATAAACTCCAAATCATTTTGTTTGTATCTTGCCAAGTTTTTTAAAAAGTTGGCTGTCACCTGCCCGATGCCGGTATTCGGCTTCCTAAGATATGAAGCGTTGATACCTATTTTCAGTCTGTTATTTTTTTTCTTCATTTAATTTCTATTACATGTTTTATGTTATATGTTTCATGTTTCATGACTTCATTGTAAAGCCAAAATCAAATTATGTCATGCACGCAAAATATGCATTGCCAGATAATCCTTTTTAGGCTATAATCAATTCATAATAAAAGTTAATTTTTAAGCCTATAATACTTATGTTTAGTATTGTTAAATTTGCCATTTGGATTGTTCTTTTTTTAGCCGCAACCTATTTTGTGCTCAGTTTTTTCGGCTATGATGTCAATCGAGAATATTTTTCCGGTACCAGAAAACAATGCAAAGAGAAGTTAAGAGAATGCACTAATAATGTATACCACAAAGGCATCGACAATCTTGAGTGTAATCTTGATTGCGTTGACCCTAAATTAATAATTAAAAAGAAGTAACATGAAACTAATCATAAACATACCCGCTTATAATGAAGAGAAGGATCTTGGAAAAACAATTGAGCGAATCAAGGAAAGTTTTTCAAATGATTTCTATTCTAAAGAAGGCGCGCGCATTACTGAAAAATTAATTCAAGTAGTGGATGACGGCTCAAGCGACAATACCGCCGAAGTGGCCAGAGAAGCTGGAGCTGATATTGTTATTTCCTATAAACCTAATCGAAGATTGGCCTATTCATTCAAACAAGCTGTGGAAAGTTCTCTTAAAAACGGTGCGGATTTCATGGTAAACATTGATGCGGATGGACAATTTGACCCCAATGATATTCCTCAGTTGCTTTCGCCAGTTTTGAAAGGCGAGGCTGACATAGCAATTGCTAATCGCTTTGGTGAGTATAAGGCTAAAAACATTCCTTGGGTACGAAGCTTTTTTAATCGTTTCGCCGCTTCTTTCATAGGATTTTTTCTAAATTACAAAACTAATGATCTGACTTGCGGATTTCGTGCTCACTCTCGAGAGGCAATGCTTCGACTAAATCTCACCAATGTTTATTTCACCTATACTCAAGAAACGATCATTGATGCCATTGGAAAAAATTTGAAATTAAAATGGGTTCCAATCACAGTCACCTATTTTGACAATCGCGAAGCCAAAATAACAAAATCAATTTTCAAATTTATCAATAATTCTGGAAAAATAATTTTGAAAGCTGTTCGTGATGTGAGACCACTAAAGTTTTTTGGCTGGCCAGGAGTATTTTTGGTGACTGTCGGACTTGTTGGTTTTTCTATCTTTCTTTTTCACTATTTCCAAGGTTTTAAAATTTCTCCCTATTTAAATTACATTATTTTTTCCGCCATCTCAATGCTTCTGGGAATTCAACTTATCGTTTTCGCTTTGATTGCTGATATGATCAAATCTTCTCGCCAACTAACTGAAGAACTTTTCTACCAATGGAAGAAAGATAAATACAATAAATCATAAAGTCAATGAAAATATTATTCATCTCTCACTCCTATCCCCCAATTCTTGGCGGAGTGGAAAGTCAAAACTATAATTTAGCCCAGGGACTTTCAAAAATTTCTCAAGTTAAAATTATCGCCAATGGTCGTGGTAAATGGTGGCTTCCAGTTTTTGTGCCGATAACTTTCCTGCGCGCCTTTTTTTTGATGATGAACTGCGACGCTTGTCTTTTGGGCAATGGAGTTCTGGCGCCAATAGGGATAGCTTTGAAATTTTTTCATCCCAAGAAAAAGTTTTTTTCTGTTGTGCATGGACTTGATATAACTTTCGCTAATAAGAAAGGAATTTTACCAAAAATTTATAAAGCTATTAATATTCCTTCAATCAAAAAAATTGATAAGCTTTTTATGGTAGGAAATTTCACAATTGAAGCCGCCGTCAAAGCTGGGGTGCCTAAGGAAAATTGTGTTTTTATTCCTAATGGAGTTTTTATTGAAAACTTCAGAAAAGAATTTTCCCGAAAAGATTTGTCCACACTATGGGCAAAAGACACTGCTGACAAAAAAGTTATTTTACGCCTTGGACGATTTGTTCCGCATAAAGGCACAGCTTGGTTTATCAAAAATATAATGCCGCGTTTACCGGAAAATGTAATTCTGTTTGCTGTAGGAGGTCGCGTTGACAAAAATACCGCTGGCGATCCGGATAATTTTGAAGATTGTGAAAAAGAAATAACAGACAATAATCTAGAAGATCGAGTGAAGCTTATCCCCAATATTCCACAAAGGGATTTAGAGGTCTTATTAAACACTGCTGATTTAGTTGTCGCTCCCAACATTCATTATAAAAGTTCTTCAGAAGGATTCGGTATCAACGCTATTGAGGCCGCAGCTTGCGAAAGAGTTGTAATTGCTTCAAATATGCAAGGTTTAGCTGATGCAATCAAAGACGGTAAGAATGGTTTCTTAGTTGAGAGCGAAAACATCGAACAATGGGTCAAAAAAATCAACGCTATTTTTTCCGCCGGACCGGAATTTGCTAAAAATTTTGGGACTATGGCGGGAAAATATGTAGAAGAAAATTTCACTTGGAAAAATATTTCAAAAAGATATTTGGAAGAGATGGAGAAAGCAAGTAGAAAGTAGCAAGTAGTAAGCAGAAGACTTGCCCGCCGTTTATCTGCCGATGAGGCAGGATGAGGCGTGGTAGAAAGTATTAAGCAGAAAAATGTTAAATTTTATCTACAATCAAATTTTATTTTATATTTCCATCGCCGTAATATTATTTATTCCGGGATATTTTTTGCTTTTGGCAATTTTTGGAAAATCCAAAATATTAACTTCTCTGGAAAGATTTGTACTTTCTTTTAGCCTGAGTATAATTTTTATTGATTTGGCCTTGATTCTTTTGGATAAATTTAATCTACTCATTGATGCAAAATTCATCCTGATTTCTATTTTGTTTTTAATTATTATTTGCTACATAATATTTGTAATTAAAAAAGAAAAACAAACAGAAAATTTAGAGAATATTGCCTATTCTAAAAAACAAAACTTTCTAATAATTTCGATTGTCCTTTTCAGTATTCTAATTCGCGCTTTTTTTCTTTCCTACACTATCGCTCCAACCGGAACTGATCTCGGTCATCATATGTATTGGACCAAAAAAATAATGACGACCGGAGAAATTCCTAATTATGAAAAAATAGAGATAGTCCAAAAAGACGGCGCCTATGCTATAAGCGAACCGTCGGCCATCGATGATTTCATAATCGGCGAGCATTTAATTTTTGCCTCTATCGGACTTGTCTCAAAAAATGATGTCACTTCCGCTTTTCCACCAATCATATTATTCGCCATCAATATAATGGGGATGCTAGCTCTTTTTGTTTTATCCGAAAGAATTTTTTCTTCTCTGCCCTATGGAAAAAATATCTCCATCACTGTTTTGTTTTTTGTGGGCGCCCTTTTTGCTCTTTCTGGTTCGCAGGGAAATTTCATTAGTGGAGGTGTAATTGGAAATCTTCTTGGTAATCTACTCATCCCCTTGATTTTCTATTTTTTCTTCCGAGGCATACTTGAAAAAAATTCTGCTTTTTTCTCCCTCGGACTCATCACCTCCTTTGGCCTCGCCTACACTCATCACCTCAGTACTTTTATTTTTGCCTTTTCTCTTATTTTCGTCCTATTTTTTATCTTACTTTTCCAGGGCAAAGAATTTTTTTCTGAGATAAAAAAATGGTTGGCCTTAATTTTTTCTCCTAGTGCTTTGGCAATCATTTTTTTTGGAATTGCTTTTTTCTTTTTTGTGCGAATGCCGGGGTACATTGAAAACCAAGCCGTCAAAACAATCGTTGGCGAGCCATCCCGCTCAACCAAAGCCGGACTAAGTATGGTGCAAATCTTTGCCACTGTCGGAGAAAGTCGCGCTACACTTGGGATAATCGGGATAATTTTGCTTTTTGTTTTTTTCAAAAAAAATAAGTATCAAAGCGCTCTTTTGGTCGGCTGGTTTCTTTCGATTTTCATTATGTCTTGGAAACCAACTCTCCTTCATATCGATATCCCATCTTCCCGCATCGGGAATTATCTCATTCTTCCTCTCATTCTCGCCGGAGCTTTCGCGCTAAATTGGATTTTTTTTGATTATCTGAAAAACAAAGAAGGTGAATATCATTTGGATAAGAATTGGAAATCATCAGCTTTTTTGATTTTAGCTTTATACGTTTCTGTCGGCGGATTTATGTCCCAAGCCCAATCAATTAATCCAGCAAAAGCCAATTCAAAATTTATCGAAACCTTTGCCGTTTCAAGATACCTCTCCCAAAAAACAACCACTGCGGATATCGTCCTAAAAGATCATAATTATGTTTCGGCCGATTCTTGGATGAAAGTTTTTTTGATGCGAGATTATAATTATCCGTTCACTCGAAGTTTTTTATTTCGCTATGACAGTCCAACTCGTGAACAATGCACTCTTCGCATGATATCTGAACCAAAATCATCTGAAGCGAAAAAATGTTTCAAAGAAACCGGTATCAATTTTGTGGTAGTTAATCCTCATTATGATAGTTCGCAATTTAGCGATTCCAAAGAATTTTGGAAAATATATTCCTCTGATTTAATTGGAACTTATTATAAAACGAAAAAATAATACCCATGAAAAATAAAATAATAATTTTAGCAACAATACTCTTTTTTATCCTTAGTGCATCTTCTTTGGCGTGGATTGAAAAAAAACAATCCGATGAAAATGAAGGCAAAAATTGGTGGGCGCTATATTTCGCCGAACCCAAATCTGATAGTTTAAATTTTGTGATTGAAAATCATAGCAATGAAAATAATTTTCATTGGGAGATATCTTATGGAGGAAATAAAATTAAGGAAGGAAATACTACAATAGAAAAAGGAGCCTCTTTACAACTAAATTCCCACTTAAATATTACTCCTGAAAACAAAAAAATTATCATTCAGGTGACTTCAGGAGATAAGAAAAAGGAGATTTATAAAAACTTATGAAAAAAATACTTTTAGTAACAAGACCAATTGCCCCACCCTGGGACGAAGGTTCGAAAAATTTTGCTTTTTATTTGGCAAAAAATATTCAAAACGAAAATTTGGAAATTAATTTAATGGGGAAGAACGATTTATCTGATTTGCCAGAAAATGTCCGCCTTCATAAAGTCTATACAACTTCTGAAATTTACCAATTTAATTTTTTGCAAAAACTTCGCGCCCTTCTTTTTCAATTCAAAACCAAGGGCCAGTTTGATATTAATCACTATTTTTTCACTCCGACAAAACTCAATTCATTTCTCATTAAATATTTTCTGAAATCTAAAAAAACCAAAACTGTCCAAACTATCGCCTCTCTTCGTGATGATCTTTGGTCATCGGATGATATCAAAAAACTTATGTTTGCCGATCTCATCATCACCTATTCTGATTATGCTAAAAATAAACTCGGGCTTTTGGGATTTCAAAATGTCAAAAGAGTTTACCCGGGAATTGATTTGAAAAAATATCAACCGCAAGAAAAAAACCTTGAACTTATGCAAAAAAATAATATCTCAAAGGATGACTTTGTGATAAATTTTTCCGGCGAATATGTGCGCCTCGGGGCAATTGATTTGATTATTGATAGTTTTATTGAAATTTCTAAAAAAATTCCCGAGGCTAAATTAGCTTTAGCAGTCAGAATTAAAAACGAAAAAGACGCTCAGAAAAAAGAAGCGGTCATGGAAAAAATCAAGAAAAATAATCTTCTGGAGAAAGTTTCCTTTTTTGATGATGGGAAATATAATATACTGGAAGTCTACAATCTCTGCGACATCAGTCTTTTTCCAGTGCAAAATATGCACGGAAAATTTGACATTCCCCTAGCAGTCATTGAAGCAATGGCCTGTGAAAAACCAGTCATTTTTTCAGACCTAGAAATTTTAAAAGAATTGGGAAAGAATGATAATTCTGTTATAATTGAAAAAGATAATCAAAAACAATTAACTAATGCGATTTTTGATTTATATCAAGACAAAGAAAAGCGCGAAAGATTAGGAAAGAATGCCAGGAAATATGTCCAAGAAAATTTCGATATTCAAAAAATCGCTGGAATTTATGAAGAAATTTATAAAACTTTATGAAAAAATATACCCTAGAAAATATTTCGCCTAACAAAAAAAGTTTTCAAACGGAAAAAATGAAAGTGCCGGCTATTTTGTTTTCCGGTGAAAGAGATTTTTCGCAGAGCGATGTTTTGGAAAAAGTTGAAGCCATAGCAGAGAGAAAAAATGTTTTTGAAAATATTGCCGTTCTTAGTGAAGCGCACACTAAACCAAATATTGAAAACCCGACTGGTTCCGTGGTCGCTTCAGAAAA
This sequence comes from Candidatus Moraniibacteriota bacterium, assembly GCA_049303905.1. Lineage (GTDB taxonomy): Bacteria > Patescibacteriota > Minisyncoccia > Moranbacterales > UBA2206 > UBA2206. Next base: position 43,300 of record JBAQNP010000039.1, read on the forward strand.
CATAATTCCGGAGATGATTGATGCCGCCACTAATTGCGGAATGCGAATTATTTTGACCGATCTAAGTGAAAATGAATTAACCGCACACAACATAGAAAATCTTTTCTCAGAATTCAAGAAGAATATTCCCTCAAAAAAAATAATCGGTACAAAAATTTCCAAACAGATGGTAGCAGATATTTTTCAATTCGGTAGCAAAGCTCTGGAAAAAGTTTTCTTAATTAACACAAAAAATGAATTTGAAAATACTTTTTCTCAGGGTAATTTTTTTGCGGACAAAGAGATATCCTCAGAAGAAATATCCGGCGCTGTTCCAAGGATTGTTTCTTGGATTGCCAAATTTCGATTGGGACTCCTTGGAGCAACCAATAGCCATTTTATTTATCTTATGAAAGTTTCTTCTATTGAAGATGAAAATTTAGCTAAATTACTTGGAGTTAAAAAAGATCAATATTTATTTTTTATGCACACCGGCTCAAGTATTGTCGGACGATACACTGCTTCGCTTTATACCAAAAGAAAAATCAAAAGCTTTTCCCAAAAAATAATTCTCTTTTTGATAAGATTATTCTCCACTTCAATTGAAAAAGATAACCGCCAGAAAATTACTACCGCCTTTCGTGCTACAGGAAACTATGGCTTTGCTAATCGAACGCTAATAACTTGCGAGATCCACACGGCTTTGGAAAAAATATTTGCTAGAACAGTTTCAACTGAACTTCTCTATGACGCTCCCCATGTCTATTTTGAAAAAGAATCACATTTTGGAAAAGAAGTCATTATTCATCGAAATGGCGCTAATCGAGCCCTTGGGCCTTCAAAAATGGCTCTTCATGCGGTTTTTTCTCAAACTGGCGAACCAGTGCTGATTGCCCCCTTTGCCAAGAAAATTGCCTACATTGGAGTTGGGACCGATCAAAATGAAGAAACGTTTTTTTCCGCTAATCATGAAATTGGAAAAATAAAAGAATTGCAAATTCCAGAAGAAAAATCCCTCGAATACGCTGAAAAAATAGTTAGTGAAATGGAAAGAAATAAAATAATAAAATTAGTGGCAAAATTAGAAACGGTAGAAATTTTAACATACTAAAAATAGGACTTACACATTTGATTGTGGAAAAGATATTAACGCAGTCGCCAGAAAAATATTTTCATGTAAACAATCTCTAATTACTGGCAAATTATTAAATTTTATAATTACTTTCGCGACGAGCATATCTTGACGCAAGCAAATGTGTGAGTCCTAAAATAACATGAAATTAATCACGATCTCCGGCCTGGATGGCTCTGGAAAATCCACCCAAATAAATCTGCTAAAAAATTATCTCGAATCGCAAAATAAGCGGGTCTTTTATTTTCATGCCATAGAATTTGGCATTGCCAAAAAAATTGTCAATTTTCGAAATAAGTATTGCCTGATTTGCCGCTTAACTGGAAAATGCAAAGTTTACAAAGAGAAAAGCGTCACTCATGCCAATTGGTTTCAAATATTTCTAAGAAAGATATTTTTAAAAATTGACATTTATCGTTTTGAAAAATTATATAAGAAATTAGAAAAAGAAGGTTTTGATTACATATTGAGCGATAGGTTTTTTCATGATTCAATTATAAATATTTGGTATTTAGAAAATTCTAAAATTGAAAATTATGAATTAATTGAAAATTTAAAATTGAAAATTGAAAATTCTAGATTATTTTATCTCCAAACTGATCCAGCGACTATAATGTCTCGCGAGCGAAAACCCGATCAAGGAATTGCATATCTTAAGAAGAAAAAAGAATTATACGAAACAAAAATCTCTGCTTGGAATATAAAAACCATTAATGGCAACAGAAACAAGGAAGAAATTTTTGAAGAGATAAAAAAAATGATAGACCACTTATGACTAATGATAAATTTGCCAAAATTGGCGAGAAAAAACAATCTGTAGTCTCTTCAATTCTCTGGTTGGCTATCGCGGAGATATTTTTCAATTTTTCCGGCTATATAATCCACGCCTTCCTCGGTAGAATGCTGGGGCCGGCGGATTATGGACGCTATGGCCTAGTTGTCACGCTCACCACCATGATTATAATGCTCATTGGAAATGGCATCCCAACAGCTATGAGTAAATATATTAGTGGTTTTTTTGAAAGCCAACCAGGGCTCGTGCTAAGTGTCAAAAAAAAGGCAGCTATTTTGCAATTTATCCTGATTGGATCTATCACTATAATATTTTTCCTCTTGGCTCCTGTGCTATCTTTTGTTTTGCGTGATCCGACACTTACTCCGCTTTTTCGCATTTCTTCCTTGATTATCCCCTCTTTTGCCGCCGCTTCTTTCTATCTCTACTATTATATCGGCATTCATCGCTTCAGCTTACAATCCACACTAAAAATAGTCCGCTCTTTTGCTAGAATAATTTTTGTTGTTGGACTAGCTTATTTTTTCGGCCTGAAAGGCTCAATTTCTGGATATATTCTGGCGCCAGCAACAGTTTTTTTGACTGCCTATCTGATTGATAAATTTTTCATCAACCGACACTTTCCCAAAGACAATACTGATTTTTTCGATTGGAAAAAACTAGTCAATTATGCTTGGCCAGTCACGCTATTTATGATTTTTTATGAACTTCTAATTTCCTTGGATCTATATTTAGTCAAAGGAATACTTGCCAATGATCATTTAACCGGAATTTATAACGCCTCACTCACTGTCGGTCGAATCCCCTATTATTTGTTCTATGCCCTCACACTCGTCATGCTTCCGTCAATTTCCCGAACAACTTCTCAAAATAAACACGAGGAAACAAAAAAAATAATGACCGAGACTTTCCGGTTGATGTTTATGATTTTAATTCCAATCATAATTCTTATGGTTGTTTATGCTGAACCTCTCATTAAGTTATTTTTCGGCTCACATTATGCTGATTCAGTTATCCCAATGCAAATTTTGGCGCCAGGAGTTGGATTTCTCACAATTTTCTATATCCTAAGTTTTGCTTTAAATGGAGCTGGGAAAGTCAAAATTCCAATGTATATTGCGCTTTTTGGAATGATATTGAACGGCGGACTAAATTATGTTATGATTTTGAAGCTTGGAATTTCTGGCTCAGCCACCGCCACCTCTATTGTTTCAGTTATAATTACCGCGATAATTTTGCTCTACGCACTGAAATATTTCGGCCGATTCATTCAGATAAAAAGCGTAACGAAGATACTTCTTGCCGGAATTGCCATGTTTTTTGCCTCGAATTTTTTCCTTCCGCAAGAATGGATTTTCATCCTTTGGGGCGCTATCCTTTGTGCCATCTATCTTCTTGTTCTGATTATCCTCAAGGAATTTACTATAAATGATTTTAATTTTTTCAAAAAAATACTACTCAAAAAATAAATTATATGAGTGAACTGGAGGAAATAAAAATAAAATCCAAGAAAAATCACCTGTGGCCTGTTTTTTTGATTATGGCGGTGCTTTTTTTGATTTTTTTCTCACAATATCCAATCAATTTGAAAACATTTTTCAGCGCCGGATCAACAGAAAATCAAACTGAAATTAAACAAGAACAACCCAAGATAACTTTGGAAGAAATTTCGGAAATAACTAATACTACTCCAACAGAGGAAGCTCAAGGCGCGGGAAATAGTGAAGAAAATATTGTTTCAGAAGAAGTTATAAAAGAAGATTCTCCAAAGGAAGATGAAGAAAAAGAAGAAATTCCTAGGGCAGATTTAGTAATCGGACTTATCGCCGATGCGCATACTGGACAAAATAATGGCTTCTCTCATCTAAGCTATGTTCTTTTATCACTCAAAAAATATTCGGCGCCGGATATTGTTGTCGATCTAGGAGATCTCATTGAAAGTCGAAATGACGGATTTATTTCCAAGAAGAAAGCTATAGCTGATTACAAAAAAGCCAATTCTATGATTACTGCTTCTTTTCCAGTTTATCATGTCCTTGGCAACCATGAACTTCTTAGCCTAAGTAAAGACGACGTCAATGATTTAAGGGGACGAAAAAATTATTACGCAGTCACTGTCAAGAATGGATATCGACTGATTGTTCTAGACGCAAATTATACTGACACAGAAGAACATATTGACGCTAAGCACGCCGATGACTTCATCTATACCGGCACTCTTTCAAACAGACAGCTCAGTTTATTAGAAAGTGAATTGAAAAAAAATGAAAAAAATTTGATTTTCATTCATCACCCTCTTTGGAATTTGACTAACAAAAATGAAGTTTCCAGAATTCTCAAAAAATATAAAGACAAAATAGTTATGACTGCCAACGGACACAAACATCCCTTGGAAATACAAGTAATTGATTTTGGTGGAGTAAAAAACTACAATATCCCTTCAGCCTTCCATCAAAAGGCCTACGCCGTAGCCAGAATAAACGGTCTTGAGGTTCAGGTGAGTAATAAATAGTTTTTATTCAAGTGTCAGTATATCATAAGTTTTTTCATCCATATCTAACTGCAAAAGAACTCTATAGTCTACATTATCTATTTTTGTCCTAAAATCACCAGTATGCCAATGCCCAGAATAAACATAAGCCACTCCATTGTTATTAAATAATTCAACAAGCTCCTTATTCCTTTCACGTATTTCCTTTTTTCCATTGTCGTTTTTAAAAACTGGACAATGCAAAAATACAATCTTTTTCTTGCTTGTTTCTAAAGATTTTTTAAGCCAATTCATTTGTTCTTCATCAACTTCCACGCATTCGTAATCATAACCATCACTGTCTCCAATTTTTAGATTATACAGAGCAATCATTCTCCAATTTCCATAATCTGTATAAAAATATTTTTGATCTTCCAAGTATATATTTCCGTCATGATTTCCATTGACCCAAATAAAATCTTTTCCTGATTGCTTTTCATATTCTTTTAATAAGTTAGACATTTCATAGCTTGGTCGTTGTTGATTGTCCCCTGTCATTATTATAAATTTAGAGTTGATTGATTTCCCAACTAAATAATCGAGTTTTTCTTTCCATTTTCTCGGGTCATATTCCTCTCCCTCTGCAAGTTCTTTTCCAGCATGTAAATCAGTCGCAATGGTTATTTGAAATTTTCTATCTCCCCATCGATAAACACTCCCATTCCCTATTCCCTCAATTTCTATTTTTTCTAAATTACTCTCTATGTATTTCAAGGCACCTTTTTTTATATTCTTCTTGTCGTCTTCAGAAAAAACAATCCATCCGCCTGGATTAGTTGAAATAATTTCCTGAAGTTTTTCCAATGACAAGGGGGTTCTTTTTGTATCGGTCGCAATAGGATACACTTTTATATTCTGCCCTCTCCAGTAATAGTTCCGCCCTCTTCGGGTTATAAGGGCATCATCCTTGTTTCTATTCTGAACAACATAACCATATATTTTTTTATAATCCATTTCATCTTTTAGATAATTCCTATATAAACCATCGACACTAAAAAAATAAAAATAATTAGGAATCAAAAGAAGTAAAAGAATAAATGGCACAATAAAAGATTTCTTATCTCCCTTAAATCTATTTTTAATAAAACTTGAAAAATAATAAACTCCTGAGGAAAGTAAGATTATTTCAAAAGGTTTTATCAGATACAGATAGCGAACATTGGGTCTATGAGTCCAAAGAAAAACTGCCGCCAAAAGAATAACAAAGTATGAAAGTCCGACCCAAGTCATTTTTTTTCTTAAATTTTCCTCCCTTAATGAAAAATATAATCCAAAAATAATAAACAACAAAGATATCCAGTAAGAATTATAATCTATGGCTATTTTCTCAAAATATGAGAAATTATCCATAAAAAATTCAATGTGTCCCAAACCTTTTATTATTATTTTATTTTCAAAAAATAAATAAGAGACAATGACCGAAACAGCACCGCTTGCTAGTATTATAAAATATTTATTTAAAAAATATTCCTTATCCTTAATAGAAAAATATAATTGAACAACCAAATAAGAAATAACTACTGGCGCAATATTAAGTGCGATTGCATGAATCTTTAGACTCACTAAGCCCAAAGTAATCACCGGAATAAACCATAAAATATTTAAGCCAGTTTGAGTATTTATTTTTTTTAAAATACTATTATTTCCCTTGTATTTCTCTTCTAAAAATCTAAATAAGGAGAATGAGAAAAGAAGAAAAATTGGAATAAACATAGCATACATTCGAAAAGTTCGATCAGCCTGAATTGAACAAATGTTAACTGCCAAGAAAAAAGCACTTAGAACTCCAATTATTTTTTTTCCGGAAAAATATGAACCGACAAAATAAATTGAAATAATTGAAATCATCCCCCAGAAAATACTAATCAGACGCACTGACATTTCATTTAGTGGAAATACTTTCAATAATTGAGCAGTTTGCCAACGATAAACTATTGTGCGGTTATCTCGAGTTTTTTTTATATCCTCTACACTTGGAGCTTCAATATTGAAATCCCAAGCATGCCAATTTCCGGTTTTATGATATCCATAAGTTGCGTTAATATCTAAAAATTCATCAATCGCCAGAGTTGTCTCTCCTATTTTATGAAAACGTAAAAAAAATCCTAACGCCAATATAAGAACTATTGCAAAAATTATAATTTTTTTTTCTTTTTTCATTTTATTATTATGCTTTAATTATTTTCCCCAATGATAAATTGAAATGGAAGTAGGAATTTTTTTACTTTCAATCTTTTCAAGATTTTCTTTCAGATAATCCCGACCATCCTTACAAACAAAAACCTCGTCAATTTTCGGCAGAATAAATAGACCGCTTGGATTTTCAGCAATTGTTTTTTTCACAAATTCCAAACAATCTTTCTTCTCAAACGGCAATGTTTGCAGATCCAAAACTTTCACATCATCTCCGCGCCAATAATAACTGCGATAGGCTCGAGTGACAAGCACGTCTCCATCTTTTTTGCTTTCCAAAATATGCGGAAAAATATTTTTAAAATCAGGATAATATGAATTTTTAGTATGAACATAGACATTGTTTTCTTTTTTGAAATAGGAAAAATCAAAAAGAGCCAAAAAAGCCATCAGAAAAACAATCGTCGCGATCATTCCTTTTTTCCCAAAACAACTTCGAATATAAATAGCCATTGCGTATACTCCGCCAGCAATCAGAATTGCTCCAAAAGATTGAATAAAATAAATATAGCGCTCAGAAGGAGTTCTAACCCAAGTAAAAATCGCAAACGTCAGCGGAACGAAAGCGGAAACAAAAAGAAAAACAGCTTCTTTTTTTCTCTCTAATTTTTTGAATAAATACCATGCTCCAATAAGCGCGAGAATAAAGGCGACAATTGGCAAGTGAAAATCATTAAAATAATCAAAAAAATAGCGGGGATTAAATTCGAACAAAGCTACTTGTTTCTTGAAAGATTTGTAGAATTTAGCCAGACTTGGCAATTGACTCACCGCGAGATACGTGGCAAGAATAAGCGCCAGAGTAATTGAGTATTTATTTATCTTATTTTTTTTCTCCCAAATAACCCAACCCGAAAAAGAAAAGGCTACTATGGTAAAAATAATATTAGCTGTGAGCATATGGACATTATAGCTAATAAATCCTGCCATAAGTGTCGGCAAAAAATAGAAAAAATTGACATTAAATTTTTCAGAAATAAATTTGAACAATTTATTTTTCCCGACATATTTCGCTTCATAAAATTGATAGACTAACCAAGAAAAAATCAAATAGACCGGAAAGAGCATTGAATACATTCGCAGACGCCGGCTATAAATTATTCCAGATTCTCCAATCGAAACCAGAAGTGCCGAAAGAAGTGCAATCCAATAATTACCGGTAAAATATAGAGCGATAAAATAAACCGCCAAAATACTCAGTAGCCCCCAAAAAACACTCACGACGCGACTTGAGCTTTCGGTCGGTTCAAAAAATTGGTAAATCTTTGCCAATTGCCAACGATAAATTTCTGCCCGTTCAGTGCTGGTTTCATCTTGAAGTTTTCCGCTAAAAGGTTTTTCACTTCCAAAGTCCCATGCCACCCAATTGCCGGTTTTGAAATATCCATACGACGCATTAAGTTCAAAAAATTCATCCCGATCAAAAGAAGTATTTCCTAGATTATAAATCCGCAGTCCCGCGCCTAAAAAGATAATTAAAAATAACAATGCCAGTGATTTTTTTTTCATATTTTTTTACCTTTAATTATTACCAGCGATAAATATTCACGCCTCTCACCTGTGAATCTATTTTTTCCAAGTTTTCTTCCAGATATATTCGACCATTTTTGCAAACTGAGAGATGGTCAATCTCCGGCAAAACCACCATCCCACTTTCATTTTCAGAAATTATCTTGGCAAATGTTTCATCACAATTTTGTTTTTCCAACGGCAAAACTTTCACATCCAAAACCTTAACTTTCCAATCGGAAAAATAGAAACTGCGATAAGCTCTTGTCACTAAAACATCCTCTGGTTTCAAATTATCCTTCACAACCGCAAAAACTTCTCTAAAATCAATGAAATTTGAAGATTGTCTTTGCTGATACAAATTATTATTACCGATAATATGTGAGTAATCAAGCGAGAAAAACATCAAAGTCGAAACGATCAGTGCAATTATCTTTTTATGGTTTTTGAATTTTTTAGCTAAAAAATAATAAAGCGCATAAATTCCAACGGCAGAAAAGATAATCCCGAATGATTGGATAAAATAGATATAGCGTGAAGCCGGTTCCCTTACCCAGGAAAAAACTGCATAGAAAAGCGGGACCATTGCCGAAAGGAAAATAAACAAAGCTTCCTTTTTGCGCTCAAGCCTAAACGCCAAGAACCACCCACCTAAAAAGAAAAGCGCTATTCCTACGACGAGATATCTAAAATCAGTAAAAAAATATTCGATACTTCTGTAGTTGTCTTGCCAAAAACTTACCGCCTTATCAAAATCCTTATAGACTCCCCTAAAAAATATTTTCAAGAAAATAACGCCCGCTATCGCACCAAAAATAGTCAAAAAATATTTATTCAAAAAAATATTTTTTTCTTTTTTCCAACTAAGCATCGCCCAAATGAAACAATATGCAATCAAAGAAAAAGCGATATGCACACTTAGCTCTTGAATTTCATAACTCACAAAACCAACCAATGCCGTTGGCAAAATAAAATTTGGGTTGACTTTGAATTTTTGGTAAATTTTTTGGAAAAAAATTATCTTGCCCCTATAGGCAGATTCATAAAACTTAAATAGGCACCAAGAAAAAATGAGATAGATTGGAAATAGCATTGAATACATTCGAAGTCGTCGGCCAAAAATAATTTCCGACTCTCCAATAGCCACCAGAAGTGCCGCCAGAAGTGCCACATAAAAATTTCCGGTAAAAGACAAAGTCACAAAATATATCGCGATAATACTCACGATCCCCCAAAAAACACTGATAAGACGCGCGTTGCCTTCGGTTGGATGCATGACATTATACGACAATGCTAATGGAATTCGGAAAAGCTGGGCGCGAGTGTTACTATAATCTTTCTGTAAAGACGGTTCCAAGGGTTGATCTAAATTAAAATCCCACGCCAACCACTCCCCTGTTTTGAAATATCCATATGAGGTGTTGATATCAAAAAATTCATCGCGAGCAAAAGCTTCATCGTTCAATTTATATAAACGCAAAAAACATCCTATCAAAATAATAAGAAACAACACCGCAAGAAATCCATTTTTTTTTCTGCCTTTTATAAACAATGCTTTTGACAATAGCCCTTAAATTCAATACTATATAATTATAAATAAAAATTTAAATATAATCAAATGCTAAAAATCACCGCAAAAAACAAAGCCTACAAAAACATAAAATTTGCTTTTTTGTTTCTAATCGTCTATGCAATTTATTTTTCTTTTGGGTTTCACCACCTATCTCAATTTCAAACTGCCGATGAACATTTGTGGATAGGAGAAAGAGTTTACACCTATTGGCATAGCCTCAATCCTAAAAATTGGTCCGACACAGTATTAAGCGACAAACCAGGTATATCGACAGCTCTAGTATCAGGAATTACGCTTTTTTGGGAAAAAAATCCGCAAAAAGATATTAGCAATATATTGAAAGTTGAATCTCTATATAAATCTTTTCGCCTGCCTTTTCTTTTCTTTAACGCTTTTTTTATGCTTTTTATTTTTTGGCTGATAAAAAAAATAACCCAAAATTTCTGGATTTCCTTTTGGTCTTTTTCTTTAATGCTTCTTTCTCCTATTCTTTTAGGAATTTCACAAATTATTAATCCTGATTCATTATTCTGGCTTTTTTCGACAGCCACGCTCTTGAGTTTTATAGCTTATTTAGAAACAGAAGAAAAAAAATTCATAGTTTTAGCGCCAATTTTTCTTGGATTGTCTCTTTTGACTAAATTTGTAAGTGTTATATTTTTCCCCTTTCTTTTTATCACTACTCTTATTTTTTGTCTATTAAATATTCCGAAATGGAAAGCGGATAAAACACCAATCAATAAGAAAATAATAAGAATTTCTATTTTTTATCTAACAACAATCATTGGATCACTCGCGGTTTTTTCCCTTTTTATGCCAGCGGTTTTTCTTGATAAACAACTTTTTTTTGATTATACAATTGGATATTCTTCGATGAAAAAAATATTGCCACTCATACTTATTTTGCAATTTTTTCTCATTTTTGATGCTGTCAAATTAAAAAGTGAGATATCTCTCAAAATAATAAACTTTATTCCTAAAAAATTCGAGGATATTTTTAGATTTCTTCCTCTACTATTATCACTAACTTTTATAGCAGTTATCATAAACTGGAACACGAATTTATTATTCTTAAATCCTGAGAATATCGTGAAGTATGCCACTCGCTCATCTGACTTTACCAAAGATTCTTTATTTTTAGAAAAATTACTATATCAATTTTATTCTTTCGTTTTTTCTCTTACTCCGCTTGTCATTATATTTCTACTATTTATTTGGATAAAACAAATATTCAAGAAAATAGATCTGATTTTTACCTCAATTATTCTTCAGTTATTTATAGTCGTTTTTTATTTCGCTTTAATTGCCGAAAAACTTCCCTCCACTGTTCGCTATAGCATCATTCTCTACCCACTCGCCTCAATTTTAGCTTCTTTTGGTATTTTTGAATTTTTTTCTCATAATAAACTAAAAAACATTAATAAAATTTATGTTTCACTAGCTATTATTGCCATAAGTTTTCTGAGTCTTTGGCAAATCAAACCTTTTTATTTCAGCTATATAAATTCCTTGCTTCCGGAGAAATACATTCTTTCGGGCGCTTGGGGCTATGGCGGATATGAAGCGGCTCAATATCTAAATTCATTACCAGACGCAAAAAATTTAGTAGTGTGGTCAGACTATGGCGGTTTTTCCAAATTTTTTCAAGGCACCACATATAGAGATTATATTTTAAAAAAAGATTTTAAGCCTGTGGAATATTATGTAATCTCTCAACAAGGAAAAATGATGTACGATTATTGGTGTAATAAAAGAAAAAGTACGTGTCAAAGAAAATATATTCCGCTGAATAATTTCCTGGAAACAAAAACTCCCGTTTGGGAAATGTATATCGGCGGAAGGCCGGATAATTTTATAAAAATATATAAAGCGGAATAGATAAATTATTAAGTTCTAAAAATTATTTCCTATTCTTCTCTTTCAAGTAGTACGGCACTGCAAAAAAACTCACCAGCATTTGCAAAAATCTTCCAAAGATTGCGATGGAAATGGCTGCTTCACCATCCACGCCAAAAATTCCAAAAAAAGCAATAAAGGACCATTCCTTAATACCGATATTACCAATACTCACAGGAATTGAAGAAGCAATGCTAATAATTGAGATGGCAATCATGAAATTAACAAAACTGATTGGGATATGCAGATCTAAAAATAGCATCCAAGTCGCTAAGCTCACTCCGACAAAATTAAAAATCATTCCCCAGGCCAAAGATTTTGTCAAAATTTCATTTCGTTGATAGGATAATATCTCCTGAATAATTTTGACTATTTTTTCCGGCAAGAATTTTTTCACTCCTTGCCAAATTGTCAATCGACGAATGATTATGAGCAAAAAATTAGCCACAAAAAAAAGAATGATTCCAATGTTTATCCCCAAAAGAAGATTACTCTCAAAAACAGTTTTTAAATTAAAAAGACTGAAAATTAGAATCAGCATCATTACACCAGCAAAACCTGTGATGCGATCAACTAAGACGGTCGAAGTGGCTTCTAAATATTTTCCACCTTCTGACTTACCAAGGGTATAGGAACGATAGGTGTCTCCGCCGATGATAGACGGAAAAAAATTATTTATAAAAGCCCCGGTTAGATAAATTTTGAAAAGATCTTGGAATTTCATCTTAAATCCCTTAAAGTCAGCCAGAATTTTCCATTTATAGGAAGAAATTGCAATTCCAAAAGCATAAATCAAAACAAAAGCTCCCATCCACCAAATATCCATTTTTTCAAAATATCCCAAAACCTCTTGCCAATCAACCTTGAAAAAAATCCAAGTCAAGAAAGCCGTCATAAAAACAAGCTTGAAAATAAATTTAATTTTGCTTTTATTTTGCTTTGGCGTTTCTTTTTTCTTTGAAACTTCTTCTAGAATTTCAAAATATTTTTTGGCGTTTTCACTCCAAGACATTTCTTCTGCCAACTTCCGACTCTTCCCAGACATTTCTTGGCGCAAATTTTCATCACTGATAATTTTCTCCAGAGAATCATAAATATCCTGGGAATTTTTTTTTCTTATGATAAAACCATTTCCACTCATTAGCTCAGCCGCTCCCGTATCAGTGGTTATAATTGGAAGTCCTGAGGCAAGGGCTTCTTGCGTCACATTGCCCAAGGCTTCACTTAATGACGGAAGTAGAAATATATGGGATTTTTGATAAATCCCAGCAATTTCATCATGATTCACAATTCCCAAAAAAACAACTTTTTCTGACAAATTATTTTTTCTGACAAATTTTTCATATTCATCCTTCATTGGCCCTTCGCCCACAATAAGCAATCTAGCATTTGGATATTTTTTTGACAAATCTCGAAAAGCCGACAATGCATAGATTGCTCCTTTTCTTTCAATCAACCTTCCCACAAAAAGAATATTGAAAGTTTCTTCTTTTTTCAAAATTTCTTCATTTGGACAAAATTCTTTCGTATTTATTCCATTCCTAATGATTATTATTTCTTGATCGCCGGAGGTTTTTTTCGCTAAATTCGAAAGATCATTGCTTAGCGCCACTACTTTTTCTGCCTCCTTCCATATTTTTTTGCTCATCCGCCGAAAAAAAAGTTTATCCAAAAAATTGAATCGTTCATTGTAGAATGGCACATCGCTTCCGCGAAGACTCACAATATACGGCAAGTCCAATTTTTTGGCAATATATCCACAAGGAATTCCAAAAAAAGCTAATGTAGCGTCAAATTTTTCTTTTTTATTCAATTTTTTAGAAAACCAATAGGCTTTCCAAGAATACACCAGTAAATCCCTATTTGTTTGAAAATGCATTTTAGAATTACTTTTTCCAATTGGCAATTTATGAATTCGAATATTCTCCCCTATTTTTTCCAAATGATATTTCCTATCAGCCGATGACGTGACTAAATCTACCCGGAGATCGGGAATTTTAGAAAATTCTTGCAGAAGATAGAACACGGCATTGCCCGCTCCTCCACCGAGTGGCGGATATTCATAATTCAAAATTAGTATTCTCATAGTTTATTATAAATTGATAAAAGAAGTCATTGATTTCTGGCCTTTAATTTTGATTATCGCGTATTGTTTTTTAATATTAAGCGATGGCATGTCAATATAATCAATACCAGCGAAGGTCGAACTTTTAGCCGTATGTTTATGACCGCTCGCAATCAAAATCACTTTATCCTTGTATTTTGTAAGCAATTCTTCAATTTCAATACTGTTTAACAGGCCGTATAAAGGATGATGAATAAAAATTATGTTCTGATTATTTTCTTGGAGTTTTTCTTCTAACCATTTTTTTTCTTTTTCCGGAATAAATCCGGCGTAAGCTCCCGGTTTTTCTCTGTCTCTTTCAACATCTTCACCTGTAGGAAACCAATAATTGGCATCTAAGACTATAATTTGATAATTTTTTGCCATGAAAGAATAGTAACTGTCAGAACCAATAAGTTTTTCATAATCCTTTTTGCGCAAACTAAACATTTCATGATTTCCCGCTACATGATAGCGCGGCTCAAAACCCAATAGACTTTCATCAGCCCTTTTCCATTCAGCAATACCTTCCGCTATTGGCTGTTTGCCATTTCCATCAACATTCCTATTCTCAATAAAATCACCCAGCTCAATGATAAAATCCGGTTTTTCTGGATTAGCTTCTCCTTTTTCTTGTATATGCACTTCTTTGGCAAATTTCGCTATCATTGAATAGATACTTCCTTCAGCATGAGAATCTGACATCACTCCAATGACAAGATCCGATCTTCTCTTTGTCATATTTTCACTAACAAAATTTTCATCTACTCCACTTGAAATATCAATATTGTTTTGAAATTGATTTGGATAAGTTTTTTTCGAATTAAAACTAAAACTAAAAATTGCAACTACAAGAGCAATTGCAATAATAAGAATAAGTAATATTATCTTTGCTTTTTTTCTATTTTTTAAGATAAATTCTTTGAAATTTTTAATTTTCAGATTCTTAATTTTATCAATTATTTTTTTCTTCATAAAAAATTTAATTACTAATTAGATATTCCATCAATTATATAAATTTAAAAATTCCACCTCAGATACATTTCTTTTTACGCTAATTATCATATATTGTTTTTGATGATATAAGGAAGGAATATCGGCATAGTGACTTCCAGCAAAATTAAAAGTTCTAGCTCTATTTTTATGACCATTAGAAATCAAAATAATGCTTTCTTGGTATTTTTTTAGTAACTTTTCAATTTCGACACTGTTTGTCAAATTATATATTGGGTGATGGATGAAGATAATATTACGATTACTTTCCTTAAGTTTTCCCTCCAACCATGTTTTTTCTTTTGATGGGATATATCCAGTATAAGCCCCTGGTTTCTGTTTTTCTGGATCGACATCCCCCTCAGAACCTTGCCAATACATCGCGTCTAAAACTATTATCTGATACCCTTTTACATTAAAGGAATAATATGAATCAAAACCAGTTAGATCTTTATAATCTTTTTTGTTGAGACTAAGCATTTCATGATTACCAATCACATGATAACGAGGCTCATAAGCCAAAAGAGCATCGGCTTTTCTGAAATCTGCTACGCCGTCCTCTCTGGGTTGCCTCCCGCCTCCCGTTTTAGTTCTATTTTCGATAAAATCCCCCACTTCAATCACAAAATCAGGTCTTATCTCATGTTCTTGCAATTTTTTAGCAAAATCTCCAATTAACTTAAACCTGTCGTCAATAGCTTGAGAATCCGCCATAACGCCAATTACCAAATCTGGTGCTACCTTATAATAGTTCTCGCTCACAAATTCTTCATCTTTAATATCATCTTCATTTGCACCTTCGTTTTGAACCGCAGTATTCTGACAAATTTTTTCAATCGAAAAATTATAAAAGCTTTTCCCAAAAGAACTGAAACTAAAAATTACAATAGCAATTATAACTAAAAAAACCAGCAATGTTATTTTTGCTTTCTTTTTGTCTTTCCAAAAAATATTTTTTATCTTATCCACTATCTTTTTTTTCATAAGAAAATTAATTTTTTATTATTTATTAAACGGCCGGCCGATTGAGTGATATTCAAAACCAAGCTCTTGCATTTTTTTCGGGTCATAGAGAAGACGCCCATCAAAAATCAGTGGCTGTTTCAATCTTTTTTTCATTTCAGAAAAATCCGGGGTGCGAAAATCTTTCCATTCGGTGATGATGAGCAGGGCGTCAGTTCCGCTAAGCGCCTCGTATTTGTTCTCAAAATAACTAATGGCCGGATTATCGCCAAAATATTCCGGGGTTTTTGCCATCTTCATCGCTTCCGGATCATGGGCTTGAATTTTTGCACCTTTTTCAATTAATTTATTTATAATAGTAATGGCCGAAGATTCGCGCATATCATCTGTCCCAGCCTTAAACGCCAAACCCCAAACGGAAAAAATCTTATCTGCCAAATTTTCTCCTAAATTTTCCAAAACCATATCAGCCAAAACATGTTTTTGTTTTTCATTAGTTTTTAAAGTTTGTAAAAACATCTCTGCTTCATAACCAAAATCTTTGGCAATCTTCACTAAAGCTTTCACGTCTTTCGGAAAACAACTTCCACCAAACCCAGGACCGGCATACATAAACGGCTCGCCAATTCTTGGATCAGCGCCAATAGCTTTTCTCACTAAATCAAAATCCGCCCCTACTCGCACACAAATGTTGGCTAATTCATTATTCACTGAAATTTTCGCCGCTAAGAAACTATTGGCCGCATATTTGACTGTTTCTGCTGTTTTTGGATCCATGGCGTAAAAACGGCCCTCCCGACGCATAAAAGGCGCGTACAGCTCTTCCATGGTTTTTAGCACCTTCTCATCATCTGCCCCCACTACAATGCGACTAGGCTCTAGAAAATCTTTCACCGCCGTTCCTTGTGCCAAAAACTCTGGATTACTCACTACATGAAAAGAAATATCTACTCCTCTTTTTTCTAGCTCTTCAGAAATAGTTTTTTTGACTAGCTCAGCCGTTCCTACAGGCACCGTTGATTTATCCACGATAATGAGTTCGTGTTCCATCATTTGCCCGATCGATCTTGCCACTGAAATTACATGACTAAGATCGGCGCTTCCATCTTCATTAGGTGGAGTGCCAACAGCAATAAAAACTATTCCGCTGGAATCCAACGCATCTTTCAAATCGGTGGTAAAATGCAAAGTTTCATTTTTCAAATTTCGCGCCACTAATTCGTCCAATCCTTTTTCATGCAATGGAACTTTTCCACTCTTAAATTGTTCCACTTTTTCCAGATTATTATCCACACAAATCACGCTGTTGCCCATTTCAGCAAAACAAGCACCCGTGACTGATCCGACATATCCAGTTCCAATAATTGCTATCTTCATGACATTCATGAAACATGAAACATGTAGCATACAACAATAATTAGGATTTATCTTCTATTCCCTTAATTGTTGTCCACAACATCGCTCCAATTTCTTCAGCTAAATTAATTAATTTTTTATAATCTTCTTCCTTAATATACCCTTCTCTTTCTGAAAAATATAATAAATATTTTGTTTCCTTTAGTGATCCATAAGACATCTGTAAAAAATATTTCAACTGATTATCCCCTAGTCTTGCATAACCTTCGATATAATTCAACACTACCGATAAAGATGCTCTGCGTAATTGAGAAGTAATCCCGTAAATTTCTTCTTTTGGAAAAGTTTTCGTAACTCTGTATGAGAGATAGGCAAACTCATCTAATTTCTTTTTTAATATTTTATGAAAAGTTTCCTTATCCTGTTTCATGTTTTTGTATTTTGTATTTTGTCTTATGCTTCATGTTATATGTTTCATGCTTCATGAATCTCCTTTATCGAGTAGTTCATTCTATTTTGGCTTTTGAAATAGTTCTTGATTAGGATATCTGCCAAAAGTCCGAAAATGAAAAGCTGGATGCCGATCATAATGAAAAAAACACCTATAAGTGGCCAGATTTTATCGGAAATCGATCCGCCCATGATTTTTTCCACCACCATCCAAATTAAAATTAAAAATCCCAAGAAAGACAAGAATATTCCTGATCCGCCAAAAAGATGCAGGGGTCGGTTGGCATATTTTCCCCAAAACCAAATGGACACCATATCCACAAAACCTTTCATTCCGCGTTTCCAATTATATTTCGTCACTCCACTAGTACGCGGATGATGTGAAACCTTCACCTCTCCGACTTTATAGCCTTGAAGTTCCAAAAGCGCCGGAATGAAGCGATGCATCTCACCAAAAAGATCCACATCTTTGAAACATTCTCGTCTATAGGCCTTGAGTGAACAGCCGGAATCATGAATTTTGTCATGAATCAGAATTTTTCGCAATAAATTAGCGGTGCGAGAAAATATTTTTTTGCTCAAAGAATCTTTTCTTTGCCATCTCCAGCCGGAAACTATATCATAGCCCTTTTCTATTTCCGCCAAAAGCAAAGGGATATCCGCCGGATCATTTTGCAGGTCCCCGTCCATCATCACAATAATCTCACCCAGTGAATTTTTCACACCAGCATCAAAAGCAGCGGTCTGTCCAAAATTTCTTCTAAATTTGATGAGTTTGAGTGGTGTGAGTCCTTGGCAATTCTCCACGGTCTTGTCGCGTGAACCATCATCGATAAAAATAATTTCAAAACTTTTCTCTAATTTTTCACAAGCTTCTTTGATTTTTCTATGAAGCTCGCGAACATTCCCCTCTTCATTGTACAGCGGAACCACCACTGAGATTTTTTTGTTTTCTTGCATAAAAATAAAATTAAGATATTACTTATCCTCTTATGATTCAATAATACTATAACTTTCAAAAAACGGCAATTTATCAAAATTTGCTTTTATGATATACTAAAAAAATGAAAATATATATCGTTATTCCTGCTTTCAATGAAGGGAATATAATCCAAGAGGTCATTAGAGAAATTCAAAAAGCCGGCTATGAAAAAATAGTCGTGGTTGATGATGGCAGTAGTGATGATACCTTTTCCAAGGCTCAAGAACTTTTGCCAAATACAGTTTTTCGTCATCGTCTAAATCGCGGAAAAGGCGCCGCTACTAAAACCGGCATCGAAGCGGCCAAAATTCTGGACGCTGATATTATCGTCACGCTTGACGGCGATGGCCAGCATGATCCATCTGACATTGTCAAATTGACCGCTCCGATTGAATTTGATAATTTTGATGTAGTACTCGGAACAAGACTCCTAAATCCAGAAGGTATGCCGAAACACAAAATCCTGGCTAATAAAATTGGAAATTTTTTCACTTGGTATTTCTATGGTCTTTGGGTAACCGATTCTCAGTCGGGCTTTCGCGCCTATTCAAAACGCGCCTCTGAAATAATCGACACGAAATCTGATCGTTATGAATATGAATCTGAAGTAATTCGTGAAATAAAAAAACATAAACTAAAATACATCGAAGTTCCCATCACTGTGCGCTACACCGAATATTCAATGGGCAAAGTCCAAAAACAAAGTTTCCTAAACGGCCTCAAAACATTATATAAAATGGTTTGGAATATAATAAGTTAAACTAATCGCAATTTTCAACTTTCAATTATCAATTTTCAACCAATAATCAATTTTAAAATTATAATTTATCCATGAGCAATCAACGAGAGTATAATCTAGAAGAAAGATTGGCAGTTTTCGCTGAAAAAGTTATCGACCTCATGAAAAAACTTCCTAATAATCCCATAAACCTCCGCATGATTCCTCAAGAAACAGCAGCAGCCGGTTCATCAGGTGCGAATTATTGCGAAGCGACGGAAGCTGAAAGCAAGAAAGATTTTATTCATAAAATTGGGATTGTAAAAAAAGAATTAAAAGAAAGTAAACACTGGCTAAGACTATTAGCTCGAGCAAATCCAGAATTTGCAGAAGAATTCAGAGAATTATGGAAAGAAAATCAAGAATTAATTCTAATATTTTCTAAAACCCTGAAAACTTGCAGGGAAGGAAAAGAAAAATAAAAGTTTCAATATTCAACCGAACAATGATCAATTAATTTTCAAGTAAAAAAACTTTCAATGATCATTGAGAATTTAAAAATTAAAAATTAATTGAACGGTTGAAAGTTGAGCGGTTGAAAATTAGCAATCTCATTATAATAATTTAATTAAAAAAACCATATGCCTTCTATTCATCTCTACCAAATCGCCGTTATTATCGTTTCTTCCTTGATGATCTATCAAGGACTGGATCGATATTTCAAAAAACAAAAAAATCAGTCTTTTTTGAAACTTCTCATTCGCCTGATTGTTTGGGGCGGAATGATTGCAATTGTCGTCTATCCTAAGATAAGCATGAGCCTAGCAGAACTCATTGGCATCGAAGGCAACATCAACGCTGTGATTTTAGTCGGCTTTATCCTGATTTTCCTAATAATTTTCAAACTTTTAAATGCCATAGAAAAACTAGAACAGCAAATGACGGAACTAACTAGAAAAGATAGTTTAGAAGAGATTAAAAAGTAGAGAAGTTTTTAAAGTTATAAAGTTTTTAAAGTTCATGAAAATATCAATAATTACTCCCAGCTTCAACCAAGCGCAATTTATTGAGCGGACAATTAAAAGTGTGTTGGAGCAAAATTATCCGGATTTGGAATATATTGTGATGGATGGCGGATCAACTGACGGCACTGTGGAAATTCTCAAAAAATATTCTGATCGCATTATTTGGAAATCAGAAAAAGACCGAGGACAATCCGATGCGATAAACAAGGGTTTGAAAATTGCCACTGGTGACATTGTCGCCTATCTAAATTCAGATGATACTTATGAACCGAAAGCTCTGCAAAAAGTGGCCGATTATTTTTCGCGCAATCCAAACTCAAAATGGGCATACGGAAAATGCAAAATTATCAATGCTAATGATCAAGAAATTAGAAAACCTATCACTTGGTATAAAAATTTTCTGTTAAAAAAATATAGCTATTCTAAACTACTCTGCGAAAACTTCATCTCCCAGCCTGCGGTCTTCTGGAAGCGCGAAATTCATTCTGAGTTGGGTTTTTTCAATGAAAGCGAGCACTTTTGTATGGACTATGAATTTTGGCTTAGGATCGGCCGAAAATATCCTGCCGGAGTCATTAATGACTATCTCGCAAATTTCAGGTATTATTCAAACAGTAAGTCTGGCAGTGTCAACAAAAAACAATTTCAAGATGAACTCAGATTGGCCAAAAAATTCGGCGCTGGTTATCCCCTCTTAATTTTTTTGCATAAAATTAATTATTATAAAATAACAGGAATATATCGAATCTTGAATTTATTTCAATAGTTATCTTATTAGGCTATAAAATCCAAGTAGTTTTCCTTAGTTATCACTTCAAAAGAAGCGGTCGGATAATTTTCCTTCCATTGAGATGGAGCTTTAGTATTTTTATCGGAATATTTTATTTCATATCCAAAAAGTTTTCCTTCTCTTTCTTCGACAATATCAACCTCTTGTTGTTGCCAGGTTCTCCAGAAATAAACATTAGCGGATATATCCTCATAGGAGCGTTTTTTCAATCGCTCCATAAAAACAAAATTTTCCCAAAGAGCGCCAATGTCATTTCTAAGTGGCAACTCATTAAAATTCGCGATGATGGCATTACGGATACCATTATCATAAAAATAATATTTGCTTTTCTGTGTTATCTCATCGCGCAAATTTCCACTATATCCACGCACATTCAAAAGAACAAATGATTTTTCAAAAAGATCAAGATAGCGCGCCACGGTTTTCGTGTTAATGCCAACCTTTTGCGCAAGTTCCGACAGTGAAACTTCATTTCCAATTTGGAAAGCAAGTAGACGCAAAAGATCTAGAAGAATTTTTGAACTTTTTACTTTTTCTAATTCCAAAATATCTTTGAGTAAATAAGAATGAGCTATTTCTTCAGCCATTTTACGCTTAAGATCGTTGGTTGCCCTAGTCATTACCTTAGGATAATTTCCATAAATCAATTGTTGTTCCAATTTTTCCTTTAGATCGAAATTATTCAAGGTTTTTTTGAGCTCAAGTTGAGAAATTGGAAAAAGTGAAAGAGTTTGTTTTCTGCCTGTGAGGGGTTCGCCTATTTGACCGGCTAGTTCGAAAGATGAAGATCCAGTAGCGATAAGGCGGATACCAGGAATATTATCCACAATTATTTTAAGCACCATACCTATATTAGGAATGCGCTGAGCTTCATCGAAAGCGATAACATCATAACCCTTAGCAAATTCTTTTATTGTTTCAAAATCAGCCGATCCCAATTCTTGAATGCGAGTATTATCTCCATTTTCATAACGCCATTTCAGTTGAGTGCGAGCTAGAAAATTTTTCACTAAAGTCGTTTTTCCTACTTGGCGAGGACCATAGATAACTAATACTTGATTGGGTTCAAGCATTTTTTCGATTTCATCATAGATTCTTGCGATTTTCATATATTTTTACTATTAGATATTTTATGGCTAAATATTAGCATAATACTCAAAATTTGTCAATTATGGGTAGTCCCGATACCCAAAATAGTTATTCTTTGGGTATTCATAGTACAATTATTAGTTTGCCATTTGATTTTAGCTTTGCTATTATGAATTACAATGAAACAAAAAATACTGATTATTATCCACCCTCATTTTACCCTTCCTGGAGGAGCGGGGAAAGTTATGCTGGAACTAGGCAAGCAACTCTCCAAAGAAATGCGCATTGTGATAATTGCGCAAAAAATAAATCGGAATTATATCGATGAATATCCCGAACTTGAATTTGAGAGTATCAATGGACCAATTACTAGCAGTTTTTTCTTCTGGTTCCTTTTCCCTTGGTGGTACCAAAAAACTGCGAAAGCGATAGATTCGCTAAGGAAAAAAGGCGAAGTATCGATTCTTTGTAATGTTTTTCCGGCTAATTGGATCGGGCTTTTGTATAAATCTTTTCACAAAGAAATTCATTGCAGTTGGTTTTGTCATGAACCAAGCGCTTTTATTCATGTTAGAAAATGGCGAAACGCAATAGCCAATCCTATAAAAAAAGATTTAGCTAATTTTTTCTTCCCTCTTTTTTCAATAATCGACAAAAAATTGACCGGTCTCGCCGATGAAATTTTTGCCAATTCAAACTATTCTAAAGGGATAATTAAAAAATACTATCAAAGAGATTCGATTGTGATTTATCCCGGAATAAATCCTTTGTCTTATACTCCAATTCCATTTGAGCAAAAGAAAAACTATATACTAACAGTAGGTAGACTCACAAAATTCAAAAATAATGATATGATAATCACCGCCCTATCAAAAATAGAAAACGATGAAATTTCACTTTACATCGTCGGCGACGGAGAAGAAAAAGAAAATTTGCAAAAGTTGGCAAAAAAACTTAACATAGAAAATAGGGTTAGAATTTTTGCCAATATTTCTGATCGTGAAATTATTCAATTTTACGCCCAGGCAAAAATATTCATATTGGGCTCAAAAAATGAACCGTTCGGAATTGTGCCAATTGAAGCAATGTCATGCGGGACTGCGGTTATTGTGGATAATTCAGGAGGACCAAGCGAAACTATTTTGAACGGAAAATCAGGAAGATGTATTGATTTTGAAGTTGAAAACCTCACAAAAACAATCAATGAATTACTGCGCGATGAAAAAACCCTGGAAGAAATGTCTGTTTTTGCCAGAAAATATGCTCAAGAAAATTTCAGCTGGGAAAAATCAGCGGAAAAAATAAAAAGGAGTTTTCAATAAAATATATGAAACTATCAATAATTACTCCGAGCTATAATCAGGGAAAATTCATCAGAGACACTTTCAATAGCATCCTCAATCAGGATATTAATTTTAAATTGGAATATATCTTGGTTGATGCAGTTTCAAAAGATGAAACATCAAAAATTGTTGAAGAATTTTCTCCGAAATTTAAGACTAGAGGAATTGATTTTATCTATATTTGCGAAAAAGACAGCGGTCAATCTGATGCCATTAATAAAGGTTTCCGTTTAGCTACGGGAGATATTATAACTTATCTCAATTCGGATGATTTTTATGAACCGAATTCCCTGCAAGAAGTAATTGAATATTTTGACAATAATCCAAAAATAAAATGGGCCTACGGTGGATGGAATCTTGTCACGAAAAATTCCATGATATTTCGTATTCTAAGCCCGCAAAAATATAGCAAGGATACTCTTTTGAACTATTGCAATATCGGACAACCTAGTTGCTTTTTTAGAAAAGAATTATTAAATGAAGTTGGTATGTTGGACGAAAATTTGCATCTAGCTATGGACTATGATCTATGGCTACGTTTTGCATCGAAATATGATGCTGGAATTATAGGAAAAATCATTTCCAATATGCGCTATTACAGTGAAGCAAAAAGTTCCGCTAAAGCGACAGCTCAACTTCTAGAAACCTTACGGATTGGAAAAAAACACACTAAATTATTTAGCTTTAGAAGATTTGCTCAATATTTTTTTTATCTGAGAGGGTTGATTGCTATTATGCTCAAGGTTTCAAAAATTCAAAGAAATATTTCATGATGCTACTATTTTTTTTGCCTAAATCAACTGCTTAGATAGAGCTTTTTCAGATATGCATTAACCCTGTTGGGCAAAAAAAGCCTAGTGAACAAAAAAAGTGATTCCCGAAAATCAAGCATGAGATTTCTTGGATATTTTCTACTGTAATAAAAAAATTCAAGCCAGGATTTCTTCTTTGAGCCATTTTCAATATAATAAAGTATTTTAAAATAGTGGGTTTTTCCCCGCATATATTTTATCGCTTTTTGCATTTTTTCATTACCCGCATACTCTTTTGCATAACTATCCAAAATTATTTCCAGTTGATTGCAAACCTTAAATATGTCTGCTGAATTATTATTGGGATGTTTTCTATATTGCAAAAGAATTTCGTCGATATAATAAATTTCATTTTTTGTTGAGACAAGAAAATTAAAATCCCAATCCGATGGTAGAAATATTTTTTCTTCAAGAGCAAAGCTTCTTGGATAACCCGAAATAGCTATAACATTTTTCCGTATCATTATCTGACTATAGGTAGAAAATGGTAAAAGCTTCGAATATAAATATTCGGCCGGTTGTATCATTTGGTTTCTGTAAGTAGAAATCCCAAGTTTTTTGTAATAATCGTGAATAAGAATGTTTCCTTTGGCACCAATAGCGCAGAAATTGCAATACACCATTCCTATTTTTGGATATTGCTCAAATATCCTCATCTTGCTTTTCAAATTTTCCGGATAAAAAACATCATCACCCTCCAAAAAAGCAATGTAATCCCCTTTTGAATTGTCAATCAAAAACTTCCAATTAGGAATAAGCCCTTTGTTTTCATTGTTACGAAAAGCTTTGATTCTGGAATCTTTTTTGGCCCACTCTTGAATAATGCTCCAGCTTCCATCCTTTGAACAATCGTCCACAATCAACATTTCCCAATTTTGATAGGTTTGATCCAAAACACCTTGAATGGTCTTTGCTATGAATTTTTCGTGATTATAGAAAGGAGTAATCACCGAAACAAGTGGTTTTTTTTCTGAGACTGTTTCTGACATACTAATATGTTTGATTTTACTATAACATGGCTATAACATGGTTTTGCTTTTTAGTTATTTTTATAAATTAACTATACTATAATTTTATAAATAAAATTTAATACTTATATTAATACTTTGCGATATCCCATGAGCAATGATTTATTTAATACCAACAAAATAAACTCCGGCTGACATTATATATTGTTTGTTTTGTGGAATATATTGATTAAATTGGTTAAAATCAATAAGAAATTTATCTTCAAATTCTCTTTTAATTTTATCATCACTTAGTAAATCGCGATAAGTTCTGAGAAGAATATTAAGAGTATACGAGGCTGTTTGATAACTTTCAACTCCGGCATCAATTTCCTTGAAACTCTTAAACACTTCTCTCAGGCCCTCCAAGGTCATGTTGAAATAATGATATGGGTCAGCATGAACGGGCTGCAAAAAAGCGGTATCAATTAAAACCTTTCCGCCAGGTTTCAAAACACGATAGATCTCTTTTGCATAATAGAATGGGTCCTTCACATGCTCAAATACAGACTCACTTATTACAAAATCAAAAATATCATCCCCGAAAGGTAAATTCCCTTCAGTTGAAACAATGTCCGTAGATTTGTAATGCACAAATTCCATTTTCAAAATATTATCAAAAAGTTCTTCCTTGGCTGGATTTCCTGCGCCGAAATCTAAAATTTTTGCATCTGGATTATTTTTTATTATCTCTAATGATTTTGATGAGTAAGGATTAGTGCTATTTGTTTCATTAAGTTTATTAATATATATCGTTTCATCAGCCAGAAACACTGGAACATTTTCTTTGATCTGAAATTTATACCCACATTTTTGGCAATTTTCTTTTTTTAATTCAATCTTGTTGCGACACCTTGGGCAAGCTAGATTGTTCGCAATTAGTTCTATTTTGTTCATTTTTTTATTATTTTAAATTTTTATACCATAATCTGTAAACCAATATACTATATAATAATCGTCCACGATCCTCTTTTCCTGATAAATGATTGTCAATTAATATTTTGTAATAGTTATTATTAATTAGATCATTTTGAATAAAATCAGAGCTTTCTATTAATTTTTCTTTTAGTATTCCCCTTAACCATTCCGACATCGGCAAATTAAATCCTTGTTTTTTTCTAGAAAAAATTTCTTTTGGTAATAAATCAACACAAGCCTCTCTCAATATATACTTACTCACACCTCCTTTCCATTTATATTTTTTTGGTAAATTATAACCATATTCAACTAGTTTTGAATCTAAATATGGAGCTCGTCCCTCAAGTGAAGCTGCCATCCCCATTCGATCATATTTTATGAGTAAGTCATCCACTAGCCAACTATAGATATCAGAGTGCTGAGCTTTTTTCATTCGATCTTTTATGCTTTGAGAATCCTTTATGAATCCTTTTTCATTAATACTTTTTTCAAAATCAATCTCATCTTCTCTAGCATTTTTTCCCATAAGTATCAATCGATCAAATTTATTTGTTATAAGCGGAAAACCACTTGTAGTCTGGCAAAGAATTTCATTTAAAAAAGATTTTTTATTGCTAAATAAACTTTTTATTATGTCTTTTAAATTATCATTTTTCACAAAAGGAGCATAATATTCATAACCACCAAAAACTTCGTCTGCACCCTCTCCGCCCAACACAACCGTTACATATTTCTTAGCTTCTCGAGAAAGCAATAGAACGGGCAGTAATGCTTGATCACCGATTGGTTCATCCATATATTTTACAACCTCGGGTAACATATTAACAACATCTTTTTCTGTAAATACAAAGTGATGATGATCTGTTTTATAATGTTTCGCGACTGCCTTTGAAAAATTCGATTCATCAAATTTCGGATTTTCAAAACCAATCGAAAAAGTCTTGAGATTTTTAGTATGTTTTGACATAATTCCCACCATTATCGAAGAATCTATTCCGCCACTCAGAAAAGCCCCCACAGGAACATCGGCAACCATGCGATCCCTGATACTTTTTTCAATATACATTCGAATATTTTTTTTAGCTTGGCTAAAAGAATCCTTTATTATCCTTTCATTTAATTTCCAATATTTTTTCATATTAAATTCCAATGTTTCAATATCTAAAACTAAATAATGACCTGCTTTCAAACGAACAATGTCTTTCAAAATAGTTTTTTCCTCTGGAACAAAATGCAAAGCTAAAAATTTATATAAGGATTCCGGCTCGATTTCTTTTGGTGTGTTTTTATCAACTAAAATCGCTCTTAATTCGGAAGAGAATATAAATTTCTTACCATCCGTATGATAATAAAGCGGTTTTTCTCCGAATCTATCTCTTGCTATAAAAATCTTATTTTTTCGCTTATCATAAATTGCAAAAACAAACATTCCTTCAATTTTTTCAAGAAGACCGTCTATGCCCCATTCTTCGTATCCATGTACTAAAACCTCTGTATCTGATTTTGTTCCAAAAATATGACCACCTCTAAACAACTCCTCCCGCACATTCTTAAAATTATATATTTCACCATTAAAAAAAACGATGATATTTCCGTTTTCATTGTAAATTGGTTGATCTCCTCCAGAGATATCTATAATTTTTAATCTCCTCATCGCTAAAGCAATTTTATCTTCAACAAAAAAACCCGCGCTATCAGGACCGCGATGAAATATTTCATCATTCATTTTTTCTATTTCACTTTTTTCTATTTTATTCTTACTAACAATCCCAACTATTCCACACATATATTTTTTATTAATGTTTCATATTTTTCTAACATAATTTCAAAAGAAAAATCTTTTTCCACTTTTTTTCTAGCATTATTAGCTAGTTCATTCGCATTGTTCTTATTCTCAAGCATCCATTTCATTTTTTGAAACAGTTCTGCCACATCCCCCGCCATTATTAAAATTCCTTCCTTTTTATTTTCTATTTGTTCAGAAATTCCATAAACATCAGTTGCGATTATTGGCAGATTAAATGCCATCGCTTCTAGAACTACTCTTGGGAAAGATTCAATGTAGGAATTACAAACAAAAAAATCACTCATCAAAAAATATTCATATGCTCCAAGAGATTCCTTGATGATTTTAATATTCTCAGCGTAACCACTCTCTTGAATTATTTCATTAATTCTTCTTTCATACAAACTGTCTCTCCCTCCAATGATAAGGAACTTGAGCTTTCTATTTCTTGTTTTATTAAGTAGTTTTATAGCAGCTTGAGTAAATTCTAATTGCCCTTTACGCAAGCATACTGCACCCACAATACAAAAAATTAAATCAGTATCTGCAATTCCATATTTTCTTCTCATGCCCTGCTTAGAATTTTTTTTAATAAAAGCGTTAATTTTCCCTAAATCAAGCCCATTATATATTGTCACAAAATTATTTCTTTCCATATCTCCATATATTTCCATAGTACTTTTTGCAACAAAAACAACTCGAGCAACTTCCGAAAAAAATTCTTTTTTTAAATCAGCATATTTATTGAAATATACCTCCCTCTCACTTTCCCTTATGCACCAAACTATTTTATTTTTTTCGACATTTAGATTTTTTATAAATTTATATCCGAGAATAGTGTTAACAAAAAAAACATCCACATCCATTAATAATTGTCTCGGGCAAGTTCTCGAAAAAAAATCAAAAACAGACACATCAACACCTTCATTTTTATAAAAGTCAGTAAGTGGTCCGTCTTGCGGAGATATTACACTCACTTCATAGCCCAACCTTTTAAAACCTTTGACCAAATAAAAAAGCGACCATGTTGCACCCTCTGGCTCCAAATTGTGTGAAACAAATAAAATTCTTTTAGTTTTCTTCTTTAATTCTAAATTGTTCATTACTTAGTGATAAATTTATATTATAATATGGATCGCTTTTAATATATTTTTTCCATGTATTTTTGAAATAATTTAGTTCATTTAAATTATCTCCAAATCCTCGCGTTTTTCCCTCGTGATGGTAAAGAATTGCGCTTGGATTATATACTATCCTACTTCCAATCTCCAAAATTTTCAAACAATAATCAACATCTCCATATGAAACTGCTAAATCTTTTTCATTAAATCCGTCAACTGTCTTAAAAAGACTTTTTTTAGTCAATAAACATGCGGCTGTAACAGCAGAATAATTCTTTAGAACAAGAGCATAACTTAAATACCCAGAATCGTTTCTATTCATCAGCTTATGAGCATGTCCAGCAGAATTATCATTAAGTCCAAGCACAACACCAGCGTGCTGGATTCTATTATCAGCATAAATTAATTTTGCCCCTATAGCTCCAATTTTTTTATCCACCGAGATTGATCCGACCATTTCTAAAAGCCAATTTGAAGAGATAATTTCTGTATCATTATTAAGAAATAGAATAAGCTCTGAATTTATTTTGTCAACCGCCAGATTATTTATTTTGGAAAAATTAAATTTATATGTTTTAATATCAATAACAGAAATTTTTTCATTTTTAAAATATTGAAATGTTTCCTTTTCAATACTATTATTATTAATAACTAAAATCTCGTAATTGGAATAGTTCGTCTTTTCTTTTATACTGTCAATGCATCTTTTTAATAATGGGATATTATCCTTTGTCGGAATAATAATTGTAACTTTTTCTTGATAATCTTTCGGGTTAAATTTAAGTTTATATACGCCAATTCGGGATTTTTCAGCAAAATCAGGAATTACTGCAGTTGCCTTAATGCCTCTGCGATCTAACGCTTCCTGAACCGCCACTTGTCCTAGTCTTATGCTTGCAGGTTTTTCAATAGTAGAATACGCCACCGAACCAGGAATGCTTCGCCAATGATACAATATTTTTGGGATATGCCCAATTTTTTCAGTTACCTCAGCCAATCTAAGTAAAAAATCAAAATCTTGAGAACCATCAAATTCGCTTCTAAATCCTTTCAAATCTATAAATATTGATTTTCGCAAAAACTTAAAGTGACTTATATAACAATACGACAATAACAATTCCGGACTCCAATCAGGTTTAAATTGCGGATCATAACGAAAACCATTTTCATCAATTTTGTCATCATCGCTATATATCAAATCAAGCTCTTTATTTTTATTTAGCAATTTAATATTTTCATATAGAGCTTCTGGCTCCAGCTCATCATCATGATCGAGAAAAGCAATAAATTCTCCCGTTGCCATTTCCACACCTTTATTTGTCGCTCCAGATATACCCAAGTTATCATCTAAATACAGAACCTTAACTCTATGATCTCTATTTTTAAATTCGTTAAGAATTTTCTTGATTATTATTTTGTCAGATTTGTCATCAATAATACACAACTCCCAATTCTCATAATATTGATAAAGTACAGAAAATATTGCCTTTCTTAGAAAAATTTCATCCGTATTATAAACAGGCAAAATAATTGAGACTTTAGGTTTATAACTTAAATATTTTATTTCCTTTTCAATATTTCTATAATCAATTATTTTTTTCTCTCTTTCTATATTACTTATCCATTTTTTATAAGGTATATCATTATTTTCAAAATCTTTCTTTTTTTCTAAAAATCCTTCCCCATAAAAAATGTAATTCCATATCCTCAGTGTTACATTTCTGAAGCCTTCTGTCCTAAATGAAATGACCGCTTGCTGATATAAAACTCTTATTTTTCTAAGAAATCCCAATACTCGATCAATCATTCTAAAAATCGGTTGAGGAATTTGTTTTTGAATATTGTTTATATAGAAACAATAGAAAAAATTGGGAATTCTCCATTGTAAAGATTTTTTGATCGCGTTAAGTTCGAAATGTTGCTGTTGCAATATATTCTCTTTATTTTCAAGTTCTTGATTTTTTATTCCTATTTCTTGATCTTTTTGTTGAATTTCTTGATCCTTTTGCTGAATAGATTGATCTTTTCGCTGAATTTCTTGGTTCTTTTCTTGGATAATTTGATCTTTTTGCTGAATTTCTTGGTTCTTTAAATATTCTTTATACTTTTCATATAATGGATTTATTCTTCCGTCATACAAAATTTTGTGCTTCAAAAAAATGTATTCATATACTCCCTCCACTCCTTTATCGTCTGCATATAATTTTTTATTCCTTGATTTTTTCCTAATTCTGTAAAAAAAATGAACTTTTGGAATTTGGTAAACAATATCATTTTCTTTTAAAAATGACAACCAAAAATCCCAATCCTCAAGACCATCTTTCATTTTTTCATCATAACCACTTGTGCTATCATAATCTAATCTTCTAAACATTGCTGTACAAAAAATCATATTTCCAAATAATATTTTTTCATAAGAATATTCTGGAAGATTCCAAATACCCAAAGCATCTCCAAATAATTCAACCTTACAATATACTAACTTTATTTTTGGTTTGTTTTCTAAAATTCCTACCGCTTCCTGCAAATAATCTTTTGATATAAGATCATCTGAATCCAAAGGAAGAATATATTTACCACTACTATTTAATATGCCATTATTGCGGGCTACTGATGGTCCTTGATTTTCTTGTTTGATATATTCAAAACGCTTATCTTGATTGCAATATTTTTGAGCAATATCTTTTGTGTTATCAGTAGAACCATCGTCTATGATTATACATTCCCAATTTTTATAATCCTGCTCCAAAACCGAATCTAAAGTTTCAGATAAAAAAATCGCCTGATTATAAGAAGGAATAATAACAGAAACTAATGGATCATTATTTTTATCACTTATCTCAAACATTGATTTATGAATTATTTTTTAGTTTATTATAAATTTTTAAAATTTTATAATAACCAATCTTTAAGTATCTATTTGTAAAATTTTTGATTAGAAAAATTAAATTTAAAAGAGAAGTTGTCCTCATTATGATTTGTTTTTTGTGAGAAATATGAACTATTTCAATTTTACCTTGAATATTTTTATATAGCTTTTCATCTTTTTTATTACTTAAATACCCTGTCACAAGATCGAATTTGTTTTTTTCAAGTAAACCAAAAAATTCAAATCTTTCCTTATTTAAGACAACTGAATCCTTTAAGCATGTATTATATTTATATATTTGTTCAACCTTGACTGTCTTAAAAATTATGCCGTCTCTAATTTTTTCAAATATTTCAAGCCCTTTTTCTGAATTAACAATAACAGCAGAAACTCCCCTATCATCATCAAAATTTTTGTCTTCAATATCTATTCCCCAGAAATCACCTAAAATAATATCCGCTGTACTCTTTTTGGAAAGTCTATATTCACAATCATAGCATGATTGTCTTAAATAATAATTTTTTAAAAATCCAATCATAAATGAATCTTCCCATATTTTTTTCTTTACTGACTTGTTTTTGAATATATACTCTACCTGATAATTTTTCCATCCTTTTTCTTTATTTCTAAAATTGATTTCAATTAAAATATCATTTTGCTGTTTTTCTAATTCTTTTATATTTTTCAGAAAGACCTTTTTACTTGGTACACCATGGCATACAACAGAAACACAATACAAATTAGAATAATCTTTCCCTAAAAAAGCTCTCAGTCCTTCTATCTGACAAGGGGTTCCAGAAAATAATACTTTTTTTTCACTTTCCAATTCCTGCTTTACTTTATTATAACAATCACCAATAATACTTTGTACATATTTCGAACCCCTCAATTTACTTAAATCTTTTTCATTATCTATTTTAATATGTTTCACTTCATAATCAAAATAAGTAGCACCAAAAACACACCCACCTTGTTTTAATATATTCCTTGCTAATAAACTGAAGACTCCCCCCGATGAACTTTTAAGTCTTTCGTTTTTTGAAATATTTTTGCAAGCATAAGCAAGCAAATTATCGTATTCATATGCATAGTTTTTATTATTTGGACAAATATTTCTACAAATATTACATTCAATACATTTTTGTTTATTTATATTTGGAAACAAAAAACCCTCATTATCCTCTTTCATCTCTATTGCTTTTTGTGGACAAGAATTTGCGCAGGCCCCACAGCCAGAACACCCTTCTTTTTTTGTTACATTTTCACTATCTAATTTTTCTAATTTTTCTAATGTCACTTCAAATAATTTATCTGATTCCTTTTCAAAAATTGGCATTTTTTTCTCCAAAACGTTTTTTATTTTTTCTTCATTTTCCACTAAGCATTTAAATTTTTCAATCAATTTTTTTTCGCTCATTTCTTCTATAGGTAACACATAGTCCTCATAATTTCCAAATATATCTTTTGCGATACCTTTCGATTTTATGCTATATCCTAAAACTAAAGTCGGCACGTAAGTTGAATATCCAGCGATACTAGCATGTGTTCGTGCTGCGATAAGAAATCTGCATTTTGAAATTATATATTTCAATTCATTACAATTGTAAATTCTTTCCTTTAAAACAAAGACTCTTTCATCATTAGAATACATTTCTTTTATTTTCTCAAGAGTATCAAGATCATTCCCATCTTCTATGTAAACATGAGGAATTAAAGCAATTTTATATTTATGATTACTTAAAATATAATCAATTAATTTTTTAACACTTGCGATTATGTCGGTTTTATCACTTTGATAATTTAATATCATTGGACTTATGTTCAAACCAACAATACCCTCCTTAGAATTAAATTTTTCAGGAAGATTAATTTTTTGAATTTCCAATGAAAAAGCAATATCTGGACCTAATATTATTTTTTTTTCATCAATAAATTTTGATAACAAGCCGTATGTCAAAGATTCTCTAACTAAAACAATATCGAATTCCCTGATATCTTTTATAAATTTTTCATCTATTGCTTCAGCATTGACCGAAGCTCCCCAAAGGATAAGTTTTTTATTTTTTTCTTTTATTTTTTTATCAATAAAATAAAGCCAATTTGAAACATTATAGCAGTAGTTATCTCCACCAACAGATATAAACAGATCATTTCTTTCTATTTCTTTTACTACATCCTTATGTGCCATCTCTTCTATATCCACTTTTTTTTCATCACATAATGCTATTTTTTCTCTATCAAATTTATGTGCCCATTCATGAATAACATATTTATCTATAATATCATTATAATATTTTTTATCATTTTCAATATCAAAAGTAGCAACAGTTAACTTATTGCTTCGATTAAATTCTTTTATAGTTTTGGAAGTATTGGTTACAATAGCCTCGCACCCCTTGTTCAGATAAGACCCATGACCAAATAGTAAAATATTATATTTTTTGTTCATATTTGTCTTTAATTACTTTGATTCCTCCATTCATGTTCAAAATCACATAAGCCCCTATAATTTCCTTTTAAGCCAGGAGTGAATATTTTTAGTTTTTTATATTTTTGTTTTATATCATAATAAACAATTTCTTCTTTACCGAAACAAGCAGCATTTAAATAATAATCTCCTTTTAAAATAGAAAGTTTGTTGAAATGCAAAATTAAATTATTGTTATCTTCTTTTATTTTAAAATTATCCATCTGCGTATTATAACTAAAAATCCTTTCATCTTTTTCAGATCCATAAATCCCAACACCTATATTTAATCCGTCTATCTTTTTATAAATTTTAAAACTAATTTTAATATCAATACTTTCTCCTGTTTCGAAAACATTTTTCTTCTTACCATTATTATCTAAAAATTCAACATCAGTTATTTCTACCATCTTATTTTTCCTTTCTTCTTCCTGCTTTTTTTTCTCCTCTGCAATCCTCTTTTTTTCATTTTCCAATTCCTTGCCTTTCATCTTCTCCATCGCTTTTTTTGCCCATAATGCTTTTTCCTTTTCCTCTTTTAATATTCTCTTTTCTTCATCGCTCATATTATCATAAACGTAAGCATTTGCTATTTCACTGGCTTTGCCGATTTTTTTGATCTTTCCGTTGCGAAGAAGCATTGCTCGATCGCAATATCTTTCCACCACCGAAATATCGTGCGTCACGATGATAACAGTCCGTCCTAAATTTCTATAGCGATTAAATTCCGTGATGCATTTTGATTGAAAATTTGAGTCCCCTACGGCCAAAACTTCATCCATCAAAAGAATATCTCGGTTGGCGTGAATGGAAACTGAAAAAGCCAACCGCACTTGCATACCAGAAGAATAGTTTTTTAGTTTTTGATCGATAAATCTTTCTAGTTCTGAAAAAGCTACTATGGAATCAAATTTTTTGTCAATTTGTTTTTTAGTCATTCCAAGTACGGTAGCGTTGAGATAGATATTGTCGCGCCCCGAAAGCTCAGGATTGAAACCAATTCCCAACTCCAAAAATGGCGAAATCATCCCATTTATTCTAATTTTCCCCTTATCTGTTTGATATATTCCGGCCAAAATTTTGAGCAAAGTTGACTTTCCGCTTCCGTTTCGCCCGATAATGCCAAAAAATTCACCTTTTTTTACTTCAAAAGAAACATCGTTCAGTGCTTTGAATTCTTCACAAGCTTTTTCTCTGAAAGTATTTTGAACCGCACCCAAGACTGAATTAGTTTTTTCATGCGGAATACGGAAAGTTTTGGAAATATTTTCAACTTTTATCGCAATTTTTTTGTTCATAATTTTTTTACATAAAAATGCTAAAAATAAGCATTTTTTGCATGTTTTAATTCTATACTATTTTCAAACATCTTTCAAGGATAATAGTTTTGGCAAAAGGATTAAAATATGCTAAAATTAAACATATGGAAATAAAAAAATTAAAAAAGAGACTTTTCTTTCTTTCGTTTTTTGTTTTTAATTTGGTTTTTTTATTTGGAAGTCAATTTTTAAAAGTAGAAGCGACTTACTCTTCTGAAGGGATTGGTTTTTATGCGCAAACAAATTCTTTTGGATATACTGCTGAGGGCATTGCATTTTATACTTACACATCCCAAGTGGATGAAACATTGCCGGTATATAGATTTGTTAATTCAACTAGCGGAGACCATTTTTATACTGCATCGGAAAATGAAAAAACAGCCGTATTAAATAATCCTCAATGGGGATATACAGCAGAAGGAATTGCGTTTTATGTTTACACATCCCAAGTGAATGAAACATTGCCGGTATATAGATTTGTTAATTCAACTAGCGGAGACCATTTTTATACTGCATCGGAAAATGAAAGAAATTCTTTAAACAACAATCCTCAGTGGGGATATACGGGAGAAGGAATTGCATTTTATGTATTTGACACACAGTTAGCAACAACATCTCCCGTTTATAGATTTTATGCTCCATCTACCGGAGATCATTTCTATACTGCTTCAGAAAGCGAAAAAAATAAATTAACTCTGTCTCCTGTTTATAGATTTTATGCTCCATCTACCGGAGATCATTTCTATACTGCTTCAGAAAATGAAAAAAGCATCGTAACAAACACATCCCAAAGCGGATATTTGCCTGAAGGTATAGCGTTTTATGCGTATACCACACAATTCAATGGGACTGTTCCAGTTTATAGATTTTATGCTTCATCTACAGGAGATCATTTCTATACTACTTCGGAAAGCGAAAGAGATTCCCTAAATAATAATCCTCAATGGGGATATACCGCCGAAGGTATAGAGTTTTATGCATATACCACACAAGCTGACGGAACCGTTCCGGTTTATAGATTTTATGCTCCATCTACCGGAGATCATTTCTATACTGCTTCAGAAAATGAAAAAAATAATCTACTACTCTCTGAGTTAGGACCAGAAATTCCCGTTGGACTTTGGAACTATGGGTCCAGAACAGCTTTAAAGGATGATCCTTTCAAAATCAGTGCCAACAAAGCATACAATATAAAAAATAGAGATGGAAATATAGTTGCTCAAATAGATGGAGGCACACAAACTAGAGTGACTTATGACAGCGATTCATATCTCAAAGCTTATGGTTCAGTTTCTGAAACAAGATCCAAAAATGTTTTCTATTTTGACGCAGTTGACGGTGACAATTCAACTTTGATTTTTGATGTCAATCGTCCAAGCTCCACCTATGACCAATATCGCGGAAAAATAAAAATCCAATATACCGACAGTGCCAACCTTTGGGTCATTAATACCCTACCATTAGAACACTATGCTTGGGGCGCAGGAGAATTTACTGGAACCGGACCAGCGGAGCATAGCAAAGTAATGTCAACTATCTTTAGAACCTACGGCTACCAATATATATCCTGGACTTCAACCATCTATGTTCCCTATGGATTTAGAATTAAAAGCGATTCCGGCAATCAAATTTATCGCGGTTATGATTGGGAAACGACCTATCCCAATGTGAAAGTTGCCGCTCAAGCCACGCGCGGAGTTATTGCGACCTATAACGGTGATGTCGCTCTCACTCCATACAGTTCTTGGAGTGATGGCAGAACCAGAAGTTTTGAAGAAAGATGGGGATCGAAGGATTATCCTTGGTGTCGATCAGTTTCTGATCCCTACGGAAAAAACTCAACCATGACCACAAAGCAATTGGAAGATGCTGGTAATCATATGGTTGGACTCATTGCCAATGGATCTTTGAATCTCGCTAATAATCATAATTGGGATTGGCAAAGAATAATGAAATATTACTATACCGGAATTTCCCTTAACACGGCCTACTAAAAAAATATATGAAAAAAATATTCATTGTTTTGTTTCTAATACTTTCGGTTGCTAGCGTATATTATTCCTATCCGATAATCAAAAACCGCTATTTTCCAGCTGTTTCCAAATCCGATCAAACGGAAAATCAGAATCAGTCTCAAGAAAATGACAAACAGCCAGACTCTTTTGAAAGCAATCCTTCCAGTGCCGAAAATAATCCTGAATCGACAGAAGAATCTTTGACGGACAATGATGAAATCGAACCTATTTCAATTAATGCTAATAATCAAAATAACGCCAGTGAAGATGTCTTAGCTAATATTACCCATGAGCATTGCGATTCTGAGTGTAAAGCATTCGCTAATAATTTTGAACATTTGGAATATTGCCAGCAAGTCTGTGGCATCTCTCCCGCAAAGAAAGTTTCCACTTCAGATTGCAAAGAGAAAAAAGATTTAGCCAAAGATTATTGCTTCAAGGATTTGGCTATCAGCGAAAAAGATTTTTCCATTTGTGACAAGATAGAAGATTCAAATATCAAAAACTCTTGTAAAGATAGGATTACGCAAGATATTATTGAGCAAGCTAAGTAATTTGAAATTTAAAATTTAAAATTCCAACCTCGTTGGTTATATGTTTTCCGCTACCTTAGGTATAAGTTTTCGATAAGAATACATTCCCAAAGCAAAGACAGAAATTACAATAGCGAAAAAAACCAAAACATAGTGAGTTGAAATTACAGATTGATTATAAATCAATGCTTGCTTGGTAAAATGCACAATGAAGGCCAACGGGTTTAGGAGAAAAATAACATGGTATTTTGCTGGAATAATAGATAAGGGATAAATTATCGGCGAGGCATACATCAAAATCATCAAAAGAACTTCCCAAATCATCGCTAAATCGCGAAATTTAACATACAGCGGAGCGGTTATAAGCGAAAAAGATAGGATTAGAATATACATGAAAATCGAAAAGATAAAAAAAATCAAAATTGATCCAATGCTTGGCATAAATCCTTTGATAGCAAAAAATAAAGCAATCACAACGAGATTCATCAAAAAAATCATAGTC
Source organism: Candidatus Moraniibacteriota bacterium (assembly GCA_049303905.1). GTDB lineage: Bacteria > Patescibacteriota > Minisyncoccia > Moranbacterales > UBA2206 > UBA2206. The sequence continues at coordinate 82,067 of JBAQNP010000039.1, forward strand.
GCATTAATGGTTGAGGCAACTATTATTGTCCAGCGTGGAACATAAATCTTTGTTACTAATTGCGCTTTAGATAGGAGCGAACCCATGCCGGCAGTAGTACCCTCAGAGAAAAAAAAGAAAAGCATTAGTCCAACCAAAAGTTCCAGAGAATAAGTGCCACTAGCTCCGAACATAGCAGAAAAAACAAAATTCAAGACAGCAAAAATACAAAGAGGCTTCAAGAGAACCCACAGATAACCCAAAACAGAACCGTGATAGCGAAGTTTGAAGTCTGTTTTCGCCAGCATCCAGATTAGTTCACGATAATTTTCATGTTTTCTATTTTCCATAACTTCTTCTAATTATAAGTACATTAACGATATTATACAAACAATATAGCAAAACAAAATATGTGAGCGTTTCCACCTTGGCTATGAATAAAAGGCCATACATTATGAAAAAAATAAAAAGCATTACATAGGACACTTTTTTCAAGGCTAGATAATTTTTTTCTTCGCAAGATATTATGCTTTTATATAAGCTACTCACAAGCTGTAAGAATGCCATAGCTGAAAATGCCATTATATAAAAAACATTCAAATGATATTCCTTTCCGAATATGTTCATTATAGCATAGGAAAACAAAAACAACACAAAGGTTCCGGGAATCAAACCTAAGAATAATAATTTATCCACCTTTTTCATTATCACACCCTTGTCCTCAACTTGATTCACGATTGGAAAGAACACATTATTGAATATCAAAATAATCTGGCCAACGAAGATGGCGGTGGAAACGAGATAGGCGCTATAGATTCCGATTTGCTCAATCCCCAATGTTTTTCCGATAAAAAGCTTGTCCATCGATGCCATTATCGTCCCTATTATCGACAAGATGACGGTTATTTTGGAATACTGGATAATCTCCAAAAATTTTTGCTTGTTCCAAGCGACTAGCTTATGTCTTATTTTTAGGAAAAATATCAGGCCTAAAACAAAATATCCCGCCATTAGGGATATAAGATAATACTCATAGTCGTTGAATTTTAGAATAAAAAACAACAGAATAAATGTTGAGAGAATGACAATCCCCTCGACAATTTTGAAAAGTGATTGAAATTTGAAAAAATTGAAACTTTTGATGAAACTGTCCAACAGTGTCCGCAGATTCGCCACAATGGCAAAAACAACTGCTAACAAAAATATTTTTTGATCAAAATTTAATAAGTGCACTATCCGGAAATAAAAAGGAATAGAAAAAACAATCAAAAGAAAACTTGAGGATAAGATAATATAGAAAGAATTGGAGAGATATTGTTTTTTGTCTTCTTCTTTCTGACTGGATGAAATATATTTTATCGAAGTCATATCCAGACCTAGCAAGACAAAAATAGAAAGAATGTTCGCCACTACAAGCACCAGATTATATTTCCCATACCCCTCGGGACCCAAAATTCTTCCCGCCAAAACATTTACGATGAAAAGCACAATTCCATTGAAAAATATCCCGAAAAAAGACCAGGACAATTGTCTTAGAAAATCTTTCATCGTCGGACTGATTTCATGCCCAAAAACCCAAAGGTGTACGATTTCAACCACTGCGATTATTTTTTTCTTCCAAATTTCCAGCATAAATTACATAATAACCAAATCACAAACTAATTATAATCTAATTATAATCTAATTCTGAATTATTTCCCAATATCCACCCTTGTTAGGACTAATTCTCTTGAGGAGGCCTTTTTTAAGCCAAAATATCTCGCTATTGACATATTTTCAATTTCTGGTAGTATTACATTACATAAGGATCCCGGCCAGAAGTTTATACACTTCACATAGGCGGGGTTTTTATTTTATTCTGGTGGAAAGCAAGACATAAAATACTTTCTTTTTCTTTAGATTTATAATAAGCTATTTTTCATTTTACCCTAGTCCTATTTTAGACGATTATTAGACGATTGAATATTTATTTCTTCCTTCGATAGGCCAGAGCGATTTTTGCCAGACTCAAGATAACAAAAAGCGCGCCCATCCAGATGGAAACCAATTCCTTGCTAGGACCTCCGAAAGACAATATCCCTTGGGAATGGCTTGGGGTTATGGTGATGGCAAGAATGGAAAGAACTATCCAAACTCCGGCAAAGCGAATCCATTTGAGGAAAATTTTATCGTTGATGAAGAAAAGAAAAGGAGAGATGATAATCATAAACAAAGAATAAAATGCTATTTGATCAATATATTTTGCATATTGAAAAAAACAGTAGCTATTCTTATGGCATATATTCAATTCGTATGCGTTAGTAACTAGATAGCTCCATCCAAAAAGAATAGTCCCTAGCAATGCTACTAAAATTCTCCACCAATAAGTTTTTTTATTCATCTTTTTTTCTTAATTTATTATAAACTATTTTTTATCCACCTTAAGTCTTCAATGATAATATTTTTTATCGCCAAGTCATAATTCTTTTTGTCTTTTTGAATTCTTCTGATCATAGCATCAATTTGCCGGTCTATCTCCCGTTCAATCAGTATTATCAAGAGATTCTTTGTTTTTTTGTTCAAAAATGGATTGATTTTGATCATTTGCAAAAGCTTGCTTTCATTTTGAATCAGTTTAGTTTCCGCCAGCAATTTGTTTTTCTCAGCTTTATTTTTGATCAGTCTTGCTTGATAATATTTTTCTACATTGCTTTGGAAAATAGCCAGATTCATTCCGACTGAAAATTCTGTTTCTTTTTCCGATTCATTACCAGCTTCATCCACCGCGGATATCTTGAGCTTATGCTTCCCTGGGACAAGCCTTGAAAGATCAATAATTTTGGAAGAAATTTTTTCATTGTCCAAATATATTTCCGTTATAATTTTTTCCGGCGCTGAAATATTATCACTAACTGAAAAATCAATTTCCAAATTCAAATTTCCTGAATAAGTTTTGCTTTGAGGGCTCGTTATGACAATTTCCGGCGAAATTTCATCCGTGCTCAAAGTCGCCTCGCCATTTAGAACGGGCGCCACCACATAGTCAATTTGCTCATCTCCGTCAAAATCAGCCTTTAGATCTGACAAATCAGCTAGTCCCGCTTCAGGAACTTCCAATGCCACGCTGGTGTCTTTAGAAACTGGCAAATTAGCAAAGGCGGTATGGGAAACAATTTCTTCGCCTGTCTGCAAGAGAGTCACCTCTTCCAGCTTCAGTGTATACGCTCCGTCATCATATCCTTTCATTTCAATGCGAATTTTTTCTCCTTCCGAAAAACCGACATATTTTCTTTCTCCAAATTGCCAATAATAACTATTAGGGATACTTTCTTCGAAAATGATTTTTTTGTTGCCATTTTCATCAGTGATTTCCTTTGGTCCGGTATGATTGCCATTTTCATCATACAGATGAACATCCAATGGGGAGTGAAGCGACATTCGAATACGCGGTTTGGCATTGTCATAATCTTCCGGTCGAGAAATGTGGATATAATCAGGCAGTGAAGATGAATAATCTTTATTTTCAATAATATTTGAAATAAATTGTTGAAGAGAACTTGTTTCGAGAATATTTCCGTGATTTCTATCAATATTTAATCCTTTATTATTTGACCACAAATCCACCCAATATTTTTCCACCTTATTTTCTTTTTTTGGTATCATCAGCGCGCTGGGAACAGTCACCACCTCATCACCATCCACTGTCCAGCTTGGCTCATAAATCGGTTCATACTCACCTGCTCCGGTACAAGATGGCAATTTTCCGTCTGCCGGATAGCAAGTGACTTTTTCTCTTTGGGAATATTTGACTCCGTTTATAGTGTCTAATCCCCAACCGGCGATTTGAATCACCTTTACATTTTCCGGTGGTTCCCAAGAATCTAAACTTTCGTGAGACCACACTGCCTGTTCCAAAAGATTCTCCCGAAGAATATTTTCCTTTTCGATGTCTTCCTCGGCTGGATCTTCTCGTTCGTCAAGCTTGCCGGTCAAAAAATTCTGAAATTTTTCAAATTCCCCTTTTCCAATACTTTCGCCATATACTTCTTTGAAAATTTTATAAGGCGTATCAAGGGATGAATCCACGGCCGAAAAATCAATCAGCGGTTTTTCCAAGCGATTAAGATATTCTTCTGATGGCAAAAGCCCATAAGCTCCCGGCATATTTTCCACTAATTTTCTGGCTTCCGCGCGACTCATAAGTGATCCTAGTGCTAACTCTTCATCATATCCATATAGCAAAGAAAGAATTGACATTGGAGTGCCCATCTGAGGCGAACCGACAAAAATAATCTTATCCACCGCTTCCTCCATGCCTATTTCTTCTAATTTTTGCATTATATTTTTAGCCAAAAGACCGCCATTTGAATGTGCAATGATCGTTATTTTTCTGTTTTGAGAAGTCATCACTAGATTTTCAACTTCCTGCATAACTTCGACATCTGCCACATTTTTCCGCCAATCATAAGCCAGGAGGCGATAGTCATTAATATTCCGATTTTCCTTAAGGTCTTCCAGCTTTTCCGCTAAAGATTTATAGATATTCTCACCAGTAAATGGAAGTTCTTCAATGACTCCTTTGGCATAGACATCTTCAACACTATCTCCATCTTCATCCAGAGCCAATTCCGACACATCATCTCCAAAATAATTCGGTGGCCATAATTGATCTTCACCCGAATCTCCATTTTTATACAAATAGCTGGCTTTTATTCCTGGCAAAAACAAAACATTGGCATTCTCATCAGGAAATAGTGCCCAGCGAGTAGAACTAAAACGATCAAAAAAGCAACTGATCAACATTTCTCCTTCTTTACCATCATAGAGGCTTAATTTCGGACCATCTGGTCTGCCGTACCAATTATTTTTCAAAATAAGCATATCCAGAAGATTGGGATTGAAATTTATCTGCGGACCATAGATGCTGGAAACAACTGCTATATTATTGAGATTATTTTCAAAATTTGAATTGATAATTTTCAAGCTGTCGTCTTGATTTTCATTCTCCACCCTCAAATCAACTTCCACATCCATTCCGAAATTATATGAAAACTGGCAGTTTTCCATCCGCAGTTTTCCACCCTTGAAACTTAGCGCCGGCTCTCCATAGTCATCGGCATAGACGGTATTTATAAAAGAACGGAAAATATTTTTAAAAACTTGGCAATTACCATCCTCACATCCTCCACTACTGGATGGACTCGCTCCGCCATCAGATAATTTCACATAATTAAAAATTGATTCAGGAGTAGAAACTTTTCCATTTTCATCGTAAATATTATTTCCGAAATAAATCAAATTATTTCCGAAACCATCTCGGCGCGAAATATATATTGGATTTTCTTTTGTTCCATCGGCGATAATCCGACCGCCAAAAACAGAAATTTGCGTGGATTCCCCTTGACAACTGGTTACGAATTCAATTTTCGCTCCTGGTTTAATAGTAAGAGTTCCTCCTTCATATATATGCACTGACCTATTCAGAACATGTACGCCTTTTTCCAACACGGCGCCATCTCTGATTTCCCACCTATAATCACTCTCCTCACATTCGACATATTCTTCTTCATCAATTTCATCCGCCGTTGTCAAACGATATGTGCCGAAAGACAACACTATTATCGCCAATAAACCAAGAATCAAAACAAGGGAATTCCTAAATATTTTGTTTTTTGACATATTTTTTTGTTTTTAATTTTTATTAATTATTAAGATTATTTTTTTACTTCAAAGCTTCTGGTATTAATTTACTATGCCTTATTTCTTAACTATTTTCCAATGCCCGCCCTTGTCCGGACCGATTCTCTCAAGTAGTCCTTTTTCCTTAAGTTCAGCTATATTATTTCTCACATTCTTCTCGTTGATACTTACTTTCAGACTTAATTCTCTTTGAGTAATAGCTTTATTTCTATTTATTTCAAAAAGTATTTCTTTTTGATTTTTAGAAAGCCCTAAGTTTTCTAGGTCTTTTTCTAGGTCTTTAATCTCTCTTATTACAACACAATATAAAAAAAGACGCAACTATTTTGCGTCTTTTATAATCATTATTTGCATTTCCCCATCTCCCTCTTCAATTTCCCCGCCACATCCGTTTTTTCCCAAGTGAAATCTTTATCGTCTCGGCCGAAATGACCGTAGGCGGAAGTTTTTCGGTAGATTGGGCGCTTTAGTTTTAGGGTGTCGGCAATAGCTTTTGGCTTGAAATCGAAATATTTTTTGATAAGTTCAATAATTTTTGTTTCATCAATTTTCTCGGTGCCGAAAGTATCGATGTAGATTCCCACTGGCTCGGCCACTCCAATCGCATAGGCAACTTGCAGTTGGCATTTTTTGGCTAGGCCAGATGCCACCACATTTTTGGCCACGTAGCGCGCCATATAGGCACCGCTTCGATCAACTTTGGAAGAATCTTTTCCAGAAAATGCGCCACCACCATGCGGAGCTACTCCACCATAAGTGTCCACGATAATTTTTCTGCCCGTAAGTCCGGCGTCTCCTGGAGGTCCGCCAATCACAAATCTTCCGGTTGGGTTGATGAAAATTTTGGTTTTTTTGTCGAGCAAATTTTCCAAAATCGGTTCGATTACTTGCTCTCGAATGTCCGCTCGCAGTTTTTTCAAACTTACCTTGTCGCTGTGATGGGCTGAAATTACCACCGTTTCCACTCGCTTGGCAATGCCATTTTCATATTCAATCGTCACTTGGCTTTTGCCGTCTGGTCGCAGATAGGGCAAGATGCCTTCTTTCCTAACTTGCGTGAGACGCTTGGTCAATTTATGCGCCAGAAGAATTGGCAGTGGCATAAGTTCTGGAGTTTCGTCAGTCGCATAACCAATCATAAGACCTTGGTCTCCCGCGCCCTGCTCCTTATATTCCCCCGCTTCCTCATCCACGCCCTGCGCAATGTCTGGACTTTGTTCATGGAGTGTGATGACCACTCCCACATCATCTGCAGAAAAACCATATTCCGGTTTGTCATAGCCAATGTCACAAAGCACTTCTCGCACCACTTGATCAATATTGACATATGCCTTAGTCCTTGCCTCTCCACCCACCAAAACCAAACCGGTAGTGCAAAAGCATTCGATCCCCGCGTGACTATCCTTGTCTTGTTTGAGCATCTCATCCAAAATGCCATCTGAAATGCGATCACAAACTTTGTCCGGATGACCTTCTGTTACTGACTCTGAAGTAATAAGTCTGATATTTTTTTTCGTTTCCATTTTTCAAATTTTAATTAATTATTTTACCTTGTAATATTCCTTATACCAAGCGACAAAATTTTTGATTCCTTCTTCGATTCGAGTTGAAGGCGCCCAGCCAAGTTTGCGAAGTTTTTTGATGTCAGCCACGGTCGCTGGAACATCTCCTGGTTGCATTGGCATAAGTTTCTTTTTAGCTTTCTTTCTAAGACATTCTTCCAAAACTTCAATGTAGCGGAGGAGTTTTTCTTCACGGTCTCCTCCAATATTCATCACGCCATAATCTAAATTAGCATCCAACACCGTGATGGTGCCAGAAACGATATCATCAATATAGGTGAAGTTTCGCGACATTTTTCCACGGTTATATACTTCAATTGGTTTGCCAGCGAGGGTATTTTTTGTGAATTTGAAAAGCGCCATATCCGGTCGTCCCCATGGGCCATAGACGGTGAAAAATCGCAGTCCCGTCGTTTTTAGACCATAGATGTGAGAAAAAACATGCGCCATTAGTTCTGTGGCTTTTTTAGAAGCGGCGTATGGAGAGATCGGAGTGTCGACATTGTCAGTTTCCGAAAATGGTTGCTTTTTATTATTGCCATAAACCGAAGATGAAGAAGCATAAATGAAATTTTTGATTTTATACTTCGCGCTTAAATTCAACAAATTAGTTGTGCCAAGAATATTGACATCAGCATAAAGAAGCGGGTGTTCAATGGCATAACGCACTCCCGCCATCGCGGCTAGATGAATCACTTTGTCAATTTTTTCAGTCTTGAAAATTTTCTCCGTTAATTTCTCGTCGCGAATATCTCCACGATACAGCTTGAATTTGTAGCCTTTCAAAAATATCTTAATTCTCGCCTCTTTCAGGCTTGGGTCATAATAGTCATTAAAATTATCAATCAAAACTACCTGGTCTCCTCTATCCATCAATTTTTTGGCAATAGCACTGCCGATAAATCCTGCTCCTCCCGTGATTAGAACTTTTGTCATATGTTTTATTGTTTCATGTTTCATGCTTCATGTTTCATGATACATGATTTTAAATAATTATAATATTCTTCGTTATGACTGTTTTTATTAGTATAATCAAGTAAGACTTTTTTTCGCGCTTTCTTTCCTATATCTTGTCTTAATTTTTCATCTTCAACCAGTCGGCTTATTTTTTCCACCCACTCGGAAGTTTTATCCGCTAAAAATCCATCCACGCCATCAGAAATTGCTTCGCTAAAAGTTTGATTTCTCACCGCCACAGTCGGAATTTCAAGAATTCCCGCTTCAAAAAATTTGAGTTCCGATCTTGATTCACAAAAAGGATTACCAATTTCCAAAGGCACTATGTTAATATCACATTTAAAAATATTATTGTAATATTCTTCTCGTGGCACTCTCGGCAAAATTTCAATGCGATCTTTGAATCTATTAAGTTTATTTTCGATATCTAGCGGTCCTGCTAAAAGCAATTTGACATTTTTATTTTTTTCTAAAATTTCTAAAAGCGCATCATTTATTGTGGCAAAATCCCTATTATGCGAATAAGTTCCAGAAAAATATCCTATCCGCAAAAATCCATCCTGTTTTTTTCTTTCTGATAATATTTTATCAGCAATTTCCAATTCATTATTGGAAATTTTATTCGGCACTATAAAAACTTTTTTATTCTTTTCTCTAATTTTCTGCGCTAAATATGAAACAGTGGTGGTGCATACCTTAACATATTCGTCATTTATAATTTCTGCGCCAATTCCTTTTTCATATTCTTTTTTTTCCGAGTCCGAAATAAGTGAAAAATAGTCCATATATTTCAAATATTGCGGATCGTAGTCCAAATCATCCGTGTCAAAAATAATTTCTTTGTTTTGTTTTTTTATCTCGGAAATTAATTTAGCTATTTTTTCGTTATAAGTCACTTTATGCAAAACAAAAATCTTAAACTTATTGGCAAATTTTATCAAATTAACATTATCTGCCACGGTCACGGCACATTTGAAATCATGGATCATTAATTCTTCCGCTACGCCAAAAGCTCGAAAATGAGCTTTGTCGCCTATTCCTCCTGTGATGAATAAGATTTCTCCTGAATTCACGAAAAAAGATTTGGCATAATCTTTGACATATCCCAAAACTATTTTTCCGCCAATTCTAATTCCGCTTTTCTCCATCATCCGGCACGCTTTATTCAATTTTATCAAAAAAGATTTCATATTCCCAACTAATCCCCCTTTTGAAATTCAAATTTCAAATCCTTGTCTAATGTTTGCTCTTGATTATATTCTCCGTCCTTAGTTTTTAGATGAACCTTGAAAGGAATATTCCCCACTCCGGATTGTTTTTGAATTAATAGATTATAATCATCAATATTGAAACCAGCCGGCAATTCATATTTGATTGTGGCATTAGTTTCTCGACCAATCAAAACGTGACAGATAAAACCGAAATATGTTTTTTCAAAATCCTCTCCCTTGTTCGCTAAACTCACCATTTTACTTTCTAAGAAAGTTGAACCTTTTGGAACATAGACGCGCAGATATGAATGATAGTCGGAGGTGCGCCAATCACCATAAGTAGCAGTGTTTTTATATAAAATATTAAGTGTCACGGTCGGTTTTTCGAGTGTCAAATCAACGTCATAAGAAACATCTCGTTTGATATAGTGATCGGTTTTTAGGGCGCCCATATTAGCATCCACCATCATCAGATAATCAGAATTCCAGCCCTTAGCTACCTTTCCGTCCCAATAAACACTTTCCACAAGACCTTGAAGATATGGGTCTTTGAAATTTATCATCACATTTCTATTTTGCAATTCTTTGTGTCCAAGTTCGGCAATCTTAGTGATATTTCCTAAGCTAAATAATTTTTCAATCATCATCGGTGCCATCTTTTTCATAATTTCCTTTCTGTTTTGCGTGTCTATTTCTGGATTCATAATATAGCGTTTTTCCACATATTCTTCCAATTTCAAAGCTCCATCCGTGCTGTTAAATGTGACGCCGTATCCTGGAACAGTGATCGGACCAGTTAGTTCCAAAACATCGTTGAAAACTTCAGCGTTAACTGCAATCACTCCATCGAAATCAGAATTTCTTCCCGCTAGGCGATAGAAATATTTGGCTTTTTCCACATTAGTTGGAAAATCTGGTGAAAAATTTGAATCGCGAAATTTCCACTTCTTTATATCCATCATCCGAGTGAAAGGATATGGTGGCGCAATTTTAGCATCAATTCTTTGATCTAAAAGATTAGCATCTTCAAAGAAAGTAGAAATCACTTCGCCGTCCTTGACCTTCAAAATCGCATACTGACCCAAAAATCCTCCCCCAGGACGGAGCTCCATATTATTTTGAAGCATCAACATAAAAGTCCGCGTCACGCCATCTTTTTTGGTGAAATATTCTACTAGCTTATTTATCACATCCAGCTCTTTTTTTTCATCATCAGGAATAGGCAAAAGGCCGGAAAATTTGTTAATCACCGCTAGCGATTTTATAGCAAGGTCTCTTTTGTTGATTTTAGAAAAATTGAATAAATATACTCCGCCCGCCAGAAGAACCAGAGCAATCCCAATTAAAATCATCCTTCTTCTAGTGAAAAAATTTTTCATTTATTTTTTTGTTTATTATTAAATTAATTTGTCGGCAAAAACAAAAAGTATTTCGCAATACTTGCTTTCCCCTACTGTTTAATTCTAACTCAAATATTAAATATTGGCAAAACTGATTTTTTTGGTTATAATAGAACATATGAAAAACTTCCAACAATTTAAGGATTTTTGCAAAAAATCACACTTTCTATTATTCCTAATCTTGACTATTTTCTTTTTGAAGGGACTGGTGCTTATCGCTGTTATTCCAATTTTTAATGGTTATGATGAAGCTCGCCATTATAACACCATTCAATACCTAGCCGAATCAAAAGAAAAAAATTGGCCAAAAATTGAAAAAGACAAAACTGATGAGGGCGATTTAGTTCAACGCTTCAACTATAGTGAAGAGATAAAAAAAACGGCTGAAAAAATCCGCTGTGTTGGTGGGGAAGATAAATGCAACCTATATGAAAATAATCTTTTTATTCAAGGTTTCTATGGTCAAAATGAAAAAGAAATCAATAGCCGACCATGGAAACAATATAATGATGAATATCCGGTAAATATAGCTTCTTCTGGAAAAAGCTTGTACCATAAACTTGGCGCCATAATTGAAAAATTGCTTAGTGAAAAAAGTATCCTGACTAGATTTTATACTCTTCGAGTCTTTTCAGTTCTATTTGGAACAATAACTATTCTCATTTTCTATCTAATTTTGAAAAATATCGGTTTTGCAAAAAAACACAGTTTGATTCTTACTGCCATCATTTCTTTTCAACCTCACTTTTCTTTTTACTATACTTATATAAATTATGACTGCCTATTGATTTTATTTTTTGCTACTTTTGTTTTGGGCACAATTCTTTCTCTTAAAGACGGAATTAATTGGAAAAACTTAGCACTAATGATAGCATCTATTTTCTTTGGAATTTGGGTTAAGGGAACCGCCTACATACTCCTAGCTGTTTTTGTTTTTCTAATTTCTTTCCTTGTTTATAAAAAATTATCCAAAAAAACTAACGTCAAAGCCGTCTTTTGGTTATATTTTTTTCTCGCCATTTCTCTTTTCATTATAATGATAACCCTTGCAAAATATTTGCCCCTAATAGGAAATTTCAATGAAATCGCTGGAAGTTTTTTCCGCTATTTCATGAAAAATGCTGATTTTGGACTTATTCTTTTATCATCAAAGACTTATTGGGGAACCTTGCCTTTTGGCAATTGGATTTCCAATAACCTCATTAATATTATTTGGTTCATTCAATCCATTTCAATTATCGGCCTATTCCTTTTTATTTTTTCAAAAAAGAAACCCGAATTTTTACCAGAAAAAAAATATGTTATTTTTTTTATTTTAATGATCATTGCCCTTCAAATCGGTATTCGTTTAGCTGACTGGCAGTATTTCACTCTTTATGGAAGATTAGAATTGCAAACTCCAGGGAGATATTTCTTTCCTAATATCGCTCTCCATATCACACTCGTCTTTATCGGCCTAGGTATGATTTCAAAAATCCTAAAAAAAGAAAACTATTTCGACTTTATTTTATCCTCTGGGCTAGTTTTTATGTTTATTCTTTTTATGCATAATTTATTCAATTTGTTATTATTAGATTTTTATTTATGAAAATAACCAGATTTAAATTTTCCAAAAAAATATTCCTATTGCTAATTTTGGCAATATTTCTACTTTTCATCTTTCTTAGATTTGAAAAGGAATTGATTTTTTTTGAAAACAGCCTCCAAAAAAATTCTTCGATAAAAATCTCAAAAGACCAAAAACTTTCCGGAAAATTTGAATCCACCCGCGCAAATCTCACCCAAGTTGAGATATTACTAGGTGGAGGAAAAAAACTAACCAATCCCACAGCAGTTAAAATTAAACTAGCTGATGAAAATTGCTCCAAAATTATCCGCGAAGGATCAGTTGAACCTTCCTATTTAAAAAGAAAAGATATCTATGAATTCAGATTTTCCAAAATTGCCGATTCAAAAGACAAAAAATATTGCCTTATTTTAGGATATGAACCCCAAAAATTGGATGCAAAAAATCTTCAGGTATATACTTCAGGTGATCAGCCGGCCATGCGAGCAGTCTATGTAAATGATAATACGTGGCAAAACATCAACGAGCTTAGTCAAAGAATGTCTCAGTATAAACCCCTTTTCTTGAAACACTATTTTCTTTGGGCCATTTTTCTCAGTTTTATCTTTTTTTCAATTTTCTTGATTGTTGTATTAATTCTAATTTAATCTATACTATAAAGGATTATGTTTGAAACACCGCTAAATAAAAAAGAACTATTCTCCGTTTTTATCTTACTTTTTTTGGGTCAAATTTGGCTTTCCTTAATTTTGGCTTTTTTGGGCATTTTTTATCCGATTATTATTTTGCTTTATATGTTAGGCGCCGTTTTGTTTTTGAGTTATCTAATTTGGAAAAATTTTTCTCAAATTAAGCCAGCCAAAAGTGAAATATTTTTCCTATTTTTAGTTTTATCTTTCATCATCCTTTTTTCTTTTTTTTCTCAACCGACAATTTTTTCTGGCCGAGATCAAGGCTCACTTAGCGAAGCAGCTATCCGACTTTCCCAAAACCATCGATTAACTTTTTCTTCCCCCGCAACAAGAGAATTTTTTGAAATTTACGGACCAGGTCAAGCTTTGAATTTTCCCGGTTTTAGCTACAAAGAAAATGGCAACCTAATCACCCACTTCCCGCTTGGCTACATCGCCTGGCTAGCTTCGTTTTTTTCTCTTTTTGGCCTTTTTGGTCTAACAATCGCCAACGGAGTTTCCTTTTTTATTTTTTCTTGCGCTTTTTATCTCCTAGCCAAAAAGTTACTATCGCCTTTTTCCGCTCTCCTGACTTGGGTTTTGTCCATTACTGTTTTCACTTCTTTTTGGTTTTTCAAATTTACTCTAAGTGAAAATTTAGCCTTAGCCTTGGTTTGGCTCAGCATCTATTTTTTTGTTCTTTTTTGGGATAATCCGAAAAAATCATATTTCATTCTTTCTTTTTTGACATTCGGCCTTTTAATCTTTACCCGCATCGAAGGTTTGGCTTTTCTTTTAGTCGCCATAATTCTATTTTTCTTGAAATTTAAAAATCATCATCCATTTAGAATTTTATTGGATAAAAAAATTATCTTTTTGTTTCTTGCTATTATTGCTCTTTACACTCTAAACATCTTCATTGACCGACAATTTTTCATCTCCATTGCCAAAGCCATTATCAAGCCTTTTTTTGAATCTTCAAATAGCTCCTTCTTGCCATCCAATCCTTTCTTTTCAATTTGGCAGATTATGAAAATATTTTATCTTTATGGACTGCTACTATTTTTTCTCTTGGGCTTGGCCGGATTTGCATTGTCTTTGCGAGAAAGAAAAATCAGAATACTCATCCCCTTTTTGATAATTTTGCCGGCCTTTATATATATCATCTATCCAAACATTTCTGGCGATCATCCTTGGATGCTTCGACGCTTTATGTTCGCTATAATTCCCGTTAGCATTCTTTATTCAGTTATTTTTTTGGAAAAATTTTTTCGCCGAAAAATAATTATTTATGCTTTTTTAGTTTTATTTTTAGCTGGAAATTCACTGATGCTATTCTATTTTTTGAGATCAATTCCAAACCAAAATCTACTTGCGCAAATTGAAAAAATTAGCCATAATTTCAAAAAAGAGGATCTGGTTCTTATCGATCAAAAAGCTACAGGAGAGAATTGGGCAATGATGAGTGGGCCAATGAGTTTTCTCTATGGACTACAAGCAGTCTATTTTTTTAATCCGCAGGATTTGGAAAAAATTGATCTTAAAAAATTCAGCGCTGTTTATTTTATCATTCCTAATGACAATCTAGATTTTTATTCAAAAAACAACCTTATCGACAGATTAGAACCAACTGGAAACTATTTCATAGAAAATAGAACAATAGGAAAAATTTCTTTGAGTGAAAAATTAGTTTTGCCGGAAACTGAAACACATCTAATTTTAGGCAAAATTTATTTGTTAAAATAATGTTTAACCCAACCAAAAACATAGCTCTGGAACCAACCTGGCAAAAAATTTATTATGTTGGGCGCATTTTAGTTTTTATTTGTTTCTTTTTAATCATTTTGTATTTTACAAAAAATACCTTCTTCCCATCGGAAAAATTCGCTTTGAATTTTAACAATCAGAAAATAGAAGAAAGCTTGTTGGGTTTTGAAGATGCTTCCAGTTCAGAAAAAATTTTTAGCGCCTATTCTAAAGATAATTTTTCCTTTGCTAATTTCAAAATAACCGCCCAAAAAAACCAACCCGATTTAACAAATGAAGAAGTGTTGTTACGAAAAACCTATTCAGCTTTCGCCTACCCACTCTCAGATCAACTGGCAATTTTTCCTGACAGAACATTACTTCAAAATAACAATGATTTTTTTCTTGTTTCTAATGGAAAAATGAGAAAATTTTCCTCACTAAAGATTCTCGAGGCTCTGGGATATTCGCAAGATAATTTTCAAAAAATAACGGACGAGGAAATCAGCTATATGGAAAAGGGCGAAGAAATAACCGAAACCGAGAATTATCCTGACAACTCCCTATTTTTAATTGATGGAACTTATTTCGAACTCCTAACTGGTGTTTTGCGTCCATTCGTAAGTGAAAGAGCCTTCCTTTCTTATTGTGAAAAAAATCAGGCCCTATTAAAAGACAATAATTTTTTGAAAAAATATTCTGTTGATCAGGATCATCCAATTGGTTTTTCCAATGGAACGCTTTTGTCTTTTGACATCGGAGTGTTTTTAGTCGAAGAAGGAAAAGTGGTGCCATTTAATAATCCGGAGACTTTTCTGGCACTGGGCTATAACTGGGATGATATAATCCCTGCTAACGAAGAAGAAATTGGCCTCTATCAACGCGATAAGGTTTTTTCCATCAGCCGACCACACCCATCAGGAACGATTTTTCAAGATCAAGATAGCGGAAAATATTATTTAATTCTAGGAAAAGAAAAAAAGGAAATCCGAGGAGAAAATATCCAGCGCATCTATCTCAAAAGAAAACCCGTCCTGGCTAATGAAAAAAGTCTGGATTTTAATATTTCTTGTAAGCTAGAAAAGAAATTGTGGCCACTAAACTCCTATGGTTGCCAAATGCCAACGGCGACTTTAGAAAAAATAACTGGCAAGGATTATCAATTCAAATTAGCTACTGACTCTAGTGTGGATATTTCAAAAGTTAATATAATTTTTTCTCGAGAGATAAATTGGCTTAATATGCGAGATATTTTCTCGGATATCAAACAGCGCCTCTTGGGAAGTTATGGTTATGGAGAAGAAAACTAAACAACAAATAGAATTATTAACATACAAATTGCTCCACGACGTTCTTTTTTTGTGGCTTTTTGGAACTGCTTGCCTACTCACAGCACAAAATATTTTGCCTAATTATTTTTTCAGTGAATTTTCTTTAGCAAAAATAATTTTTGGACTTTTTGCTATTCTATTTCTCATTGGATTTTTTGGTAAAAAACAAAATATTTCTACCTCTGAAAATCCAGAAAAAACAAAAAAACCAAGTAGGACTCTGGTTTTTCTGATTATTATTTCTTCTATTTTAATTATAAATTCATTTAGAACTTTGGAAATTTTTCCCCTCATTGCTTCCTGCGTTTTTGCTCTGTTTATCTTCTTTGCTTTTTTCCAAATTACTTCCAGAAGTCAAGAATGAAAAAACTAACTTTTTAAATAGTCCAGAGTTTCCTGCGCGCATTTTTCCCAAGAAAATTTTTGTGCTTGCTTTATGCCTTTAGAAATCAAATCTTGCCTAAGTTCTGGATTGTCAAGAATTTTTTTAATTTGCAAAGACAATTGTGAATAATCTTTTGGCTCAAAATATAGCGCTGCCTCCCCTGCCACCTCTGGAAGCGAAGAATTATTCGCACAAACCACTGGAACGCCTGAAATGAAGGCCTCGAGCACCGGAATACCAAATCCCTCATAGAGTGATGGAAAACAAAAAATCTCCGCTCCGCGCATCAGGTGCCCCAAATCAGCAAATTTGATTTTTCCGGGAGTTATTATCTCGTTTCTCACTGGGCTGTTTTGAATTTGTTGAAAAATTTCTTTCCACAGCCAAGCTTTTTCTCCAGCTAAAACTAATTTCACATCCCTATACTGCTTTTCTTTTTTTAGTTCCTCAAAGGCACTGATTAATGTTTTTAAATTTTTTCTTGGCTGAAGAGCACCAACATAAAAAATATAACGTCCTTGAATGTTAAATTTATCTCTAATTTCCTGTTCTTTTTCCTGATTTCGTTCTTTTTCAAAAATTTCCTTATCAAAACCATGATTTATCACTTTGATTTTATCTGCTTTTATTTCCGGATAAAATTTCAAAATATCTTTTTTGGTTGCCTGCGAAATGGCAATTATTCCATCACTTCTTCGCACCGCCCAACCAACCAGGAGATTAAGCTTTAATAAATCATACTTCCTGAAATGATCTGGAAAATATTTGAAGGCCAAATCATGAATTGTCACCACGGTTCTCATTTTTTTATTGCGGAAAAGTGGGATATTGTGCATTGGCATCCAAAGTACATCCGGCTTCTCCCAAAAAAGACTGAGACACAATCGAATTTGCGTCCAAAAAAATGGAAAAGGGATTTTCCGAATATCATAATTAGAAAATTTATCCGGAGTAAGTTCCGGATTGAAATTTTTTTTGTGATAAATTAGAAATTGGCTTTTTAGATCAAGCTTCCCGAAATATTTGAGAAGATTCAAAATATAGACTCTGGTCCCATCAATTCTTTCCCAATCTAAATCCGCCGCCTGAATAGCAATTTTCATACTTTGCGAATTACCCGCCTCGCATCGACGAGCAATCGTCTTTGCGAGTCGAGGCGGGCGAATTTTGTACAAATATACAAATGTACAAAAATTTATATAAATTATATTTTTAGAGTTTTTAGATAAGCTCTTAGTTTATCTTTAATTTCTGGATGTTTTAAGCCTAAATAAATACTTACTCGGAGAAGATTAAAAGGATCTCCTGTATCCAGCCATGTTCCTTCTAGAATTTTTCCATAAATCGGCTTTCCTTCTTTCATCATTATTTCAAAGGCATCAATCAAGCGAATTTCTCCAGAATTTCCATTTTCTATTGTAGATAAAATATTAAGAACTTTTGGAGTTATTATATATGCACCAATCGCTACTGTCAGAGCTGGAGCTTCTTCATTTTTTGGCTTCTCTATTAACTGTTTTATCTCCATTGTATCTTTATCAAGAGAAATCCCTGTATAAACTCCGAATTTGTGCACTTCATCACGGGAAACTTCAGTAAGACCAACCACTGGATCATGATATTTTTCATAAGTTTCGACTAATTGTTTCACTATCGGAACTTTGCTGTCATAAACAGTGTCCCCAAAAACAACTGCTACCGGTTCATCTCCGACTAGATGGGCTGCCTGAAGAATTGCATGTCCATCTCCTAGCTGATGAGATTGTCTGACATAAGAAAATTTAGCCAATCCTTGAATTTTTTTTAATTCCTCTAAAAGATCGGTTTTATTTTTTTCCGCCAACTTATCCTCCAATTCATAAGCGATGTCAAAATGATCTTCAATCGCACGTTTTCCCCGGCCTGTCACGAAAATTATTTCTTCGATACCAGCTGCTACCACGCTTTCTACTACATATTGCACTGCTGGCTTATTTAGAACCGGAAGCATTTCTTTTGGTTGAGCCTTAGTGGCTGGCAAAAATCTAGTTCCGAATCCAGCTACTGGTAAAATTGCTTTTCTAATTTTTTGCATAAATTTTTGTAAATTGTTTTTACTACAGTATACTGTAATACTGTAGTGTTTTAAATATAAAAAATTATTAAATCAATCTTTTTTTGGCAATTGATTTTAATTCTTCATTAAACTCTAAAATTGCCTTGTCAATTATCGGATCAAATTTTTTGTAAATTTCTTTTTCTTTGACAATGTTCCCAGCTTCCAAGAGCGTGTCAAATGTTCCAGCATCCAACCATGCACCAGAAAACGTGCTTACTTCCAGCTCTCCTTTTTCTAGATAATAATTATGCAGTGATGTTATTTCCTTTTCTCCTCGCTCGGAAGGAGTCACATTCTTGGCTGCCTCTGAAACTCGATTATCAAAAATATAAAGCCCCGGAATGGCATAATCACTAATCCAAACTTTTGGCTTTTCCACAATCTCCACCGCTTTATTATTTTCATCAAATTTCACCACGCCATAACGCTCCGGATCAAGAACTTTTTTGGCAAATATTTTTCCACCAGACTTAAAATTTTTGATATCCTCTGAAAAATCATCTTCAAAAATATTGTCCCCTAAAATCATCGCCACATTACCTTTGTCGATAAATTCCTCTCCTAAAACAAAAGCTTCTGCCAGACCTTTTGGCAATTTTTGCACCTTAAAATCAATATGGATGTCATATTTTTCAAAAATTGAACCCAAAAGATTTAAATATTGTCCAGAGTGTTCCGGCGCTACTATGATCAAGATGTCTTTTATCCCAGCCTTAATGAGTGTATTTAGCGGATAGAAAATCATCTGTCTGTCATAGACCGGCAAAAGTTGCTTCGACGTTGTGGCGGTGAGTGGAAACAAGCGTGTTGCTGTTCCACCTGATAATATTATTCCTTTCATAAATTATATTTGTCATCCTGAACTTGTTTCAGGATCTACTCTATATAGATTCCGGATCAAGTCCGGAATGACATTAAAAAATTATTATATTTTTTTATACAACGGAAATTTTTTGCAAAGCTTTTTAATCTCCTGATGGATTTTCTTTAGTTCTTTCTTATTATCCTTATTCTCAATGGCGTCATTTATCAAACGAGATATAATTTTAATTTCTTTTTCTTTCATTCCGCGAGTAGTGATAGCTGGCACACCAATTCTAATTCCGCTTGGATCCATTGGAGACCGCGTATCATTAGGAATCATATTTTTATTAAGCGAAATCCCAATTTCGTCCAAGGCTTCTTGTGCTTCTTTTCCGCTAACCTTTTTTGAACCCCAAACGTCCACTAGCACCATATGATTATCCGTTCCACCAAAACAAATGTCAAATCCATATTTTTTAAGTTCTAATTCTAAAACTTTAGCATTCTTTATCGTTTGCATTGCATATTTTTTGAAAGCTGGCTTCAAAGCTTCACCAAATGCCACGGCTTTGGCGGCAATGTTGTTTTCATGCGGTCCACCCTGAAATCCAGGGAAAGTTGCTTTGTCAATCGCCTTAGCATATTTTTCTTTGCACATAATCATTCCACCTCGCGGACCACGCAAAGTTTTGTGAGTTGTAGTGGTGACAATGTCAAAGTATGGCACCGGATTTGGAATAGCACCTCCAGCTATAAGTCCTGCAATATGAGCAATATCAATCATAGTGATCGCTCCAACTTTTTTGGCAATAGCTTGAAATTTCTTATAATCCAATTGCCGAGTATAAGCGGAGAAACCAGCCAAAATCATTTTTGGTTTTTCGCGGATAGCCATTTTTTCCAACTCCTTATAATCTATCTTCCCAGACGCATCTGTTTTATATCTGACAAAATTATATATTTTAGCACTGA
The DNA here is from genome assembly GCA_049303905.1 of Candidatus Moraniibacteriota bacterium. Lineage (GTDB taxonomy): Bacteria > Patescibacteriota > Minisyncoccia > Moranbacterales > UBA2206 > UBA2206. The sequence goes on from JBAQNP010000039.1 coordinate 102,429, forward strand.
GCGTCACAGGATGGCCATGTGTCAAATGCCCACCGTGCGCCAAATCCATGCCTAAAACCTTGTCTTCGGGATTTAAAACTGCGCTATACGCAATCATATTGGCCGGTGCGCCGGAAAGTGGCTGAACATTCACATGCTCTGCACCAAAAAGCTTTTTCGCTCGAGCAATGGCCAAATTTTCCACTACATCCGTATATTCTTGTCCGCCATAATATCGATGCCCCGGATAACCTTCGCTATATTTATTAGTAAAAACAGACCCCAGCGCTTCCAAAACCGCTTCTGAAACATAATTCTCACTCGCAATCATCTCCATGCCTTCTTGTTGACGTTTAAGCTCCCCCATCGTTGCACTGTAAACTTCGCGATCTTGTTTTTTTAGATTTTTCATAAGTTATAAATTGTCATTGCGAGGAAGCATAGCGACCGTGGCAATCTTTTACTTAGCAAAATTATACTAAATATTACTAGATTGCTTCGCTACGCTCGCAATGACAGATATTATTTCTTAATTTTTATTTCTTTTAAATAATCTCGAAGCGCCTCTTTCCAACTTCTCATCGGATTCAATTTAGTATTTACTAAAACTGAATAAAACGGCCTTCTGGCTGGACGAGGAAACTCCAGACCACTAACTGGAACGATTCTAGTCTTCATTTTTGCTTGACGATATAATTCTACGACAGCTTCAAACCATGTGCAAGGGTCACTATTCACAATGTGATAAATTCCAAAAGGCTTCTTAGAGTCAAGTATTTCTTTGGTTTTTTTGGCTAAATCCGGCGCAAAAGTAAAACAGCTAGTTTCTTCGTCCACTGCCTTAACTTCTTTTCCGCCAGCTGGCGGATTCTTTCCCGCTTCGAGCATCACATCAAAAAAACTTCTTTTCGCTCCTTCTCCTATGGCTGGCTTACCAAATAACTTAGAAAGTCGAATAATATAATAACTTCTAGTATTTTTTGCCACTTCTTTTTCTCCCATCAATTTCGATTTTCCATAATTGCTAATTGGGCTAGGCTTTGCCGTTTCATCAAATCCAACTTCTGGTTGGAAACCTTGATGAAGCGAACAAGAAGCACAAGAATGAGAACAGCCAGCCGGCTCGGGAATTTCCGGCTCACCATCAAAAACATAGTCGGTGGAATAATGCACTAACACAGCCTTATTTTTTTTGGCTGACTTGGCTAAATATCCCGGCGCCTTACCGTTTATCTCCAAAGCTAATTTATATTCCTTCTTATCCTCCTCACATTTATCCACCGCATTATACGCCGCCGCATTGATAATAATACTAGGCTTGGTAAATCCAATTTTCTTGGAAACTTCTTTTTCCTTGGAAATATCAATATCCTCTCTATCCCAAGCAATTACCTTATAATCTTTGTCTTTTTTGAAAACATTCACCAATTCCTGCCCCAACATCCCCTTGCTTCCTATGATTAATATTTTTTGCATAATATTGCTAATTTTACTAATTTTATATACACTTAAGTTATGGTCTGATTATAACAAAAGAACTAGAATTTGTACATTTGTATATTAGTAATTGATTAGTAATTAGTAAAGAACTCATGAAAGAACAAATTGAGAAAATTAGACAAGAATACGAGGAAATTTCGAAAGAGCTTAATAGCCCGGATATTTTTAGTGATGCCAAGAAGATGGGCGAACTTGGCAAAAGACAGGCTGAGCTCTCAGAAACAATGGAGAATATAAATGAATTGGAAAGAATAGAAAAATCAATGGCAGAGAATGCCGTAATAATCAATTCTGCCCAAGAAGATCCGGAAATGAAACAAATGGCCATGGAAGAAAATGTCACGTTGAGCGCAAAAAAGGCTGTTTTGGAAAAAGAATTAGAAAAAACTTTTCTCCCCAAAGATCCTAATGATCACAAAAATGTTATCGTGGAAATTCGGGCTGGCGCTGGCGGAGATGAATCGGCTCTTTTTGCGGGAGATCTTTTTCAAATGTATGCCAAATATGCTGAAAAAAATCGCTGGAGCACTGTACTTCTCAATTCTAATGTTATCGGGATTGGCGGGTACAAGGAGGTTGTTTTTGAAATCAATGGAAATAATGTCTATGAAAAAATGAAATATGAATCCGGGGTTCATCGCGTGCAAAGAATTCCTGAAACAGAAAAGAATGGTCGGGTGCATACTTCTACTGCCACAGTGGCAGTTTTGCCGGAAGCAGAAGATGTGGATTTGAAAATAGAAGAAAAAGATCTTAGAATTGACACTTTTTGCTCTTCCGGCCCTGGTGGACAATCCGTCAACACCACTAAATCAGCCGTGCGTATCACCCATATCCCAACCAACCTCATAGTTTCTTGCCAAGACGAAAAATCTCAAATCAAAAACAAGGAAAAAGCCATGAAAGTTCTTCGTTCTCGTCTTTTGCAATTGGAAGATGACCGCAAAGCCAAAGAACTGGGCGACGCGCGAAAATCACAAATTGGTACCGGCGACCGCAGTGAAAAAATTAGAACCTACAATTTTCCCCAAGACAGAATCACCGATCACCGCATCAAACAAAGCTGGAGCAATATTAAATCAATTTTAGAAGGAAATTTAGATGAAATGATGATTGTTCTGCAAGAAGAAGATGTGAAAAGAAAGTTAGGGAAATAAAAAAAGTCGCTGTTCATATAATTTCTATAAACAACGACTTTAATGTTTTTCTTGAGAAAAAAGTATCAAGACGATTTTAGGGCTTCCTTCCAGAAATCATCTTTTACTATAATCCCCCATAGATCCTCTCTGAGGAACTCCAGATTATTTTTCCCGAAATTAACCAAAACATCCAGCACTGTATAAATATTTTTTGCTGTTACTCCGGTGCAAACCAGCTCCGCAAAATGCATAAAATTATAATTCTGCACTGTCGCATTTTCACTACTCGGATTGCCGATATTACCCTCTACGTTTAAGCCCAAGTATCTGAATAATACAAACGAGCTACTCGCCTCTTCACGCCCTTGGAAATCTTGAACTTTTTTTTGACCCACTTTTTTCATCCAAAATTCCCGATCCACCACAACCATCAACGCTCCCCCATTTGGATGAAATAGAATATCGCCCACTTTAAGCCCTAAAAAGTCTTGAAAATGCATAGCTACTTCCTCCTTTTTTTATGGTAAGAACTACTTATTATTATGTTTTCCTTGCCTCTTTTGTTATTATAGTAGCATTATAAGGATAATTTTGTCAAAACAATGTCAGAAACAATAAAAAATTTACTTAGCCACTCAATTAATAAATTATTGAAAACTAGCTCCACTCCGCAACTTGATGCGGAGGTTTTATTGTCCTATGTTCTTAAAAAACCTCGAGAATATGTGTTGATTCATCCAGAAAAAAAATTAACTCTTAAGCAAGTCAAAAAATTCAATGATTTTATCAAAAGAAGACTAAATTATGAGCCAATCGCTTATATTCTTGGCAAAAAAGAGTTTTATGGCCTTAATTTTAAGGTCACTAGAGACACCCTCATCCTCCGCCCAGAAACAGAGCATCTTGTAGATGCTGTAATTAGTAATTCGCAATTAGTAAATAGTAAAAAAACAATAATCGCCGACATCGGCACAGGCAGTGGAAATATAATTATTTCGTTAGCAAAAAATATTCAGACATCGAATGTCCATAATGGACATTCTATGTCTTTCTTTGGAATTGATATTTCCAAGAAAGCATTGACCGTCGCCAAACACAACGCCAAAAAAAATAATGTTGATGATAAAATAAAATTTTTAAGAGGAAATTTATTGGAACCAATTATTAAAAATATAAATTGTTACATGTTTCATGCTTCATGTTCCATGATTATTGTCGCCAATCTTCCTTATCTTTCTAAAAAAATTTATTCTTCTTGTGCGCCTAATGTAAAAAAATTTGAACCACGGTCTGCTTTGATTTCTGGAATTGACGGATTAGATCACTACGAAAAATTATTCCAACAAATAACTTTGTTGAGAAAAAAATGTTTCATGCTTCATGCCTGCCTGCCGAAGAGGCAGGTTTCATGTTTCATGGAAATTAGTCCTGAACAAAAACAAAAAATTACAAAATTAATCAAAAAATATTTCCCTAATGCCAATATTGAATTTCAGAAAGATTTAACCCAAAAATGGCGCGTTGCCATCTTTGAGATATAATGAAAAAAGTCTTATTTTCAAAGCAAAAAATCGCGATTTCGCGATTTTTTGCTTTATCAATAATACCTAAGGCATTAAAGAACAATTATTCAAAAAAGACTATTTCTTTTTCTTCTTTGTTGCTTTCTTTTTTGCTACTTTCTTTGTAGCTTTTTTCTTTGTAGCTTTTTTAGCTGCTTTCTTTTTTGCTGCCATATTGGTTTCACCTTCCTTTCTATTTTTATTTTTTTAACTTTAAAATAATTTACATTTTTATTTTCGACCTTTTGTTTTGGAAAAATTATTTTTCCGAATGTTATCGGAGAAAATATTTTTCTTAACTTAATTATACAACATATATTTTTTTTTGCAATAGAAAAAAGTTATCCACAGCCTAAAAAATTTTCAATTTGAAATTTTAAATTTAAAATAAACTTTTTTAATTTATTAATTTTAAGATTACGATTTATTTTTTACTAATAATTTTTTCAATAATCTCAGAAAAATTTCGCTTTGCATATTTTTAATTTTTTTATTTAAAATTGATTGAAAATTTTAAATTAAAAATTTTAAATTTATCTATTATTACGCCCTAAATAAGCCTCTTTGTCTAGTTGACGCCTCCGCATGATAAAGTTAAAATTTAATAGAAGACAAGCTTCAACGAAAGCACGTTAACAAAATAATAATTATCACTCTGTGGAATACTTCCACAGGGTAAACTAGAAAGGAAGGTGAACATTATGGATAACCAAGAGTTAGATGAAAAAAATCTAGAAGAAGATTCTTCAATGCAAAGCAAGGTAAAAGAATGGTTGGAAGATAATATGCGTATTATCGTGAGCATTCTTATTGTAATCTTGATTGCTGGAGGAATCTATTCTTATTCTAATCGAACAGAATCTCCTGAGGTTGATGAGCCAACTATAGCTTTAAATGAAGAAAACAGTTCCACTATAAAAGAGGAACAAGCTAATGACACTTCTATGATTGGAGAAAAAGAAACATCTTCAGTCGCTACTAGTCAAGAAACTGAAAGTTCTCTCATTGAAACAGCGATTAAGGGCGACAGTCAAACAAAACTTGCCAGAAGAGCTCTGGCTGATTTTCTTGAGAAAAACCCTGATTCAGCGCTCACAGCTGAGCACAAAATCTATATTGAAGATTATTTGCGCAAAAACTCAGGCCACAGAGGAAAAGTTTCTGTAGGCACATCAATAGAATTCTCAAAAGATTTGATTAAGGATGCAATCTCAAAATCTAAAAATCTAAACGAAAACCAATTAAAAAATCTGCATAAATACGCCGTTCGAGTACCATCATTGTCATAATAGATTTTCTTTATTCTTAATCACTTTGTTCTTTTTTAGGCAAGTATAATATTACTTTTCTATATAACAAAAATCCTTCTCGCTTAGCGAGAAGGATTTTTGTTATCTAATATATCTTCACACTATCCCCTATTTTGAAATTATATTTGTCCGTTAGCCCACTATTTATTTCCAAAACTTCATCCGCCATAATCTGAGGATTGATTGTTTCTAAAGATTCGTGAGAAATTTTTTTCGCAATATAAACTATTTTTCCTTGGTTTATCCAGAGTATATCTAAATCAAATCTCATATCTTTCATCCAAAAAGAATATTCTTCATATTTCCCAAAATCAAAGAGCATTCCTTCTCTTTCTCTAATTTTCGTTCGACCGCTCAAACCTTGCATTTGCTTTTCAGGCGTTTTCGCCAATTCTACAAAAAACTTTTGACCTCCAATTTCAACCATCTTATACTTCCCAAAATAAAAAAATCCGACTATTATCAACGTTAAAAAAAATATCAAAAAAATAGTTGCTAATATTTTGCCAATATTTTTAATTTTTAGATTAATTTTTTGCATTATCCAATTTAGAAATTTTTCTATTTATGATCAAAATTGAAAATATCATGATTATTAACACTAGAATCAAAGTAATCCCTTTGCCGATCGCTCGGGTGTTGAGAGCAACACAAGCGATGATACTTGTGATTATCCAATAACCAAGAACTATTTTTCGCTGAGACCAACCCAATTCCATCAGCTTATAATGCAAATGATTCCGGTCAGGAATGAATATTGACTTCTTATTGCGAATTCTTTCACCAATTACCCAGAAAAAATCAATAATTGGAATAGCTAAAGCCAAAAGAGAGGTTGCAATTTTTGTTCCAGCGAAAATAGATAAAATTCCTAAGGAAAAACCCATAAACATTGCTCCTGTCGTTCCGGCAATTATTTTAGATGGATAGAAATTAAACATTAGAAATCCCAAGATAGTACCCATTAAAATTACACACATAATAGCGATGGGTGGTTGATTTACTTCGGAGCGAAAACTTAAGAAAAAAATTGTAGCCACTGTTATAAAAGCAATACCCCCAGAAAGCCCATCTATTCCATCTAACCAATTAATAGAATTCATAAGAATAATAAGCCAAAAGATAACTAAAGCGACAGAAAAAATCACTCCTAGACCAGAATCCAAATTTAAAATTCCACCATCTAATGGATTAGTTATGTAGTAAATTCTAATCCCCATAATAAAAACGAAAACAGCCACAGCGATTTGTCCAAAAAGTTGAACTTTCCAGCGAATCTCCCTAAGATCATCCAAAAAACAAACTGATAGAAGAATAATATTACTAATTAAAAAACCATAAAGTTGGGATGTTATAAACAAATCCTTGTTTATGAGAATCACCAAATCAAAAACTATAATCATCACTAGTCCGCCCAGCCTTGAGATATTACCATTATGAATATGGCGCAAGCTTTCACGACCTAGCCATTTTATTTTTTTCGTAAAAAGAATAATTCCATAAATTGAAATTACCGTAAGCGTAAGTGAAACTAAAAAAGGGATTAGATATTTCATTCTATTTTTTATTTACTTTTTCTTTGGAGTCACCCAAAATTCTCCGAAATATTTTCCGAGCATTATTCTAGTTTGTGAATCAATAGCTGGCATTGAACCAAGAAATGGAGCCGTAATTGGCACTAAAGCCCATTGAATTATCATATAGAAATTTCGCCATTTCGAATATTTCTTCGGGCGCGGAGGCATCAAGAGGAAGCTGAGTGACATTGAAACCACCAACCCACACATAGCCAGTGTCATAAGATAACGAGTGATAAATGGCAAATTATGTGCCAGAACGGACTGATTAAAATCATCACCGCCAAAGATAAGTGGCAACCACCCAAGTATGGCTAAGATAACACTAGCTGTTGCCCAACTATGATGACCTTCTAGCATTTCAAAAGCCACAGTAAATTTTTTCCAACGAGAAATTTTTTTATCTGGCACAATTGCTCTCATGACTGTTGGAAAATGTTCAATCCCATATGCCCAACGCCTTTTTTGTTTATATTGATTTTTGATAGTTTTCCAGTAAGTCTCAGCTAAAACCGCATCAAGAGACACTGGCAAATGAATTGGTTTTACTCTATAATCTCCATTAAAATATGAAAAACCCTTCCAGTAGATAATCGAATCTTCATTAATTATATTTACTGGCCAAAATCCCACTTTCACTAAGGTATCAAATGATTCACTATGCGAAGCAAATGTCACCATTCCCTCTGTTCTTGTGCTTTGAAAAATATGCCAAAAACTGGAACCTGTCACAATTATCCGCACAAAAGCGTTAGTATCCCATAAATTATTATGATACATCGGCAAAGGTTGGTACGCAAATTGTAATCGCTTTGGTTCAGTTATAAAAGCATAAGTAAGTGCTGCAAAATATTGTGGGTGAGCCACCGTATCACAATCAAAATTAGATAAAAGAACCTTTTTGTAATCAATATTACGCTCATCAAGATATTTCATTAGTTCTTTAGCGGCAAAAGTCGCATTTGATGCTTTGCATTTCATTTCTCCTCCAGCCACAATATGCGTCGTAACTATAAAATCTCTAAAAACTCCTTGGAATTTATTTTTCAAATAATTAACTTTTTCCATTCTTTGCTCTTCTGGCTCACGCTCTTCAGTAGCTAATAGAATAATAAATTGTTGGTTAGGAAAATTAGAATCAGCAATTGCTTGGATGGCTGGCTCAATTACTTCAGCTGGCTCAATAGCCGTCGGAAGCAAAACCACATGCACAATTTCCCGCCAATCTAAAATCTGCTCCTTTATCTTTGAAATTTCTCTGATTTCTTCTAAATATTCTTGACATCTATTTAATTCCTTCTTTAGGATACTTTTTTCTCGTCTAGGAAGTTGGTCACTTTCTCCTAGACTGCTTTGCATATTCAAAATCCGACCATTAATGATTTTTATATAGTTTTCCGGATGCATAATATTTTGACATCTTTCCCACCAATCAATTTCCTTACCCTCCTTTAACTTTCGGTATCCTGCTACTGAATAATATGCAATAAAAATCGTTCGATAAATCCAATAAATATCAAAAACTATGATAAAAATAGCCACATAAACAGGCAAAAGAAAAGAAAAAACAAACATACCAATAAGTGTCGCCCAAGTCAAAATTCCCGGAATAACTTCCAGCATTCGCTGTATGCGACGCTTTTTAGGATCTGTAGTTTTTGGATCAGGAAAATTGAACATAATTATTGAAAATTAATTAAATTGTCATCCTGAACTTGTTTCAGGATCTTACTGCTAGAACCTGAGATTCTGAAATAAATTCAGAATGACATAGTTTTAGTAGTTTATTAGTATAACACTAACTGAAGAAATTATCAAGTTTATTTGAATAATCACTGAGGCTAGGAGTAGGCTGTAGCTGGCGATTCTTTCTTTGTTTTTATAGAAGAAAAAAGCCAAACTTAAGTTTATCAGAAATAGAAATAAGCCAATAGCTGGCGCCACGAAAGATTGTTTCCAATTTCCCAAATTATCTACACCAAAATAGACATTATAGTGCAAAATTATATTACCTTCCGTCTTATTGATAAAAATTGCCAATGCCAACCAGTTTGCCACGTTGGAAATAAAATTAAAAATCAATAGCCAAAGAATGATATGGTTTTTGAAAAATTCTTGTTTGAAAAAAAGCTTGAATTTATAAATTAAGCTTTTTTTTGAATCATTTTCTATTCTAATTTTTAATTTGTTTTTCATTTTTTTTAATCTTCTGTTTTAGGCTTTTCTACTTCTACCGTTTCTATAAGTTTCCTTTCTTCTCCTCCTATTTTAATTACATCTTTATCTATTTTTATAAATTCTTTACGAGCTGATTCATAAGAACCAACCGTGGTAGATAAATTATTTCCTAATCTAGATAGAAAAACTTCATACTTCTCAATATGAGCCCCTAGACTTTGAACTCTTTTTATAATTTCTTTCGTTGTTTTTTCTATTTTTATTTGATTCAAACCCTGAAGAATAGTTTGTAAGAAAGCATAAAAAGAATTAGGAGAAACGATACTAACTTTTTTTCTTCCTGCATATTCAATTAAATCAGCCGAATTTATACCAGCACTTCCCATATTAAGATCGTAATAAATAGTTTCGGACGGAATAAACATTAAAGCAAAATCCATTGTATCTTTCTTGGGTTGAATATATTTGGAAGTTTCATCAATACGATATTTCAAATCCTGCTTAAAAGCTTTTTCTAGTTTTTCTTTTTCAATAATATCTTTACAATCAAGTATCCTATTATAATTTTCTAAAGAAAATTTTGAATCTATTGGAATAACTTTATCTTGCAAAAAAATTACAGCATCCACTATTAAATCATTCCCTTCTTCATTTTTCCCTATTTTATACTGCATTTGATATAAAGCAGGAGGGAGGACATTTTTAAGTACCGTTTCTAAATAATACTCTCCCAAGATTCCCCTTCTTTTTGGATTTTGTAGAATATCTTGCAAATTTTGCAATTGAGAAGAAAAGTTTAACACTTGTTTAGTGGCTCCTTTTAATTCTGTGAGCTCAGCTACCACATCTGCAATTTGCTTAGCAGATTGCCCGCTAATACCTTGAACGGTCTGCATTGCATGATTCATTTGTGCCTGTGTTGTTTGGTATGATTCTTTTAATTTATTATCAACAGTATTGCGTAAATGATTATTTTGATCTGATAAATTTCTATTTTGCTCACTAATAGTGGCTAAACTAGCCATTATCTTATCTTTCACCTCGCTATCATTCCCGTTTTCAATTTTTTTGCGCATATCAAAAACAAAGAACAATAACGCTCCAACTGTCAAAATTAATATAGTTAGAAGTATATAGAGCATGGCGATCTTTACGAATTACTAATTATTTACCAATATACAAATATACAAATTTTATTAGTATATTCGTATTTGATTCGTAATTAGTAAAGATTACAACTTTCTTTGTGCGATAAATCTTTTTAATCCAGAAATTTTATTAATCACTTCTTCATGTGGACCTTCAAGGAATTCTAAAACAAATTTATCCAGCATATTCAAACGATATTTGAATTCATCCATCGTCATCAAAACAAAATTAATTTCCTTGCCAATTTCCGCCTCCAAACTACTCATAAGATTTTTGAGTCTAGCCTTGCTTACTGCGTCTCCCACAATTATCATATCTGCCTTACTTTTATTGTAATTGATAAACACGCCACTTATCACTGCCAGTTTTATGTTCCCGATCTTAGCTGTCTTAGAAAGACTCTGACATTGCGGATACACATTCGATTTAGCGATAAGATTTTTCAGTTCTGGATAAAAATTGAAATCTTGATTAAGCTGATAGAAAATTTTTCCCGCTTTGGTTCGTTTTAGGATAAATTTTATATTCGCCAAACTATTTAATTCACTCTTGCTTTTTCCAGCATTCAACATATTTCTCGAAATAATTTCAGAGAAACTAAAAGCGGGTTCCGGATTTTGCAGAAAAAAACGCAAAAGTCGCGCTCGCTCTTTGGAACCAAAAAGAATTTCTAATATTTCTGACATAGGTTTTATTTAGATAGTTAAATAGCTTACTAATATCAGTATAGTATCAGTAAATTAAAAAGTAAAGTTTAGCTAAATAGTAGCTATTTTTAACTTTTGTCCGTGTTAATCCCGAGCAAGGTATATAGACAGCAAAATCCACTCAACGCCGTGAAAATAGCGATTACCCCAATGACATATCCTATAACAGCCACTGTGCCTGAAAATTTTGAGTAAGACAGATAGAGAATTATAACTCCAATAATCCCCCTAATTACTCGATCGATTGTGCCTTCATTTTTTTGCATAGTTTTTTTTAATTAAGTTTTTATTATACTTTTATTATAGCACAAAAAAAACCGACCATATTTAACATGGTCGGTCAATTTATTTAAACACAAACTATTCCGTTGTTTTTCCATCAAACTCCGCTTCATTACTTTCTGCTTCGGCCTTGGTATGACGCACGATGCCATCCTGGTGATGAGCCGGAGAATAAATTGTGTAGAGTTTTAGCTCCTCTGTTTCGGAAATGTTAATCACATTATGCTCAGCTCCTGCTGGCACCACGATCGCTACGCCGTCCCCCACTGTATATTCATTCCCATCGATAAGAACTTTTCCTTCACCTTTTTCAAAACGAAAAAATTGATCGTTTTCTGCATGAACTTCCATGCCAATTTCTTCTTTTGGAAGAAGGCTCATTAGAACCAACTGACTGTTTTTGCCAGTATAAAGAACTTTTCGAAAGTTCTCGTTTTCGAGAGTGTCTTTCTCGATGTTTCCCATGAATCCTTTCATAAAAAAATAATTTAATAATTACAAAAATACTACTATCTAAAAAAAATTTTATTTCAAAATATAGACTGATTCAAAAAAAAGGATTATACTGAAAGTTATGGAAATTAACCCCGAAAAAAATCAATCCAAAAAAGAAACTTTGTTGGAAAAATTAGCCATAAAAATAACTGATCAGGTTGGATCGCCTTTTTCTATTATCCTTCATTCGATTTTTTTTGTCGGAATTTTTTCTTTGCAGTGGTTTGGTCTTAATTTTGACAAAATTATGCTTATCCTTACCACTCTCGTTTCACTAGAAGCTATTTATCTTTCAATATTTATCCAGATGACCGTCAACCGTCACGCCCATGAGCTCTCTGAAATTAGCGAAGATGTGGAGGATATCAGCGAAGATGTAGAAGAAATTTCCAAGGATATTGATGATATTCAAGAGGACGTGGAGGATCTAGGAGAAGAAATAGAAAAAGATGATGCAGAAACAGAATTAGAGCATCAAAACAACCAAAATAAGATTCTTCATATTGAAAGCATTCTCAAAGAACTTCTTATTGAAATCCGCGAACTTAAAGATAAAAAATAGCTAATTAAATTATAAACTATTTTTCTAAAATTCACAACTTAATTCGGATTTTTTTGAACACTTAATATGTTTAAGTAATAATTCAAAATAGAAAAAGATAGCAAGAAGCATTGTGATAACTAGCATTGCATAAAGAATTGGACTAGCCAGAACTACGCTATAGACAAAGCCACCCAAAACAACGAAGGCCACTAGGGGGCAAATTAATCCCCATTGAGTGATATAAAATTCTTTGAAGTGATTTTTCTTGAAATAATCAAAGAGTAAGAAAATTCCAAAAGCGAAATACCAAATTTCAAAAGCAAATGATAGTCCAATAATCAGATAGAAATAAGCGCCTAAATGAAAACCGTGCTGGCGCTCAAGAAAATGTCCTAGACGAAAAAAACTAATAGCAAAAAGAGTAATATTTGGAATGACAATCAAAAAACTAGGCAAAAAATTTTTCTCAGGTAGTCCGGAAGAAGCAAAATGACTTTTAAAAATAGCGATCAGCTTGACTAGGAGTAAAAATACTCCCATGGAGATAGAAATCATTGACATAAAAGCGGCCGAGTTGGCAATATTTTCATTTTGTGCCATAGCGGCGATGCCGGTGCCAACAGTAGAAAGCATTCCAAGGGCGAAAGGATGCAAGAGCCAGCCAAAATTGATCTTATCCACATCAAAACTTTTCTTAAAAGAAATTCCCAGCAGATATATTTCCATAAGCATCACAGCGACAAAAAGAAATGACCAAAAAAGCATTGCTGGCAAAAAAAGACTTTGAAAATTATCCGACATAGCCGGAAAAAAATAACGAATGGGACCAATAAAAAGATTCATGGTCATTAAAATTGAAATGAACGGCACCATAATCGCGCTGTTTTTCAGAGGACTGCCAATCAATTCTTTGAAGTCTTCAGTTTTTAGCCATTTAATCAATTTATAGACAAACCAGAAAGTTAAAACAAAATGAATAAGAGAAAAAGCAATCATTACTAATTCTAGAAAATGATAATAGAGAGCTGTAATCCCAGAAAAATTATTATTCCAAAGCTGACTTCTCGTTATAAGTCCGGCGCCATGTTTGATTGTGTATTGCATCAATACAAAAGGCATTACGGCGATCCCACCCGCTCCAAGGGAGGCTAAAAATGCTAGCGGAGTAAATTTTTTTGTCATAATTTTTTGTTAGTTGATTATTTCTTATTATTTATAAGACTTAAAATTTCTTTAGCGATTGCTCCGGCCTTTTTGTTTTTAATTTTGTAAAATCTTTCTCGACCAATAAGCTGACAATTAATAATTCCAATTTCTTTTAGTTTTTTTAAATGTTGGGAAACAGCGGATTGGGACAGGCGACAATTTCCAGTCAAATCGCTGACATTTTTTTCTTTTTCAAAAAGACAAGCTAGAATTTTTACTCGGGTAATATTCCCAAAAGCTTTGATGAATTCTTTCATTTTTTATAATACATAAATGATTATAAAAACATATTAGCAAATGCTAATATGTTTGTCAAGTTAAAAAATAATATTTAAGCTAGTTTAGCTATTTAATGATTTGTATTGCTTTACCATTAACGAGTGCATCGGCGATTTTTTTACAAGCTGAAAATAAAATCCTTTGGTAGGTGCTTTGGGAAGTATGCATTTTATCAGCTCCGTCTTTTTGTTCCAATTCACTGACGTAACGTAAACGATATGCCTCTAGCTCTTCCATAGTAAGTTCTATGATCTCAAGTTCTTTTAATGGTACTCCTTGAGGTTTGAAATAGGTTATATTAGGGTTGAATCTTATTTTTCGGCATAATCTTGGCCTTGGCATAAATTTGATTGTTTATAGATTTTATGATAAATTTTCACTGAAAGAAGGCTATTCGGCCCCTTCCTAGAAGGGGCCGGCTCACAAGCCTTCTTTTAATTTTGCTGGTTTTCTAGCGCTGCTTTTTCTTCTTTGATCGTAGCTAATTCCTCTTCAAGCATCCTTTCCTCTTCTTCTAATGCAGAGAGCTCGTTTTTAGGAGAAATAAATCTCCTGCGACCAAAGCCACAACCACGAAAACCTGCGCCCATTTTCATTCCTCCTGCGCAATAACCCATTCCTCGTCCTGTGCCAGCGCCTTGACCCATAGGGCCTGTTCCATCTAATTTCGGCATATAGTTTTTTTCACCTCCTTTCTATTATGAATATATACCCATAATATAATACTGTCAAAAGAAGAGAATATTTCAAATAATTTTTTTGAAAATAATTATCTATTTAAATACGTAATTGTTAATTGCAAAACCGTTGCAAATGACACCCAGAGAAGATATGGGATTTGAATGTAAGCAACCCAACGCGAGTGCGGATAAATTGAGATCATTGCCCAGATAAGTGTAGCCAAAACTAGCAAAATGTCAATTGCTGCCAAAAGATTATTTTTTAGTCCGAATTGAATCGGAGTAAAAGAGAAATTAAAAACAAGATTAAGAATAAATGGTAGTGCCACTAAAAATGGAATTTGTTTTTTGAAATACATCCAGAAAACTTTGCCAAAAGAAATGGCAATTAACACATAGAGAAATGTCCACACTGGTCCAAAAACTGAGGCCGGCGGAGACCATATTGGTTTTATTAATTGCGAGTACCAGTTGTAATTGTTCATACTTTTTTACCCTATGGAGTAATTATATGATACGCCACAGGATTAATAATTATAAAATAAATTAATTTAGTTTTAGTTAATTTTTAAGTCCGTATTCCATAGAGTGAAATAATTTTCAATTTTTCCACCCTTTTTAATTTCTTTATTCTTGCTTCCTCCTTGGAAGCTAATGATCTACTTTTAAATTTTTTCGAATACACTAATTTTACCGGTCGACGTGAGGCGGTATATTTTGCGCCAAGTTTTTTTTCATTATGTTCTAAAATACGGCGCTCTAAATCAGTCGTGATTCCAGTGTAGAGAGTTTTGTCAGCGCATCGAAGAATATAGAGATAATACATTTATTTTGAAATATTTCCTAATTTATATTATACTTTAATTGAAAAGGCCTTCACGACGGAAGAGTGAAAAATTGGAACCCACCTAGATTTATAGGGAAAAATATTTTTTTCCGATACATTTTTCAAGGGATCCACACGCTCATGCCAGAATTGAGGGCTTTTTCGTTTTCTATTTTGCCAACATTGCCACTGCCTGACCAATGAAGTATGGCCACAAAACAATTGCTAAAATTCCCTTCCCCAATGCCAGATTTAGAAATCCAATCGTAAAAAGCCACCCCGCAAACCATGAAAAAGCGGTAAAGCCATGTTGTTCGACTTTTATTTTTTCCATATATTTTAAAGTTAATAATTATTTTTTAGAAAAAAGTATTATTGAACACTTCTATATCTTAATCTCTCCCAAATTCCCCATCAAAATACTTTTAGTCGGCTCAAGGATATTTTTGGCCACGGATTTTTCTTTTTGAATTTTTTCAATGAGAACATCTATGTCGCGATTAATGTTTCTGGCGATATTCTTGAGAAGTTGATTTTTTAGGCGTGCTGGCCAAGGACTAAAATTTATCGCATCATAAAGCA
>JBAQNP010000040.1:0-18571 GCA_049303905.1 Candidatus Moraniibacteriota bacterium
GAGTTAAAAAGAAATATTCATGCGTTTATGAAATCGATTCAAAGAAGACCTCAAAAGATACAAGCCTACTTCAAAGCACAAAGTGTTAGATATGCTTTGGAGTAGAATTGCTCGGCTGGTTAATAACAAGAGATTATTAAAATGGCAAAGGTTCGAGAGATTTTTTGCGATTTATTATTATAGTTAATATTTTTTTATCCTTAGAAAGTGAGATAAAAAAATATTACAGAAGAAAAAATTGATTATTACAAAGTCGAATTAAAAAAATTTATATCTATTTCTTTATAACACCTTATAATTATTTAATTTTTTGCAGTAATTTCATTTTAGATTGACGTTCTTGATAAGGCAATTCCCCAAGTTCTTTCACTTTTTTAAAAAATAATGGGAGATGACCGTCCACACCATTTAAAATATTTTGAAATACAGGCACTAATGAATAATAGGTATTTATGGGGATTAAATATGCGTTATTCAATTTTAATTCATTACCATCTGTTTTTGGAAGATTGACTCCAACGCAAGCAATACCGCATAAATCTTCTTTAAGCTTTTTAAATATGGATTGTTTTTTTTCTTCTAATATTTTTGCGTCAGAAGTGCTGGAGTAAATATTTGATAATTCAGTTCGAGCTTTAAGAATTTTTTCTACACACAGGTCTTCCTGCCTCCATGTTTCTAAGGCCTGGGGAATTTCATTATTCCTTCCAGTTGATTTTAACCATTGCAGGACTCCCGCTCGTTCGACTGTAACAGCAAAACCCTCGTTAAAGCGAGAATCTCCTTTTATATATAATTTTTGATGCGCTAATTCATGAATTATTAATCCGGCAAGACGAATAGGATTTAACCGTAAATGAGAACTTAATATTGGGTCATCATACCAACCTAAAGTAGAATAGGCATTAAATGGTCCGATAAAGACATCAAAACCCTTTTTTTCCTCTTCTTTGGCAAATTTGAGCGCGTCATCTTTTACAAAGTATCCTCGATATACAACGCAACCCGCAATTGGAAAGCACCATTTTTTTGGTTCAATAGAAAATTTAGGAGCAACATAAATATTCCATCCGGCATACTGGCTTTTAATATTAGAATACACTGTATAGCTTTTATTTTCAGGCAATCCCAATTCTTTACTCGCAAACGATCGAACCTCTAATATAAGTCTTAATTTATTTAAACTATCCTCATCCAAACTTTTATCTGCTATTATTTTCTCAATGGGCATTCTATCCCTCATAATTCGAAAGTGCCCTATTATTGCTTGTGAAAAAAATGAAACATTTTCGCATCCTATTATAGCACTCGAAAATGCTAAAATTAAAACAGCAATAAAACTAAACAGTATTAAATATTTTTTCTTTTTGTTAAGCATTTTTATCATCTTGATAATATATTATGAAGTTATTTTATTTATCCTTAAAGACACGTTAATCTCTTATATAATTAATTAAGGATTAATTTACTAAATTAATATTTTCTTGCATTGTTTTACAACTTTTTTACCCTTGAGCATGTTAATTAATTCGAACTAAGCCCGTATTTTGATTAAAATTTGGATCTTGCTCTCCTGGCCCTATAATGCTTCCAAGTCCCTCTGATATGTCAACATATTCTTTAACAAAATTATCCAAAGAATAGTCAGAGCAAAACTCATAGCGAACACGAGCAGTTCGAAGTTTAATATATGCACGCCTTACCTTGTTAGCATGCAATGAAAGTCTAAATCCTCCAATTATGCCGACTGCAACTGCGCCAGAGAAACTCACTATTCTGGTCGGTAAGTCGCCAAGCCTATCTGTAAAACAAGCAACGATCAAGGGGGCGCTAATAGAAATCGATCCTAGAATAACATAAAGAATTTGTAAAATTGATGATTCTATGTTCCATTTTTTTAAAGATAATTCTATTTGATTTGGAATTTCCTTCTTCATTGCCTATCTCCACAAATCTTTATTCAAGGCGTTAATTCTTTTGAAAATTCAGCTTGTATTTTTGGAAAGATATCGCAACAAATAAAGCAAGAATTGTTAGATGCTTATATTATATTTCAACTTTTAACTTATTTCAATATTATTATTTTAATTCATATCGGAATTACAAAAAGAACCAGTTGTTTGACTGATCTTCTGAATGAATTAGCTCTGATTCTGGAATTCCAAACAAGAACTTACCAAGCAATCCTTAAAGTCTCTTTGAAAAATAGAAAAGTTGAAGACTGGGAAAATTGTCAAATTGACAAAAATGGTACCGCGTATGGGATTTGAACCCATGATTTCCAGGATGAGAACCTGGCGTCCTAACCGGACTAGACGAACGCGGCATAATTAATCTTCTTTATTTTTTAATATTTCTTTTATCCTTCTCCTGCCAGAGGCAGACTTCCAGTATTTTTCAGCTTCTCTTGCAAGTCTTTCATTAGGCAAAACTTTTTCTAATATTATATAACTGAAATCACCGAAATTTTTTGTTGTTCTAACGCCTTTGGTTTTATGTTTTTTTATCCTATTTTCTATATTATCAGTAAACCCCGTATATGTTTTTTATTTATCTTGGCTTATTAATAAATATATAAAATAGTTATTCATATAAATCGGGCTACCCGCCTTGACTCGCGGAGGCGACCGCTCGTCGACGCGAGGCGGGGACGAACGCGGCATAAAATAAAAAGGCCACTTATACAATCTAGCAACAATCTGATGTTTAATCAAGATATGGGCAAAAAAATAAACTTTTACTATTTTTCTATTTTTTGCTATACTTATATTGAAAAAGTCTGTTATGGCGAAAAAGAAAGTCGACAAAAAAATTTCGAATTTAGAAGCCTCTTTTGAGGATGTTTTGGTTTGTCAAAAAACTAGTGCTAAAACACTCTTGGAAATTTTTGTGGAAAGACCAGAAAATATCACGCAAGAAAATCTAGGGACGTTGGCGGGAATTTTGGAGATAAATGAAGAATCAAGCGATTCTTCCTATGTAGTAAACTATCTAATTTCTGTCATCAAAAAAGAATACTATTCCAAAGCTAAGCGTGGAGCAATTGAAAGTTTTGAAGCAGCGCTCAACAAAGCTAATTTAGCGCTGGCTAAATTAGCCGAGCATGGTAATGTTAATTGGTTGGGGAAAATAAACGCTATTCTCTTGGTTATCGAAAAAAATAATATCCATCTTTCTCAAGCTGGAAGTGCTAAGGCCTTATTACTTCGCGGAAAAACATTAACTGATATAAGCGAAGGCGCAATCATTCCTGAGAATCCCAGCCCATTCAAAACTTTCGTCGATGTTCTAAGTGGGAGATTAGAAAAAGATGATGCGCTCATTGTGACTACTGACGCTATTTTTGAAATTTTTTCTTTTGAGGAAATAAAAAGAAGTGCCTTGAAATTTTCACCAGCTGATTTTATGCGATTTTTGCGAACAGCTCTCGGAAATGAATTGGAAAAAGCCGCCGTGCTAGTGGCGAGAATGGAAGAAAAAAAATCTCCCACAGAAATCAACACAGAAAATGCTGAAAAAAATGATTTCAATGCTTTCAGTCAAACAGCTTTTTCTAAGGCTCACCAGAAAAAACCAAAAAAAGAAATTCTAGAAAACGAAGAAAAACAATCCCTGGCTGAAGAAATCAAAGAAGATCTTAAAAAAGAATCTGATGAATTTATCGACAAAAAAACTGGACATATTTATATCAAAGAAAATTTTTCCTTTCAGGATAAAAATTCATTCTTGGAAAATATCTCAGAAATTATCGAGATAAAAATAACTGAATTTTTTAGCTTCTGTTCCAAGAAAATAGCCACTTTGTTCCGAAAAATAGCCTCCACTAAATTACGTGCGGAAAAAAACATAATGCCAGAAAATGTTTTGAATTCTTTGCGAGATGAAGAAAATATTCCAGAAGAACCTGAGAATATTCCTCAGGTGTTGAATAATATTCCGGAAGAACCAAAAAAACCGCTTATCAAAATTGACCAAGAAAAAATATTACGCCTGACCAAAGAATTTTTCGCCACCCTCAAGGAAATTTCGCAGGACATTTTTTCCTTTCTTGTTTTTGCCAGCCAAAAAACAATCGCGGGAGCGAAGAAATTTATCCCAAAAAAACAAACATCTTCTACCCCGAGAAAAACAGCCCCTGCTGAAAAAAATAATTTTTTCAAACTACTCATCCCAAGATTTGGAAATATAAAAAAATTGTTTTCTAAGTTGGACTATTCACAAAAACTTTATGCTGGACTAGCGGTGCTACTTCTTTTAATAGTTCCCTATTTCATAGCTAAAATGCAAAACAAAGAAGATGCCAGCGATTCAGTTCCTCAAGAAATCACACCTAGTGCTCCCCTTCCTCTTGAGCAAGACAAAAATGTTTCGCGCGTTGAAAATTTGCAAACAGTTTTTTCTAAAAGTCAACTTTTCAAAATAATAAACCTGAACGGAAAAATGTTTTTCGTAGATGAAAACAGTCTAACTAATGCCGAGGACAAACAAAATTATCCTTTTCCAGCTGATTTTGCCCCACTCAAGATTGTTTCTGGCATGGATGATTTGAATTTGATTTTTCTGATTAATCAAAACAACAAAATAATTTCCTGGAGTCCAATTTCCAAAAAATTTCAAGATAACGCCATAGAAATTCCCGCTGGCTCAGAAATAGCACTGGCTAAAACCTATCTTACCTATCTATATCTTCTGGATAAAAATACCAATCAAATTTACCGCTATCCGCGAGCTAACGAGGGTTTTGGCGAAAAAACAAATTGGCTAAGAGATGATGAAAACCTAAAAGAAATTACCGACATAACGATTGGAGAAAATCTCTATCTCGTTCAAAATAGCAATGTCCTAAAATTCTTTCAAGGTAAAAAACAAGCTTTTGCCATAGAAGAAACAGCTACGAAAATATTGGCGGATAAAATTTATACTAAGAGAGACAGCCAAAATATCTTTGTCCTAGATCAAAAAAATTCCCGTATTATAAAATTAGATTTAGACGGAAAAATTATTTCGCAGTTTTATAACGCAGAAATTTCACAAGCTCAAGATTTTGAAATCAACGAAGAATCAAACTTAGTCTATTTTTCCAACGGCAATGAAATAAAAAGCTTTGAGATGAAATAAAAAAAATGAAAAATAAAAAAGCGAACTGTCTGAAAAATTGACAGCCCGCTTTTTTATTTTGTCTTATTGCAGATATTGCTTAAGTTCCAAAAGATTGTTTCCAAATTCCGCAAAATGATCTTTAAACAGAATAATTCGATTGATTACTTTCTGGCCGTCTTTTCCGAGATATGATTCAGCAATAGTTAGATAATTATTTCCATTGGATGCTTTTTTGACATCAAAGAAATAATTCTTCTTGCCCGCTTTGAGCATTTTGGAGAATACTTTCTCCCTTTCGATTGGTTGCATTTTTTTGCCTGCCTGCCTAACTTTCCATTTTTATTATTCAGCCTCAACTAAGAATTTAATTAAACTTAACTAAAACAGTTGAGAATAAATAGGGTGACAGGAAAGTTTGGCAGGCGCTTTTTAATATTTACTGTGAGATTAATTTCTCACAGTGATATTATATCAGTGTTATGCAATCACTGCAACCCCCCCTGTGGATAACTTTTTTCAAAACTTTATCCGCGTTCGTTCCATGATTTCTCGATTAACTAAATCTTTATCTCGACCATATTTCAAACGAGAAAGTTCTTTTAAGGCATTGGCAATTTCTTGATCGCCCTTGGTTGGCGGAAAGCCCTGGATGTTAAAAGGTTTGGTTAGCACACCATTAATCAGCACCTTGGCAAAACCGTTGTAATTATCTACATTCACTAGATCATTTTTTGTGAAAACTGGCTCTAATTGTTTTTCCAAAAATTCCGCGTCTTCTGGTCCAACGCGATAAATTACCATCGACCCAACGTTTCCAAAAACAGCTTTGGAAATTTCCTCTTTGAGTTGTGCGATAAATTGATGGGCAATATTTAGGCATAGTTTATACTTTCTGGCTTCAGAAAGAATTTGAGAAATCGAATTGGTCGTGACATTTTGAAACTCATCCATATATAGATAGAAATCCACCCGCTGTTCATCTGGCAAATCCACGCGAGAAAGGGCTGACATCAAAATTTTTCCCACAATCACCATTCCCAAAAGTCTAGCATTTATTTCTCCGATTTTTCCTTTAGACAAATTGACCAAGAGAATTTTTTTGTTGTCCATTATTTCCCGAAAATTAATAGTACTTTTTTGCTGAGCGATAATTGGACGCATCATATCATTAGAGATGAAAGTGGTAAGCTTAGAAGTGATATAGGGCACCATATTCGCCAAAGCCGCTTCTCCTCCAGCCTTTTCAGCTTCCTTAGTCCAAAAATCAACTACAATTGGATTTTGACATTTAGAAATTTTCATCGCTCTAAATTCTTCATCTGACAAAACTTTTGAAATTTCCATGAGTGTTGAACCAGTCTCTGGATCGTCCATAATGAGTAGCATTGCATTTCGCATATATTGTTCAAACATTGGTCCGCCCGTTGCTTTCAAATCATAAAGTTGATCAAAGATTCCAATCATTTCATTAATCACAAAAGTTTTTTGTTCTGGGTGAGTTGGATCAAATTCTAACATATTCAAACCGAATGGCCTTTCAATATCAGCTGGATCAAAGATAACCACATCCTCTGCTCTTTCTTTGGGAATACAGGTCAAAATATCCTCAATAGCTTCCCCATGTGGATCAATAAAGCAAAAACCATTTCCAGCTTTAGCATCCTGCTTAGCCATTTCTTGTAAAATCGTAGTCTTACCAGTTCCAGTTTGACCAATTGTATAAAAATGTCGACGACGATCATTGATAGTTAGACGGATATCCGTTTTCGTTCCCCTGTAATCATTAAAACCAATAATAGTCCCTTCTTTAGGAATGTCTACGGGAGCTGGCGCAGCATTTGATTTTAAAAATTTAATTTTTGGTGCTTCCGTTGAAGAAATCGGCAAATGAAATATACTAGCAATTTCTTCTACATTTAAAATCATCGCTTGCTCAGGGATAAAATTGCGAAAGATAAAATCATAGGCAATTTCCTTTTTCTTGCTACGATTTTTAATTTGAAAATGATTTAAATCAGCGTTCTCATATTGTGAAAAAGCATTTTCCATCTCTCCGAGAATTTGATCTGCTCGACCTTCACTTTTAGCTGATGCTACTAAACGAATATTAACTTCGAACCCAGACTTATTAGATTTTCTATCAATTAATTTAACTAACTCTTGTTCTTCTGGTGTGAGTTGAATATTTTTGTCTGATGGATTATTTGGATCATTTTTTGGGGTAAGACCTTCTTGCAAAGTTTTTTCAAAAATACCCCTGAAAAATTTGAACATAAATGAAGCGTTGGCTTCTCGTAGTCTCTTGCCTTGTTGCATTCTGTGTGCCAATCTCATTCCTTTATACCTCCAACCAGCCTCGGCTGGACTTAGAATCAATTGAATGGCTGCCCCCTCCTCGACAGCATCTAGGCGACTAAGTGCATTAGCGATGGCATTTAATGGATCAATTTCCAAATTTTCATAAGTTTTTATCGGCAGATAATATTCCCTTTTCAAACCCAAGATACTTGCCGATGTGAAGCTACCCGGAAGAAAAATATTAAAATCTTTAGATTTCTCCAAAGAAGCATTCGGGAAAAAACTATGAATCTGCTTTTCTAAGGCTTCGCGAAATTTTTTAGGAACTGCTACAAAAAAAATAATTTCTTCTTCTTTGGCTGAGTTAGCAATTTCAAAAGAGATATGTGGCTTGCCATACATGAACTGACGCCAGAAACCTGCTCGATCTTTCAGTGTCGAAAGAGAAGTTAGAAGCTGTTCCATAGCGCCAATTTCTTCTTTCCAAAAATCTTGTCTTTTTTCTAGGGTTTCTTTGGGTTTACCACTTTTTGAAACACGAATAATTTCTAAATCCAAATTCATTGAAAGATTGATTTGCGCGCGAAAACGAAAAAAACTTTGCGCCACTAGCAAAATTCCGCTTACAATCGAAGCTAGGGCAGAAAGATAAATTAAAGGAATTAAAATTGAATCCAAATCCATAAATATTTTTTGTTTTTATCCTGTAGAATAATTTTACTTTAGTAAAATAAAAAATATACTTCATTTTTTATTCAACAGGGTGAATTTTTATTTTCTATTGAATTAATTTTTAATTCATGTGCAATCAGAATAATCATGTGATAATCAGTGGTCCTAATTAGATTTCTTTTATCATTCCTTTAGCCACCAAAGCATTATGCAATTCTTCTCCCAACATTCTATCATGAAATTCGTCTAATATATAATTATCTTCCATATGCTGTGCCACTTTTACAGCGTGTACAATACTTTTAGTCTCAGCAATTTTTATCAAATTATCAATCTTACTCTCAGCGTCAATTCCCGTATTAACTGAAATGGCATCTGTCGCCACATCATCAGTTTGCACTTTTTGACTTTGCGCAGGAAGCTTGGAAAGAATTTTCGAATAAGCCGCCTCCTTTTCTACCACCCCCTCTTTTCTTTCTATTTTTTCCGGAGTTGGAAATGCTTCTTCTTCTTTGTCTCTTGCAATATTTTCCACCTTCCCTCCGCCAGTAAATTTTTCCTTAAGATTCAAATCTCCTTCCTCGATTGGCTCAAGATTAGATTTTATTTCGTCAGTCATAGTTTTAGATTTTATTTATTAAATTCTAACGATTCTTTTGTTATTCTAATCAACCACTGCTTGACTGTCTCATTTTTTTCAATTTTTCCTTTTACTCCTAAAATATTTTCAAAATATTTTTCCATTTTTTGAATATTCTCACTGATTTTATCTTTTGGACCACCTTTTTCATCAACTAAATCAACTATTTTTTTATCTTTCGAATTTTTCCAGTTTTCATAGTGTCCCATCGCCACTTCTCTCATTAGTTTATCAATAAAACTACTTGATTGATCATAATAGCCATCCTTTTCATTTATTTTATATTTCTTAAGCATTTCTCCTAGCGCTTTTTTTCTATTTTTTTCCGCGGAACTTTCTTTCTTCTCTTTTTTTCTAGTTTTATTTTCATTTTTTTCCTCATCTGAAAATCTGAACTTTTCTCCCGTTTTTTTGTCTAGTGAGTCATATTGCTCGTCTTCATTATAATGCTTAGATAAATCAGCCACCTCTTTCACTCTTTTTTCTTTTGGGAGATTTCTTTTTTTTAATTTCTCTGTTTGATATTTTAGCAAATCATTTCGGGCTTCCTGATAGCGCTCCAGATATAGTTGTTCCTCTTTCACACTGGCAGAATTTTCTCCTAACACTAATTTAGGAAAAACATTTTTTATCCTCTGCCAAGCACTGTCCGTTTTTTCTTTATTTTTATTATAATCTTCTCGGGCTTTTTTCATTTCATTAGAAAGCTTGATCAACTCCTTGTCTTCCAATTCACTCATCTCAATTTCTTCAATGACTTCTTCTTTTGGTTTTTCACTTTCAATTTCCAGCTCCTCCTTATGTTCATTTTCTTGTTCTTGCGTACTATTATTATCAGCTACTGTCTTTGAAAGTTTTTTTTGTCTTTCTTCTTGTTGTCTATCTAAAATCTTACCAACAAATTCAATTTTATCTCTATAGGCTTGTGCTTTCTCAGGATATTGACTAACAAAAATATCCCATTGTTGCATAGCCACTTGACCATATGTTCTATCCCAAAAATTATGCATGCCTTGTCCACTGGATTCACGAGAGGCTATTCCACCTTGCTTTCCTTCTTGAGCTTCTTTCACTTCCTGATTCGTTCTTTTTAGAATTTCTTTTTTTATTTCTTCAATTATTGGATCACTTTCTATTTTTTCATATATTTTATTCTTCGCCTCTCCTTGTTGATTTTTATTTTCTCCCTCTTCATTTTTTTTGCTTTCTTTCTTATTATCTTCACCATATTCCCTTTCCAAAAAAGATTCCATGGCGTCGCCTTGTTGCTCTTCCGGCTTTTTGACATCAACATCATATTCTCTTTTTATAAAAGATTCCATAGCATCGCCCTGATCTACTTTTGAGATATTCTTAGAATCGTCTTCTATTTTTTGAACTGGCATATTTTCAAATCCACTTGTCATAAAAAATTTTTAAAAAATAATTTTTAACCTGTCTAAATTATACACCCAAAACCATTTCTTGGGTATGTGGATAAGTTATTTTTTTTGTGATATAATTTACCCTGTGGAGTAATATTATATAAAAAGCTTAAAAAATAATTATAAAATTAGATAAATTTTTATTTTAACATATTAATAAGTTCGTACTCCACAGGGTGAATATTAAAAAATAAACAAAAAAATGAAAAAAATAAAAATATACGCTCTCCTAGCGATTATAGTATCCTTTGGATTTTTCCTGCGTATTTATAATATTGAAAATGCTCCGCCGGGAGTTTATCCGGATGAGGCAATAAACGGTGAAGACGCTTTGCGCGCTAATGTCACTGGGGATTATCAATGGTTTTATACCAATAATCAAGGTCGCGAAGGGCTTTTTATGAATTTAATTGCCTTATGTTTTAAGTTTTTTGGCGCCAGCATTCTCACCTTGAAATTGCCTGCTATAATCTTTGGAACCCTCACAATATTTGGAACATATCTTCTAGCTAAAGAACTTTTCAAAAATGAAAGAATCGGACTAATTTCCGCTTTTCTCACAGCTATTTCTTTTTGGGCGATAAATTTTTCCCGCATTTCTTTTCGCGCCAATATGCTTCCAGTTATTTTAGTTTTTTCTTTCTACTTTCTCTTTCGAGGTCTTCGCACTAAAAAATGGTGGAATTTTGCTCTTGGCGGATTTATTTTTGGCATTGGAATGCATTCCTATATAGCTTGGCGAGTTGCTCCCGTTGTTTTAGTTGTCATGCTCATATTCTTTATTCTTTCTCGAAAAAATTTCTTCAAAAATTATTGGCAGTCGATTTTAATTTTTTTGTTTTTCTCCATTATTTCAGCTTTCCCGATGTTCCTAACCTTCTATCAACACCCAGAATTCCTCGAATCTCGTTCGTCCTCCATTTCCGTTCTTTCTCCTGAAGTTAATCAAGGAAATCCTATTGAGACATTTTTGCGTAGTTTTTCGCTAAGCCTTATAAAATATACTTTTTGGGGTGATCAAAACTGGCGCCATAATTTTCCACCCTATCCATTGCTTGACCCAATAACTGGTTTATCTTTTATTTTAGGTTTTATTTTTTCCCTTAAAGTTTTTTTTCAAACTTTTTACGCTAGAATCCGTAAGAAAAAATACGATCTGAATTTAGAAAAATATGCTTTTCTCTTGTTATGGTTTATTCTTTTGCTGACACCTGAGTTTATGACCGCCGAAGGCAATCCTCATGCTTTGCGCGCTATTGGTACGTTACCAGCAATTTTCATCCTCTGCGCCCTTAGCTTTGACAATATCTTCAAAAAATCAGAGAAAAATGGTGCTTTTTGGAAAAAATTCACTTTTTCAATGTTAATTTCTATTTTTTTAGTAATTGGGATTTTTAATTCCCTAAAATATCATATCTTTTGGGCCCAGAAAGTTCGCACAGCGGAGTCTTTCGACAAAAATGTCACTGATATTTCTAAATATATTGACACTTTACCCGAGAGCCAAGAAAAATATATCATAACTTCTTACAACACTCTTATAAAACTTCCCATTTATATTTTTCACTCAAATGACTCGACTATCCAATATTTTTACCCAAATGAATTAGATAAAATAAAACCGCAAAATCCACAAAACTCTATTTTTATTTTCATCGAAAAAAATGATGAAGCGATAACTCAAATTCAAAAACGATATCCCTTCCTAAAATTAACAGAAAAAAATTATCCATTGCAAAGTAAATTTTATATATTACAATAGTATGCAAAAATTTATTGTAGACCACTACAAAAAAATAATCGTTATTATTTTAGGTTTCGTCACAATCGTTTCAGTTTTGAACGCTAAAAATGACAGCTTGATTTATGATGAGGATGCTCATATTCCAGCTAGTTATAGCTATCTTGCTAAACATGATTTCAGACTCAACCCAGAGCATCCACCACTCATCAAAGATCTTTCAGCTATTCCCTTGCTTTTTATGGATTTGAATTTCGATACTAATCAACCTTTCTGGAATGAAAATGCCAATGATGCCCAGTGGAATGCCGGAAAATATTTTCTTTTCAACGCTGACAATAATCCTAATCGGATAATTTTCTGGTCGCGTTTGCCAATTATTGCCATTTCTCTACTGCTTGGACTTTTTATTTTTAAATGGACGCGAGAATTGGCTGGACTGGGAGCTGGGCTTTTCGCACTTTTGCTTTATGCAATGGATCCTAATGTTCTCGGCCACAATCATTTTGTCACCACAGATTTAGGCATTGCTGCTTTTATAACTTTTTCCTTCTATTATTTCTTGCGTTTCATAAAGGAACCGACTTGGAAAAATGTTTTTATGTCTGGTTTTTTTCTTGCTCTTATGCAACTGGCTAAATTTTCTGCCGTAATTGCTTTTCCTGTTTTTGGGCTGATTATAATAATTTATCCATTAATAAAAAATAAAAGTCATCATGAAGTCGGCGAATTCAAATTCAAACTTCAAGCTTTGGGTAAATATCTAGGCAAAGGAATTGTAATGTTCTTTTTTTCTCTAATTTTGGTTTGGGGAGTTTATTATTTCAATACCTATGCCATGCCAGAAAACAAACTTCCGGAAATTATTAATTATTATTTTCACTCGGATGACACCAATATAAAAACTGTTTATTCTCGCCAAATTCTGTTTTATATGAATGATAGCCCAGCGCTAAGACCATTGGCAATTTATTTTTTTGGAATCGCGCGCGTTTTTCAAAGAGTAGCCGGGGGGAATGTAACCTATTTCATGGGAGAAATTAGTACGCAAGGCTTTCTCTCCTACTTCCCGATTGTTTTTCTGATTAAAGAACCATTAGCAACTTTGTTTTTTATTTTTTTGGCCCTGGGAATATCAACTTCTCATATGTTGAAAAATATCCTTAGCTTCAGCGGAAACTTTTTCAGAAATATTTTTTCAAAATTCGCTTATTATTTGCGAACTAATATTGTCGGATTTTCTTTGCTTATCTTTATCGTTCTATATTCAATTACCAGCATCACTGGTCGACTCAATATCGGCTTTCGTCATCTTTTTCCAATTTTACCTTTTATTTACATCCTTACCGCTAAAACAATTTTTAATTTCTTGAAAAAATCAGATAGGCACAATGTCCTTATTTGGAAGGTTGTCCTTGGACTTATGCTCTTATCCTTGACGCTAGAAACGGTCGGTGCTTATCCGCATTATATGTCCTATTTCAATCAAACGGTGGGTGGACCAAAAAACGGCTACCAATATGTCACTGATTCCAATGCTGATTGGGGGCAAGATCTAAAAAGACTTAAAATTTTTGTTGACCGCTATAATTGGTGTCCAAAGAATTCCCTAGATTCTTTTTGCAAAATTTATGATCCCAATCTTCCACCAATGGAAAAAATCCGTGTGGACTATTTTGGAATGGCTGATACTAAACATTACCTTCGAAATAATTTCCTACCTTGGTGGAAATCAAAAAGACCAATCGAACCAGGATGGTATGCTGTCTCCACCCTCTTTTTGCAAGAAGGAATTTATAATAAAAACCTACCTGATAATGAATCTTATCGCTGGTTAAAAAATATCCAACCCTTTACCCAGGTTGGAACTTCTATACTTATTTATTATATAATGCCAGAGCAAGCTTTAATGCTCAAATAAATTCAAGACTTACGCGTTTGATTGCACAAAAGTTATTAACGCGAGCAAATGCGTAAGTCCTAAAATTAATCTTTCTTCTTTTTTTCTTTGTCTGAAGTTTGTTTTTCCGCGGTATCATTTTTCAAGTCTTCAGTCGCGATTCTAGCCAATTGAGAGAGTGTGCCGTCGCGAAATTTATAATAAATTTTGTTGTCTATTCGCAAATCGATATATTCCAAATCTTGTCGCTGATTCTTTTCAATCTTATTCTCTAGTACAACTTTGAGCATTTCGATTTCTTTTTCTAAATTTATATTTTCATTAAAATATATTTCCCAACTCGTCTCGACTCGCGAAAACGACCGCTCGTCGACGCGAGGCGGGCCCTCTTTGGTTTTTACTATAATATCCCCTGAAATGAGACTTGTAACACGAAAATGATTATCTGCTTCTATCTCGAGCTTCTCTAATAATTCCTGCTTTATTCCAAGCGCATAATTCATGTAATCTTTTTCTAAAATAATTTCTCCCAAACCTATTTCTCTTGGACTCTCTTCATTTAGTGTAATGAAATTATTTTTATCATTTTCTTCATTTGAAAAGTAGTTATCATATGCCTCTCCGTTTTCATCTAAGATAAAACATTTGTCTGCGCTACAAAAGACCATCTGAGGCCTTCTTTCAATGATACTCACGATTAATTTTTCAGGAAATTTTCTTTTTATTTTAATTTCTCTTATAATCTTAAATTCATTTTTTATATCTTTTTTTATCTTTCCAACTCTTATTAGAATCAAGTTATTTTTTTTTATAATATCCAAATATTTTCCTGAAACTTCTGGATTAATTTTATCTAAAATAGAGTTATTATTAACATAGTTATTGCCAGTTACTTCAATAGATTTTATTTCCAAGAATGACGAAAAAAATAAAACGTAAATTAGAACAAATATAAAAGCCGTTGCTACTAAAAAAAATAAAAAACGAAAAAACGAAAATTTTCCGCGAGTTTTATTTTTATTTAAATTTTGTCTTTTAGGAGTTATCATTTTTTGTTTGCCCTATGGAGTAATTTTTTCGCAGAAAAAATATTTCGCTACGCGAAATTACTCCATAGGGTTAATTTCCAGGGCTAAGTTTTCCAAGACTAATTTTGGATTTGAATTGGTTTGACTGATAATTTTTAGGCTTTTTTCAATATTTAGAATGAGGGCGAGTGATTTTTTCCTATCTAATTGAAAAAATTTGCGATCATTTATAATATTTTTTCGCAAAAGTACTGTCCAAAAATCAAGCTCCTCTAAAGCCATTGGAACATCCTTGCTTAAATTTTCAAAAAAAGAAAATTTTTCGCTCAAGTTTGAATTGATTATTTTTCCCAGATCATCCTGAGCTTTTTTTCTTTTTTCCAGCTCCCCTTCTTTATCTTGTAAATCAATAGCCAGTCCCGGACGATTAAGTGACCAGAATATTACCTCCTCGGCATTTTCCCCGCTGACCATGTCCACAATTTCACAATCCTTTACCAAATTAAATTTTTTGATAACACATCGAGATTTAATAGTGGCTATTATCTTATTTATATCTTCTACAATCAAAATTATAACGGCTTTTTGCGGTGGTTCTTCTAGTGTTTTCAAGAGTGCGTTTTGCGAACCTCGACTAAGTCTATCGGCCTCATCAATTATCGCCACTTTATTTTTTCCAAAATAGGCCGTGAGACTAAGTTCATGCTCCAGTTCTCTAATTTTTTCAATTTTTATATCTTTCTTTTTCACAATCCCCTTCTTTTCTTCTGTTTCCGGAGAAATTATGATGATATCAGGATTTACTTTCTTATCCATCCCGCCAGTTATTTTTCTGGCAAATTCCATGGCCAAGCTAAACTTTCCCAAGTGCTCTGGGCCAGAAAAAATATAGGCATGAGAGATAACATTCTTCTCAATGCTTTTGTCTAGATATTTTATTATTCTTTTATGACCAATAATGTTCATGAGGCATGAAGCATATAGCATGAAACAATATTATTTTTCTGTTTCATGTTTCATGTTGCGTGTTACATGATTAATATATTCTTCCATCTCTTTTTTAAATCTCTCCTTCCCAAACCTCTCAACACTTTTTTTAATATATTCTTTGTCATAATTTTTTTCATTTTCACAAAATCTTCGAACTCCATCTGCAATCACCTCAGGCATCGAACTTTCAAAAAATTCTCCCGTTTTTCCCTCCTCTATAATCTCAACCACTCCCCCAGCTTTTATGGCAATCACGGAAATGCCGTGCATCATTGCTTCAACAGGAGCAATTCCAAAATCATCCACACCTGGAAAAATAAAAGCGCGGGCCTTCTCATAAATTTCTGGTAATTTTTCATCTTTTTGATAACCTAGAAATTTTATATTACTTTTGGCAATTTTCTTGAGTCTTTCTTCTTCTTTGCCAGTACCAACAATAACAAGTGGCAATTCCAATTTATTGAAAGCTTCAATGGCTTTGTCTATTTTCTTATACGCCGACAGCCTTGAAACGATCAGAAAATATTTTTCATTATCCGTGATTGTTTTATGTTTCATGTTATATGTTTCATGATTTACTGGCGGATAAATAACTTCACTTTCTCTCCTATAATATTTTTCTATCCTGTCTCTCGTATATTTTGAATTAGCGATTAGATGATCCGGCCGATCAGCCGCCAACTTATCCCAAATGCGAAAATAGCTTAGAATTGGACGAATGAAAAAACTTAATTTTTCTTTTCTTTCATCACGCAAATATTTTTCATTATAATCCCAAACAAATCTCATCGGGGAATGAATGTAGGCAATGTGGATAGTATCAAGGCGGGTTATTATTCCTTTTGACCAAGCGCCAGAAGAAGAAATGATTAAATCAAATTGTCGCAAATCAAAAGATTCTGGGGCGGTTGGCAAAAATAGCAAAAACAATTTGAACCGGCGACGAAAAAATTTAGGCAATTTTTGCAAGAAAGAAGTGCGGATTTCTCGATTAGAAAATTTCTCACCCATTCTTTCTTTGTCATAGATGAGAGTATAAATTGGCGCAGTCGGAAACATTTCACACAAAGCTTCCAAAACTTTTTCCGCCCCGCCATACTGATTCAAAAAATCATGCACCAGTGCTATTTTCAAATTTTTATCTTCTAACATAATTTTTATTCCAACGGACTTTTAATTTTTCTTAAAGCTGGATTGGTCACTTTAGTATAAATTTGTGTTGTTCTAATGTTAGCATGCCCCAAGAGCTCTTGTACATAGCGCACATCTGTGCCATTTTCCAAAAGATGTGTCGCAAAACTGTGTCGCAAAGAATGAAAGGTGGCATCTTTTTGCACACCAGCATTATTAAGCGCTCGCTCAAAAACTTTTTGCAATGTTGTTGTGGTTAATTTGCCACCTCGGTTGCTTTCAAACACTAAATCGTTATTTTCTTTTCCTATAATTAAATTGCAAATATCATTCTTTAATTTCTCTGGAAAAATCGTGATGCGATCTTTTTTGCCTTTAGCTTCCTTGATATTAATTGTTAATTCTTCCAAAGAGAAATCCTTCACTTTCAAACTCACGACTTCGCTTACCCTAAGTCCGGCAGCATACCCCAAGGAAATCATAAGTCGATGTTTTGTGTTTTTTATTTGAAATATAATTTTTTCAATTTCATTTTTTGATAAGACAATGGGCAATTTATTGCTTTTTTTGGCGCATTTAAAATTTATCCTTTCTTTTGACTGTAAAACCTCTACATACAAAAATTTAATGGCATTTAATGCTAGATTTATCGTTTGCGAAGAATTTCCGTTACTTTGCCTACTAAGCAAATATGATTCAATAGCTTTGTTTTTTTCTTTTATATTATGCTTTTTCGAAAAATCTAAATAATCTTTAATGTAAAACGAATAGGCTTTAATTGTTTTTTGACTGTAATTTCTCAATCTTAATAGTTTTTCCGTTTTTTCTAAAATATTAATTTGCATAAATCATTAAAAATTGATACCATTTAATTATTGAGAATAATATAACATAAGTTTGCATAATATACAAATTTTTGTTATTAATAAACTAAAAGTTTGTATAAAAACGAGTTATCGGAAATAGTCAAAAATCTCTCTCAATTAATATTTTAATTTTTTGGCAATTTTCTGGGTCGTAATAACTTGATATAATAGAAATAAATAAATAATAATTTTAATAAACAAAAATATGCATCACTCAAAACATTTATACATTACAGGAGCCGTCACTGGCGCGATTGTCGGATTAATCGCTTCGATCTCAGCTTATGGAATGCTTCAGTATGTCGCCGCTGGTAATAGTGTAGTATCCCTATCGATAATAACAATGATAATCGGCGCATTGGTAGGAATTGCAGTAGCTTTCATTATGCATAAAACATCTAAAGCGTAGAAAATTGCCAAAAAATTAGATTTCTTTTAATAAGGAAAGAGATTTTTGACTACATCCGATAACAACGCATATCTGGCTACGGGAAAATCACTCAAATATATTTTATGGAATGTGATTTTCCCTCCGCCCAAATTTTCATCCCTTAGCCTTGATGAAGGTTTAGGCGGAGATAATTAAACAAAATATTGTCTGAAATAAAAAGTTTATCCTGCTAAGTCGGGATAAAAACTTCAGATGATGCGTGGACGTTAGACGAAAAAACTAAAAAATTCCTATCTATTTTGAAAAGAATTTTTGGCAATTTCGCTCGGTCGAACTAACTTTATATAAATTTAATTTGTAATAATAAAAACATTATGAAAAAAATAATCA
>JBAQNP010000041.1:0-1749 GCA_049303905.1 Candidatus Moraniibacteriota bacterium
ATTAAGCGCACAGTCAAGATGACGAAGAAACTTGTATCTGCTGTTGGGCATACCAGGCATTTCTTTGCAGACCCAAGTGCTAACAAGCCAGCACTGAATGCAGCTGTAGCGCACGGGCCGCAGAATCTGTCTGGCGCCATCCTCAACATCGTCTACTATAAAATCTGGCATGAGAGCTTGTACGGAAGTCTGCGTGATAAGGTCAGACTCAAGGCTCAGATTCACGATAGCATCTTCTTTGGCTGGAAAGGTGAAGACACTCCTGAAAGGGTGCGGGCCCTGATGACTCATGACTTGCCTGTTAAGGACATTCATGGAGTGAAGCGCACTCTGCGAATTCCTCCGGACATGAGTAGTCATAGCCATGACAAGGTTACGAAAGTTGCTGTTGGCCCGGCACGCTATTGGGCTGATCTAAAATGAGTGCTATCCACAAACCGCAGCTTGCTGTAGTGCATGGAACTACTGGAACTCACGTGGCACCTGCGATTCCAGCAGGCAATTTGTTTGACAAGTACTTCGCATTCGTGGAGAACACGGAGCCCCCACTTGTCTTCCATCGCTGGAGTCTGATCTCTGCTCTTGGCGCCTACCTTGGTCGCCAGTATTGGTTCCCATTTGGAGACTTCCGCATCTTCCCGAATCAGTACATCATGCTGATGGGCGATCCCGGCACCCGTAAGTCTACTGCCATCAAGATGGCCAAGCGCGTGCTTGGTCAGGCAGGCTATGAGAAGTTCAGTGCTGAGAGAACAAGTAAGGAGAAGTTCCTGCTTGATCTTGAGGGCATCGAAGGTGAGGAAGGACTTGTCAAAGACAGGAACTTAGCTATGCAAAATCTTTTTGGAGATGACTATGAAACTGGGGAACCTCGGGAAGTTTACATCTGTGCTGACGAGTTCAATGAATTTGTAGGTTCTGGAAATTTGGAGTTTCTCTCTCTTCTCGGCAGCTTGTGGGACTGGGATGATGAGTCTGCACCTTTCAGACAGCGACTCAAGACTTCTCGCTCTGTTAACATCTTTCAGCCTACTGTGTCTATCATGGCTGGTAATACTCATGCAGGCTTTGCTGAGGCATTTCCTCCACAGAGTATAGGACAGGGTTTCCTATCTCGTCTGATCCTGGTGTATGGCGAGAGCAGTGGCAAGAAGATAGCGTTCCCTGAGAAGCCAAGCGATAAGCTCAAGGCTGAACTGGCTGCAATGCTTGCCGGTATCAGGAGTAAGGTATCAGGTGAGGCGACCATGAGCAAGCAAGCAAGAGACATGATCGAGACGATCTATCGCACGTTTGCTGGGTTGGAAGATGCCAGGTTCAAGCATTACTCGACGCGCCGACACACTCACCTGATCAAGCTGTGCCTGCTATGCTCTGCTGCCAGTCTGAGAACTGAGATTCGAGTTGAGGATGTATTGCTCGCTAACACGTTGCTGTCTTTCACCGAGCATCGGATGCCCCAGGCTATGGGAGAATTTGGTAAAGCACGCAATGCTGACGTGGCCGGCAGGATCATCAGTGTCTTGGCAGAAGCCAAGGCCCCACTAGATACTCCTGATCTGTGGAAGCAGTGCCGCAGCGATCTTGACAGGCAGGAAGACTTGAACAAACTGCTCGCCGGTCTGATGCAAGGTGGCAAGATACAGTGGGTAAGCAGGAATCGCAATGGTGTGCAAGGGTATCTCCTTGTCAAACAGCGTCTGAGTACCAGCAAGATTTACGTTGACTATAGCTTATTACGAGAGGCGC
>JBAQNP010000042.1:0-1655 GCA_049303905.1 Candidatus Moraniibacteriota bacterium
TTTGTGACGAGATCTCTCACTTCAATTACTTTGCCGGTTGCGTCAATACTCATTGCCTCAGAAAGGACTCGAACATCCAATCGAAAACGCGCATGAAGAGATGCTGGTGTTTGTAAGAACAACGCGGACTCGTCTTCAATCACGCCGCCTACAAAATACGGGAGACCACAATTGGCATAAGAAACGTGTCCACTCTTCTCAAGCACGATAATCTCGGCGTCAGCATCCAAGCGTCGCAAGCGCGTCGCTGCTGACATTCCGCCAGCAACCCCTCCAACAATGATGACCCTCATTAAGAAACCACTACTCCCAAGCCTTGAGACATCCACTCATTCATCCCGTTCGCCAAATTAAAGAGATGCTCGAAGCCAAGCTTCTTCATTTCCTCCGTTGCGATCCCAGATCTACGGCCACTCTGGCAGTAGACCGCATAAGTCTTTGTCTTATCCAACTTTGTCACTTCATTCTGAAAAGTCCCCGCCTCAACGTCAATATTGATGGCACCTGAAATGTGTCCTTGACTGAATTCACCTCGCGTACGAACATCCAAAGTGACAACCCCAGCCTCTTGAACCTTCTTCGAAAAACTCTGAGCGTCCATAGAAGTAACATCGCTTGAACTGGACGAGCACCCAGACAAGACCAAAACACCAGTTGCAAGTGCAACGATGCCCAGAAGTCCCCTTTTTCTCATTACATTTCCTTTCCTCATGCACATTCCCCTGTTTTAGGCCAGACTTAAGAAGAGTTTTTGGAGTTTTTCAGTGGCTTCTGCGGAATTTGGCTTCTCACTCGCCAAGCACCCCGTG
Organism: Candidatus Moraniibacteriota bacterium; assembly: GCA_049303905.1. Taxonomy (GTDB): domain Bacteria; phylum Patescibacteriota; class Minisyncoccia; order Moranbacterales; family UBA2206; genus UBA2206. Next base: position 810 of record JBAQNP010000042.1, read on the forward strand.
AGGTTTGCAGAAATGAGGGTAAATGCCGCTGTGTTGATCGCTTTGCCGACGGCCGCCATCTGGGTGACGATCTCTTCGCACGTTCGACCTTCATCCAGCATTCGGACCACAGCGCCAAGTTGGCCATGCGCCCGTTTCAGACGTTTACTGATCGCGTTGATCTGTTCTGGGTCAAGTACGAGCGTAGAAAGAGGCACATTGGCCGTTTTCTGCTCATTCACTCTATTCATGATCAAACTGTAACATACCCCCAGGGGTATCTGTCAATCTGACTTTCGCACCTCAGCTGCCGGCCGCATCATCCCCGCGGCGACCATGTAGGGAGGTCGGCGATCTCCTCAGGGGGCATCACTAGGCAAAACTCAAGAAAAGTTTCTGCAGTCTGGCAGTAATTACTTCAGTGTCCGAGTGCTCACTTTCAATACATTCTTTCAAGCTTGCAGATATGAGCGTGATAGCAGCAGTATTGACCGCTTTTCCTACAGCTGACATTTGCATGACAACATCTTCACAGCTACGACCTTCTTCCACCATCCGGATAATCGCACCCATCTGGCCGTGCGCTCGCTTCAAACGTTTGGTGATGACCTCCAACTGCTCCTCATTTTCGATGGTGTGGGAAAGACCTTTCTCTGATTTCTTAGTCATCTTCTCCCCCTGCGTAGGCTTAGTTGCGCTATGGCGCTTCATGTGAAGGCGATGATACCCACAGGGGTATGACGAATCCAGAGAGAGGTTCGCCACAATTAAGTGTTGTCACTCCTTAGATAACTAGCCGAGAGGTTCGAAGAAAAGAATGATTGGTAACCCACCCTTGTGGTGGGGAGACGGTGGTCACTCCTAGTT
>JBAQNP010000043.1:0-1784 GCA_049303905.1 Candidatus Moraniibacteriota bacterium
GGTCTGGCGAAATATGGTTTGCGGCAAAACAAAATAGTAATTGGATTATGGTCGAAGAAACGCAAGAGCCTCCTTCATGTGCTTTGATGGAGCAATATCAATTCCCCAAGAGTATCTACGGAGAGTGTATTGCAAAATAATATGTCAGAAACACCCATCGTCACACCAACTCCAGAACCAGTAGTAATCTCTCCCGATTCATTTGTGCAAAGCGAAAGACGCAATTATTTTTACCCCATTCTTTTTGCGCTCCTTTTCCTCGTGACCCTGGGATCTGGCATTTTCTTTTTTGTCAAAGCCGAGTCACTCAGCAAGCAACTATCATCAATAAAACCATCTCCCACACCATCGCCCATCGCCTCATCCGACCCAACATCAGATTGGCATACTTATACAAATAACGAATATGGATTTACAATCAAATATCCATTAGAGGCAAAGATTAGGACTGAACAACTACCAAGTAACGACAGAATGTTCATCTTTGCAATTGATTCTCCTAATGCAGTATTTGACCGCATGTTCAAATCTGGAGATTATTCATTTGGGATTTCAATACAAACTCAAAAAAACTTTCCAGAGATATCTGATTATCTAAATTTTCAGAAAGAACACAATACTTACAAAGAGGTAATTCCCACAATAATCAATAACGTCAGTGGGTATAAATTTGGAACTGATGGTTACTCTACAGCAAATTTCCATTATCAAGGTTTTATAACCAAGAATGATGATTTATATATCACCATAAACTATTTTACAGACCAAGATTTGAAAATGTTCGATCAAATCCTCTCCACCTTCAAATTTGTCGACTCAAATACATCTACCACCTACACTTGCCCCGCCTCAGGCTACGCCGATTGTATGCCAGGGCCTGGCGCCCCAAAGCCATCGTGTACCAAAGAAGCTATGGCGTGGTACGAAGCCAATTGTCCTACTTTCCAGGGTGGCGCACTCTAAAGGTGATATTATAGATTCATGCCCGAATTAACCGCCGAACTAACCAAATTAAAATCGTTGATCGACAGCTCCAAGCTCCCAGACGATCTGCGCCTCAAAGCCGACGAACTCCTCCTGCGCCTGACTCGCATGGTCGACACAGGTATTTATTCTGTCGAATACGACCGGAGCGCTCACTATATCCAGTGGCTTGCGAGTCTTCCATGGGGGATTTACACGCCCGACAAATTGGACATCGTAGCAGCCGCGGCTAGTATGGACAAGACTCATTACGGCATGAAAGATCCCAAAGATCGCATCCTCGAATACTTGTCGACCATCAAACTCCGCATGGATCAAGGGGGTGAAAAAATCGTTCGCGCCCCAGCCATATTTTTAGTAGGGTTAGTCGGAACAGGTAAAACCACTTTCGCCTATTCCCTCGCAGAAACATTAGGTCGCAAATTCGCCCGTATCCCATTTGGTGGTTTGGGTAGTGCGCGCGATCTCCGGGGCAAGTCCCGCTTGTTTACCGAAGCCGAGCCAGGTGCCATCGTCAAAGCCATTAAAGAATCAGGTAGCATGAACCCCATCATCCTCCTGGATGAAATTGACCGCGTAGGCTCCGATGAGCGAGCCGATATCATGGGTGTTTTAGTCGAGTTGCTTGATCCCACTCAAAACTCTCATTTCCTCGATCACTACCTCGATCATCCAATCGATTTATCTCAGGTCTTATTTGTGGCCACAGCCAACAACACCACCAATGTGGCTACAGCCGTGCTCGATCGTCTCGAACTCATCCAAATGCCTAGCTACACCGACGAAGAAAAAATCCACAT
>JBAQNP010000044.1:0-28353 GCA_049303905.1 Candidatus Moraniibacteriota bacterium
TGACGACACAGCTATGCTAATCTCCTGCGGACTCTGGAATTACCATCTCGATTCTACGAGCTGATCATTCCAGAATCATTAGGATGATTCCATGCGAAAGCATTGTTATTAAGCAACAGGTCTAATAATAGAAATTATGCGCTCAAAGAAACTCTCTATGATTCACTCTACACTTTCTATCTGAACAGCCCAAAAACATATAGCTACCCCAATGAACTTCCTAATGATTGGGAAAAAGATTACTATTCTATGTTTCTTCAAAAAAATGCTAGTGACAATTCAATTTTTCAAATCGCTAATGATTTGAAAAATTTGGGTGCAGAAAAAAAATTAACTGACGATCAAATTGTGGAACTTACTCTTGCTTTCGTCCAATCGATTCCCTATGACCACGTACGAGCCGAGGCGATACTTTCCGGCACAGGCCAAACTATCTATCCCTATGAAACACTCTATCAAAACCAAGGTGTCTGTTCTGACAAAAGTTTTCTTCTGGCTAATCTCCTTTCTGAAATGGGCTATAGCACGGCTCTTTTGGCTTATGACGACGAACATCATATGGCTGTTGGCATTGGATGCCCAGCCGAATTTTCTAGTTATGATAGTGGTTATTGCTACGCCGAAACAACTTCGTCTGGCTTTAGAATTGGCATGATTCCAAACATCAACTCTAAAGAGGGATCAGCTGTCCCAATGGAGAAAAAAAGTTATTCCCAAAACAGCGAAGTGAGTCAATTTGATGCCAAAAAATTAGGCGAACCAAAAATTTTCCCAATTTCTTCTGGAAAAACCTACTCCGGTATCGCTGATTCCTTGGCTTTGGCCAAAAAAATCGATGCTCTCAATCGCGAGATAACCACGCTCGAAAAAAATCTTATAGCACAAAAAAGTGATTTCTCTGCTGATGAAGAAAAACTTTCCGAGCTTGAAAAGAAACTAAAAAAACTCGAAAAAAATGGAGATTATAAAGAATATAATAAATTAGTCGAGGATTATAATGATCTACTTAAGAAATATAAAAAGAAAATAAAAATCTACAACGAACAAATTGATATTTATAATCAAAAAATAAACTTGTACAATTCATTAGTGAAGAGTTTTTAGAAAATTTATTCAAACAAAAAAACAGCTTCCATTAACTGAAACTGTTTTTTATTTTGGAGCGGGTAGGGGGAGTCGAACCCCCGTCCTCAGCTTGGAAGGCTGATATAATAGCCGTTATACGACACCCGCTAATAAAATTTCAAAATTCAAATGTCAAAAGTCAAAGCTATTTTCTTTTTATTGTTTTATGTTCCATGTTATATGTCCCATAAATTTGTCGGAGTGCTGGGAATCGAACCCAGTCAATATGGTCCCAAACCATACGTACTACCGGTATACGACACTCCGAATATTTTTAAAACTAACATTCCTATCTTACATTCAAATAAACTCTTCGTCAAATCAAGGATAGCAAAATCCCGCACTAAACGGGATTTTGCTACTATCTTTCGCAAAACTATTTAATCGCTTCTTTCAAGGTTTTTCCAGCAGTAAATTTCGGTACCGACATTGCAGGAATTTGAATCTTTTCTTTTGTCTGAGGATTGATACCAGCTCTCTCGGCTCGCTTAGAAACTCGGAAAGTTCCAAAGCCAGTCAAAGTCACTTTTTCATCATTTCGAAGAGCCTTCGTCACTACTTCTTCAAAAGTATCGATTACTAATTCAATATCTTTCTTAGACAGTTCTGTTTTCTCAGCAATTGCTGAAATAAGCGCGTCCTTGTTCATGTTATTTGCCATAATACACCTCCCTTTCTAGTTTACCCTGTTAAATAAATTTACACAGTAAATTTAGATTTTAATAGGGTTTTAATTATTAAACTAAACTTCTTTTTTCTACCTCGCAAACTCCGTCACGCGAAGTTCACGAATTACATTCACTTTTATTTCCCCTGGATATTTCAATTCTTTTTCAATCTTATCTGCAATCGCGCGTGACAATTTAATTGCTCCAAGATCATCAATCTTATCAGGTTTCACAAAAACACGAATTTCCCGACCAGCTTGAATGGCATAAGTTTTTTCCACTTCTGGAAATGAAGTTGCCACTGCTTCCAATTCTTCCAAACGTTTCAAATAATTTTCCAAGGAGTCTTTTCTTGCTCCAGGACGACTAGCGCTGATTGCGTCTGCTGCAGCGATAATCATTGATTCTGGAGTTTCAAAAGGATAATCTTCATGATGAGATTTCATTGCATCTATTACATCTTTGCCTACATGGAATTTTTCCAAGATCTTTATCCCAATTTCAACATGTGTTCCTTGAACCTCATGATCTACTGCCTTTCCAATGTCATGCAAAAGTCCGGCTTTTTTGGCTAGAGTTGCATCTGCTCCAAGTTCAGAAGCCAGCGCGCCTGAAAGATGCGCCACCTCGATAGAATGAAGCATTGCATTTTGTCCAAAACTAGTTCGATATCTCAATCGTCCAATGATATGAATCAATTTTGGATCAAGACCAACTACTCCCACATCATAAACAGCTGCCTCTCCTGCTTCTTTGATCTTGTTATTCACTTCATTTTTTGCAAATTCTACTGCGTCTTCAATTTTAGTTGGATGAATTCGACCGTCTCCGATAAGTTTATCTAGTGCAATCTTAGCAATTTCTCTTCTGATTGGATCGAATCCCGAAATTACAATCGCTTCTGGCGTGTCATCCACAATAATTTCAATTCCCGTAAGTCGTTCCAAAGCTTTGATATTTCGACCTTCTCTTCCGATAATCCTTCCTTTTACTTCATCAGATGGAATGCTCACTGTAGAAGTTGTAGCTTCCGCTGCATGAGATCCGGCATATTTTTGAATAGCTTGAGTCATAATATCCTTAGCCTTCTTGTCTAATTCTTCTCTACCATTATTTTCCATATCTTTGAGCTTCTTGCCAAAATATTCTCGGTTTTCTTCTTCAGTAAGCTGAAGCAATATTTTCTTAGCTTGTTCTTTTGGAAGTTCTGCTATTTTTTCCAATCTTTTTAACTCTTGCTTCTTCACTTCATCCACTTCTTTTCGGATTTGTCTAATTTCTTCCGCCTTTTTTTCTAAGCTTATTCGCCCACGTTCAATTTCCTCCATTTTTGTATCAAGGACACCTTCTCTTTTTTCCAATCTTTCTTCCGCGCGAATTATTTGATTTTCTCTTTCTTGTTCTTTTTTCTTGGCTTCCTCAAGAATATTAACTGCTTTACTTTTTGACTCAAGAATAATCTCCTGCGACTTTTTTTCTGCTTCTTCTAAAAGATTGCTAGCTTTACCTTCAGCTGTATGAAGTTGCTTTTTAGCAATTGTTTGTCTGGCATAATAACCCGCAATTGAGCCTATTGCCAAACATAAAATACCCACAATGAGAATGGTAAGACTTAGTTCCATATTTTTTTTCCTTATTCAATTGATAAATCATAAAAGAATAACGTGTTTTCACCTCACATCAATCGAGCTTTGAAAGTTTTTATAAATACTGTTTAATTAATATTTAGGCTTATTAAAGCCCCAAAAAAGTAAGGAAAGCTTAATTGATGTAGAGTTTATCAACAGAAACGAGATAATTAAAACAAATTAAAAATGTATCACTACAAACTAATACTACTTTAGAGAAGCTTTTTTGTCAAAGAGTAAAACAAGTGCTATTATTACTAGGTAAATATTTTTGAATCTATTATTCTCAGAGCTTACACGTTTACTTGTGGAAAATATATTAACGCAGTCGCTAAGAAAAATATTTTTATAGACAATTATCAATTACTGGTAAATTATTCTATCTTATAATTACTTTCGCGACGAGCATATATTGACACAAGTAAATGTGTAAGTCCTACTTTTTTATGTCAGATAAAAAAACAAACACCCAAAGACCAAAGCCAGTAATACTCGTCATCCTTGATGGTTGGGGAATGGGGGAAGAAAGCCGAGGCAACGCCATTTCTAACACCGATTTACCAACTTTCAAAAAGTTAGATGAGTATTATCCAAAAATTGCTCTTCAAGCCAGTGGAATTTCCGTTGGTTTGCCATGGGGAGAACCAGGAAACTCAGAAGTTGGGCACATGACCCTTGGCGCGGGAAAAGTAATCTACCAAAATATGCCTCGTATTACAATGGCTATTCAAGACGGAGAATTTTTCAAAAATCCAGCGCTACTTGAAGCAATTGAGAAAGCTAAAAAAAATAATTCAGCAATTCATCTTATGGGACTTCTTGGAAGGGGTTCAGTTCATTCTACGCTAGATCATATCTATGCCCTCATAGAAATGATGCACGACCAGAAAGTTGAACAAGTTTTTATGCATGTTTTCACTGATGGACGAGATAGCGCCCCAAATTCTGGAATTGAAGCAATTAAGGAACTCACACAAAGACTTGAGAAATATAATGTAGGAAAAATCGCTACAGTTTCAGGAAGATACTTTGCAATGGACAGAAACAATAATTGGGATCGAGTGGAAAAAGCTTACAAGGCAATGGTTGATGGCGAAGGGAAAAAAATTGAAAATATCGAAAAATATCTTGCTGATTCATATAAAAAAGAAATTTATGATGAATATATTGAACCAGCAGTTGTAATGGAAAATGACAAACCTGTCGGTTCCATTCAAGATAGTGATTCAGTAATCTTTTTCAACTATCGAGAAGACCGTGCTCGTCAAATCACTAAAGCTTTTGCTGTTCCAGGATTTTCCAAATTTAAAGTCACAGATTTCAAAAAACTTTTTTTTGCTACAATGACTCAATATGAAGACAACCTGCCTGTCGCCGTGGCTTTCCCGCCAATTAAAATAGATATGTGTTTAGGAAAAGTTCTCGGGGACAAAAAAATGACTCAACTGCGCATTGCTGAAACAGAAAAGTTTGCTCATGTCACATATTTTTTCAATGGTGGAAATGAAGAACCTTTTTTTGGTGAAGATCATATAATAGTTCCGTCCAAAGATGTTTCAAGTTTTGATAAAGCACCAGAAATGAGTGCGCTTGAAATTACTGAGAAAGTTTTGCAAAACATTGAACGCGATAAGTATGATTTCATTCTTTTGAATTTTGCCAATGCTGATATTGTTGGACACACAGGGAACGAAAAAGCTGCCGAAAAAGCTCTAGCCACCATAGACAAATGTATGGAAAAAATAATTAAAGCTGTAATTTCTAAGGGTGGTCAACTACTCATAACCGCTGATCATGGCAATGTGGAAGAAATGTTCAATATCCATACTGGAGAAAAAGATACTGAACACAGTGCCAATCCAGTGCCACTTTGGTACGTCACTCCGGATAATTTTCGCGCTACTCCAAAAGAAAAAAATAATCCAGAAATTTCCGGAATCCTAAGCGATGTCGCTCCAACAATTCTTGATATCATGCAAATTGAAAAACCTGCCATTATGACAGGTGAAAGTTTGTTAGAATTTTTGAAATAGAAAAATTTATATTTCCCCCATCAAAAAAACTCGAGGTCAATCCTCGAGTTTTTGAATTTTCTAAAAGCTATAAGCTAATAGCTAGAATCTACTTTATAATCTTATCCACTATCCCATATTTCTTAGCTTCTTCGGCGCTCATGAAATAGTCACGCTCAGCATCACGTTCGACTTTTTCAAGCTTTTGCCCAGTATGACGCGCCATAATTTCATTGAGTCTTTTCTTGATTGAAAGAATATGTCTTGCATGAATATCAATGTCAGTTGCCTGTCCTTGCGCGCCACCCATCACTTGATGAATCATCACTTCGCCATTCGGCAAAATCATCCTTTTTCCTTTTTCTCCGGAAAGTAGGAGTAGCGCCGCCGCTGAAGCTGCCATTCCCACACAAATTGTTGAAACATTTGGTTTCACATGTTGTATTGTATCATAAATTGCCAAAGCTGAAGTCACCTGCCCACCAGGAGAGTTGATATATAACTTGATATCCTCTTTGGAATTTTGTTGTGTCAAAAACAAAAGCTGAGCAATCACCGCGTTCGCCACCACATCATCAATCGGACCACCCAAGAAAATAATTCGGTCTTTCAAAAGTCGCGAATAGATGTCATAAGCTCTTTCGCCATAGCCAGTTTTTTCTATAACAGTTGGAATTAGATATTGATTTTTCATATTATAATTTTTCTAAATATTCAAATACTTTTTCATTTTCCAAAACTCCCTTGCTATAGTTATACAATCCTTCCATGTCAATATTCTTTTCCATATCCTTAACTTTCTTGTAATATTGCAAAGTTTTGTTCATCTCCGCTTCAATTTCTTCTGAAGTGGCTTCTTGCCCCTCCATTTTTGCCAATTCCTTGAGCGCCATTGCGCTAATCACTCTCTTTTGTGCTTGAGGTTCCCAGTCATGAATTAACTCCTCTTTGTCTTTTTTGATTTGGGCTAGATATTGATCAATATTCATTCCCATCGGAGCCAATTGATATTCAAATTCCTGAAGCATTCGGTGCGCTTCTTCGTGAACTAAAATTTCTGGTAGTTCTACAGTAGAATTTTTTATTATCTCTTCAATATATTTCACTCTCTTTTCATCTTTCATCTTATGCTCCGCTTCATGTTCCATCCCTTCTCGCATATTCTTTTTGAGTGCTTCTAAATTTTCAAATTTTCCCAGTGAAACAGCAAACTCATCGTTGATTTCTGGTGTTTGTCGATCTTGTACTAAATTTACTTTCACTCTAAAAGTGGCTGGTTTTCCAGCTAAATCTTTTTTGTGATAGTCTGCTGGAAAATTCAATTCAAATTCTTTTTCTTCTCCTTCTTTCATTCCAATTATTTGATCTTCAAACCCAGGAATGAAAACTCCTCGGCCAATGATAAGTGGGTGTTTCTTGCTCGATCCATTTTCAATTGGCACTCCACCAACTTTCACTTCAAAATCAATTTCTACATTATCATTTTTTTGCGCCTCGCGATTCACGGTCACCAATTTCACTCGACTAGCTGCTAATTTTTCCAATTCTAATTCCAATTCTTTTTCATCCACTTCAACTTTTTTGTCAGCGTACTCTTTGTTGATTTCTTTTATCCCTTTAACATATTTTTCATCCACCTTAATTTCTGGCATCACTGACACAACCGCTTTATATTTCAAATCCTTTCCTTCTTCAATTTCCAAAATTTCAACTTTCGGACTGCCAATGGCTTCAATTTTTTCCTTTGTGATAAAATCGGTATAACTCTTTTGCACCGCCTTTTCAGCGGCTCCATTTAGAATAACTCCCTTACCAACTTTTTGTTCCACCAAATTTCTTGGCGCTTTGCCAGGACGAAATCCTTCGATCTTTATCTCCTGTGAAGCCTCCGACGCTACTTGATCTAGATATTTTTCCCATTCTTTTTGAGGAATAGTTATCTCAAATTCAATTTGTGATTTAGGTAGATTCTTCATACGTTTTTATGATTTTAGTTAAATTTCCTTCCTTACGAATTACAAATCTGTACGAATGTACAAATATACAAATACAAAAATTTAAAATTATTCTCCTTTCCCAAACTTTTCATTATACAACTTCACACTTTTTTTCACTGCAGAAATTGCTGCTTCTTTTCCTTCCACGCCAGTTATTTCTACAACTTTATTTTCAATAGTTTTATAAGTTTCCAAGAAATGTTTAAACTCTTTAATTGTGTGCTTATTGATATCTTCCAAATCATTTGTCTCTTCCCAACGAGGATCAGAAACTGGCACTGCAATTATTTTGTCATCACCTTCTCCCCCATCAATCATATGCATCACAGCTACAGGACGAACTTCTACTAAAATTCCAGTTGAGAGTGGATAAGTTGAAAGCACAATCACGTCTAGAGCGTCTCCATCTTCCCAAAGAGTTTGTGGAGCAAATCCATAATCAAAAGGATAATCTTGAGAAGATTTCATGGCGCGATCTAATTTGATAAGACCGGTTTTTTTATCAATCTCATATTTATTTTTAGAGCCTTTTGGAATTTCAATTATTACATTAAATTTTTCTGGAGACTTTTCTCCAAGCTCCAAATCATGCCAAAGATTCATAATATTTTTAAATTAAAAATTAATTTTTATTCTTCTGTTATTTTTGCTTCTTCTTCCGCTTCCACAGCTTCTATTTCTTCAGTTTTTTCCTCATCATTTTGTGATTCATCTGCATCGGCTTGTGGTGTGACTCCCTTGATATCAATCTTCCAACCCGTAAGTTTGGCAGCCAAGCGAACATTTTGTCCGCGTTTTCCAATAGCTAGTGACAATTGATCTTCCAAAACTGAAACTATTGCTTCATTTTTCTCTTCATTAATATCCACTTTCAAAACCTTAGCTGGCGAAAGAGAAGCTGAGATAAATTTCGCCACGTTTTCATTCCAAAGCACGATATCAATTTTTTCTCCGCCTAATTCATCAATCACTGCTTGAACTCTGGTACCCTTTTGTCCAACACAAGATCCAATTGGATCAATTCCTTCTTCAGTAGAAGCCACTGCAATTTTTGTTCGCTCTCCAGCTTCTCTGGCAATTGATTTGATTTCCACTGTTCCCGCAAAAATTTCTGGTACTTCCAATTCAAACATTTTTTTCACCATATCCGGATTAGTTCGACTCAAAGTTATCCCAGGACCTTTTGTTCCGGCATCAACTTTTTGCAAATATACTTTCACTCTTTGCCCTAAACGATAATTCTCTCTTTCAATTTGTTCATTAGGAAAAAGCACTCCGATTGATTTTCCAAGATCAACAAAAACGTTGCGCCCTTCAACTCTTTGTACCACACCACTAATAATTTCACCTTCCTTATTTTTATATTCTTCAAACATTGAATCTCTTTCCGCTTCACGAATTCTTTGAATGATTACCTGTTTGGCAGTTTGCGCTGCTACTCGTCCATAATCACTTTTTTGTTCCAATTCTGTTTCAATAATATCGCCAACCTTAGCATTCTTTTTGATTTTTTTTGCTTCTTCCAAAGTAAGATCTCTCTCTGCATTATATCTTGGCAATTTTTCTTCATCATCTTCCAAATTCTTAGCAAAAACAGGTTCTCCCTTTTCTTTCTTCTTATCATCTTCCATTTCTTCCTCTTCTATTGGAAATTCACGCATTGTTTCGTCCACCACTTCTTTGACAAGGAAAAACTTTGCTCCTCCCGTAAGCTCATCAAATTCACTGCGGATATTTTGCCCTCGTTTTCCATAGTCTTTCTTATAAGCGGCGGCCAGCGCGGCTTCAATTGTTTCAATTACCTTGTCTTTAGAAATTCCTTTTTCTTCACAAAGCGCTGAAATAGCTGACCCAAAATCACCAGTTCGGCCCGCTGATTCATTTTCTTCGTCTTTTTTCATCTTTTTCTTTGCCATAAAATTATATATTAGTTACTTATTAATAAAGAAAGTCCGCTTTGGGCGAACTTCATCAGACACTATCTTACTTTTAGATGATACTAAATTAAGCGTCTTTCGTCAAGACTTCGCTACTTTTCTTTGTTCGCCTCAATGTATCCGCATAATTTTTCAATTGAAAAATCAAATCTTTTTTCAAATTATTTATTACCCAATCTTTTTGCTTAGCGCTAAGAAGTTCTCCTAATCCATGCAAAATATCCTTATTGTCAAATTTTTCCAAAACATCTATTGATTTTTCAATATATTCAACAATATTTTTACCAGTTTTTTTCATTAATGTTTCTTCGCTAATTTCCCAATGTTTTGAAAAAAAATAATGTGTATCAAAAAAATCTCGCGAGGCGGTTTTTTTTCTATCCGCTAGCGCCGCCAGCTTGCAAGCAAATGCATCACTTGGCTCCATAACTTTCATCATAATTCCCAAATAATTTTGCACCGAAAAATTCCCTGCGCTTCCTCTTCTTGAAATTTCTATTTTGATATTTCTTTCATTTTTTCCATATGACAATAAAAAGAAAATTGTATAGTGCTTTATGTGTTTTTCCAAAATTACTCCGTGTTTTTCGATGATTTTCTCTATTTCCCGAAAAACAAGTTCTTCCTTTTTATCATCCAACAAATCAAAATCTAAATCAACGCTAAAGCGGGGCAAATCATAGAAAAGATAGGCTGCTGTACCACCCTTAAAACCTAAATAAGAGGCAATAGGAAGAGTTTCATAAATATCCTTGAGTATTTCAACCATTATAGTTTTGTGCAATTCCCAATTAAGCATAATTTTTTTTATAAAAATTTATATGTTTTTTCATGGTTTTATTGTCATAAAGATCGGCCAGTGCCAAACATTTTTCCCAATCGATATTTTTCAAATTATCAAAATAATAATTTGGATTAATATAAATCATATCACAAAAAGCTCGCTCCTTGGAGGCAACAAAAAATTCATTTTCTCTTTTGATTCCAGCTTGATTCAAAAGTGAATTTTTTTTTATCTTTCGATAAATTATTTTTTGGCCATCAGATAATTCTATTTCTCTGGAAAGATAACTCGCCACAAAGATTGTTTCGTAGTGTTGAAAAATAACGCCTTCGTTTCGCAGTACTGTTTCAAAGCTAAGATACGCCGGAGAATAAATTTTTGTCGCTGTTTCAAAAATATTATATTGGGGTTTAGCATAAATGCCTCGCCTAAGACGAATTAGATCTCCCTTATCAATATAATATTTTATGCCTGATTTAAGTTGATTCAGATTATCTTCTCCCCAAATCAAGCCAATCTCTTTGGCAGTAAAAACTGTGCTTTTGGCTTTATAAAGGCTTAAAATTCTATTTTCCATAACTTTTGTGAACCATAGGTAATAAATATTCTTACCTATATTATATATCATCCAGTAAAATTTGTCAATTCTGGCAATTTTACCGAAATCGGACCACTAAAATTTGACTTTTTTCCAATTTTGTGCTAGTATTATATGTTATCACAATAGTGTGATGACCAGCTAAAAAACTTTATTTTGGAGCTGTCAAAAAGAGGTTCTTTGACAATTACATATCACACACAAACTTAAAGGTTCCGTCTTGAAGGCGGGGAAGGCAGGACAAGATGATTATTGGCATAATATTGATTATTTTCGGAATAATTATGGCATATTTGGGAGTAGCTTTTCGTTATGTTCCGCCACCGGAAAAGTGGGTGGTGGAAATAAATTTTCCAGGAAAAGGCAGTATAAAAAAACCTTGGGATTCCGGCATTCACTTTTTGTGGCTTCCTATCAAGCCATTCATGTTCGTCAGAAACAAATTGAACTGCGCCGATGAAGCAATTGATATCACTATCGGCGTAGATGACGACAATCCGGGAGGGAAAAGTTTGGTCGAATTTGTCGATGTTTCTGCTGGAGTGCATTGCCAAATAGTCTTAAAAGTCATAGATCCCATCAGGGCTACCTACGAGATAGGCGACTACAAGGAAGCGGCGATTCAGAGAGTTGAATCTAACTTCCGAAAATTTTTGGGTTCTATGAAACTTGATGATGCTATGCAGGATGTAGATAAAAGAAGTGCCATCGCTAAGGATAATTTTATTGATGTTAATAACGCCCTAGCTAAATGGGGCGTTGCCATCACGAACGCAGGAAACGAAATCACAATAATTGATTTTATCCTCAGCTCAAAAACCATTGATCAAAGAGACAAGCTTATTGCCGCTCAAAAAGATTTTGATGTAACAATAAAAACGGCCGAAGGCGAAAAACAAAAAGCCGTTTTGGCCGGCAAGGGGTATGGCGAAGGAGAGGTTGAAAAAATAAAAATTATTGCCAAAGAATTATCCCTTGAGCCAACCCAAGTAATCGAATATTTACTCAAGCTTGGAATGCTTAAGGCTATCGATGGCTCCACCATAATCGCGACTAGCGAAGGTGGAAAACTCAACACCCCAATTGATCTTGCCTCTGTTATGTTCGCAATTGACAATGCTCGCTCAAAAAATACGCAGAAAGGAGCAACTCCATGATTTATTTTATATTTATAGGGATTTGTTTTATCATTGGAGGAATAATTAAAATCATCGTTGATATTCCACTCCTGTTTATACTCTGCGGATTATTTGGAGTAATATTATTTTTTATTTTTTTAAATTTAATATTACACAGATCCACATCTATTGCTACGCCTCCGCCAAAGCCCTCTCCACCACCAACGACACCTGTCATACCTTGCGTAGCGACACCAGCACCCGCTGGCAAAAGCTATGCCTGGATTTGGATTAGTCTTGTTGCGTTGATTATCGCTGGATTAATTTTTTACTCGGCGAACAAAAAACCTGAGAGCAATGATGATGCTATCAGTAAAAAAACTCCCAGTGAGGGTACGCTCGTGGATCCTCATGAGAGTTGGCAAGATTACATCATGAGCAGAGGATTATTATAATCTCTGTTCTAAAAAAGCGACAATCCTAGTATTATCTGGACTGTCGCTTTTTTGATTTTCAAAAAAATTTCAAATCTAAAACAATCTGCTCGTAGCGCGAAGCGCCATGTCAACTGCACGAATAATCACAAAACCAGAAAGTGCCACAATTATCCCAATGATCGAATAGGTCATATTTTTTTTGGCCGTTTCGATCATTTTGTCATTGCCTGACGCCATCAAATATTGACCACCAGAAATGATGAAAGCAATGAAAGTGATGAGACCCAAAATTTCGAGCATCCAACTCACAATATTCACCAGCACAACTTTTACATTCGGAGAATCAGGAATGCCAGTCCTGGCAATTGAATCAAAATCCAATCCGCCTGCGCCACTAGCGCCAGAACCACTCTTCGTATTATTTATATAATAACTTGCAAACTTACTCGCTTCGTTCCCATAATAACCGCCACTGCTTATCATTGAGCAATCAATTCCAGTCGGTTTCATTTGAAGACACTTATTAGTCAAGGAATTTAGATATGTCGACATTGAAACACATTCTGCTGAAGTAAATAGATTTTGACATTGGTTGGCAAGAATGACTCTATCATTGTCAGTACTACAATTTTTATTATTACTATCACATTGCGATTCATAAGCAACAGCATTATTCGCTTTTACCGTAATAGGATCTGAGGATGTACCTGTTGTAGTTCCATTTGAATTGTTCACATTCGTACCTCCGCCAGAAGAATTGTTTGTTGGATTGGAAGTCAAACCCGATAATGAAGTTGCTGAAGGACTCATAATAAATTTGCAACAAGTTTTATCCCACCAATTATCCGAGCATTCACTCACAGCCAGAGTTGTTGATCCCGCCGGACACGCGCCATGTTGGCATTTTCCCACAGGAGTTCGACTAGAATCATTCGCAATATCAGAACAATCATATTCAGATGAAGGCAGTGGCGTTGGATTGTCTTTCAACCCCACAATGCCACAACAAGTTGTATCAATCCAATTTCCCTTGCAATCACTGCTGTTTAGTTTCGTTGTTCCGGTCGTACAATCACCATATTCACATATCCCCTCTATACCACTAGCATCCATACAAATATCAGATGATGAATTGTCCTCAAATGTAGCATCCTGAATACAACAAGTAGTTTGCATAGTATTTTCAGCACATTCCTTTTGAGAAGCCGCCGTATCCTCTATATATCCCGATGAACACCACATTTGACATGTTCCAAATGGTTGTTTAGTTCCACAAACATTTGTCGCCATTACCTTTCTAATCGGCAAACAAAAAATAATCGCGATTAGACCAAAGAAAAATAAATTTTTTATTTTTATATTATATTTCATATTTAGAATGATGAACCACTAAGCATATACCGCGCTGCTTGAAAAACTACAAATCCGGAAAGTCCAACTATGACTCCAATAATAGAATATAGCATAGCTTTTTTTGCTTTCCCTGCTTGCGTTTCATCCCCCGCCGCAGTTAGATACATTATACCAGCAATAACAAAACCGATAACCGAAACAACACTTAAAATTCCAAGAAGCCAATAAAGAATATTTTCCACAATTCCAAAAATCGACCCTCCTGGTAAGCCATAGGAATTGTTGCTCAATCCTCCCGAACCAAAACCTCCACCCGAACCTCCAGAGCCAACACTAATTCCAAACCCCCAATCAACATCTAGTCCTGCCGAAGCAATCTTCGGCAAAAGAATCATCGCGCCGACATATGCCAGCAACAACATCGTTTTTATTTTTTTCATTTTTTTTATTTACGAACTACGAAATAAGCGAACTACGAAAAAAATTAATCTTACATTTTTAGTATTAATTTTATTTTCGTATTTTCGTATTTCGTATTAAATTCGTATTTCGTAATTAAATTATTTAAAATATTTGTGCACCATTAAGTAAATATACCGCCGCTTGAAAAATCACAAAACCGCTGAGTCCCACAATTATCCCGATTATCGAATATGTCATAGCTTTTTTAGCTTTTCCTGCTTGGGTTTCATCACCTGAGGCGGTGAGATACATAATACCTGCAATTGCAAAAGCGCCAAAGGAAACTACTTCTAAAATTCCCAAAAACCAAAAAACTACATTGGAGATAATTCCAAAAATCGGCGACTCAGGAAGATTGAGACTTTTCACTGCCGGATCTTCCAAGCTCCACTGCGCCAAAATTTTTGTCGGCAAAAAAAAGTAAACTAGAGAAATTGCAATTGATAGAATTTTATTTTTTAATTTTGTTTTCATGTATTTATATTTTTTTTGTTACATGTTTCATGCTTCATGTTTCATGCTTAAAATTATACCATACTTTCTCAAAAATAAAAACAACCCGTAATCCACAGGTTGTTTTTCTATTTCGAAATTTCAAAATTTTATCTAGAATCCTTTTTGTGCGCCAAGCATTCCTTTGGCAAAATTCAAAGCCACGAGACCTGCAAGAGCTACGATCACACCAATTATAGAATAGAGCATAGCATTCTTGGCTGTGCCGATTCGTCCTTCATCTCCCGCAGCAGTCAGATATAGTATTCCAGCAATCGCAAATCCGATAACGCCAACGATTCCTACAACAGCCAAAAGCCAATACATTATATTAGAGATAATGTCCATTAGTGAGCTTGTTGGAAGTCCCGTTCCGGTTGGAGTGGAAAGCTGAGCGCTCGCCAAAGCCGGAGTCAAAATCAAAGACATCGAAATCATAGAATACGCAACTGATTTAATTTTATTTTTCATTTTACACCTCCTTTCATATAAGTAGAAAGCACTAAGTAGAAAGTATTAAGCATGAAATTCTACCTAGAGATTTTCTTTTTCTTTGTTTTTATTTCTTTTAATCAGGCCATTAATCAATTTATGAACAAAAACAGACTGATCTGCATTTATTTTAAACTTCTCTGTTGTTATATATTTCAAATCTCTTGCTATTAACAGTTGATTTTGCAATTCTGTCACAGAGCCTAATGATATGTAGAAAAAATAATTTTTATCCTTCAAAGAATTTCTGCTAAAACCTTCAGCGATACAAGAAGTAATCGAAACTGCGCATCTTCTCATTTGACTACTTAGTCCAAATATTTCACTTTTAGGAAATTTTCCCGTTTCCTCATATATAAACATCACTAGCTTATGTCCTTCTTGCCAAGCTACTAAATCTGTAAATTTTTCTATTCTTTTTTGCATCATACCTCTTCGGTAGACAAGTTTTCGCTTGCTACTTCCTACTTGCTACTTACTACTTATTTAGCCATAACTCCGATAAGGTTGGCGATTTGTCTCGTCACAACCAAGGCTGATAGCGCCACCACAATTCCAATTATCGCATAGGTGATTATCTTTTTACCAGAATCAATTTTCTTTTCATCCCCATAAGCAGTCAGATACATTCCACCACCAATGACTAATGCAATTATAGCAAGAACTCCGAAAACTGACAACAGAAAATTCAAAACATTAATTGCGATATCCTTAATTGTGAGCGCTTTGTTCACCCAAGCATCCGCCGATCCACCGGTGTCAGAATTTGATTCTAGAATAATTTTAATTTGTTTGAGGAATGTTGGAGAAGCCAAGGCGATAGCCAGACCCACCGTTGCGCCCGTCCAAGTTTGCTTGGCTCGCGTCACCATTTTTTCATTACCCGCCGAAGTCATATACATAATACCACCAATGATAATGAAAATGACTGCTATAATTACAATCAGTCCCATCAAATTATTCAAAATCGAATCCAAAAGACCCGAAACTGTTGTGACACCGATTGGATTGGAAAATTCTATTGGAGAATTTAAATTTGTTGTGTTAGGTGTACCTGCATTTTCTTCGTAAACAGATGTGCTTACACCGCATTCAGCTGGATGAAAACGACATGCCTCTCTTCCTATTTTACCTAAAATTGGACAACTTGCCACTTGTTCTATTTTTGTTAAATCAATATCTTTACAATTTAACGATTTCCCATAATCAGGATCATTCTTAATAAGCGTTTTAATACAACAACCTTGGTTAGTAATATTCTCAACTTCTTTAAGTGCTGTTGCCGCTCTCTCGTTTGCATCTTTAATAGCATTCTCTATTACACTAGATTTTGCATTATTATCAAGAACTGTGCCAGCAACACAACAGGTGGTTTGAATCGTATTCACTTTACATTCTTCTGAGCCTGCGACATCTTCTTTATCAGTTCCAGAACACCACGCTTGACATGATCCAAAAGGTGGCACTTTTGAAGATCCACATACCTCTTGAGCCAAAACTTTTTCCCTTTGAGAAAAAAACCCTCCCACTAAAATCACACCCAGCAAAACAATTTTTATTTTTTTCATTTACCCTGTTAAATAAGATTTGCGCCTTACTACCAAGACACAGCTTATCTAAATTATATTAATTTAATTTTTCATCCTTTTTTATTTTATATATGCAAATCTAATTTTAATTTTTTCTTAAAATTAAAATTATTTAACAGGGTGAATTTTTCGTAATTACAAATTACTCACCCTCTGCGCTCCGGTTTTTATAGCATCAGAAACTGTGGCTTGACCGCGATTAACTGAATCAATCATTTCCGCGAAAATCGATTCCACCGCTGTGGAATCTTTTTGCCTCCAGCTTTTGGCCACCAAATTTCCCAGTGCAAAAACTCCAATTTTAGCGTCAGTTTTTTGCAACTCAATCAAATCACGTCGTGCTGCTGGTTGCTCAGTTTTTAAAAGAAAACTCACGGCCGGATCAAAATTAGTACCAGCTGTTTTTCCAACTCCTGAGCCAGAAGCAACTGGCGAAAATGCACCATCCGGTTTAGTTCCAAAATATGTCAGGAATTCCCACGCCTCTTTCACTCGCGTATCATTACTCACTACTGGAGTATTGGGAGCAGTTTTAGCCACTGCATTTTTCGCCACTACAAAACCCCAATAATTGGCCACATTCACCGCCGGTTTGTTTTCGAATTGTGGAACAGGAGCAATAGCAAAATTTAGTTTTGGTGATTTATTTGAAACTGTATCAATATTCCAAGAATAATTTATCATCATCGCAGTTGTTCCTTCGGAAAAAGCATCAATAGAATAGTGCATATTCGAATTCCAAATATAATTAAATGATTTAGAATTAGCAAATTGCGTATAAAAATTCAAAGCTTCCTCTCCCGGATAAACTGCCCCACCAGAACTTGAACTTGCTCCATAAATAGAATTACCAAAAGCCACTTTCCCAGTGCTATCAATCATCTCTGTTCCATTTTGAAACATTATGAGATTTAGAATATCAGTTGATCGATTGACATTATAAACCGTGCCAAGCGCCGCTCCTGATTGATTGATGTTTCCAAAAGAATCAACCTTGGTAAGTTTTATCGCGTCATCGATAAATTCATTCCAAGTTCTTGGTGGATTTGCAATGCCAGCTTGATTGAAAAGATCCTTATTATAATAGAGAGCCAAACTATCGACTGACAACGGAATCCCGTATACTTTTCCCTGATTTACAAAATCAGCCGTTGCCACATCCACAAAATTATTCTTGAACTTTTGTTCTGTTATCATTTTTAAATCCGTTAGAACAGGCGCTGGAGAAACTTTATCAGAAAAAGCTGGAAGCCACAAATTATTCACCATGAAAATATCCGGGCCTTGTCCGGAAGCCAGCGCTTCAATAAGTTCTTTACGATAATTTTCATAAGCTATTTTTTTGTAGGTTATTTTAGCAACATTAGGATTGATAAAGCCATAATTTTCAAAAATTTCTCGCATAGCTGTTTCTTGATCAAACGGTCCCCAAATTTCCAAATTCAAATCATATTTATGCTGACTCACTGGTTTGCAACCACAACCCGAGATAACTAAAATTGTTCCTAAAATAAAAGTCGCAATAATTATTTTTTTTATTTTCATTTACCCTGTTAAATAAGATTTGAGTCCCCTGAAGGAGAAACAAACTTACTGTTTTATTTTTAAAATCTATTCATTCACCCCTGTTTATATGCGTGATACTCAAATCTTAATTCTAAAATTTTGTAAAAAGTTTAGAATTTATTTAACAGGGTGAATTTTTATTCTTACTATTTACTACCTGCTTCTCCGGCAGGCAAGCTTTCTACTTTTTTTATTTTACTAAAACTAACCCAAAATGAAAATTACTCACGTTTATTTTTTTCAAAATCGACAAGTCACTTTTTTCAATAATAACTGCCAACTCATCCTGCGAAACTCTTGTTTCCATTTCTGGCCCGAGTGATCGATCCTTACTTTCCCAATCAATAAGCAAGATTTTTCCGCCAACTTTAAGTACTCTTTGCGCCTCTTCTAAAACTTCTTGCTTTTTCTTGTTTTGATAGAGCATGTTTATAATAAGCACCCAGTCTACATCTTCATTTTTAATCTTAGTTCCATTCTTTTCTTCTAGATTGGCTCTATAAGCGTCAATATTGTTTAGTCCCAACATTTTAGCCTGACTTTGCATTGTTTCAATTTTTGATGATTGAATATCAATCGCATATACAAGTCCACTTTCACCAACTTTTTTTGCCACTGAAAAAGTAAAAAAACCTGTTCCGCATCCAAAATGCGCAATCTTCATTCCAGGAAAAATTTCCAGCTTGGAAATTATCTCATCTGGATTCAAAAATTTAACAGCATAATTTATATTTTTTTCAAAAGACATTTTTATTATTTACGAAAATACGGACAACCATTTTCGTACTTTCGTATTTAGTATTAATTTCGTAGTTCGTAAAACCAACCTATCAATTTATATTATTATTCTACAATATTTTTGCAAACTTAACAATATTAGAATTATCCACTGCAAAAAAAATTTGATAATATCCTAATATTCTTGTAGATTAAATAGTATAGAAGGAGGGTTGGCAGAGTCCTGCCTACCGGCAGGCAGGGGTTGAATCCATTTTTATACGGAAGCGTGCCAGAGTGGCCGAATGGGGCGGTTTCGAAAACCGCTGTCGCCTTACCGGCGACCAGAGGTTCGAATCCTCTCGCTTCCGCCTTTACACTAGCCCTATTAAATGCTAGCCTAAAGGAAGTTAGATTTAGAAAAATATGACAATTATAGGAAATTTTGTTCAAAATAATGCCAATCTGATATTTTTAGCTTTTTTCGGATTATTTCTGCTTTTTTTGTCTTGGATCATCTTTCTTCAAATTCAGCTTTCTAAACTCAAAAAAAAGAATAAGGCCTTTTTTGCTGAAAGTTCAGTGAAAAATGTTGAGGAGCTAATTTTGTCTCACTCTAAAAATCTGAAACTTCTCGACAAGGACATTCAGGAGCTCTATAACATTTCCAATCAAATTAATGCTCTAGCTTCTCGCGGTTTTCACAAATTCGGCCTAATCCGATTCAATCCATTCAAGGATGTTGGAGGCGACCAAAGTTTTTCTCTTGCTCTTCTCAATGGAAAAAATGATGGCATAACCATTTCTTCTCTCTTTACTCGCGAAGGTGCTAAAATTTATTCCAAATCAATCGTGAGTGGCATCTCCGAAAAACATCCCTTAACAGAAGAAGAAAAAGAAGCTATAAAATTAGCCACTAAAAGTCAAAAGATAAAATAATTTATAAAAAAATATTCATGCCTGAACCAACTATCAAAAAAATATCCCTGCCTCAATCTATTACCGTCAAAAAATTCAGTGAAATTTTGAACACACCTCTTAATCTTGTCATCACTGAACTAATGAAGAATGGTATTTTGGCTACGATAAATGAAAAAATTGATTTTGAAACCGCTTCTATTATCGCTTCTGACTTAGGTTTTGAAGTTTCCGAAGAACTCATCGAAACTGGAGAAGGAATGACTATTGAAAAATTAAATGAGGAAATGAAAAAAGAAAAAGAATCTGGTGAAAATCTAAAAAGTCGCGCACCAATTGTCACGATTCTCGGACATGTTGACCATGGCAAAACAACCCTACTTGATACAATCAGAAAAGCCAATGTCGCTGCCAAAGAATCTGGCGGAATTACTCAGCATATCAACGCCTATCAAGTCAAGAAAAAAGGCCAACTCATCACTTTCGTGGATACTCCAGGACATGAAGCTTTCAGCGCTATGCGTGAACGCGGAGTGAGTATCGCCGATATCGCCGTACTCGTTGTAGCCGCCGATGATGGAGTACGTCCGCAAACTAAAGAAGTTATCGAATATCTTTTGGCCAAAAAAATTCCAACCGTGGTAGCCATCAACAAAATTGACAAACCGGAAATAAATATTCAAAGAGTTAAACAAGAATTGGCTGACGCGGGAATAGTTTTAGAAGAATGGGGCGGGCAAGTTCTTGCTTCCAAGATAAGTGCCAAGCAAAACATTGGCATTGATGATCTTTTAGACAATATTCTTCTTATCGCCGAAGTGGAAGATTTCAAAGCCAACTATAAGCGCGATCCACTGGGAATTATTTTGGAATCCCATCTTGATCCGCAAAAAGGACCAGTTGCTACCGTACTTATAAAAACTGGAACACTCAAAGAAGGTCAAGATGTTATCGCTGGCGCAGTTTCAGGAAGAATAAAAAGAATTGAAGATTTTAAAGGCGTGCGTATCAATGAAGCTGTCCCAGGCACACCAGTGAGTATCATTGGTCTTCACTCTTCACCAAACTCCAATGATATCTTGCAAGTTGCTCCAGAAAAATCTCAAAGTAAATCCCGCTCACAAGGAGGATTACTGCAAAATTCTGAAGGAGAAGCTTTTAGCGCTCAGAAAATGATGCGAGTAATTGCTTCGGAAAAGATAAAACGATTGAATGTAATTTTGAAATCTGACGTGCAAGGATCACTGGAAGCGCTTGGTCAAATTTTGGGCGAGATAAAATCCGAAGAAGTCGCTATTGATTATATTGAAACCGGAGTTGGCAACATCACCGAATCAGATGTTCGACTAGCTGGAACTTCTGGCGCAATTATTTATGGCTTCAGCGTGGAAACAACTCCTGTGGCCAAAAGAATGGCTGAAACCGCTGGCGTAGAAATCAAAAATTATAAAATTATTTATGAACTCGTAGAGGATATCAAGGGCAAATTGGTTGCTATGCTTCCACCAATCATTGAGCGAGTTGATTTTGGCAAAATGAAAGTATTGGCACTTTTCAAAACTGGCAAAGGCGACATGATTATCGGCGGAAAAATAACCAATGGGAAAATGGTCAACAGCTCCCTCATTGAAGTCATGCGAGGCGAAGAAGTTATCGGTAAAGGAAAATTAAACAACTTGCAAGAAAACAAGGTTAATGTCGATGAATGTGTTTCTGGCAAAGAATGTGGAATAACTTTCTTAGGAAATACTAAAATCAAAGAAGGCGACATTCTTTTGAGTTATAAGGAAGAAATTAAAAAAAGAACACTCTAAAAATAGTAAATGGTTAATTGGAAATTAGAAAGTAGTTTAAGAAATTTGAAATTAGAAAATGGATAAAAAACTTTTTTCTTTTTTCTTGAGCCAATTTCTATTTTCTTTTTCACTTATTTCTAATATCTATGAACGCTAGAATTGAAAGAATCAACGAACTAATCAAAAAACATACTAATGATATTATATTTAAGGACCTCTCTTTGAAAGACGGGGTTTTTATTACCATCGCCAAGGTTGACACCACAGCTGATCTTCGCTATACTCGAGTGTTTGTTAGTGTTTTCCCAGAAAAAGAATTCTCTTATGCTATGAAAACCCTAGAAAAAGAAGTCTTTCAAATTCAGGGTAAGCTTAACAAAAGACTCCATATGCGTCCACTGCCTAAAATTGAATTTCGCCTAGATCTCACAGAATCAGAGGCGGATAAAATCGAGAAGATATTAAGAGAGATTTAATAGTCTTTGTGGGCAAATAATTTACGAAAATACTAATCTAGCTAAAGTACGAATTTTAACACATTAGTAATTTCGTTTAATTCGTATTTTCGTAAATGTAAAGCCTCTTAAAATGCAAGAAAAATGCTTAAGTATAGTCAAGAATTCAACACTCTAAATTTCGTAATCAAAGAATCGCAAGATATTCTTCTTTTTGCACATTCCCGTCCAGATTCTGATACGGTTGGTTCGGTTTTGGCGTTATATGAATATATAAAATCTCTAGGGAAAAATGTTGACATTGCTTGCTTTGATCCCTATCCAACCTATCTTGAAAGTCTTTCTCCAAATTATTTTCATTTTCCATCTGCGCTAGATCTCAAAAAATATAATCTTGTGATTGCCACGGACAGTGTTGAACGAGGTTTTCAAAAAATAATGCCTGATTTCACCGAAAATCAAGTAATTGCAATCTTGGATCATCATCCTGACATCAAAATTGCGGGTGATATTAATGTCATTGACCCAACCTATTCTTCTGTTTGTGAAATTATTTATGATTTTTTGGAATTTAACAAAATTAAACTTACTCGGCCAATTTCCACTTTTCTACTTTTGGGAATCTTGGGTGACACTGGGATGTTCCAGCATTCCAACACTACCGTACGCGTGATGGAGATCGCTTCAAATTTAATGAAAAATGGCGCACCGATTACTAAGATAATTAACATTGCCTTTTCCAATAAAAATATTTCTACCTTAAAACTGTGGGGCAGAGCTTTTGAAAAAGCCAAGATCAATCCGGAAAACGGAATGATTGTTTCGGTTCTCACGCAAAAAGAAATGGATGAGTGTGGCGCCACTAGTGACGACATTGCTCAGGTTTCCGGAATTCTAAACACCGTCCCAGGCACAAAATTCGCCCTTATTCTTTCCGAACGAAACGATGGAATAATCAAAGGCAGTCTTCGCTCTGAAGAATACAAAGGCGTCGATGTCTCTAGAATCGCGGCTCAATTTGGCGGCGGTGGCCACCGCCTCGCCTCAGGCTTTGAAATCAAAGGGAAAATAGTCGAAACCGCAGAAGGCTGGCAGATAGTATAAAATTTTCAATTCACAATTTTCAGTGAATGACAAATTTTCAATTCCAATAATTTTTTTGAAAATTTTTAACTTGAAAATTCACTGAAAATTGAAACTTGAAAATTAGAAATTTGAGCGACTTTCTTATCGCTCTTTTTTTATGCTAAAATAAAACTATCCTAATCTAATCACGCTCACTACTATGAACATTGGTTGTCACATCTCAATCGCCGGAGGAATTTTTGAAGCTCCAAAGAGAGCCCATGATTTAGGTTGCGAATGTTTTCAAATTTTCTCTCGTTCTCCTCAAGGTGGCAAAGCGCCAGAACTCACCCCAGAAGTTATTGAAAAATTCAAAGAAGAAATTAAAAAATATTCCCTAGAAAATTTCTACATTCATACGCCCTATTATATCAACTTTGCCTCAGAGAATAATCGCATTCGCTATGGCTCAGTTTCAGTTGTTCGCGATGAATTGGAACGAGGAAATTTCCTCGGTGCAAAATATGTAATGACGCATCTTGGCACTGCCAAAGATCTTGGACAAAAAGAAGCAGTCAAAAAAACAATTGAGATGTTACAAAAAACCCTAGAAGGATATAGAGGAGAAACCAAATTAATTTTAGAAAACAGTGCTGGTGCTGGAGAAATTATTGGTGATAATTTATCCGAACTAGCTGAAATTATTAAGGGCGTAAAATCCCCTTTCATCGCTGGTATTTGTCTCGACACTCAACATTCTTTTGCTTCTGGTTATGATTGGCGTGATTTTAATGTAAGGACAGGTCGCGACCTGTCCCTCCTAGAAAAAATTGACCAAGAAATTGGTCTTGAAAATATAAAACTGATTCACGCCAATGACAGCCTCACTGAGTGCAATTCCAAAAAAGACCGCCACGCCCACATCGGCGAAGGCCTAATTGGCAGTGATGCCTTCAAAAATATCGTCGCTTTTGCCCAAAAAAATGAGATTGATATGATTTTGGAAACCCAACACGATCGTGTCGCAGACGATATTAAGCTTTTGAGGAGTTTTAGACTTAAATAAGCTGTTTTAATCAAAAAGCTTGACACAACTGACTGTATTTGATATAATACAGTCAGTTAATAAACTGTATTAATAAAAATATGTATCTATTCAGGGAACAATCAACTAGCTTAACTAAATTATTAACCCCCAATAAAGTTATTGTTATATTAGGAGCTAGAAGAATCGGGAAAACCACTTTACTAAATGATTTTTTAAAGAATATTAAGGAAAAGTATCTATTCGTCCAAGGTGATGACATAGCCTCTCATGAATATCTATCCAGCCAATCGATAGCCAAATTACAAGGCTTTGTCGGCGAGAATAAGTTGCTTATCATTGATGAAGCTCAGAAAATTCCCAATATCGGAATAAACCTAAAATTAATTGTCGATCATATCGAAAATATAAAAGTTATCGCCACTGGCTCATCTACTTTTGATCTTTTGAAAAATATCGGCGAGCCTCTTACGGGTAGAAAATTCACACTTAGACTTTTTCCCATAGCTCAGATTGAACTAAAAGAAAATCTGATCGAAACTCAATCTAATTTGGAAAATAGATTAATATTTGGTTCCTATCCAGAAATAATTCTAACAAAAGATAATCAAAAACAAGCCGATATATTAAAAGAAATAGTCAACTCCTATTTATTCAAAGATATTCTCGAATTAGACGGAATCAGAAATTCAAAAAAAATCGCCAGCCTTGCGCAAATGATCGCTTTTCAAATAGGTAAGGAAGTTTCTTATGCAGAAATTGGCATGAAACTCGGGATGAGCAAAAACACCGTGGAAAAATACCTAGATCTTCTAGAGCAGACTTTCGTTATTTTTCGTCTAGATGGTTTCAGCCGAAATTTGCGAAAAGAAATCACAAAAAATCCACGCTACTATTTTTATGATAATGGAATTCGCAATGCTCTTATAAATAATTTTAATCCGCTAAATATCCGCGATGACATCGGGATGCTTTGGGAAAATTATATAATTAATGAAAGAATAAAAAAACAAGAATATCAAAAAATATATTCCAATAATTATTTTTGGCGCACTTATGATCAAAAGGAAATTGATTGGATCGAAGAAAGGGAGGGGAAACTTTTTGGTTATGAAATTAAATGGAATAAAAATAAAATAAAACCACCCAAAGATTGGCTCGAAACTTATACTAACAGCTCCTATGAAGTTATAACTAAAGATAATTATCTGGAATTTATTTCATAGTTAATGCGAAACACTAATCTTTTCGGACTTAAAAAACGGATTTAATAATTGTGTAAATATAAAGTGTACTTTATATTTACAAGGTAAAAATAAACTTGCATTCCAAAATAAAAATCGGCAGGCACCACGATGGGCGCCTACCTTTCTTTTTAGAAAATTATTTTTCGAGAAAATAAAAAGCCAAGTCTGTGTAATAACAAACTTGGCCTTGTTTTTTTGTGGTTAGCGAGTTTTTTTAGGCTGACTCGCCTCCACCCTTACAACCAACCTCCTGTAAATTTAAAGTTCTTTCTATTTTTTCCGGTAATCTCTTCGATTTTTTTACAAAAGTCATCTGGAATATAATTTCCCCGATAGACCTCCACATTAGGAAATTGACGAAACCAATCTTTCCAGAATTCAAAAAGATTAATATGTCGCCAGCCAGGACAGCCGTACTCCCTCGTCTCATATGTTCTCTGCTCACTACCAGATATCTTAATTTTCAGTTTGCCAGTTTTTTCAATAATTTTTAAAATCATATACCGAAAAAATGGCAACCTAGCAACACATCTTTCTGGCGCATGATCAAAATCAGAGCACATCAAATTTAAAAATGCATAGTCGCTATTTTCAGAAAACCACGCATTCTTTCTTTTTTGATAATACTCACTAGACTTCTTCCATACACTAGGACTATCATCAAGAACATAAGACCCATCCGAAATCCTGAGTAAAAATGGTACGGTTATATCATGGGGAACGTCCGACTCAATGAAGCAACTTTTTTGTTTTGGACTTGGAATCATTCCAATTTGAGAACATTCGCCCCAAACTTCCATGAGGCTTTCGATGTAACTATCCGCAACATCACCATTTTCAATTGGTTGCAAAACATCAATCAACGTTATGAGAATCTGCTTTTCTATTTCAGTCTTTCTATGAATGAGTTTTGCCTTCTCATAAATAGCCTCGTCATTTAATAATTTTTTTACCGAAATATTACTATTTACAACCTTTCGAATCAGGTTTCTGTCCATTTCCCCTAATTTCAAAACACTTCTAATGTCAGCGATAATTTCATTTTTGTAAATTTCTCTCGGATCCTGAATACTATTCCACAATTCTTCCTTCAGCACATCTATATTATTTTTCATTTTTCCTCTCCTTTTATTTAGTTTTTAAGCTTCACTCATTATTATCATAACGGCCTATTATATACCAAAATCAACGAAATGTCAATAATCCTGTGCTATTTAATTGAATATCACTTTTTTTGCTTTATATTGAGCATTAAGCTATTAAAAGTATTGACAATTTCCTCGTCATTTGCTATAATGGAATCAATTATGAGTCTAGAAAACAACCTAAAATTAATTGGATTAGAAGAAAAAGAGGCCAAGGTTTATCTGGCTGCTCTTGAACTTGGAGCGACAAATATCCATGATTTGTCTGAAAAATCAGGGATAAAACGGAGCACCGTCTATGAAATGCTCAAGAAACTTGAGCCGATGGGACTTATCACTGAATCAATTAAGGGTAAAAGAAAGATCTACATCGCCTCTCCGCCAGAAAAACTCAAAAAAAGCATCCGAAAAAAAGAACAACTGCTCAATCAAATATTACCCGAACTCTGTTCTTTGGATAATACTGGAACAGCTAAACCTAAAATAACTTACTACGAAGGACAAGCAGGTCTGCGCCAAATATATAATCTTGCCCTAGAGACCACCACCAAGAAAGTAGACTGGGTTTCACCCATTCGCCCAATTATCGAAACGGTCGGTGAAAAATTTCTCGAAGAACATATCGAAAAAAGAGCTAAAGAAAAATATTGGGTTCGCTCTATTCAAATTACGGAACAACAAGTGGATACCTACAAATATCTAGACCCAACTACTTTTGACAAAACTTACCGTCGCGTTAAATTTGCACCGCATGGCTTGGACATTCCCACTGTTTTTGGAATTTGGGATAACAAAGTTGCCATCCTCAGCACAAGAAAAGAAGGGTTCGGAATGATTATTGAAAGTAAAGACTTGGTTCGCACTATGCGCACTTTTTATGAACTTCTTTGGAATGCTAGCAAAACATATGGGGAACTTTTTGATAATAAAAATATCCTTGAAGAAAAAATAGAAAAAGAAAAAGACGACGACCTAGATTATTGGGCGAAGCAATAAAAAAATATGCCAAAAATCGCAATCACCTCCGACATTCACAATAATGAAGTCAATCTCCAAAAGGTTTTGGATTTTTGTGGGCGAGAAAAAATCGAGACGATGATTTGTTGCGGGGATATGGCCTCACTTGAAACGCTTGATTTTATGAATGATAATTTTTCGGGAAATATCCTTTATACTTATGGCAATGCCGATTATGATGATCTTCTTGAACTTGCCGATGAGAAAAAATATCGCAACACTTACATTTTCAAAAAATTTGGCGAAGCGGTGATTGACCCCGCAAAACCTAACGGCCGCGGGGCAAGAAATGTGGCTTTTGTTCATTATCCGCAAGAAGCCAAAGGACTCGCGCGAACCGGAAAATATGATTTTGTTTTCTATGGCCACACTCATAAACCCTGGGTTGAAAAATTCAAAGCCGACGCCAATCAAAAAGAATGCACTCTCCTCAACCCCGGCACTCTCGCCGGCGAAATATATCCCCCGACCTTTGCTGTTTGGGAAACGGATACTGACAAATTCGATTTAATTAGAATTCATGAACTTAAATAATTGTTATTTAAATTTTTTACAGAAAGAAAAAACTCCTCGCCATTTTTCTTTTCCCAAAAGAAAAGTGGCAAAAAAGAAAAAGGCCATCCGAGCTCATAGAAAGATAAATTTTCAACTTTTTCGCTAAAATTTATAACTCGGCCCGACCAAATGCGT
>JBAQNP010000045.1:0-2074 GCA_049303905.1 Candidatus Moraniibacteriota bacterium
CACCAAAAGAAGGTGAGGTATTTAGGGGTCA
Organism: Candidatus Moraniibacteriota bacterium; assembly: GCA_049303905.1. Taxonomy (GTDB): domain Bacteria; phylum Patescibacteriota; class Minisyncoccia; order Moranbacterales; family UBA2206; genus UBA2206. The sequence goes on from JBAQNP010000045.1 coordinate 32, forward strand.
ATCGCAGCGGATTACGACATTTAATGGCTCTGTCTCGGAGCAGGGCTCAAAAGTTTATATAGGAGAGAGGATGGCGATCATTTCGGCTGATCAGAAATTTAGTTTGACCTATCAGCTGGTCGAGGGCGACCAGGAGCTACAAATCAAGGCAGTGGATAAAGCAGGCAACGAAAACTTGAGCTCGATCAAGCTTCGGTGGGAACCATGAGTTATTAGACCATTGGACCATTAAACCAAATCATCTATTAGAAATATCCATAATAAAGCAAAAGGGTAAAACATCACATTGTTGAATAGTGAGGCGACAAAGAAAAATACTAACATGGGTTTGTAACGAGATTTTTGATAAATAGACCACATAAATATCCCCCACCCGACTAATCCTAAAACTCCTGTCGTGGTGAGTAAGTAGAGATAACTATTGTTGGGACCGCTAGCGTGAGTTGTATCTTGATCCAGTATTAGCGTATTGAGACCACGACCTAGAACTAGGTCCCATTTGTATTTTGTTATATAGGATAAATCGGATTCAACGCGTGAGCTGATGCTATAGGTACGAAGGAGATTGGTACCTTCTCCGAATCGCTTTGGCAAAAGCGATATTGGAATAACCAATAAACAAATCCCAATAATCAAGTATTTGTATTTCTTGTTTTTCATCATGAAATAGGCAAAAGTGAAAGCGAGAGAGAGCCAGACCGAGCGAGAGTAGGTAAGCAAAATTGACAAACACACCAATGCACCAATGAACCATTGATTAACAGGCAAGGATAAAGCAAACAAGCCAAGCATGACTGCCGTAAAGGTGGGGTCAAAGTGGGGGAGCGTGAGACGGCTCAAATGATCGTCCCAGCCAAGGTACTGGAAAATGCGCATGTCAGGCATAAAGAAATACTGAATAAGACCAATGGTTAGTGCGACTATGCCCGCGATCAAAAATACTAATTTTGGTACCTGAAGTTTGGATTTTTGAAGTAATAAATATAAGGCGAGATAGGTGAGGAGGCGGAGCAGGTAAAGAGAAGGGACTAGGAGGGAAGACAATGGGTAGAGCGTGAGGGCACGGAGGGATGAAAGTATGAGAGCGAGAATAAATATTTTTAAATAACCTGGAAAAACAAAGTTCCGAACCTTGTTTTTTACAAAGTTCGGAACTAGGGCCGATACAAGGAATAAGAGAACTAAAATGTCGTGGAGGTAGATGGGGATACCATAAAAATCGAAGCGCAAAAGCTGGCCAAAGCCAAGTGAGAGAATGAGCGCGATGAGGAGCCAGTAAACTATTTTTTGTGCCATAGGAGATAGAGTTTTGTCCAAGTCAGGTAAGAGTGGAAACTCATCATGATGGCTATGATCGCACCTGGGGTACCGTCGAGAAAACCAAGCCGTAAGAAATAGTTGTACTTGAACTTGGCGAGTGGATAGACCCAGATTTTCCATAAACTACTTTTAATGCCATGTTTGAATCGATACTCGGCATCAAGTGTCGAATAGGTGTTTATTTTGTCTAGAAATGAAGAAATTGTTTTGTGTGATTCGTGCAGTAATGGCGAGGTGAGAATACCCACTTTACCTTTACCTATCCATACCTCGTGTACAGGTCTTTCCCATTTGCCATACTCTTTACGTGCTAGGCGAACAAATTTAGCATGGCCTGTCTCACCGTGCCGTAACTCACGTCCCAGGAATGTGTCGAGGCGCGGGATGTAATAGGCATCGAAATCTGGGGACTCGATGGCTTTTAGCACCTCGTCTTTGAGAGCGGGTGTGATCTTTTCGTCGCTATCGACAAACATGACCCAGTCAGTTTTGGCTTTGGCTAGCTCAGCGTTACGCGCTGCGGCAAAATCTGTAATATTTGGCTGATTGAGTATGATGATAGAGAGTTTGTTCATTTAAGTAGACCCTTGAGGAGCCAGAGCGGATAAATAAAGATGTCATAAAGATAGGCGGTGGGATAGGTGAGGCGGAAGAGATGCTTGGTGACAAATTTGGCATGCGATGCCCACTGATATTTGGTACGTGCCCAGAGATTGGAGCCCG
>JBAQNP010000046.1:0-1671 GCA_049303905.1 Candidatus Moraniibacteriota bacterium
GTAATTGTTAGTTTGCTTTTAATATAGTAATTATTTAATAAAATAAAATTTTAAACTAAATTATTTTATTTAAAATCACAATAAAAATGATATCAGCAATTTAAAGTTAAAGCAAGAAAAACTTAAACTTCCCGATATTCTTTATTTTTCCAAAATTTAGATTGGCGACAAATCAATTCACCTGCCTGCTCTGGATTGGCCATTAATTCCTCAATAGCTTTTTCCATCCGCATTGATTGCGAACCTTTTACTAAAATCAAATCACCCTCTTCTACAATTTCACGGATATCGCTACCCGCCGCCGTAGGATTATCAAAAAATAAAACACTTTTTATATCATTATTATTACCCAACAAAGTTTTGGCTGCCAGGTGCATTCTTTTTCCAACCACCACTAACTTATCAAATTTTCCCTCCAATACGGCTCGCACAACCTCTATGTGACCACGCTCTGAATCCTCGCCTAATTCAAGCATATCACCCAAGATAACAATTTTTCGCTTGGCGTCTATTTGCTCCATGGTTGCCAAAGCTGCTAAAGAAGAAACTGGTGACGCATTGTAAGTATCGTCGATAATATGACTATCATTAATTCCTCCGATCAAATTCATCCTTCCTCGCGGTGATTGGAAATCCTCTAACGATTTAAGAGCTTCAATTAAATTAACTTTGAAATATTCGCTCACTGCCACCGCAGACAAAGCTGAATAAAGTTGATGCTTAGCCATTATCTTTGGCAAACGTAGTGGGATAGTTTTATTTTCATAATTTAATTTAAAACTTAATCCCCTCGCTCCCCCTTTTTCATCATAATTAAAACGAGTATCCGTCACACGGATATCAGCAGCTTCGTTAAAACCATAAGTAACAATCTTAGTTTTTATTTTATCCATTTCCTCCTTAATAAAAGGATTGTCTGTATTTAAAATTGCGATGCCGCTACCCACGACAGATTTCACTAAAATACTTTTTTCCTTGGCAATCTCCTTGATGTTTTTAAAAAACTCCAAATGACTTGAGGAAACATTAGTAAGGATTCCCACTTCTACTGGGATAAATTCCATCAAATATTTCATATCTCCTGGTCTATCAATCGCCATTTCCAAAACTAAAATATTTGGATAACCGAAAGGCGCAATTAACCAATAAATCCAGCGACAGAAAACTTCTAACCATTTAAATAAATTTCGCCCACCAGTTTTGGCTCCGATAATGGTAAGCGGGATGCCAATTTCATTATTATAGTTCTCTTCATTTTTTCTCACTTTGAAATTATTTTTCAAAACCAAAAAAACTGCTTCCTTGGTAGAAGTTTTACCCACTGAACCAGTGATCCCCACAATCCTAGGCTTATGTCTCAATAAAATAGCCACCGCCATAAAACGGAGAATTTTTTCTAAGTAAATTATTTTTTTTGATTTCATCTTGCTAATTTAACAAATTATTTTTTATTTCACTATCAGTTCAGTCGGCTCAACATTATAATAGTTTAATAAAAATTTCATCACTTCCCCAAAAGCTGGCGCCGCACTAGACTCTGCCCACTCTACATCTTTGGGATTATCTATTTTTACAATAGCGGCAAAACGAGGATTGCCAATTGGGGCGATACCCGCAAAAGAACCGATATTAATACCCTCTTCATAACCACGACTACCCTGTTTAGCTACC